>JBCBRY010000007.1:0-140424 GCA_039819485.1 Bacteroidota bacterium | reverse complement strand
TGACAGACCGGATGACCACGGCCAAGACATTGGTGGATAAGCCGATGCTCCACCGGAAGGCCACGGCCACGATGAGGCCGATGCCCAGGGTGAACAGGCCCCGGTACCACGACCTCCACCACAGCATGCTCAGGAAGCTGCGGCAGAAGTGGAGGCCGAAAAAGACCTTGGCGATCTCGAGCACGATGAACACGGCGAAGCTGCCGATGACGGAGACCGTGCCGACGCCGAAGGCATCCTGGAGGATCTGGTAGTGGTAATAGGCACCGAAGGCCACGGTGAATGCCATGGCAATGACGAGCAGTGCCCACAGGCCGAGGAAGGCCCCGTAGAGCAGGTTGTCGGGATCCTGCTGGTAGGCCAGCTGCTGCAGGCCCTTCCGGGTGCCCGCGGTGACTTTGCCCAGCCGTTTGGAAAGGTCCTCCATGAGGTTTGCGGGATGATTTTTAATTGGGTAACTTTGCATGGCTTAATTAAACGACCCGGTCGGGGCATGTGCCCTTGCCGGGTTTTTTGTTGAAAAAAAGACCGCCTGCCGTCAATGACGAAAGGGCAGGGGTCCAAACTATTAAATTAAAAACCTCTTCTGCCGGCACCTTTGGCCGGCTGTATCCTGTTCCGGAGACGAAGGCGGCAGACCGGGAATGCCCGCCGCCCGTTGAAAAACGCTCCGAGAAAAATTTCAAAAAAGGCCGGGCGCAGATGCCTGTTCGCCCGGCTCCATAACCCCAAAAAACAAAATGAAAACTAGCATAATCTATCCAAAACAAAATTTACAGTCGGGTGCTTTCTCCACTGCCTCGGCCTCCTCCCTCGTTGCTTTGACAAAGCCTTTCACGTTCCATCTGGGCTTCCCTTCGAAGCTGGACCTTGAGAAGACCACCGGGCCGTCCCACATCCGGTAAAACCCGTAGATGACCGTCCGGCCGGGTTCGACCGCTACCAGGAAATCCAGCTCGTTGTCCTGCCCTTTTTTGATCCAGTATTTGGTATTATTTGGCATTTATTCCTCGATAACTTCTTTTACCTTTGTTACAGGTATTAATTAAAATGAAAAACATGGTTTTATATGTTGACAAGGTCCAACCCAATGGCACGGGCGGGTTCACGATCGATATGGAAAAAATCAGGTTCAATCTTTCCGAACTCCACATAAATGAACCTGAATTCATTGCTGCCATTTCCAAAAGGACCGGCATTCCGACTGCCATGTTCGAAGCTGGAAGGTATATTGTCATTTTCCAGTGCAATAGGGAATTTACACAAGGAAGAATGGCATTTTTAGACTACCAGGTTGACCTCAAAAAAGGGTTTGACCATATTGCAGATTCGCTTACCCCTAAAGTGGTCGGCGAACTTCACAGCAAGCAACAAAAGATCAGCGGGAAGAGCCAGGAGGTATTAAACTCGGTGGCCCTGTCTGATAATTGGCCAATTTTTCAAAGACCAAATCAAAATTGATTAAGAAGTCCACACTATCCAGAAAAGTTAGATCCTCTTCCATGAAAAGCTGTTTTAGTGTTTGAAAACGGGGGCGTCCGTCCCTTTCCATCGGCCCGTCCACTCCCCGTTTTATTGTCACGCCATGACTATTATTTGTTGCAAAATCTACTTTTGACATCCTATGCCGCTGCCTGTTCAAGCAGTTCCTGGGCCCGTTCGATTCTTTCTTTGATAACTTCTTTTACCTTCGCAATCACCAGTTCATTGTTGAACTCCCCATTCAATACCCTGCCCACATTGTTGGGGTGGATACCAGCTCGCTCGGCCACTTCCTTATGACCTCCTCGAAATATCTGCAGGGCTTTCTTTAAATTTTCTTTCATTTCTGTATAATTGTAAACCGTTGCGCAATTATACGCATATAAATTCCAAATTAGCAAATAATTTCTGGTATTTATTTGCAATTAATAGAATATATATTCTGATAAATTTTACCAAATGACTGTAAATGAGCGACTTGTAGAAGTTTTGCACGACAAAAAAATTTCAGCATTGAAATTTTCGGAAGTCGCAAAATTGAAAGCAAGGAACCTACATAATGTCACGAGCGGGAAAACTGAATTCCCTAGAATAGATATAATCCAAGCCGTTGCTAGACTATTCCCAGATGTCAATTTGAGATGGCTTCTAATCGGGGAGGGAGAGATGTATTTGTCGGGAGGGCAATTGTCCACGGTAAAGGAAATCTCATCTCATGAGAAGACTAAAATGCTGAATGCCCTGGGCAAGAAGGAGTTGGAGCTGATGGACAAGAACGAACAATTGGAGTATCTGGCGGAGCTGTTGCTCAAGGTGGGGAAGCTGTTCATGGAGCTACCGCCATTTAAAGAGGAAGGCGGGGAGAAGCTGAGGGAGATCAAGCGGGAGCTGGATGAGGGGCTGGCGAAGGTGGAGGGGATTACTTAATAGCTATTATCATTTTATGTTAGCTAAAAAAGCCATACAGGAAATTGACAGGGTTCTAGGTTTACTAAATAGCGAGCCAACACTTTATTTGCAGGTAAATTATATATGTAAAACTCTTTTTGGAGTAAATGAGGATGAGGAGTTCTTGGAATGTGAAGACAAGATCAAAGAATATTTCAAATTATTGTCAAAGGAAGGGTATGTTGATAATTCATTGGAACCTTATTCAGCAAAAATTTCATTAGAAGGTCAAGAGTTGGTCAGGCAGGGAGGATATGAGAAGTTTTTGGAAATGAAAAAAGCAGAACATCAGAAATCACTTGAACTTCAGGACAAGCAGCATGAGTTTGCTGAACTTCAGATTATTAAAATTAAAAAAGAATTGAGTGCTGAAATTACCAAGCACCAGAAGGAATATTATGAGAAGTCAGTTGAGAAACTGAGGATTGAGTTAGATGAAAAGTTCATGAAAGCTCAAGAGAAAATGAGGAAGGAACAAAGCGAGTTTTTTCGAACTTCTGTAAAAAAGAACAAAGAGCAATTATGGACTATCTGGATAGCGATAATTATTTCAGTTGCTTTTTTGTTAATGACAATCCTTCAACAGCGCAACTAAAAAGGCTGAGATCGATAACAAAAGAGCGAAAACGGCGAGGACCGAAATTGGGTCTTTCATCCAATCACA
Organism: Bacteroidota bacterium; assembly: GCA_039819485.1. Classification (GTDB taxonomy): domain Bacteria; phylum Bacteroidota; class Bacteroidia; order Chitinophagales; family Saprospiraceae; genus UBA6168. The sequence goes on along the minus strand of JBCBRY010000007.1, from coordinate 137,330 downwards.
GAAAGCTATCCAACGTAGATGAATCTTTTTAAACATATTGAAAGAAATTTAATACAAAAATAGCCTAATATGCAGAAAGCTGCTGATTAGGAAAAACTTGAAACGGTGGGGAGGCGCTGGAAATGTTTATCTTGTAAAGGTTAAATTAATACCCTCACGCTAAATTTCCAGTGCATGGCAAGCAACAAAAATGCCCATCAAGACGAGCGGGCGCAACAAAAACTCAAACTTGCCTCTAAATTCATTGTCAGCCTACTTCTTCTCTACGAAGAAATCATGGCCTCTAAAAACACTGATAACCAGTAAATTAGAAAGATGAGAGTGATTGAGCCGCTCCCATCTTTCGTTGTTTTTAGCCGACGGTCGTGTCATCTACAATGATAACATCCTTTCCTCCTTTTATTTCTTCCGTCTTTTCAATTTGGTAATAGGTGAAGGCCTCCAAGCCATTGCTGGCAGTGGTCAATTTTTTCATGATTGCTGTGGTTTGGTTATGAATTCAGTTGACCACGCAAAAAAAAATGCCATAAAAATGGCCCCGTACCTTAGAAAACCGGCCTTTTTAGGCTTGTATTGACATAATATAATTTCATATATCGCTAACAGTCAGTTTTTTAAAAGATTATAACAAGCAAAATTTTTAGTAGCAACATGAAAGCATTACAGGAATTTGCTTCGGTTTCTTCCAATATTCCAGAAAATGGAGACCAGTTGAAATTGTATAGGTTGGCCATCAATGGCCTGAGCAGGGAAGAAGCTAAAATTCAATTGGGGGTATCAGATAAATATTTCAACAATATCTACTATCAGTTGAAGGATTATATGATGTCTGGGGTGCTTAATCACTCATTGAGTGACCTGACTCCCTGGCAGCGTATCCAATGTTCAATCCGCCGCAACTATGAGACAGCTATCAAATTGTTGCTACTGGATAAAAAAGTAGCCGGCGTACCACTGGCCCGTACCACTCTCCGGAAGGCTGAAAAATATGGGCTCTTTCAGGTTGCCTTAGATCTGTGCCGCAGTTTGGTTGGTATTTACGGGTCAATCAATGTGAATTCGAAGCAGTACCGATTTTATGCGGAGCGGCTCAACTATTACATGGGAGAGCTTCAGCTCGAAGTCCAGGCAGAAACACTGTTTTACCGCTATATCCACAAGCATCTGACCGGAGGTTTCATGCAAGGTGTGGAAGAGGAGCTGGATAAATTTGACCAGGTCAATTCAAACAGCCACCGCTTTCATTACATGCGCCTGATCTGTCGTGTCATGCATCAGCAAATTGTCAGGCAGGATAAGGCGATGATCGATACATGTAAGGAAGCAATAGAACTGTTCCGTCAGTATAAGCACGTTCCTTATATACTCCGTTTTTCGTTTTATTACCGATTGGTGGCCGGCCACCTCGCTCATGGTGAATTTGCCCAGGCGGAGATCATTCTCAACCAAAGTTTGAAAGATCCGAAACGTGGAGGGACGAATTGGCAGATTTTGATGTTGCACCGAGCGCTATTAGGTTTCCATTCTGGAAAAGCCGCTATTGCTGTTGATTCGTATCAAAAAGCCATGAAGGTACCTAGGAAACTTCGGACAGAACAGATTCAGGAGCGCTGGCGGATCATCCGTGCCTACCTGGAGCTGTTCGATCGGGGGACGGGTACCTGGCGCCTTACGAAGTTCCTGAACAGCTTCCCTTATTCGCAGTCGGACAAGTCCGGTCCGATCTTGAGCGTTCACATCGCCGAGCTCCTCCACCTGCTGAAGCAAAACAAGTTCGAGGCCTACCGCTACCGCTGCGAGCGGATGACTGCTTACATCGATCGCTACCTGAACAAGAAGAAGGAGCTGGTCCGTTTCGTGCATTTCTTCCGGCTGCTGCAGTGCGTGGTGCGGGGCGGGTTCCGGCGGACAGAAGCAGCCAAAAAAGGGAAAATCTATCTGAATAAATTACACTCCAGTACTCCCCGGATCGGGGCGGATGTGCGGGAAGTGGAGGTGGTGCCGTTTGAGCGGCTGTGGGAGATGGCGCTGGGGTGGTTGAAATAAACAATTAAAATAGTTGACCAGCTGCTTCAAAGCCTGAGTGCGCGAAATGTGGTAGCTTGTCTGTGAGACTTGTCCATGAGGTGTCCATGGATGAGTTTAAAAAATTGATTATGAGATAGTTACACGATAGGGTGGGGGATCCGGCATTCTCCACTACGATCCCGTAAATTATTGATTGTCAATCGTTTACGGGATTCTTTTTGTACTCCATAGACAAAAGCCATAGACAAGTGGCTTGAACTGGTTGGTCAGTGTGAGAAAACTTTCACAATGACAAAGGCACAACAACCAGAAAAAAAACTGTCCGAATAAAGGTAGCAAGTTCATAAGTATGAATTCAAAGAAGTGATACGGAACAACCTTTTTGAGCCGCTGAGCATTGAAGATCTCGCTTTTCTAACCAACATGAGCCTATCTTCCTTCAAGAGAAAATTTCGGGAAGTCTTTCTCGTTCAACCTGCCAGGTATATACGGGATCAACGATTAACCAAAGCGGCCGAACGGTTAAAACATACCGATAAATCTGTCTCTGAAATCTGCTTTGACATAGAGTACAATAACCCAAAAATATTTGCGAGGAATTTTAAACAGAAAAACGGGTGTGCACCATCTGTTTTTCGACTTAATTATCTGAACTGAAATGGTTTCCCTTTCTATGGATTTTCTAGAGAAGTCTTGCCCAAGATTCCATTTTTGCCGAAATACAGTTGGGTGGTGACATTGCCAATGAGATGGTCGTTGTTTTTTTAATATTTGCTCAGCCGGTAAGCAGGATTTTATTTCGCTGATTTTGGTATTTTAGTTTATTTTGTGTGTTGTCACAAAATTGTCACGTCTGAAACGTGGTAGATTGACTTTTTAAATGATTAATTCAGCGTTATGCTGAATTTTAACTTAAATACGCAGGTAATTTAAAGTCGATGAGTTTGTTCCAAAAAAACATTCACTTTTTGCGTAAATCGAAAATGCTGACTCAAAAAGAAGCAGCTGAACTTTTTGATACCAATCCCGATACATGGAGTAACTGGGAGAAGGGCAGGGATCCCAAGTATGACAAATTGATTGAATTGGCAGACTATTTTCAGGTCAAAATAGATGATCTGCTTAGAGTGGACTTCTCCATTAATGGAATTCCGGCAATAGATAGCAATGCCTCCTCGTTTGCCGGAGCGGATGAAACAAAACTCCACCGAATCATTGCCAATAAGGAAATGCAAATTCTAGAGATGGGAGACGAGATGAAAGTGGCTTTTGATACCCTGCTGAAGGTGGGAGAGTTTCTGGGAGGATTTCCAGTGAGGGAGGAAGACGAGTCAGAAAAAGCAGAGCTCCTAAGATTGCTGGAAGGCTTAAAGGATTAAGTTACTGGTAGATTTACCCTGCTGGAAAATGCATAGGGAAGGTAAGATGTACGCAACTGGTAACCTTGAAATAGTAAAACAAACCATTCATTTTATGGGATCGCTTTCGGGCCAATACCGGAAGGCACAACCGGAAAGTAAATCGAACCCAAGATAAGGTAGTACTTGCTTTTGAATCGATTCCTGCGGAAAAGAAGAATGGGAGCGATTTGGCCGCCCCCACTATTTTTTAGTTTAGATTTCATCAATATCTTCAATGATGATCGACTCGTCCCCGCCTTTGATCTTTTCCGATTCAACTATTTGGTGGGCGATAAAAGCTTCCCAAGCCTTTTTTGCTGTAGTCTGTTTTTTCATGATTACTGTTGTTTGGTTGTGAATACAATTGACTCAGCAAAATAAAGCAGCAAAAAATCGATGGAGTAGGCGGTTTTTCATCAAAAGCTTAGGGACAATTACGGCAGAATCAAATACATAAAAAACTGATAAACAACACTTAAAAAGCATTTGTCTTTAAATAATCCTTAGTAATTAATATGAAAGAGCTTAGAGAATATGCGCAGCTGTCTGAGTGGACACCGAAGAACAGCAATCACCGTAAGCTTTACGACATGGCCTTGTCTGGGTTTAGCCGCCAGGAGGCCCGGGAAGTTTTTCAGATTTCAGATAACTATTTCAATGTACTTTACAAGGAAGTCAAAGACCAATTGGCCGATGGTGTCTTGACAAATAACTTCAGGAATTGGGATCGGGTCAAACGCATACAGTTCGGCATTCGTAAACAGTACGAGACAGCGATGATGTTGATCGGGACAGGAAAGATGGCCGCAGGCATACCGCTTGCACGGGCAGCTGTCCGCAAAGCTGAGAAAAACGGCATGTACCCGATTGCGCTTGAACTTAGCAGAAAACTTAGAAGATATTACAGCACGACTGCCCCCGACCTGAAATATTATAAATACTATACCGAAAAACAATGGTTTTATAATCAGGAAGTACAGTGGGAACTGGAGGCAGAAGATGTTTTTTTTGAATTTGGACTTCAACTCAGGAAAGGAACGCCTTCTCCACTGATTCCAGAACGCTTAGCAGAACTGGCAGAGATACCTGCTAAAAGTAACAGGTTCCATCATGTAAGATTTTTAACGGCCGTGCTCTATTATCAGGTCAAAAGGCAGGAGGCAAAGATGCTGGCTACCTGCGAGGCAGCATTGCAGCACTTTGAAAACATAAATGACCTTCCATATATCATAAAGTTCTCCTTTTACTTTCGTGCAATTGCCTCCCATTTGTCCCGTCGGGAATTTGCCCAGGCAGAAACCTTGATCAACAAGAGCCTGATCGGCCCGGCCAGGGGGAAGCACAACTGGCAGATCATCATGATCCATCGAGCCTTGTTGGGGTTCCATTCCCGTAAGCCGGCCATTGCCCTCGATGCCTGGCACAAGGCCACCAAGCTGCCCAAGAAATTCCAAACGGAGCAGGTTAAGGAACGTTGGCAGATTGTCCGGGCCTACCTGGAACTGTATGATATAGAGATGCCCGGTAAATGGCGCCTAAACCGTTTCATGAACAGTATGCCGGTCTCTAGTTCAGACAAGACCGGCAACCACCTGAGTATCCTCATTGTGGAAATGCTTCACCTGCTGAAAACCAAAAAATACGAACACTACCGTTACCGTTGCGAACGGCTGGAAGCTTATATAAAAGAGCACCTGAAAGGAAAAGGCCTGGAAAGGCCGGTTGCTTTTCTGCGACTTTTACAGTGCATCGCCAGGGGCGGATTCCAAATAGGGCATATTCATGCCAAGAGTAAGAGATACCTGCAAACCATCAGCGGTTCTCACCCCAGCATCGGCGCCGATGTTCGGGAGATCGAGGTAGTTCCTTTTGAGGAACTATGGAGAATGGCAATAGGGTTTTTGACACCAAAGACATAAAGTTTAAATATGCTTTTTTGCTGCGTGCTATACTGATTGAGTCCAGCATACAAAAACAGCGGGGCTGATCCGACGACGGAGCAGCCCCGTTTGGTTTTAGTTTAAAAGCTGTGTATCAACGAATAGTCACCGCCCGGGTGATGGTCTTACCGGCAGTTGTTACTACAAAATAGTAGGTACCTCGTTCCATATTGGAAACGTTGAAACGTTTTTCGAGCGAGGCTTCATCGTGTACCACGTCCTGCAGCAACATTTTGCCATTGCTTGAGAAGATGCTGACAGTGGCGTATTTTTCAGGAAGCAACAGCATGCACATGTCAACGTATTTTCCTTTTTGAATGAAAAGCGGCTTGAAATAATCTTTTTCAGGCTGGTGTGTAACGGTCAGGCCACTACTTGTCATTCTGATGATAAAAGCCTGTATTTTGATCCGGTCTTCCACCTCCACGAAGTAGGTTCCTATCGGCAGGTTGGTCATGTTGATTTTCTTTGACAGACTGGTCACATTGCGATAACTTTCATTGAGTAGTGTAACTCCACCCATGTCTTTGATACGGATGTGAGCCGTACACTCTACGGCAGCGTCGAGATAAACGGCAAAGCTTTTGGCATCTATGGGTGCAAGTTCCAGACCTGGGTCATTATCGTTTGCAAAAAGCGGGTTGACGGTAAGTGCCAAGGTCAGTATCCAAAACATTTTGATCAGTGATTTCATAACGATTGAATTTTTTTGGTTGTTAAATCTTGATTTGAAAAAATGGCCGTTCGGCCAAAGTTTTCATAAGACAAAAATAGGACGACAGCATACCTTCGACTACGCCAGAATTGGCAGCTTTATATGTTATTTTAACCATGGCTATTGCCATTTCATTGCCTAATGTTAAAATAGAACCAATGTTGGTTAAATTTGTATAATAATGGGTAAAGTGAGATGAGCTAATTTTGAGCTCGACGGATCAGTGCCGCCCGAGTCCCATTAGAATGCGGTACCTCGAGATACTCTCTGAAATTATTGAATTGCCGAAGGGACTTCGGCAACGTATTGATAAATCATTAACTATGATTACCTCCAAACCAGCATTGGAAAAAGTGACACCTGCTTTTGGTGCTTCCTTTAATTATCAACACTACGATGGGCCCACCCAAAATACACAGCCCATCTGGCACTTTCATCCAGAATTGGAACTGGTGTATGTAAATGGCGGAAATGGCAAGCGGCACATCGGCAATCATATTTCCTATTTCAACGACGGCGATCTGATCTTTATCGGTTCCAACCTGCCGCATTTTGGCTTCACCGACCGACTGACTGCCAACCGCAAGCAGACCGTCGTTCAGATGCAGGAAGGTTTTCTTGGTTCCGGCTTTTTCAATATCCCTGAAATGGCTTCCGTACAACAACTGCTCGAACGGTCGAAGCAGGGGCTGGCCTTTCATGGCCGCACGAAGTACGAATTGGGCCGACGCCTTGAAGAGCTCGCCACCCTCGATAATTACGACCGCTTGTTGAGTTTCCTTTCCATTCTGAAAGAAATGGCTCTTTCCGAAGAATATGAAATCTTGAACGTTCAGGCCATCACCCTCGAAGTACAGCCAAAAGACACCGACCGCATCAACCAGGTATTCAGTTATGTGCAGGAAAATTTTAAAGAACCGATTCCATTGGAAGATATTGCCGACGAGGTGAGCATGACCGTGCCTGCTTTTTGCCGCTATTTTAAAAAGCATTCAAACAAGACGTTTACCCGTTTCGTCAATGAGCACCGGGTAGTACATGCCTGTAAATTGCTTTCGGAAACCTCCTTGCCCATCACAGAGGTCTGCTATGAAAGTGGCTTCAATAATTTTTCGAATTTCAATAAGATTTTTAAGGAGACAACGGGGAAAAACCCGTCGGCTTATCGGGCAGAGGTGAAGAAGGTGGTGAAAGGGGATGGTAACGACTGAGATCTTAGGCAGTTTGGGTAACGGATGCCGTCTGGCACCAACGGCTAAAATTTGTGACCTTTGTGTCCATTAATCCAACTATAAACCACACACACTAACATTCAATAACAAAACGATATATAAAACATAATCATGAAACAAGTATTAATCATTTCCCTGGCCGCATTTCTACTCCTGATAGTTGGCTGTTCAGGTGGTCAAAAAAACAACAAAGAAAAAGCCGCTGAAACACCTGCTGACCCTTGGCAAGAAGACTTCTTCGACGACTTCGAAACCTTCAACCCTGACAACTGGCAGGATCAGCGCATATGGGTGAACAATGAAAAACACTGTTATGTCCCTGATGGCGAGTTCGGCACGAGGGAGGTAAGTGACGGTACTCTGAAAATAAGGGTAGTCAACATCGGCGAGCCTCGCGAATGTGACAATTTGGACAAGCATGGCAAACAACATCCCCCCACCGAGTATGTAGCCGGCCGCATCGCTTCCAAGAACCGGAAAGAATTTATCAAGGGCAAATGGACCGCCAGGTTAAGGTTGCTGACCAGTGGTGAGCCCAGCATGTTTCCCGCGTGGTGGCTATTGGGGGCACAAAATAATGAACCACCCGTTCAGGAACCCGACGAGAATATTTGTTGGCCACTAACGGGGTCCGGTGAAATCGATATTTTTGAGCACCACGGCGATGCCAAAGACGATCACTTTACGACTGGCGCGATCAAGAGCCTGGGGGAATGCGATAAAGGTGACTGGCAGAGTTTGCGAACCGATATAGAAGCCAACCTGGAAGAATATCACGAATACTCCGTGGAATGGGAAGGCAGTGACCTCGTTTACCGACTCGATGGCAAGGAAGTACACCGCAACGTAGGTGAAGGTGATCAATATCCGGAACCGATGTTTGCGATTTTAAATTTCGCCAAAATTACCGACTCACCGATGGTGGGTGAATGGGTGATGGAGGTGGATTGGGTGAAGCACCATTTCCGTAAATGAGGGGGTTACTTTATTAAAATCAAAAATAAGGAACACTAAAAATGACACTTTTATTTTGGCAAATGTTTGCTTTCCAAGCCTCGAGACTCATTTCCAAGCAAAGAAAAAGTGTCATTTTTTTTGATCACCTGCTTAACGATATCAGATTTTTGATTTTACCCCAACACCTCCAAAACCCTCTCCTTCGTAAATGGCAAATGCCGCAACCGCTTACCCGTTAGCGCGGCAAACGCATTGGCAATGGCGCAGGCAACCAGAGGCGTACCCGATTCACCCACTCCTTGCGGAATTTCCTGCGATTCAATCAAGGCCGTTTCGATGGTCTCCGGCGCGTCCTCCATGCGGGCGATGTGGTAGTCGTGGAAATTAGATTGCTGCACCCGGCCATCTTCAATGGTAATTTGCTCGGATAACACACTGCCGATCCCCATTACAATACCTCCCTCGATTTGTGCCCGTACATTGTCAGGCTGCACGATGATGCCCGCATCTGATGCCGACCAAAAATGGTGGACTGTTATTTTGCCCGTCTCCCGATTCACAGATATTTCACAGATGCCGGTAGTGAGGGTGCCACTTCGCTCAAGAAAGGCTACACCTTTTGCCCTGCCTTCGGGAGGAGGTGTTGCCCATTGGGCCATTTCAGCCGCTTTACTTAAAGTAGCCAAAGCCTTTGGTGCATTTTTCATCAGGTTACGACGAAACTCGATGGGGTCGGCCCCCTGGTCATTGGCTATTTCATCCAGCAGGGATTCGATGGCAAATTTATTGGGGCCATGCCCCACTGCCCGCCAATGCTTGACGCGGATGCCGTGAGGTACCACCCGAACTTCGGCGTATTGATTGGGGATGTCGTAAAATTTATTGTGAATACCACTTGCCAGCAGGTTGGCCCCGTCGCCGACTACAATATGTGAAAGCCCCGTCACCTCACCTTTGTCATCAGTGCAGGCCTGCAATCGTTGCAACGACATAGGCCGAAATTTGCCGTACTGTACATCGTCTTCCCTGGTCCATATTAATTTGACAGGGTAGGGAGCAACTGCTTTTGCCAATAGGGCTGCTTCTTCTGAAACGTCGCCATAAGAACGCCGGCCCAATCCACCGCCGAGGTATTGCAAGTTGACTTTCACGGCTGACGGTTCTATCCCCAACGCCTTGGCTGCCAGCATTTTATCACTTGGGCCATTTTGACTCCCAACCCAGATTTCAGCACCATTGCCATCCGCAGCGACTTGTGCGATGGCATTGAGTGGTTCCATTTGGGCGTGGTATACGTAGTCATTCAAGTAGTCGGCGGAATAGGTTTTCGCAGCTTTGCGATTGGCTCTTTTGAAATCACCGGTGTTGGTGATTTCTTTACCTTTTTTACTGCTTCGCAATACTTTTTCATATTGGGCAAAAGCACTTTTTGAACTAAATCCGGATGCTGTTGCATCGCTCCATTCAATGTCCAATTCCTTTTTGACATTCAATGCCCTTTCCAGTGTGTTTGTGATGATACCAATGCCATGATCGAGTTCCACTATCTTGATCACCCCATCCGTGGCTTCGATGGCTGAACGATTTTTTAAAGAGGGTTTGGCGCCGTGGAGGTTGCCTCTCTCGATGGTCGCATACAGCATCTCCGGCAATCTGATGTCCATTGCGAACTGGGCAGAACCATCCGATTTGGCTGGGATGTCCCACCGCGGGATGTCCTTGCCGATCAGTTGAAAATTTTGAGGATTTTTTAATTGTTCTTCTGGAATTTCGGGGATGTACTCCGGTATTTGCAAAAAAGAGACAATATCGCCATAGCTCACTTCCTGTCCACTGTTGGCATGGATGACCTTGCCCGGTTCGGTTGTCAGTTCGGAAAGTGGTACTTGCCATTGCTGCGCTACACTATTCAACAATACATAACGGGCCTGGGCCCCGGCTTGTCGTAGTACAGGAAAGAAACTCCTGGTTGTTCGACTGCCTACTGTCATCATGATTTTGGTTTTGCCGTCCCATCCGGGTGAGCCATATATTTCTTTTTGCTGCGGTGAAAATTCGACTTTAACCTGATCCCAGTCGGCGTCCATTTCTTCAGCAAAAATGAGGGGGAGAGCAGTCATGGAACCTTGACCCATTTCGGCGGCAGGGTTGTAAATGGTCACTTGACCGTTGCTGCTCAAATGTACCCAGGCGGTGAGTTGTTTTAAAATACCGGGATCGATCTCTTTGGTGCTTTTGCAGGAAATGATTTGCGGCAACACACCTGAAGCGCCAATCAAAAAGGCAAAACCGCCAGTGGTTTTAATAAATTTCCGTCGTGATACCTGAGGCGTATGAGGAGTAGAGATTCTATTCATGATAAAATTAAAATAGGTGAAATTAGACATGTTTTCGGGAACTGATTCAGACCGGTGCCGCAGTCGTTACCCTTCTGTGGATGTCATCAGGCTTTCACTGCCCGCTGCTATTTGGATAGCTTTCAAAATGCGCAGGTAAGTTCCACAACGGCAGAGGTTGCCATTCATATGTTTGATGATTTCCTCTCTGGTAGGGTTTCCATTTTTTTTGAGCAGTGCTGCCGCTTGCATGATTTGCCCAGACTGGCAATATCCACATTGTGGCACCTGCGCTGCTACCCACGCCTGCTGCAATGGATGCTGACCGTCCTTCGCCAGTCCTTCAATCGTCGTAATGGCCTGTCCTTCTGCCACCCCTTCGGCGGTGACAGTGCAAGACTTGATCGGGTTGCCATTGATGTGGACGGTGCAAGAGCCGCACTGCCCAACGCCGCAGCCGTATTTGGTGCCGGTCAGTCCGAGATGTTCCCGGATCACCCAAAGGAGAGAAGTGCCTTCGGCGACATCGGCATTTATTTGTTGCCCGTTGATGTTGAGTGTAAGCTGAGCCATGATCGGTGGATTTGATGAAATGGGAAGATATGAAATATGGTCGAGATAGTATCAAAAGAGAGCCAGGCTAAAAATAACAATCGCCTGCTCCTAGAATAGGAGCAGGCGATTGCTGGATGTGATGGAAACCACCCCTTGATCTGGAACCTGACGGGCAAATAGCGTTTATCTGCCGCAAGCTATTTTTATTAAAAATGTTGAAAAGTGAGTTTTAATGCTATGCCTTCTTTCTCATCTGGTAAACTCCACTACATGCGCACTCACCGTAATTGTCCGCTTGTAATAAAATGGAAAAAAACCACCGATCTGCTCTTCCGTCACCGTATTGATCAATGCTTTGGAACTGGATAGCAGGTTGGCACTTTTTACCATATTAGCGTATGCGTTTTCGTACAGTTGTTTCTTGTTAAGACCTCCAAAGAAGAGGACGTATTCTACTTCAGCATTCCCCGTGACGCTATCCACGACTTTAAAATTATCATTGGCCAGATGGACCTGTGTGGAATTTTGATTTTGGTTTTCGATCAGGGCATAGTTGACACCGCAGGAACTGAACAACATTAAAGAGATCAGGATGGTCGCTGAAAACAGTAAATTTTTCATGATGGTTGTTTTTGAATGAGGCGGCAAGCTAACGCTATATTTCTGCTGCCGCCAATGATGCCGGTCATTATTTGGAGTGATTTTACTCGTTGTTTTGCGCTCGCATTTTATACAGAATTCAGAGCGGTTAGAGTACGAGTGTACCCCATTTTCCTACCTTTGCCCCTCGCCAAAAATCACGATCCGTGCAGTACACATCATACAGCCATGTCAAGCAAGCCATCCAGTCAGGGGAAATGACCTGTCGACAGATAGTCGGGCATTATTTGCAGAAAATAGAATCGACTAAAGATTTGAATATTTACATCGAAGTATTTGCTGAAGAAGCATTACAACGGGCGGGTGAACTGGATGAAAAATGGCGTAAGTCCCCCAGCGCAGTGGGTAAATTGTTTGGTGCGGTCATTTCCATTAAAGATGTAATCTGTTATGAAGGGCATCAGGTGACTGCCGGTTCTAAAATATTAAGAGGTTTTACCTCCCTCTTCTCAGCAACTGCGGTAGAGCGCCTGCTCGCCGAGGATGCCATCATCATCGGGCGGGTCAATTGCGATGAATTTGCGATGGGCAGTACCAACGAAAGCTCGTGTTATGGGCCTACCCGGAATGCGGCTGACCCTTCAAAAGTGCCGGGGGGATCTTCGGGGGCATCGGCCGTGTCGGTGCAGGCAGGGACTTGCCTGGCGTCTCTGGGGAGTGACACAGGAGGGTCAGTTCGGCAGCCAGCGGCGTTTTGTGGTGTAGTGGGTTTTAAGCCGACCTACGGGCGAATTTCCAGGCACGGGCTGTTGGCTTATGCTTCCAGCTTTGACCAGATCGGTATTTTGTCAAATAGTGTGAGCGATGTGGCGTTGCTCCTGGAAGTGATGGCAGGGGCGGATGAATTTGATGCGACCAGCAGTATGAAACCAGCCCCTAACGGTGTTACTGTTGCAAACGGTAACACCGGTGGTATGGAAAAAGCAAAAATTGCCTATTATGAAACGGCACTCAGCCACCCCGGCATAGATGAAGGAGTGAAAAAAGCAACCTTCGATTTTATCGAAAAACTAAGAATGCAAGGGCACCAGGTGGAGCCGGTGGAATTTGAACATTTGGATTTCATCATTCCGGCTTATTATGTGCTGACCACTGCGGAGGCTTCTTCCAACCTGTCTCGTTACGACGGCATTCGATTTGGCCACAGGACAACAGAGGGAAAAGATATTCATGCTGTTTATAAAAAATCGAGAACGGAAGGGTTTGGGACAGAGGTAAAGCGGCGTATCATGTTGGGTACGTTTGTATTGAGCGCGGGCTATTACGATGCTTACTATGCCAAAGCACAACAGGTACGGCGGCTGATCTATGATCGTACGCGGGATATCTTAAAGGAATATGATTTCATTTTGGCACCGGCATCACCTACACCTGCATGGGACATCGGCCAAATGCAGGATGACCCGGTGGCAATGTATTTAGCGGATATCTTTACGGTACAGGCAAATATGGCCGGTATTCCTGCCATCTCTCTGCCCATTGAAGACCACGCCAGTGGCTTGCCTCTAGGCATCCAGTTAATGGCGGATAAATTTGAGGAAGAAAAGTTGTTGGCCTTCTCCAATGCCATCTCCTGACCACCACACTTGTAACGACAGCCCTTTTCTGCCGTCTGCCGAAATTTTACTACCTTCGCCCTCGCAAATTTTGAAGTAATAAAAAAAAGTGCCGCTGAACGAATTTTCAGCTCGTTTTTTGGAAAACTACAACTGATAGAGCACTTGCCAAACCGGGGCATTTTACACATCATTCTACATCACAATTATAACCCATAACCGGACGGCAAGCATAGAATAATCTTCAAGCACGAATGAATCGAACCATGTTTCGCACCTTATTCACCCTGCTGCTAATCTTCTCATTTTCCCATTCACAAGCAGATAATTTTTATGATACAGAAGAAGTCCAGTCGAGGCTGGAGCATATGGAATGTATCGTGAAACCTCGTTACACGACAAGGGTCGACAATTATATAAAAGGTTATTTTGCAAACGATGCCCGGAAGGCAAAGATGATCTTAAACAGGTCGGTCACTTATTTCCCCATTTTTGAAAAATACCTGGCCGAACATGACTTGCCGGCCGACCTGAAGTACCTGGCCGTGCTGGAGTCAGCCTTGAACCCAAAAGCCGTTTCCAGGGTCGGGGCGGTGGGGCTTTGGCAATTTATGAAAGAAACAGGTGCAGGTTATGGGTTGAAAATAAACAGCCGTATCGATGAGCGGCGCTGCCCCAATCGCTCGACCATAGCGGCAATGAAATATTTGGCCAATGCTTATGAACGCTTTGGCAGCTGGGAATTGGCCATTGCTTCCTACAACTGTGGAGCGGGCAACATCCGCAAGGCCATCCGGCGGGCAGGTGGCAAAACTGACTACTGGGAAATCAGCAAATACCTGCCGCGGGAAACCCGCAATTTTGTCCCTGCCTTTTTAGGAGCGGCCTATATGATAAAGTATTATCAACAGCATGCAGTAGTCCCGGAGTACCGACACCTGGATCTGCAATTGACCGACAACGAGCTGGTGTTTATGGAGCTGCCGTTTGATTCCATTGCAGCTGTTGCCGGAGTACCGGTTTCTGTCGTAGAAGCATTGAACCCGGCTTATAAAAAAGGGTATGTACCTGCGAGTACGAAAGGCCACTGGGTCGTTTTGCCGCTGCGGACCATGCAGGCCCTGCGGGACTATATTCAATTATTGAAACCCGAAGAGGAAGTGGCCCGGGAGCTGCCACCATTGCCCGAACTGGTCGAAGAAGGCGCGTACTCGCCTGATGATTTTTATTTCAAAACATTCTATACAACTTTAGAAGGGGACCGCCTGGAGAAACTTGGGCAGATATTCAGTTGCTCAGGGTACAATCTGCAGGTATGGAACAACCTGACATCAGAACAACTCACCAAAGGGCAGGAACTGGTAGTCTGGTTTCCGAAAGAGCTGAAACGTTACCGTCCTTTCAATGAGGGGGTGGAAGTGCTGGAACCATTGAGGAACATCCCCAGGAAAGTGGAAAATGTTAAAGTGCCCATGCCTGCAATGGAACCGATCAAACCGATTAAATTGGCCTCCATTCCAGTGGACGAATTTGCCGATCTGCATTTATCGACCATGTCAGTAGTGGTAGCCGGAGAGGAGATGGCCACGGGGCAAAAAGCAAAAAAACTGGATTTGCAAAAAATGAAAAAATGGATGTCCGAAAGGCGTTTTTTCAAAAAGGATAAAAAGAACAGGGCAAATGATTAGTTGACAGCTCATCAGTTAACCAGGTTCCAGTCAAATAATTACTGCTTGTTTTTTTCCTTCTTCAAATGAAATAAAGATCTGTGTGATATAATTTTACTGACGAGCTTCACACTCGTTTTATTTATAGACTGGCAAAACAAAAACAATTTCTATTGAACACCAAAAAGGCAGTTGCGCAAGCGGCGGCCTTTTTTTCTTTAAGTGGGCAGTGGCAAGAAGGCAATAAAATACAACTCCGACAGCTCTTAATCACAGCCCTAAAGCAATAAAACAGTGAAACCATCAAACCATTTGGCTATCCCGATTACTTTCCCGATCATTAGGTTCATTTTCAAATATCCAACTATAAATCATGAAAGATATGTTCAAGAATAAAACAAACCGGCGCCAATTTGTCAAAACATCTGGGTTGGCGACGGCAGGTACGCTGCTCGTTCCCTCCATGTTGGCGGCGAAGGCACATATTGATGGCGACGATGCTATCAAGGTCGCACTGGTAGGCTGTGGCGGGCGTGGAACAGGAGCCGCTATGCAGGCATTGTTGACCAAGGAAAATGTAAAACTGGTCGCAATGGCCGATGCATTCCGGGACCAACTGGATAATTGTTACGATGCGTTGACCGCTGATGATATTTCGGATTGGTCAGGGGCAGAAGGAAACTTGCGAGATCGGATCGATGTGCCGGAAGAACATAAATTTGACGGTTTTGATGCCTATAAAAAAGCCATTCCATTGGCGGATGTTGTGATCCTGACCACACCTCCTGGGTTTCGTCCCATGCATTTTGAAGAAGCTGTAAAGCAAGGTAAACATGTCTTTATGGAGAAACCAGTCGCTACCGACGCACCGGGCATTCGCCGGGTACTGGCGGCTGCGGAAGTAGCCAAAAAGAAAAAGCTTAACGTGGTGGTGGGCTTGCAGCGGCACTACCAAACAGTTTACCGGAAATGGATGGATTTGGTACATGCCGGAGCTATTGGTGACATCGTGACCTCGCACGTTTATTGGAACAACGACGGCGTCTGGGTGCGCGGCCGAAAAGAATATGCTGAAAAAGCTGGACGGCCACTTACTGAAATGGAATACCAAATGCGCAACTGGTACTACTTTACCTGGATTTGCGGAGACCATATCTGCGAGCAGCATATCCATAATCTGGACGTGGGTAACTGGGCCAAAAAAGCACACCCCGTGCGGGCACATGGCATGGGCGGCCGTCAGGTGAGGGTAGGGGAGGACTTTGGTGAAATTTTCGATCACCACTTTGTTGAATACGAATATGCCGATGGCAGCCGGATGTTCAGCCAGTGCCGCCATCAGCCGGGCACAATGAGCCGGGTTTCAGAAGCCTTGCAGGGAACCAATGGTTCCGCACCAAAGCCCGGGGTGTTGCTGACCCGCAGCGGGCATGAAATTTTTAAACACGACAGCCGTAAAGACCCCAACCCCTACCAGGTGGAACACGACGAATTGTTCGCAGCCATTACCAAAGGCGAATATAAATATGCAGATGCTGAAAACGGTGCCCACGCCACTATGACTGCCATCCTCGGCCGTATGGCAACGTATTCCGGTAAAATGATCGAATGGGACGAGGCCATCAATTCTGAAGTGAGTCTCATGCCCGAGCGTTTTGCGTGGGATGCAACGCCTCCAGTGCTGCCCGGTGCGGATGGTATGTACCCTTGTGCCGTGCCCGGCGTAACGAAGGTCATCTAATTGGAAATGCTGATTGTTGATTGCTAATTGTTGCCTATTTTAGCACTCAACAATCAGCAATCATTTGGTCAGCTATGAAAAGACTTCTCTCTATTTGTTGGTTCTCTATGCTGTTGTTCCAAGCAGCTTTTTCACAAGAAATTATACGTTTGGTCAATCCCTCCTTTGAGGCTGAGCCGGCAGAAGGCAGGCTTAACGGGCCAATGCCGAAAGGCTGGATCGATTGTGGGTTTCCCCTCCAGTCCACTCCGGACATTCACCCCGTGCAGAACAGTCTTTTTGGCGTAGATACACCACCCAGACATGGACAATCTTATCTAGGGTTGGTTGTACGAGAAAACGAATCATGGGAAATGATCGGCCAGCCAGAAATTGATTATAGTATTGAAAATCAGCTGTTTATCAGCATCTTTGTTCCTGGTTTTATAGTATCGAGCAAAGACTAATTACCAGTGTGTATCTGAAAAACATGTTTGGAATTTCCAGGGATTCTTTTCAAGCCGAAGGTGATTTTCGGACACACTCCACAATAAGCCATGAAAAATTTTATTTCTATCTGTCTTCTCTCTTTTCTTCTGGTGCAAAATGCATGGACACAAGAAGTTATCACTTTGCCAAACCCATCCTTTGAAGGTGTACCCATAGAAGGTTCAATAAATGGCAAGATGCCTCCCGGCATCTTTGACTGCGGCTTTCCGCTGGAGTCAGTCCCGGATATACATCCCAAAGAGAATAGCGCGTTTGGCGTAACATTAAGAGCCCATCACGGCAATACTTATATCGGATTAGTCGTCCGGGAATCGGAGACCTGGGAAATGTTCGGACAGCGTTTGAGTGCGCCATTGCAGAAAGATCAACTTTATGCTTTTAGTGTTTTTCTGGCCAGGTCAATGATATATGAAAGCCCAATTAGAACTACTGCCAAGATGATCAACTTCAACACGCCTTGCCAATTAAGGATATGGGGTGGCAACAGTTATTGCGAAAGGAAAGAATTGTTGGCAGCAAGTGGGGTGGTCATAAATAGAAGGTGGTTTGAAAAGCTGTTTGTGTTCAAACCTTCCGAAACGTATACTCACCTCGTTTTTGAAGCTTTTTATGAAACACCCAACCCATTTCCATATAATGGTAATTTGTTGATTGACAATGCCTCCAATATTGTTCCCGTCGACTCAACGCAGCTGACGGAATTAGAAAAATACATTACCACGTCAGAAGCTTCCATTACGATCGACGAAGGCGATTTTCCTATTGCCAGACCTTCCGAAGGGCTCAAAAATTATCAGGAACCTGATGCCAATATGATCCGTTTCGAATTTGAGCGGCCATATATGGGGACAGATTTCAAGTTGGTTTTTTATGCGGATTCCACCCGGAAAGTCAGCAAAATTGCTGATGCTGCTTTTGCCCGTATTGCCGAACTGGAACAAATACTCAGCGATTATAAAGAATACAGTGAACTGAGCCGATTAGTCTCCACAGCAGGCTCTGGCGGAAGGATGAAGGTAAGCGACGACCTTTGGAAGGTGCTGCAAATGGCAGATGAGGTGACCAAAAAATCCAAGGGTACCTTCGACTACACCGCTGGTTCCCTGACCAAACTTTGGCGTAAATCCTTCCGCCAAAATGAATTACCGGATGACTTGGACATTGTCAAGAAAAAGTATCTGGTGGGAGCGGACAAAGTCATTTTTCATGATGATCAAAAAATTGAAATTACACAAAAGGGACTACGCATCGACCTCGGCGGCATTGCCAAAGGTTATGCAGTGGACGAAGCCATGAAAGCCCTCCGGGAAAATGGCATCACGAGTGCATTGATAGACGGAGGAGGAGACATCTCCGTTGGGAGCCCACCACCTGGAAAACTCGACTGGAAGATCAAAAGGCAAGTGTACGACCGTTTTGGGAATGTGTATGCCGAACCGATCAGGATCAGGAACAAAGCCATCGCGACTTCTGGACCTAATGAAAAATTTCTGGAATTTGACGGTAAAAAATACTACCACATTATTGATCCCAGAACCGGGGAGGCCAAAACCAGGGATGAAATTGTTTCCGTGGTTGCACCTACCTGTGCCGAAGCCGATGCCTGGGCAACTGCGATGAGCGTGGAAGTAGTGATGAAAGCTTTTAATAAATTGAAAAAGCAAGGGTTTGGTTTTTATTTTTCCGATAAAACGGAGGACCGGTAGCCAATCGAAATGGAGAAATCATGAATAATTGGTTTCTCCATTTTTAACTAGTAAATACTTTGAAAAAAAACGCTCAACTTTGTACCACGCTTTACAGCCTGCTCATATATGCTGTCATCCCTCTGCCATAATTAGTGATGATGACTCCTTACCCTATATAAATGACCTACATTTGATTTTGTAACTCTTATTTTAAACTATCTTTTTTATGAAAAAAGTTCTGACTTTATGGGTGCTGTTTTTTACCTGCACCTGTTTGTTTTCCCAAAATGATCGACGAATCGCCAGAACAAAGACACCACTCTCTGAAATCGAAAAAATCACCATGCCACCACAAGACAATGCTGCCTTGTTGGAGGCAGAAATGAAGCGACGTGGTCCAGGTATTGCTCCGAGGTTTGCGGTTAATTTTGAGACAAATATTTCACCCGAAACCCATGGGAAATGGGAGCGCCTCTTAAATGGCAATGCATTGTGGCGACTTCGTATTTTCTCAAAAGGAGCCAAGTCCCTCAACCTGGGTTTTACCAAATACAACATGCCCCGTGGCGGAAGCCTCATGCTTTATTCACCCGATGGGCAAATTGTGAGGGGCCCCTTTACCCCTGCTGACAACGAAGCGCATGAACAATTGTGGACTCCCATTTTGGATGGGGAAGAAATGGTCATAGAAGTGCAGGTACCGGAGGCTTATAAAGATCAGCTGGGACTGGAATTAAAATACGTCAACCATGATTTTGTGGGTTTAGGCCAATTGGTTTCCGGTTCCTGCAACCTGGATGTCGCATGTGGGGAGGCCGATGGCTGGGGTATTGTAGACAAGTATAGGGACATTATCCAGTCGGTAGGTGTTTATACCGGAAATGGTCAGTGGCTCTGTACTGGGTTTTTGGTCAATAATGCCCGTCAGGACTGCACGCCTTACTTCATGACTGCCGACCACTGCGGGATCGGTAGTGGCAACGCCGCCTCCGTGGTTGCTTATTGGAATTTTGAGAACAGTACTTGCCGTCAGCCCAATTCACCTGCCAGCGGAGGCAATGGAAATGGCTCCTTGTCAGATTTTAACACCGGCACTATTTTCCGGGCAGGCTCAGGACAATCAGATTTTACCCTGTTAGAGCTGGATGATCCGGTTTCCGAAACTGCCGATGCGTTTTTTGCCGGTTGGAGTGCCGAAAGTTTTGCACCACAGGATACCGTTATTACCATTCACCATCCAAACACGGACGAAAAGCGGATCAGTTTTGAATTTGACCCAACTTTTAGAAGTAACTATTTAGGTGAAAACCCCATCCCGAACGGTGACCATATTACCGTGGAGGATTGGGATATCGGAACCACCGAAACGGGCTCTTCCGGTGCGCCTATATTTAATAAGCAAAAACGAGTAGTCGGCCAGCTGCACGGCGGATTTGCTGCCTGCGGAAATGATGAATTGGATTCTTATGGCTTTTTCCATACCTCCTGGGAAGGCGGAGGTACACCTAACACCCGTCTTAAGGACTGGCTTGATCCTGACAATACGGGCATTATTGTGTTGGATGGGAGAGCTGCTGCGCAATGCAATTTTTTCGTTGCTGCGACACCCACCATAGTTGAACTATGTTCGCCCGAAGAGGCTCAGTACACTATAACAGTAAGCGAAAGTTTTACATCTGATGTCGATTTATCCGTAGTTGGCCTATCGCCTGGTTTGACCGCTTCATTTAGTGATAATCCAGTTGTGCCGGGCGGTTCGGCTATCCTTACGATCGGCGGTACCGGCATGGTGTCTGGTGGGGGATATACTTTCAATGTGGTCGGGACAGATGGAACAGAATCCAATTTTTCCAATTTGATCCTGGATATTACATCTGCTGCCCCAGCTGTACCTGTGTTATCTACGCCTGCTGATGGAGCGACAAATATATCCTTGATGCCGACCTTTTCCTGGGGAAGCTTGCCAGATGTAACCTATGAAATACAAGTCGCTACCGACGTGGACTTTACGAATATCATCATTGATGAAACTAATTTTAGTAACACTGATCTGGAAATGATGGCCCAGCTGGATGAAGTTCAAAAATACTACTGGCGGGTGAAGGCATCCAATATTTGTGGAGGGAGTGATTGGTCTGATGTTTTTGCTTTTACGACGGCTTCTGTGGAATGCGTTCCATTCGTTTCAACTGATGTTCCAGTTCAGATTCCTTCCTCCGGCGCCCCGGTTGTTACCTCCACAATAGAGGTTACCACTTCCGGTATTATTGATGATATTAACGTAAATAACATAGTGATTAATCACTCCTGGGTCAGCGACCTGAGGCTCGAATTGACCTCCCCGCAAGGAAAAACCATTGAGTTGATGAACAATGTTTTTGGTGGTTCTTGTGGTGAAGATAATTTAGCAATAGCATTCGATGATCAGTCGGCCAGTCCCTATTCCGACCTGGATGATATGTGCAATAATACTTCTCCTGCTTTGAGCGGTTTGTTTCAGCCATCGGAGGTGCTTAGAGAGTTTTCCGGTGATGATGCTATGGGAACGTGGACGTTGACCGTTTTTGATGATGTAGATCAGGATGGAGGTAACATTGAAAGCTGGGAGTTGGAAATCTGTACGATTGTGGTGAATGATTTTTCGGTCAATCCTAGCCTGGAAACCGTTACCAATTGTACAGGGGATGAAATTTCTTTTAATATCATTTTGGGGACGGGCTTTGACAGTGCTAACGGAGTTTCTCTTTCTGCCAATGGTCTTCCTGCTGGTGCATCGGCTACTTTCGACCCCAATCCTGCCCAGCCTGGACAACAGGTAACCGTGACACTCAATGGGGCGATGGACGCGGGCACCTACGACCTTGATATAATAGCCGACGATGGTAATGTAACCAGCTCTGCTCAAGTAGAGTGGCAGGTGATCGGAGAACCATCTGCTACATCGCTCATCAGTCCCGCACAAAATGCAACGGGGGTAGGGTTGAGCTCGAATTTCACCTGGGTGGATAGCGGCTCGGCTGGCTATGAAGTCAACTTTGCCACAGACCCTGCATTCGATGATATTATTTTCAACAGTACTGTGATGGGGGCTAACCAGATTACTGTGCCTACCCTGAATTTTTGCACGACTTACTATTGGCAGGTCATTGTTTTCAACGATTGTGGAGAATCGGATGCTACAGAGACCTTTTCATTCACTACCGAAGACGACTTGAGTTTTACGGCTGCGCCTGTGAACGCTGTCTTCTGTACGGGAAGCACTGCAACCGTTCCGGTTGTGGTAGGCGACTGCTTTGAAAGTGTTGGACTAACCCTTTCTACGAATAGTTTGCCTTCCGGAATCGAGGTCGATTTTCCTGTAAATCCTGTTTTTTCAAACTCGACCATCGATGTTGAGGTCACTATTTCAAATGTGGCGACAGGCACCTACACCATCACCATTAATGGAAATGACGGGGTAAATTCTGTTTCGACTTCCTTTGAAATTGAGGTAATTGGGCCGGCAGCATTGGCCAATTTGCTCCTTCCTGCCAACAATGCCGTCGATGTAGAAGTGGAACCAACGCTTACTTGGGACCCTGTTCCGGGTGCAACAAATTATATAATAGAGCTGGCTACTGATGCAGATTTTATGGATATAGTTTTTGAAACCAACCAAACATCTACAACCCTTACTTTGCCGGTTATGTTGGAAAACCTGACGATCTACCACTGGAGGGTAACGGCCTTTAATGACTGTGGTGGTTCGACATCATTGGCCTATAGCTTTACCACTGAAGAATTCAATGCGGTCGTGGAAATGGATGGGGTACAATTGGAGATCATGCCTAATCCGACCAGTGGACTGGTGTGGATGATCAGTACAACTCCACTTCAGGAAAAAATGTCGGTCCAAGTATTTTCCATCAATGGTATTCAGTTAATCGATCAGGTAATTGGTCAGGGAGGCAGTCAATTTTCCATTGACCTTACAGGTTATCCGGCCGGAATTTATTTGCTTCGATTAAGTACCGAGCATGCTACGTCAACAGAAAGGATTATTTTAAAATAAAAATCAATAATCAATATCCGGGTGGTTGAATGGTTCCAAAAACCATTCAGCCACCTAACCATTCAACCATCTAATCAATTATTCCTTCAGATTTTCATTTATCTTAGCGCCCAATGAACGGAAAACCGCATAAAGCCGTTTTGCAAAGAGTCATTCAAAGTTTACAGTTAAAGTCATCTCATTAAAATGAAAATCCACCACTCTTCTGTATCCTGTTTTTTACTGCTGCTTCTGTTGGTCTTATGGGGGTGCCATAGCGATCCGATCGCCGAACGCAACGCAACGCCCCCAGTGAGCGATACATCTTCCCGGTTTCCGTCTTTTGAGGAATTGAGCAAAGAACAGTACGAAAAGTTAAAAGTCAATTTTGACCCTCCGGGCAGGTCTGCTTGGCAAAAACCAGAACAGGTACTCAGCAAAATCAAAAATATTGAAAACAAAGTGGTTGCTGATGTGGGAGCTGGTTATGGGTATTTCGCCCGAAGATTGGCCCAGCACGCCAAAAGGGTAATCGCACTGGATATTGATGAAGCACAAATCGCTTACATGGACAGTGTTAAGCAGATGGATCTTAAACCAGAGTACCAGCAACGATTTGAAACAAGGTTGGTGACACCCACCGACTCAAAGCTTAAACCTAATGAAGTGGACGCCGTCCTGATCGTTAACACTTACATACTCTTTAATGAAAAAGTTGAATACTTGAAACATCTATACAATGTGATGCCGGAAGGTGGTCAGATAATAATTGTTGATTTCAAGAGAAAACGCTTACCGATCGACGTACCGACCAAATCAATGCGGATGGAACTGTACAAAGTGGAAAACGACCTGGAGGATGCTGGCTTCTTTCTGATTGAATCGGACGATTGCTCACTTGAATATCAATACATAGTAGTGGCGGAGAAATGACCGGGCCGTTACGAACAGCAAGCTGGGAGTTTTAATGACATAAAATCAAACATCATGCAGAACAAACTTTACCTCTTTTCCATTTCTTTCCTTTTCATTTTTCTTTTTGCAGCATGTACTGGCGACGCCCCTTCGGAAAAAGAAGAAGGTGATGGAATGGCCCAATTTACCAAGGATGAAAACTTTAAAGATGCCCACGAAAAACCCGCCAAAATCGCTTTTGAAGGGCAGGGCGAAATCCTGGAGTTCCCGACTCCGGACGGTAAAACCGGGAAGGCTCATACCTTGAAAACAGAGGCGGAATCCAATAAGTATTTGTTTGTGATACATGAATGGTGGGGACTCAATGACCAGGTCAAACAAGAGGCGGAACGCCTTTTTGGCGAGTTGGAGCATGTCAATGTCATGGCGTTGGACCTTTACGATGGAAAGGTGACCGACAACCCTGATGAGGCGGGTAAATATATGCGCGCTGTCTCACAGGAACGCTGTGAAGCGATCATCAACGGTGCATTGGCATTGGTCGGTGATGATGCTAAAGTAGCCACTATTGGATGGTGCTTTGGCGGTGGCTGGTCACTGCGGAGCAGTATTTTAGCCAATGACCGAGGTGCCGGATGCGTGATGTACTACGGTATGCCGGTTGAAAAAGCAGATGAAATTGCTCCTCTGAAAGCGGACATTCTCGGTATTTTTGCCAAACAGGATGGCTGGATCAACCAAAAAGTCATTACACCCTTTGAGGGCCTGGCCCGGGCCACGGGCAAAAACCTCGAAGTGCATTGGTTTGATGCCGAACACGCATTCGCCAACCCAAGCGGTGCCCGTTATAATGAAGCGGCGGCGCAGGAGGCGAATGGGTTGGCGTTGGCTTTTTTACGGGAGAAGTTGAAATGATGTAGTGAAAATTGAGGGTTGAATAAAAAGAAAGAAAAAGAATGCAGCATGATGATTTGAACTCATGCTGCATTCTTTTTAAAACCCATCTACTTCCACATACGCCTCAATCAGCGCCATCTCTCCCTCTTTTCCTTCATGGAAATTTCCATGCTCCATCCCCATGATGCCACGGTAGCCTTTTTCGTGGATGTACTTGAACACGTTTTTATAATTAATCTCGCCGGTCGTGGGTTCCTTGCGACCGGGTTCGTCACCGATCTGGAAGTAAGCGATTTCGTCCCAACATTTTTCGATGTTATAAATTAGACGGCCCTCATTCTTTTGCATGTGGTATATGTCGTAAAGAATTTTACAGGAAGGGCTGTTTACTGCTTTACAGACAAGATAGGCTTGGTCAGAATGGCGGAGGAATAGGTCGGGCGTATCGCTCAGGGGTTCAAGTACCATGGTGAGGCCGTGCGGTTCAAATATATCTGCACCCCGTCGCAGGGCATCTACTACGTGGGCAGTTTGGATACCGATAGGTAAGCGGCGGTCAAAATTACCAGGGACGACGGTCATCCATTTGGCATTGACACGTTTGGCTACTTCAACAGCTTCGTTGCAGGTTTTGACAAATTTATCCCGCCATTCGGTGTCACCGGAAGTAAGGGAAGTCGACAAAGGCCAGTTGTCGAACGCGACAACAAAAACGCCCATTTCCATACCAAGGTTCGACATAGTAGCCGCCATTTTTTCCTGCAATTCAATAGTCCTGCCCATCATGCCATTGTCTTCAAAGGCATGGAAACCCTGATCCGCCATGAATTTCAACTGGTCGATCGGATCTTCGCCCGCACTGTTTTTAAACATGCCGATGTGCGGTGCGTATTTCATTTTGAAGTTATGTTTGGCAGGGTAGGGTTCATTGCTGGCGGAAAGAGACGTGGCGCCCAAGGTAAGGGCAGTTGCAGAGGTCAGGCCATTTTTCAAGAAAGATCTTCGGTGCATGTTGGTGAGTCTTTTATCATTAAATGGCGGAAAATATAAAACCTCCTGCAAGTACAACGACTCACAGGAGGTTTTTTTATAAATGCTCAACAGGGCTAACTTGCCTGCTTGGCTACTTGCTTACTAAATTACTTGCCATACTTTTGCTTTACTTCCACGATTTCATAACCTTCCACAACGTCACCTACTTTCAAGTCGTTGAAGTTCTTGATGGTCAAACCACATTCCATGTTCTTCGATACCTCTCTAACATCTTCTTTGAATCGTTTGAGTGACCCAAGCTCTGCAATTGCGCCTTCCTTGGTTGGATAAATTACGATGCCGTCACGAATGATTCGAACCTTGGTGTTTCTATTGATCTTACCATCCTGGACATAACATCCGGCAACGGTTCCAACCCGGCTGATTTTATAGACCTCCCTGATCTCCACGTTACAGACGATCTTCTCTTCTTTGGTCGGTTCAAGCAAGCCTTCAATAGCCAGCTTGATTTCCTCGATGGCTTCATATATAATTGAGTACATCTTGATCTCAACCCCTTCTCTTTCTGCTACTTTACGGGCATTGAGTGAAGGCCGAACCTGGAATCCGATGATGATCGCATCGGATGCAGAAGCCAGCAAAACATCGGACTCGGCTATTTGGCCGACCGCCCGGTGAATGACGTTGACTTGTACTGTTTCGAGAGAGAGTTTGATCAAGGAATCGGAAAGGGCCTCTACTGATCCGTCCACGTCACCTTTAACGATGAGGTTGAGTTCTTTAAAGGTACCCAAAGCCAAACGACGGCCGATTTCGTCAAGACTGATCCGTTTGGTTGCCCGGTTGGTTTGTTCCCGGTTGATCCGTGCCCGTTTGTTGGCGAGTTGTTTCGTTTCTGATTCGCTTTCCATGATCTTGAAGCGCTCTCCCGCCTGGGGTGCGCCGCTCAGGCCAAGAATAGAAACAGGGACGGATGGACCGGCTTCCTTGACACGTTTACCACGTTCATTGAACATGGCTTTCACTTTGCCTGCATATTCTCCCGCTACCATCGGGTCACCTATTTTCAAAGTTCCCCTCTGTACGAGGATGTTAGTGACGTAGCCTTTTCCTTTATCCAGAGAAGCTTCGAGTACGGTGCCTTGAGCCAGACGATCCGGGTTGGCTTTCAAGTCTCCCATTTCAGCTACCAGTGCTACTTTTTCCAACAATTCTTCAACGCCTGTTCCGGTTTTTGCAGAAATATCATGGGATTGGTGTTCTCCGCCCCACTCTTCGACCAGGACATTCATACCGGCCAATTCTTGTTTGATGCGGTTCGGATCGGCACCGTCCTTATCTATTTTGTTGATGGCAAAAACCATAGGTACTTCAGCAGCCTGTGCGTGACTGATGGCTTCTTTGGTTTGTGGCATTACGTTGTCATCAGCCGCTACGACGATGATGGCAATATCTGTCACTTTGGTACCACGGGCACGCATCGCTGTAAAGGCTTCGTGACCAGGTGTATCGAGGAAGGTAATTTTTTTACCGCCTACTTCTACTTCGTAGGCACCGATGTGCTGAGTGATACCCCCTGCTTCACCAGAAGCCACATTTGCTTCCCGAATATAATCAAGCAGAGATGTTTTACCGTGATCAACGTGTCCCATGACGGTAACGATCGGAGATCGTGGCTGTAAGCTTTCTTCTGCATCTTCCTCTTCCAGGTCTGCATCGGTTTGTTCTTCTACACTGATGAATTCAACTTCATGATCGTATTCGCTGGCAACCAGTTCGATCAATTCTGCATCAAGGCGCTGGTTGATGGAAACGAAGACGCCGAGTCCCATACAGGTGGTGATGACTTCAGCAGCAGCTACGTCCATCATATTGGCCAATTCCTGCACTGTCACGAACTCAGTTACCTGCAACTTGTCCGTTACGCCCTCCAGTTCCATTTGTTCTTGTTTCTCGCGAATACGTTCTCTTGTTCCTCTCCTCATTTTCTGGCGCTTCTTTTTTCCTGCACCAGAAAGGCTGGCCATTGTTTTTTTAATTTGGCTATCAACCTCTTTTTGAGAAACGGTTTTATCTTTTCTACGGCCGCCGCCACCTCTTCTTCCATCGTTTCGTTGACCTCTTTCACCTTCTACGGCCACTTTCCGGCGCTTGCGCTTGCGTCTTCCACCGCCTGAATCATCTGATGAAGCAACTGGTTTTGGCTTGGACTGGCCCTGTTGGTCCTGCTGATCTTGTTGACCTCTGCCTCTTCCTCTGTTTTCACCTCTGCCTCTTTCCTGGTCTTTCTTATCTTTTTTCTCTTCTTTTTTCTTTTTCTTGACTGGTTTTTTCTTTTGGATATCAATTTTACCCAATATTTTCAAACCTCTTAATTCTGGTGCCGTTGCCCGCACTACTTTCTTTTCTTCTTGACCTTCACCTCCTTGAATTGGTTCATCAGATGGGGCAGGCTCCCCTTCTTCTGGTTTTTCCTCCGTTGAAGTAGAAGGTTGTTCCTCTTTTTCTGCAATCACTACTTCTTCCTCTTTTTCTTCGATGGCTTCCGGCTTTTCCTCCACAGGTTTGCTTTCCTCTGGTACGACGTTGCTCTGTTGAGGTTCTTCCTTTTTTTCCTGGTCTTCTTTCTCCTGTGCCTTTTCCTTCACCGGCATTCCTATCTTGTCTAAGTTGATTTTACCTTTAATCTTGAGGCCTATTTTTACTGGCTGCTCCTCCTCTTTGGGAGGTTCTTTTTCAGCCACAGGTTCTTCTTCTACCACGGGTTCTGGCTCTGGTTCGGGCAGAGGCTCTGGTTCTGGCTCTGGATCAGGAACAACAGGTGGTGGTGGAGGCGGCGGAGGCGCTGTCGTAACAATAGCTTCTGGAGCAGATGCTTCTTTTTTGAGGCCTGGACGTACGCCGATGGTCATAGAGTCTGCCTGTTCCTTGATGGCAATTGATTTTGAATATTCCTGTACAAGCAGGGCTTCCATTTCTTCTGTTACTTTGGAAGTGGGCCTGTTGACAATTTCAAAACCCTTGTCTGTAAGGAACTCTACGATAGTGCTAGTACCTACATTCAGCTCTTGTGCTACTTTGACTAAGCGTTTACTCATTAAAAAATTTATAATGAAAAAATATAGTTTACAATAAGAACTTACTTACAGCAATAGAAGCTGCCAACAAGTTCCATTGTTTAGAAAATTAATCTTCGAATTCTGAAGCAAGAATATTGATCAGGTCTTCAATTGTTTCTTCTTCCAGCTCTGTTCTTCTCAGCAGTTCATCTTTGCTGAGGTCAAGTACGCTTCTGGCGGTATCACAACCAATTCGCTTCAATTCATCAATAATCCAACCATCAATTTCATCGACGAATTCTTCCAGATCGACGTCGTCGATTTCGTGTTCGTCAACATTTCTATAAACATCAATTTCATAGTCGGTCAATTTACTGGCCAACTTGATATTCGTTCCACCTTTACCGATCGCCAAAGAAACCTGATCTGGCTCAAGATAAACAGATGCTCGTTTTTTGTCAATATCCAGTTCGATTGAAGTTACTTTGGCTGGGGTAAGCGACCGCTGAATAAAGAGGCTCTCGTTATTGGTGAAGTTGATGATATCAATGTTTTCATTGCGCAATTCCCGAACGATGCCATGGATACGAGAACCTTTCATCCCGACACATGCACCCACTGGGTCGACCCGGTCGTCATAAGATTCCACTGCTACTTTGGCACGTTCGCCCGGCAGGCGGACAATTCGCTTGACTGCAATGATGCCATCTTCGATTTCGGGGACTTCTTGTTCCATTAATTTTTCCAAGAATCCATTGTCGGTACGAGATACGATTACCACCGGGGTGTTGTTCTTCATCTCCACTCGTTTGATGATACCTCTGACCATATCACCCTTGCGGAAAAAATCACCTTTGATGGTTTCTCCTTTTGGCATCAGGAGTTCGTGCCCGGTGGTATCATCAATGATGAGGAATTCCCGCTTGATGATCTGGCTGACTTCCCCAACTACCAAGTCACCTGTCCTCTCTACATATTGTTTGTAAATGTCGTCTTTCTCCAGCTCCATAATCCTCGAGATGAGGGTCTGTCTGGCAGCTTGTATCGCTCTTCTCCCAAAGTCCTCTAAAAATAATTGTTCATAACACTCTTCACCGATTTCATAGCTATCGTCAATGGAGAGGGCTTCGGAGATGGAA
The DNA here is from genome assembly GCA_039819485.1 of Bacteroidota bacterium. Taxonomy (GTDB): domain Bacteria; phylum Bacteroidota; class Bacteroidia; order Chitinophagales; family Saprospiraceae; genus UBA6168. The sequence continues at coordinate 107,333 of JBCBRY010000007.1, read as the reverse complement.
ATTTGGCTTCGGTCGTCTGTTACCTCGCCGTCTGGAACGATCTCACGTACCCGCCACAATTCAAGGTCACCCTGCTGGGTGTTCACGATCACATTGAAGTTGTCATCGGAACCAAATTTTTTCTTGATGAGTGTACGGAATACATCCTCTAACACCCGGACCATCGTCGGTCGGTCGATGTTTTTGCTGGATTTAAAATCCGAAAAGGTATCTACTAAGTTTATCATTTTTAATGATGAGTGAAAAATTGATGATGCATGAATTTTTTGTGAAAACAAATTACATCATCATTTAAAACTTATTACGACCAATGCTTTTTTTATGTTGTCAAAATGGAGGTCGGATTGAACGACCGTTTTTTTCTTCTTTTTTCCTTCTTTTACGACAATAATTTCTTCTACCTGGATGCCCTCGTCAGTCACTGCTTTTAGCTCGGCTGTTTTGACGGTTCCGTCAGCAAGAGTGATTTCAAGGCTTCTGCCAATGTTTTTTGCGTACTGGCGTTTGAGTTTAAGTGGCCTGGTCAATCCTGGTGACGAAACCTCCAGGGTATACTTTTCTCCCAGCCATTGTTCTTCGTCAAGGTAGCTTTCCAGGTACCGGCTTATTTGACGGCATTTGTCCAGAGGCAAACCACTGTCACTGTCAATAAACACATCTAACTTGTTATTCTTGTGAAGCTCGATTCCGACAAGAAAAAAGTCCGTAAAATCCTCTTCCTGGAATTTCTCTGTAAGTAGGTGATTAATCTTTTCTTCGATAAAAAGTACTTTCAAGTCTATAAAGTAAAAGAGGGAACTTTTGTTCCCTCTTACGTTGGTTACCTCTTTTAGCGGCGCAAAGGTATAAACTTTGCAGCTAAAATCAAATATCTGTTTGGTTTAAAAGCAGTTATGAAACGTTTATTTTCGGGCTTTTCCAGTAGGCAGGACTGAATGGCCCTAGGTTTTTGCTTCCTGTTTTTGTTATTGAACTGCAGTACTTCAGCATGGGTAGGTGAAAGACTTTTCGTGATCGATTGAAAGCGCTTTTAAAATTCATGAAAGAATGTGCCAGGCAAAACCAGGTATTCCCGCATGGCTAATCCATTATGGTTTGATTCCCTTGAGCTCCTTCTTGAGGCGTTCTTCTACACATTTTACGGCTTCTTGCAGAGCTATTTGTTGATCTTCTTCCAGCTCAATGGTTTTTTTATAGTTTTTGTAGTTGATCCGGATTTTTTCAACCAGGTTGTTTTTCAGGTTATGAAATACCTCCAATGGAATTACGCAGGTGTGCAGGTACTTCCACATTAAAATATCGCGGTCAAATTCACCATGCTCTGGTACGTTTAATAATGAGATAATTTGTCCGCTTTTAAACTTCAAAAAGACGTTAAAATCTTTTTCGATCATAAAAAATTTACGCTCTGCCACCATAATGGACAGGAAAAAGGAGCGAATGTTTTTTTCGTCTGAGTAACTGAAAAGCACCTTGGCTTCTTCTACATATTCTTTTCCTTCCAGGTCTTCGGGCACATTTCCCGAAGCAACCAAATAGCCAATATTCATCGGGTGGGTAGCGACCAACCGGGTGGAGTCAAATTCATCGTGTTCGTCAATGGCAACGTCACACTGGGCATTCGTTTCGATTAAAAAGGAGGTCGATAAAAGTAGGATAAAAAGAAGTTGTCTCATGTTTTTTTATTTCAAAATAACCCTGGCAACTTGGTCGGAATTAAAAAAATATTCTCGGCCAAAAATGTGCTGATGTCAATGCCAAAAAGGTTTACCAACGTCGTGGGTTGTATGAGAAAAGCATATTTTTTCAAACTGTAAAATTAGCGGAGAATTTCAAAATTACGATAATCGCAAACATCCCCTTCTTTTGCCTCCACGTTTTTCACCCTGGCCAATTCCGGTCCTTTTTGGCACCATGTGATCAATTGAGCTACAACGGCCTCTTCTCCTTCGGCCTCGATATATACGCTCCCGTCGGGTTCGTTCTTTACAATACCCCTGATGCCCAGTTCTCTTGCCTTATGCTGGGTGGAGCCCCGGTACCAAACCCCTTGTACCCGACCGGTTACTTTTATTTTATAATGTTTGATCATTTTGCCTAAAATACAACTCGCTACGCTTGTTAAACAGGCGTAGCGAGTTTTTATTTTACCAATAAATTATTTCAAGAATAACAATGAGCCAGTCCGGTTATAGGTAGTGCAAAATAGGTTTAAAGCACTCAGGCCGCTCTCCTGATACCTTTTTCTTTGCTGTAAAACTCCTTGAAAGTGATCATGCGCTGCTCTTTCTCGTCCCACAATTTGTGGTGCATATAGGAAAGGCTTTGCCAGAAAGTCACCTTCGTCACATAGCGGTTAAGGACTGGATTCTCTTTGGCACACTTTACCAGGTTGTAGCTTGGGATGCCCGAGTTCAAATGGTGTATGTGGTGGTAGCCGATATTGCCGGTCATCCAGTGTACGAACCTCGGCAATTTGTAAAAAGTACTACCCTTGATAGCGGCCATGATATAGTCCCATTCTTCTTTCCAAGACTTGTAGGTGTGTTCATGTTGGTGCTGCACATAAAAAAACCAGATGGCAATGATGAAAAAGAAAATAACGATGGGTAACTGGATAGAAAGGAAGACCTTCCATCCAATGAGCCAACTGAACAGGGCGATCACGCCTACAATGGCCAGGTTGTTCCAGGTTTGCGACCAGATCATACCTTTCCAACTTTTGAAGCGGACTAAAGGAAAACGGTTGTTGATTAAAAAATAATGGATAGGGCCGATCACAAAAGTGACGATGGGCAATCTGTATATCCGGTATTTAAATTTTCCCCAGTTAGTCAGTTTCCGGTACTCATCTGTAGTTAGGATGTCAATATCTCCGATGTCGCGCGTCTCTAACTGCCCGCAGTGGCCATGATGGAAATCATGTACCCTGGCCCAGTATTTAAATGGAATGGTGCTGAAAAAACTACAGATAACACCTACGATTCGATTCCATTTTTGTGATTTGAAATAAGAACGATGACCGCAATCATGTTGGATGATGAAAATTCGAACTAAGAAAAATGCATTGATAAATGCGAGAAGAAGTGTCAGTAAATAACTGACTTTAAGGCTGAAATACATGGCTATCCATAAACCTATGAACGGGCCATATGAAGTTGCTAACTGCAGGACCGCCTTTTTGTTGTTGGCCTGCGCATAGGAGCGGAGCATGGTCTGCCAATTGCCTAGCGAGTTTTTGATTTCCTCCGCCGTGTACTTGTATTGCTGCATAATAACGATAAAAATGGTTTAAAATAATGCCTAACACATGCGAGAGACATTAGTTTGTAAAGGTCAGATTATCAGGTCTTGGATTTGTCCGAGGTCTTGGTGGTTGGATAAGGCTGCAAAGTTAATAATGATTTTCACTTGTGAGCTATTTATCTCACGACACTTCCTATTTATACTGGTTATAACTTGATCCTTATTGATAATTTTACAATTAGATTACGTGCCTACAGATTGAGCCAATAAGTCAACTTGGCCACGATGGATCTGTTCCTTACCACAAAACCTTCAGGGGTATAGTTGTCGGTATAGACGAGGAAAAAATCGGAAACGGGTTTGAACCGCCACTGAAACCGGGCATTGATGTTCAGGTTGTCGATCTGGTTGTTGTATTGGATGAAAGTTGTCAGGAAGAGTTTGCGGGTAAATGTCAGGTCGATCCGCGGGCCGACGAGGACGAGATTGACCGGTTCAAATGGCTCGGCCAGTTTTATTCGGTTGAAATTATAGTTGAGGGATATGTTGCCATATGGCTGAAAACGGTAATTGATGTTACCGCGCAGGCCAAGCCGGGTTCCGTTAAAGAACTCTCCAAACCTTGGTTCTACCCTTACCGAAAAAATACGGTTGGGGTTCGAGCTGTATTCCAAAGAGTAGTTGGTGTAGGTGTAGCCCGTTTCAGCTTTCAGTGAGTATTTGTCTTCTCGGGTAGGATCAAAGTCATCGAATAGAAAAGTGTATTCGTTCTTGACTTCGGCTTCAAACCTTGAATTGTCCCGCATACGGAATTCCCATCTAAATCTCACTTCACGATCCGTAATGCCATATCCCGGCGTGCGCAGCCATAGCCCTTGCACAACGGGGCCATGTTGTACAACCTTGTTGTTTTTTGGATAAAAGAACAGGCGTGCTTCGGGCTGCATCTGGAAGAAATTGGTCCTGGGCACAAAACCGACTTCGGCATTGTACCCTTCGCCGACCAGGGAATGACGCCAGCCAAATGCAACATGCCGGACACGGTAGTTGAGCTCAAGCCCATGTGCATATTTATCATCGGCCTCTTCGGGGGTAATGGCCTTATGGATGAAAGTTTTGCCCTGCCAAACGTTGTTGGTTGTCCCAAGGTTATAATCAAGCCCGGCTATCCGGTTGTATTTGTTGTAGGTTTCGCTTTCCCGGTCGCTGAAGGTTTGTTTATTGACGAAGATGGCGCCTATATTGGAGCGGGCAAATACCTTCCTTTGCAGAGCGGCAACGGTATAGTTGAAGCTTGGCAAATCGTTTTTTTCATCATCGGCCGTCTGCATATTTAGCAGGCCGACCCGCCAGTTTTCATCCAGTTTGCCACTAAGTCTTGCGCCAAAATAGATTGGGTTTTGGATGGTCAGGTCGTCGGCTGTATCCTGTGCAACACCAATCCTTCGGGAAAAGAAGGGGTTGATCCGTTCGTCCCCAAAGGATCCAAAAAGGTCTGCATTTTCCAAAAAGAATTGCCGCCGCTCAGGGAAGAATACTTCAAACCGCTGTAGGTTGGTTACTTGCCGGTCTACTTCTACCTGGGAAAAATCGGGGTTAACTGTCAGGTCAAGATTGAGGCCAGAAGTGACGGCGACCTTGGCATCTCCTCCAATGCCAAAATTGGAATCATACCCGGTCTCGCCTTCTTCAAAATCTCTTCCCAGGTCGGCAGAGGTGTAAGGGATGATGGCAAAACTTTTACCGGACTTTTTCAATGGCCCTTCCCAGTTCAGGTTGCCCATGAATGCCAGGTTGGTCAAAAACTGGTTTTGGGGGATGCGGATCCAGGAAGAGCGTTCATTGATCTGCGTGTCAAAACGGTAGGCGTTGAACCGCCACTTCATGCTGCCTTCCTGATAGCGGATGGTCTTAAAGGGAATGGCCAATTCACAAGCCCAATACCCGTCGTGGATTTTGGCTTCTCCCTCCCACTTGTTGTCCCAGGATTCCGAAAAGTCTGCCCGGCCTTGCCCTCCGTTAGAGATAAGCCCTTCCCTTAGCACTCCTTCCGGGTTGGTTCCGAAAAAGAAGGCATTGGTCTGGTCGTTAAAAGTATCGAAGACAAAAGTAAGGTTGTCGCTGCCACCTGCGCGGAAGTCTCTTCTCAATGAGGGCACCACATATTGATCGTTGCGGGCATAACATTTGGCCGCTACATAAAACCGCTCTTCGTCGTAGGCAAAGAATATTTCTGTCTGGTATTCTGCATGTGAACTGTCACTTGGGAACAGTTGCCAAAAATTATCAGCGGGAATGCCCTGGTACCATGCTGGCTCGTCTATATTGCCATCAATGATGATGGTTGTATTAATTTTAGCTGCCTTGACAAATGGAATTTCAGCGCGGTTATGAGGAGACCCAAAAAAGGCAGGTTGGGCCAGGCACATCTGTATCCAACAGAGTAGGCATGAAAGTGAAACCAGCAACTTAAAATTCATGGAGCAAAAATAGCAATATGCACTGATGCTGAAAGTTTTACAGATTAGATTTTTTTTCAAGCTGGTTTTCTTTGACCGATCTCCATTTGAGGACTTGGCCTGATGGATGAATAATTTGGAAGGCTGGTTTTTAGGATCATCAAAAATTTAGCCAGTGTAATACGCTAAATCTCTTGGTGAAATTGGAAATTGCTGCCAATTTAGTGATGCGGTCTGGTTCCGATTTTCCGATAGCTAACATTCAAACCACATTCATGGAAAAAGAAGATTTTTGGCTGCCTACTACATTTTACGTAAATTTGCTCACTTCGAAACTTTCCCACACCTGATAGACCTCGACATCTCAACCATTTTTTCCCGGACGTCTCACCACCGCACCTATTTGGTTTCCTCATTTTGAAACAAACTGTGCAAAATTAAAGTATAGGCTTAATTGTTTGCAACGTGCAAATAAAAAGGCCGATTTATAAGTACTTGAAAATCAACACCCATGAGAATAATAACACTCATAACAGCCCTATTCATCTTCCCCTTCTCAGAATGCCTGACCCAATGCGATATTGTTACTGGCCTTGACCTCCTGGAAGTACCAAGCGCTACTGTGGCCGCTACCGACGAATGTACCGATTCCGACGGCTGGACGCATTATTATAATGCAGATGAAAACATCCTGGTCATCTCGATAAAAAAGAATGGACAGGACATTGGTGACCTCAATAACGGTCTGAATATTACTTCTTCTATTCGGGCGGATTTTGGAACGATCGGCTTGAATTTATCCAATGCCGATTATATTGCCAATGAAGCCTGGCTCGCATCAAATCGAAAATGGCAGATCACCGGCGCTAACCCCATCGCTGGTCCGATTCAGGTCCGGTCCTACATAAACCAGACTGATATAGATGACCTGGCGACTCTGCAACAAAGTCTTGGGATCGTATTTCCTTTAGCTCTTGATAAGCTCAACCCATTTACCATTAGCGAGGGCGGAGCGCTCGATGCCCACACAACATCGACCCAGCCTTTCAGTGCCACTTTCACTTTTTATGACATGGCGCCGGGCGGCGGATCTCCTGATTGGGTGAGCGGCAACCAAAATGACTTTTTTTATAGTGAATTCGAAAGCCAATCAACGGATATCGCTGGCAGTACGGGTATATTGTTTTTTGTCGATAATCCGGCGGTGGCGGTGAGTGGAAAAATCACAAAACCCAATGCAGCTCCAGTTTCGGATGTGACTATTTCTGTTCCAGGTAGTGGAGCGGTTGTGTCAGACATGGCCGGTTCTTTCAGTGTCGCCGACCTCAACATCAATTTTAACTATGAGTTGGTTCCGGAAAAGGACATCAATCATTTGGAAGATGTAACGTCTGTCGACCTGATTAGACTGATTCGTCATTTAGCCGCTGTGGAAATTTTTACTTCTCCCTTTCAGTACATCGCTGCCGATGCTGATAAAACCACCGAAATCGATCAGGCGGATTTAATCGAAATCATGAATTTGATTTTAGGTGAAACTACTGTTTTCCCCAACAATACCTCTTGGCGTTTCGTACCGCAGTTTTACAATTTCCCCGATCCGGACAATCCATTCATGCCGACTTTCCCCGAGACCATTTCTATCAGTATGTTACCGGATTCCCTTTTTAATCAAAATTTTACCGGAATTAAAATTGGCGATATCGGAGAGGCTGGGTTGAATCCTCCACCTATGTTGAATACGACCTTCATACTGCCAGAAGTGGGCACTTGTGATTCGGGAGAAGAAATTGTTTTTGCCTTGACGGCCAACGATTTTACAGGACTGAAAGGGTTTCAGTTTACCATCGAATGGGATAAAGATGTGATGACTTTTATGAGCGTCGATAATTTGAACCTGTTTGGACTGACCCCTCAAAACATTGGATTGAGCCATGTTGCCGATGGAAAGATAACTTTTGTCTGGTTTAACCCTTCAAATGCAGGGGAAAGCATCCCTGACGGTACCGTCATCTGTGAATTACGGTTTTTGACGACTGGCAACGTCAATGATACCACCCCTTTGGCGTTCACGAACAGTATAACCGAATCACTTATCGTCCATCAAAATATGGCGGAACAGGTTCCGAACTTCATTGACGGGGCTACCGTCATTGGCAATAATTCTGCTATCGGGACCGATGCTTTTATCGAGCCAGCGGATTGTGACGGAACGGCCATTGGCAGCATTGATTTAACGGTCACGGGAGCCGTTCCGCCTATCACCTATGAGTGGAACAATGGAGAAATGACAGAAGACATCAGCATGTTGGCGCCGGACACCTATACGGTTACCATAACTGATTCATCGGGTGGTTGTCCAAAAGTGGTATCCTATGAAATTGCTCCAGGCGGTGATTTTGAAATAACGGCTGATGTGATGCCCATGCCCTGCCCAACGGCGATCATCGGGAGCATTGATGTCAATATCATGGGAGGAGCCCCTCCCTTCACTTACCAATGGAGCAATGGAGAAGATACCGAAATAATTGATGGCCTTTATGAGGGCATGTACGATGTGACAGTGACCGATGCGGTTGGCTGTACACAATCCGCTTCTTTTGAAATCGAGAACTCAAACCGCATCGTGCCGAATGTGACCGTGATGAATTCGATGAATGTTGGGGCATCCAATGGATCAATCATTATTGAAGATATATTGGGCGGCCTGCCACCTTTTACTTTTCAATGGAGCAACGGTGCAACCACTCAATCAATCATGGATGTGCCACCAGGTGATTACTCGGTGACTATTTCCGATGAAATAGGTTGCGGGCATGTATTTGGGTACCTCGTTCATGATTTGATGGTCAGTGTTGGAGAAATCAATGGGCAACCTATCAACGTCGGTCTGTTCCCGAACCCCATGATGGCCGGCAGCGATTATAATTTAGTGATTGACAGCCCGGTCAACGGAGGTATTGAAGCAGTGCTATTCAATACCGGCGGGCAGTTGGTCAGCCAGGTACCACTACATGTAAAAAAAGGCCAGAACCATTTTCCTTTGCCCGCACCGGAAGTCAGTGGTCTTTATTTTATCCAAATAATTCATGAAAACGAACCAGCCGGATGGCTGAAGATGATGGTAAGATAGGAGGGGATTGAGTTCTGCGTTGTTGAGTTTTGAGTGATAGAGAACTCAAAACTCAACAACTCCCTAAGAAAGATACTTCCCAACAATCGGCATTCGCCGACCCATACCAAACGCTTTAGGGGAAACCCGAAGAACCGGTGCAGATTGGTAGCGTTTGAATTCATTCATGTTGACGAGGCGCAGCGCGCGCCGGACTATTTTTTCATCAAAACCCATCGCGATGATTTCGTGGGGGCCTTGCTGCTGTTCGATGTACTGGAAAAGGATGGCATCAAGGATTTCATAATCGGGCAGGCTGTCGCTGTCCTTTTGATTGGGGCGGAGTTCTGCGGAAGGGGGTTTGGTGATGATATTTTCAGGGATCACTTCCCCGTCCTTGTTCATGTACCTGGCCAGCTCGTACACTTCCGTTTTGTATACGTCGGCCAATACGGAAAGCCCCCCACAGAGGTCGCCGTAAAGTGTTCCGTAGCCAACGGCCATTTCACTTTTATTGGTTGTGTTGAGCAAAATGTTACCGAACTTGTTGGAAATCGCCATTAGCAAAAGCCCTCTTGACCGAGCCTGGATATTCTCTTCCGCCACCCCAAAGGGGTTGCCCCAAAAGTGCGGTTTCAGCGAATCCATGAAGGTATTGAAAATCGGTTCAATTGGTACGATGTCGTATTGCATGCCGAGGTTGACCGCCAGTTCACGGGCATCATTGACCGAGTGATCGGATGAAAACTGGGACGGCATGAGCAGTCCCCTGACATTGTCTTCGCCCAGTGCTCTGGCGGCAAGCACCGCCACGACGGCGGAATCGATTCCGCCCGACAGGCCAAGAATGGCTTGTTTGAAACCTAATTTTCCAAAATAGTCTTTGATGCCAAGTACGAGCGCATCATGAATGAGCGGGATTTTGTCTTTTGGCTGTAAAACAGTCTGGCCATTTTCAATTACTTTGTCGAGGTCGAATGTTTTGACCATTTCCACCCAATAAGGCATTTCTTCATACACCGTTCCTTTGGGAGAAAATGCGATGGAACCACCATCAAAAATAATTTCTGTTTGCGAACCTACCTGGTTGACGTAAAACATCGGCAGGTTGTACCGTATGGCATTTTCCCGCAGCACACGGATGCGCTCATTGGCGTGGGAGTGCGAAAATGGGGAAGCCGACAGGTTGAGTATCAGGTCTGGTTTGTGCGGCATCATCTCGTCCAGCGGCACAATGGTATAGAGTGGGTTCTCATTTCCCAGATTCCAAAGGTCTTCGCAGATGCTCAGGGCAATTCTTTTGCCCTTGAATTCAACAATGTTAAATTCGGAAGCAGGTTCGAAATAGCGGTACTCGTCGAACACGTCATAAGTTGGAAGCAGGGCTTTGTGCTGCACGTGTTTTATTTCACCGTCCGCTAAAAAATAAGCAGAATTAAAAAGGTCTTTTCCCTCTATGACCGGGTTGTGGCTGGGCGAGCCAACGGCGATGGCAATGTCTTTCGAGGCTTCCGCCAGACGGGCAACGGACTTTTCTGCCCGGCGGATAAAATCGTCAAATTCCAAAAAATCACGGGGAGGGTACCCACAGGTCGCCAGTTCGGGAAAACAAACGAGGTCGGCGCCTTGCTGCTTGGCTTCATCGACGGCATTCAGCATTTTGTTTAGGTTGCCATCAAAATCGCCGACAAAAAAATTAAGTTGGGCGAGGGCTATTTTCATGTTTCAAAAAAATAATTTGGTCGAGTTTAAAAGATGGAATTTAGGGATACGAAATAACATAAATTAATTGAACTTGTTGCCATTGTAGATTTTGAGATATGCCAAGGTTCAATTTTTTAAAATCCTGTTTTATGGCACGGCCATATTCCAATGATTATTTGGCAAACCAGCGAATTCTGTTTTTAGAGAGGCTTTTTTGAAAAATATTTTTTTTTGAAAAAATAGAGCAAAAGCTGCATTGAGGGCTGGAAATCTGTTTCGGGCAAATTGTTTTGAATTTTGTTACTTATCAAATATTGGCCGTCTAACGGATTGTTTACATGGTGTTTATCCTCTATTTTTGGGCTCGTTAGACATCATTTCTCCAAAAAAATTAAGTACATCTACTTTACAGTTCCTGTCTTGATCGTATTAAAACCTGATTATTAAAAACAAACTTGGCAGACTGCCATCGCATAAAATTTTATTTTAATAACTAAAATCAACTTAAACTATGGATTTTCTGAACATGGAATACCTCTCAGCTTTTGTAACCAGTTATGCGCCGAGCGTAATCGGTGCAATCCTCACATTGATCATAGGTTTTTGGATCATTGGCATGATTACCAAGGCAGCGGAGAAGGCTATGAAAAGAAGCGGCATCGACGATACGCTTCGGCCTTTTCTGAAATCAATTGTCAGTGTTGGCCTCAAAATATTATTGTTGCTCAGCGTGGCCGGGATGTTCGGCATTGAAACAACTTCTTTCATTGCAATATTTGGTGCCCTGACCTTGGCAATCGGTATGGCATTGCAGGGGAGCATAGGACATTTTGCCAGTGGCGTCTTACTGCTCGTTTTCCGGCCTTACAAGGTAGGTGACCTGGTAACCATTGGCGGTGAAACGGGAACAGTGGAACAGATTCAGGTTTTCAATACCGTTTTGGCCACCCTGGATAACAAGCGGGTCATCGTGCCAAACGGAGTCGTTACGAGCAACGTTATTACCAATATTTCCGGACAGGGAGAAATAGGTGTGGAACTGACCTTTGGTATCGGCTATGAAGATGACATTGACAAGGCCCGTGAAATTATCTTGAAAGTAGGAAAAGAATGCCCGTGGATTTTGGACGACCCGGCTCAGGGAGTTGTGGTTGGTGAATTGGCGGATAGTTCCGTCAACCTCAATACCCGGCCATTCTGTAAAAGCGAGTACTACTGGGATACGCTGTTTTACATGCAGGAGCATGTAAAAAAAGCATTTGACAAAGAAGGCATCAGCATTCCTTATCCGCAAATGGATGTACATATGCCCAATGCCTCTTCGAATTAATCATTTTTGATTTTACCTTAAAAAAGCCTTGGATAATGTGTCCAAGGCTTTTTTGTTTTAGAACAGAAATATAAACGTGGTAAACACGTCAAAATTAGTGAACTGAGTTTTTCTCGGCAACTGAGAATTAACGCCCCCCGAGCTTTTTATAGAAAGGTTATTTTAGGCTGTAATTCCGAGGGTATAAATCCTCGACCGTCGATCGACTGGCTAAAAGCTATTGCTGAATTATGCAGCCAGGAAAAGATTTACCATAACTCGCCTACTCCGCCTTATTTGCCAGTTCGACAAACTCCTCTACGCTCAGCACTTCCGGCCGCTTGGTAAAATAGGGGTCGTTCATCAACATTTCTCCATCGAAAAAAGGTTTTAAGGTATTGCGCAACATTTTGCGGCGCTGGCTGAACACCTGTTTGACGATGCGCCGAAACAGTTTTTCATCACAGCCCAGGGAGCCTGCTTTTCGGCGCAGCCGGATAACACCGGACTGGACTTTTGGAGGTGGGTCAAAGTGGATATTTTCGACGGAAAACAAATATTCGCCTTCATAATGAGCCTGCGTCAACACACTGATGACGCCGTAATCTTTTCCGCCCGGAGAGGCAATGATCCGTTTGGCCATTTCTTTTTGGAACATACCTACCAGTTCTGGAATGAACTCTCGGTGTTCGATCATCTTAAAAACGATCTGAGAGGAGATATTATAGGGGAAATTACCGATGATCGAGAATTGCTGTTTTTCCAACCTGTCGGTGCGGGATTTCGCTCCGGTCAAACTGGTTGCTGGTTGCTGATTGTTGGGGAAGATGCTTTTCAGGTCTAATTTCAGGAAATCTTCGGCAATTACCCTTCCATGGAGCTGGACATAGTTCAGGTGCAGAAAATCCACCATGTCTTGGTCCGCTTCCACCACTTTCAGGTCAATATTTTTGTCCAATAAATATTTTGTCAAAAAACCTTTGCCCGGTCCAATCTCTATTACTTTTATTGGCTCTCCGTCCACCTTCCGATCCCGGAGTGAATTCGGGACAAGTGGCCCATCGTCCAGTGTTAGGGCATCTGCGATTTGTTGGGCAATGTCTTCGTTGGTCAGAAAATGTTGGCCATAAGATTTTTTAGCTCGCATCTGAGATTTTTTTTAAATAAAGCAGGCAAACAATCACTTCTTATTAGCATGATAAAAATGAGTACTTTTGCCGCGCAGTAAAATAAAATTGAGTTTGACCATAACACTCAACAACTCAAAACTCTTTAACTCAATAATTCCTACCCAGTGGATCAGATAACCGAAGTAATTGAAAAAACGGTCAAAAGTACCAAACCTTCTGTCAATAAGAACAAGCCGGTCATCGGCATCTCCATAGGTGATATCAATGGCATTGGCCTGGAAGTCATCTTAAAATCATTGAACCATAAACGGATCATACATCTTTGTACCCCTGTTGTTTACGGCTCCTCCAAGGTGGTTTCCTACCATAAGAACATTGTCAAGTTGGACGAACTCACTTTTTATGGACAGCGCAATGCAGAGCGGCTTTCCTACGACAAGGTCAATGTGGTCAATTGCTGGAGCGATAGCGTGAACATTACATTGGGCAAACCGACAGAGGCCGGCGGTAAGTACGCCCAAATCAGCCTCGAAGCAGCTACTCGTGACCTCAAAGCAGGGCTCATCGATGCGCTGGTTACAGCGCCAATTCATAAGAAATCCATGCAGATGGCTGGTTTTAAGCATGTGGGGCATACGGAATATTTGGCTAAGACCTTTAATGCGAAAGACAGCCTTATGTTGTTGGCCAATGACAGTTTGCGGGTTGGTCTGGTGACGTCTCACATTCCCTTGCGGCAGGTGGCAGATGCCATCACGAAAGAAGCCATTTTGAAAAAACTGCGCATTTTCAATAATGCTTTGAAAGTTGATTTTGGCCTGGAGCGCCCCTCCATTGCCGTACTGGGCCTCAATCCTCATGCGGGGGAAGAGGGCATGCTTGGCCATGAGGAAGAAAAAATTATCCGTCCGGCGGTGGTAGAAGCCAAAAAGGAAAAAGGCATGATGGTCTTCGGACCGTATGCAGCTGATGGTTTTTTCGGCTCCGGTCAATTCCAGAAATTCGACGGCGTACTCGCCATGTACCACGACCAGGGACTGATTCCCTTCAAAGCACTCACTTTTGGCAGCGGGGTCAATTTTACAGCTGGATTGAGCTGCATCCGCACCTCACCTGACCACGGGACTGCTTTCGATCTCGCCGGTAAAAATTCGGCAGACCCTTCCTCGTTTTTGCACGCCTTGTTCATGGCTATCGATATCCATCGAAACCGGAAAGAACATCATGAGTTGAGGGAAAATGCAGTGAAAAAAGTGAAGACAGAAGAGGAGGAGGATATTACTTCGGATTAGTTAAAAATGAATAATGAATAATGAATAATGAAAAATGCAGAATGAAGAATATTCTTCATTCTGCATTTTTCATTATTCATTGCGAAGCTTTTTATCATCCACATTTTTATTGAGAAAATCATTCAGTTTGTCGATGTTGAAGCTGGTCGTGATTTCTCCGAAGGTGTTGATCTTCACTTCGAAGCCTTGCAGGTCGTTGTGGACCTTGGGGACTTGCTTGGTGGTTAAAGATTTTGCCATGACTGATTTGGTTTGGGGTTTTTGGTTTCTGGTTTTTGGTACATGGTGAAAAAACCAGAAACCAAAAACCCCAAACCAAAAACTAAACGGTGTCAAAATATTCCACTGCTTTGCGCAGACGGCCGATGGTTCCAGGCCTTCCGAGCAGTGCTATCATTTTGAACACATCTGGTCCTTTCATAGTTCCCGCCAGGGCAATTCTTATCAGCGGGAATATTTTCCCCATTTTCAAACCATTGTCTTTGATGAAACTTTTGATGGTGGATTCCAGTGAATCCGCATCAAATTCAGGCATATTTGCAACAAGGTCAATGGTCTTGTTGAAAGCGGCCTTGGTGTCGTCATCCCACCTTTTGACAATATTCTGGTCATCATAATTTTGAACCTCTTCAAAAAAGTAAGCTCCTGTTTCGGCAAAGTCCGTGAGGAGGACTGCCCGGTCCCTCATCAGGTCGCAAACGGAAGCGATGTAGGCTTCACTGGTGCCAAATCCCTTTTCGGCAATAAAAGGCATGGCCATTTTTCCCAGTGCCTTGGTTTCAGTTGCCTGGATGTATTGCTGATTGAACCACTTCGCTTTATCATAATCAAAACGGGCGCCCGACTTGCCAATATTTTCAATAGAAAATGCTTCGCATAATTCATCGAGTGAAAAAATTTCCTGCTCGGTACCTGGGTTCCATCCGAGGAAGGCCAAAAAATTAATAGCCGCTGCCGGAATAAACCCAAACTCCCTGAAGCCCAGAAAACTTTCCTCCTCTTTTTCCGCATCCCATTTCAATGGGAATACCGGCATGTTGAATTTGGCGCCGTCCCGCTTGCTCAATTTCCCGTTGCCGACTGGTTTTAAGATCAATGGTAAATGTGCAAATTGCGGGCGCGTGTCTTCCCAGCCAAAGGATTGGTACAATAAAATATGGTGGGCCGTGCTCGGCAGCCACTCTTCCCCGCGGATCACGTGGGAGATTTCCATTAAATGATCGTCCACAATATTTGCCAGGTGGTAGGTGGGCATCCCGTCGGCTTTTAATAATACCTTGTCGTCCAGTTCATTGGTCTGGAAACTGACTTCGCCTCGAACCAGGTCTGTGAAAGTGACGGTTTCGTCTTTGGGTACATTTAACCGGATGGTGTAAGCATCGCCATTTTCCAGCCGGCGGCTGACTTCTTCTTTGGAAAGAGTCAGGCTGTTTTTCATTTCATTTCTTGTCACATTGTCGTAGCGGAAATTATGATTGCCCTTCTCTCTTTCCGACTGCCTTTTTGCGTCGAGTTCTTCCGGCGTATCGAATGCAAAATAAGCTTTGCCATTTTCCACCAATTGCAAAGCATACTGACCATACATGGCCTTTCGTTCCGATTGTCGGTAAGGCCCGTGTTCGCCGCCGATGCCGGGGCCTTCCGTTGGCAGGAGGCCGAACCATTTTAAAGAATCAATGATATAGTCCTCGGCACCTGCTACATATCTGCCCTGGTCGGTGTCCTCGATCCGGAGGATAAAAGTGCCGCCCATTTTTTTGGCAAATAAATAATTGTACAAAGCGGTGCGCACTCCTCCAATATGGAGGGGGCCGGTCGGACTTGGAGCAAAACGAACTCTGATGTTTGACATGTTGAACGGTGGACGGTGGACGGTGAACAGCTTGCCCTAAATCCACTTCGTGGGCGAACAAGAAATATTTAGCTGAACTTTTTTATTTCCTGTTCCTGTTTGCCGTTTTACCGTTTTTGATTTTTATTGAAATTGTTAGACTTAAAATAATAGAAGCTCGGTACCGCGTCATATGATGCCAGAAACCGGATAATAAATTAAATCATTTTGGTGGCTTAATCGTCTGATTTCTGCTTTCTGACAGCAAAGCGGTCTGACTTCTGAATAGTTTAAAAATAAACGAAATAATAAGCAGCGTTAATTAGTTCCATTCGTTGTATAACATAATAATCACCTGCCTAAAACCCAGAGGGGAGCGCAAAAGTAAGTTTTCAAAATATTTTCTCTTCCTCCCTATTGATTCATTTCGAATTACCATTTTTAAACGGACTTGGATTTGCCCAATTGAACATGCTTGAAAATATCCAATTTTAATTGAAACCGATTTTTTTAATGGAGAAAAAGAATAGAATGAGCAAGTAGGAATTATAATCCACAACGAATTTATCACTCCGTTCTCCCCGCTTGAAATACTGGATTTCGCCTTGCTCGATTTTACTTTTTACTTCTCCGCATATATCCAAAAACGAACTAGTAACCATGTACCTGGTAAAAACACCGAAATTTATCCAAAGCCTCTTTCCTAATTTCACCTGGAAAATTCCAACCCAGGAGAAAGTAATCTATCTAACATTTGATGACGGGCCCATTCCCGAAGTAACTCCCTGGGTGTTGGCACAACTGGAAAGATTCAACGCCAAAGCCACCTTTTTCTGCGTTGGGGACAATATTAAAAAATACACCGATGTATTTGACAAGGTCATTGAGGCCGGCCATTCTGTTGGCAATCATACCTTTAACCATTTGAATGGTTGGGCAGCAGAAAATATTCCTTTCTTTCATAATGTCCGTCGTTGCGCGCGCCTCGTCGACTCTGACCTGTTTCGTCCTCCTTACGGACGGATGAAGCCCAAGCAGTCACAGTTTCTCCAGCGCCATTACCGCATCGTGATGTGGGATGTACTGAGCGGTGATTTTGATGAAAAAATTTCCAAAGAACAGTGCCTGGCCAATGTGACCAAAAATGCTGGCAACGGTTCCATCATTGTGTTTCATGATAGCCTGAAGGCTTGGAACAAACTGGAATTTGTATTGCCGAAGATATTGGAATATTACGCTGAAAAAGGATTCCGCTTTGAAGCGTTGTCAGAGAAATTGGCGGTGGAAAGAGTAGCGTCGGTGGCATAAAAGTGGGCGCTTACTTTAAGTGTTGACAAATTGAGGCGGGTCGACCGCCTCAATTTGTTAAGAGGGTTTTTTGCTTCCCCTTAAAAACCCTCTTTCGTTTGAAACAGGCTCGATGCCTGTTTCAAACGACTCTCAGGCCCGAAAAACATTTTATACAGTTTCACGATGCTGCAAATAATTCAACCCTACCAATAAAAAGAACAAATACATCGAAATGCCAAAATTATTCTCAATGGTATTTTCCATAAAAAAGGACATGAATATGACGGCGTGCAGGGCGAGGAAAAGCGGTTGGCGGAAATTATTTTTATAAAACAAGGGAAAGAAAAAAGCGGAAACAAAAATAATTAGACCAAGCATGCCCGTGCCGGCAAAAATGGAAATCAACTGATTGTGCGGCATGCGGAAATTATATTTTCCCGCAAATTTATTTTCATAGATGTTTTTTATTTCCTGTTTTAAATCACCTGCACCGACCCCTGTCAACGGATGCTCTTTTCCCAACTCCAGTCCCGTCATCATGGAAACCAATCTTTCTGAATCCGGGTATTGCCCACCAATGCCCTGCTGGAATTGCTTATAGTCCCAAACGGCATAATCAATTTTTAATTTAAAACTCGGGACTGTTTGATACGCCACCACCGGTATCAATATAATTGCCACAATGCCCATCAGTCCCAGCACGTATTTCTTTTTTATAAAAACATAATAACCGGCCAAAACAAACAGGCCAAGGTACAAAGCCAGGATGCCGCTCCTCACGGACAAAATATGGATGAACACGAAAAGGAATATCGTCAGCGCACCGATCAGGTATTTTTCAAAAGGCTGCCGCAGATAATAGTTTTCTGCCCGCAAGGCCAGGCCACCGATGATGGTGAGTGCCAGTGTCAGACTAAAACGGATGTGGTTGGATGGAGTAGGGAGGTGGCCACCTTGTCCAAGCAGCCCCATTATTTCATCGAAATTGACCAAAAAATTGATAAGTACATATATGCTGATAATGCTCATCATCACCAACAGGAAGTACAGGATGGTCAGTATTTCTTTTTTGCGGAGTGCGGGCATGCTTGCGAAGGCAAAAGGGAGGATTAGGAAAGGCAGCTTGATTCGCAGCCGTTCTAGTGTGTAATTAAAATCTGAGGACCACAGCGCGGATATCAATACGATTAAAAAAGGCACGCTCACTGCCAGCCAGGCCTTGTAATTCCAATATTTTTTAAAGTTATCTTTTAGGTCTCTCCGCAAAAGTACCCGCACCTGAGGCCCGTCAATTTCCAACTGGAACAATGCCAGCACCAGCAGCCCGATCATTGATACCGACAAAACAAACTCGGCTGACAGCACCATGCTCACCACCCAGATGAACAGGAAGATCAACGCTTGTGCTTTGTAGGATTGCAGGAGTGTTTGCATGTAATAATTATGATTTATGATTTATATTTTATGATAGGACATGAAACCTATTCTTACATTTGCCGCTTACTATAGTAGAGGCCCCATTTACCGATCATAAATTATCAACCATAAATTAAAATGTCCGATATATTCCAGAAAGTAGAGCAGGTCATCGAGGCCATCGAAACTGCCGCACCTCAGTCAGTGGAAGAGCTGGAGCAATTCCGCATCCAGTACCTGGGTTCCAAGAATACGATCAAACCATTGTTCGGCGAAATTAGAAATGTTCCGAACGAACAGAAAAAAGAATATGGCCAATTGGTGAATAAAGCCAAAATTACGGCGGAAAATAAGTTTGCGGAGCTGAAAGAGTCCCTGGAAGCCGCCGCCGATGAAGCCAGTGCCCAGGCACTTGACCTCACGATGCCCGGTGACCCGCTGCCGCTGGGCAGCCGCCACCCCATCGCCACTACGCTGAATCGCATTGTGACCATTTTCCAGCGAATGGGATTTGCTGTTGTGGAAGGGCCAGAGATCGAGGACGATTGGCACAATTTCACGGCCATGAACACACCTGAAGACCACCCGGCCCGCGACATGCAGGATACGTTTTATCTGAAAAACAGCACTGAACTGTTGCTTCGCACCCATACTTCGCCCGTGCAGGCCAGGACGATGACTTCGCAAAAGCCACCTATCCGGGTGATTGCGCCCGGTCGTGTGTACCGCAATGAAACAATCAGTGCTCGCTCACATGCCCAGTTTCACCAGGTGGAAGGGTTGTATATAGATGAAGGGGTCAGCTTTGCCGATATGAAGCAGACGCTGATGTACTTCGCACAAGAGATGTTCGGCACACCAAGGATCCGCTTGCGGCCAAGTTATTTCCCATTTACCGAACCAAGTGCCGAAATGGATGTCTGGATCGGTATGGACAACGAAAAAAACTACCGCCTTTCCAAAGGCACCGGTTGGCTGGAAATCCTCGGCTGTGGCATGGTCGACCCGAACGTGCTGAGCAACTGTGGAATTGATCCCGAAAAATATTCAGGCTTTGCGTTCGGCATGGGCATCGAGCGACAGGCTATGCGGCTGTACGACATCCACGACATCCGACTGTTTTTCGAGAACGATGTGCGGTTTTTGCAGCAGTTCAAGTCGGTGATATAAATTAGCGCAATATTGTTTTATAAAACAAAGAAGGCCAGCCCCGTAGTGGGCTGGCCTTCTTTTGTTCGCATGTTCGACCCCGAAAGCTTTGCTCGGATGACCATCCGAGTGACATTTGTCCAGGCTCCCATCACTCCGTCCGATACATGATCCGAAACTTCCCGTCCGAAATATCATAATACGACGTGGTATCTTGGTACGGTGTGGATTGGGTTCCCCGTACGATGGCTCTACCGGAAAACTCACCTTCAATGATCTGGTCTTCTACTGAAGTAATGGTGATGACATTTTCATTTTCTCCAGCGGTCATGGAAAAGGCACAGGCTGAGTCCAGCCCCTGGCACAGGTCGATACTTTCGATCATGTCGTCTACCCGGGGATCGTACCAGAAGACTCGTCCCTGGTCGAGGTTGAGAGTGTAAGGTAATTCTATGTTCTCAATGTCAGTGTCGTGAATGCGAATAGTCCAGTAGCCCACTTCTGCCGTAGTGTCGATGAAGGCCTGGAGCCAGGTTTCCTGGTAGCCGGTAAAATATTTATTGGAGGTATTGATGTTGTCCCTGTTGACTTGTGGATAGCGGATCAGTTTATCGCAGAGGAAACCCTCGATGAAAAAATCATATGCTACGATCTCCGGTGTAAAATCGCACGTCACTACTACTGGTCCTGGATTGACGATTTCGGGAGTTTCATTTTCCGAGCAGGAAAACAGGAAGAACAGTGGCAAGAAGAAGAAAACGTGATTTTTCATTTTTCAAAAATAAATAGTGAACTTATCCCAAAATTTTTTGCAGGGCAAGCGGTGTTACCGCTTGCAGCGGTAACACCGCTAATGTTAGAACACTAAGTTAAGAAAGTTTCAGAGTGTGCTTGGAAGGTTCATTCAGATTGTTTCCTGGCGAGGCATCAGAGATGTCATTTTTCCAAAAAATGACATCTCTGATGCCTCGCCAGGAAATTGATGAAATATTGCCCATTCTACCAGCCCACATTGATTAATTGAAAAGTAAATGATTCAAGGCTAATTATTAATCAACCAATCAGCCCTCTTTCCATTTTATCAAAATCTCCTTTGACTACGTATTATGCTCCTGCTGCAGAAGCTTCAGCATTACTTATTGTATTTTTGATGAAATATTGCCCGTTTTTCCTATTTTGCAATCAAGTGCCTCTGAATTAAGAACAACCAACCATCATTGATCATGGGCACTATCCGTATTCCGAGAGGGAACCAACCTGGTAAATCCGAGCTGTCTCCGAGCAATGGAGCGGCTTTTCACTTCTCTTTTCTTTTTCTGAAAAAAGGCCAAGGCCCTTGATTGTCAAGGGGTTAAGCGACGGGGCCGTTGGCACAGCCCCGGGCTTGCTTATCCGACACTATCATCAATGATTATGATGTAGCTGCCCCCTCCTTTTATGGGTTCTGTTTCGGTGATAGTGAAAGGAAGGAAGTCGGAAAGGTTCGAACGATTTTCCATAATGCAAGGATTTAGAAGTGAAAAGAAAGGGGGGATATTATTAGATAGATTAAAATGTAGGAAGGAAAAACGTGCCAGCGACATTTATTAATGATCTTAATACACCTTGTTTAATTTATAATCAATTGTAAATCAGTGATTTAATGCTCAGTTTATTATGACATATATGCAGTATCTCGAGCTGTCTCCGAGCAATGGAGCGGCTTTCCACTTCTCTTTTCTTTTTCTGAAAAAAGGCCAAGGCCCTTGACTGTCTGGGGGTTAAGCAACGGGGCCGTTGGCACAGCCCCGGGCTTACTTATCCGATCATATCATCAAGCACAATGATATTATATGAGCCACCTTTAATTGACTCAATTTCGGTGATAGTTAAAGGGAGGAAGTCGGAAAGGTTCAATTGATTTTCCATAATACAAGAATTTAGAAGTGAAAGGAAAGGGGGGAACCATTACGGCAGTTAAAAAATAATTAGGAAAAGCGTGCCAGTGACATTTCTTAATGGTCGAAATACACCTTGTTTAATTTATAATTGATTGTAAATCAGTAATTTAATACTCATTTTATTATGACATCTATGCAGTACCTTTTAGATCTTTTAGAGGCATCAAGCATAAAATCTTTTGATGGTGCTAAGGGGAAATTATTGAGCATGGCCAAAAAAGGCTTGGAAAGACAGGAGGCAATAGATCAGTGGTTAGAGGAAGGATATTCTAAAGAAAGTTTTTACGTAACATATAAATCCCTTAAGGATAGGTTGTTAAAAAATGTTTATAAATCCAAAGGGAAGCTGACTACATTTCAAATAAAGAGAATGGAGGTTTGGGAGAAGCATAAAGCAGTACAACAATTAATGATAGCTGGAAAGAGGCCAGCGGCAACAAGTCTTGCTATTGAGGTTGTACAACTCGCGATTAAGTGTGATTTTACAGAGATTGTATTGAGTTTATCCTCAGCTTTAATTCTTAATTTCGGAGCACTTTCAAATGACGCAAGACGCTATTACCATTATAAAGAAATCAATCAAAAATACTTGTCAAGGTGGAATAATGAATTGAAGGCTCGATCAATATATGCTGAGCTAATATTTTTTATAAATAAAAAGAAGAAACTTGGGAAGTTTAAAGAAGATATTGACTGGCTTGAAAAACAAGTTGATGGTTCATCAGCATTTATGTTACATAGGTTTAATGCTCTTGCTGCTTGGTATCGGAGGTGTAACGAAATCAGTTCTCTAAGGACAATTTTTGACCAAACAGATAGATATTTTAGCAATAATAATTACCTCTATCCACAATCAGCGAGAATACATTTATACTACTCCATTCTCCCCATCCTTATCGCCCAGGAAGAGTACCCGCTGGCCGGTGCCCTCATCGCCAGGTCGCTGGACCTGACGGCACCCGGTTCGCACAATTGGCAGGCGATCATGTTGTTCAAGGCCACTTTGGGTTTTTATTCCGAAAAACCGGGCATTGCCTTAAATGCGTATAAGCAGGCCATCAAAAGGCCGAAAGAAATGAGTGAAGAAGTAGCCCACCGCTGGCAGTTGGTCGGGGCCTATCTGTCAGTGCTGGGGCTGTTGGAGAACTTTGACTTTAAGAAGCTGGGAGATGATGTGCCGGCCCGTTTTGCACGGGCACTGCATTGTCTTTCAAAAAACCGGGCACTGTTTCATAAGGAGATCATAGCGATGCGGCGGTTTTGGACGGCCAGTAAGCTGGGGGCTCGCGAAAGAGCCTTTTTTGAATTGCTGAAAACCGTGAGCCAAACGGAATTTGACCGTCGGCGGACAATCATGCTGGCCAGGTCGTGGTACACGAAACTCAGGAAGAAGCGGCTTGCCATGATAAGCGATGATGAAATGGTGCCGTTTGAGCAGTTGTGGGCGTTGGTGTTGGGAATGATCAACGCTAATGCAAAAGACGCAAAAGGCGCAAAGGAAACACAGAATAAATAGCGATCCTCTTGCGTTTGCGGTTTAAGTGGCTGTTCAAAAAAATGACACTTTTCCTTTGCCTGAAAAAGAGTTTTGAGGTTTGGAAGCCAGACACTTGCCCAAATAAAAGTGTCATTTTTAGTGCGCCCTATTTTTGTCCAATCAGTTACTTAAGTCTTGTTTACCACGACCATTTTGCTTCCGTCCAGTTTGGCGACTTCCTTGTAGAAGTTGCGCCAGTCGTCATAATCCTCGGCGGGCAGGTTGACAGAGTTGATCGTGAGTTCCCGGATGATGGTAACCGTATATTGGTCCTGTATTATTTTAAGGGAATATTTCCCGAAATCATTTTCCAGAATATTTTCCGGAGCAGGCATGCTTTCCACCTTGAAGCCAACCGGGATATTAATCACAATGCTGTCCTGTTCGGTGTAGCCATTTTCAACAATAATCGGATGCTGCCGGTTTTCGTCGGCAGAAGGAACACTGCTGTAAGGGTTGACGGCATTTAATGGAATAAATAATCGCGTGCCTGCTTTGGAGGCGTACCGCGGCACGGATGCAAGATATTTTAAAATGCCTTCAGGTTCGTCCGCATTTATTTCAACAGATAAATCATTTAAACTAAAACTGGGAAGTGGAATATTTTTGGAAATTTCTTTTTTTAAATCCACTTCGGAATAATTGTTTTTAGCATAGCGGTAATAATCCTGCCGGTTGCCTCTTCTTACGGAATTAAATTCAACCATCGCTGCCCCGTCTTCTTTTAAATTAATTGTTGAAAAATTATTTTCCGTATTATCTGTTGGCCGCATTTTAGGTGTCCTGCCAATTTTTCCACCTGTCTCGGTGACCAATAAAACATTGCGGTTGGAATTGCTCGTGCCGATGTAATTGGGCGGGTAGGTGGTACTGGTACATTCCAGCCAATAATTTTCAGAAGGCACATGCAAAATCATGTGGTTAAAAATAGGTGTCGTAAAATCATCCGTAATTTTAAATGGTTTTTGTCCATTATAAATCAATACAGGGTAAGCCGCAATTCCAGCTTCTTTCAACAGTGCTTTCATAAAATTGCTCAGTGCTTTACAGTCGCCATATTTATTGGTCTCCACATATTTTGCATCAAATGGTTGCCAGCCGCCAATGCCTAATTGCACGCTCACATAGCGCATGTTTTCCTGCATGTAACGATATAAGATATCGACTTTTTCCTGATCGGTTTTTGCGTCGGCGGTTAATTCTTGTACCCTGTTTTTCATGATGGGCGACAGTTCGTCCCGGCCCACCATTAATTTATTCATGAATTTTCCAAAAGCATCCCAGCTCGACATGCTTCCGGTATAATTTTCTGCTTCAAAAGTGCCGGGAGAAGCGATAATTGACGGTAGCAATTCTATGGCGGATGGACAATACGGCTCTTGTACAACGGGTAAAATATTGGCAAGGGACCAGGTGTAATTCTGGTTGCTGCCCAATGAACTGATGGTTGGTTCTGCCTCTATGTTGAATGGCTTGTAATGCAATTTTAAATCAACTGGCAAAGTAATATTATAAGTCGCTTCCTGCACGGCCACATTAAATTCGTTGATCCGCCAGTTGGGGTAATTGAGGAGGTCTTTATAGCTCATTTCATATTCAAATTCAACCGTATAGGGATAGTCCGTATGGTTCACATCTAAATATCGAATGCGGTCATCTTCGTAAATTGAAAAACTGGAAATGGCACTGACGTCCTTGGATTCTTTTTTATTTATCTTTCGGATCAATGATCCGTTACGGTCATATATTCTTCCATCAATGCGGCTTAATTTATTCGACGGATTATAATGTACCACCATCACGTCGTAATCGGTTTTTCCATTTAAAATAGTGACCGCTCGAAATTCTTTGAAAGTCGCTTTGCCCGGAGCCTCCACAATAAAATCAATACGATGTTCCCTCACTACTGCGTTTGCGTTTTTTAATAATTCAGGTGGAATATTGGTGGCCGCATATTCTGGATTATTTTGTGAAAAAATAAAATAAGGAAGCAGTATAAACGCGAATATTATTTTTTGCATGAGTAATGAACTTTATTCGAAATTAAGAAATTGGAATTTGCTGATTATTTATTTTATTAAAAGGAATTTTCCCGGTTTCTTAATTTTTAATTTCGAATAATATTGAAGCAGGTGGTTAAAAAAAATGACACTTTTTCTTTGCCTGAAAAAAAATTTTGAGGCCATGAAGTCAAATATTTGCCAAAATAAAAGTGTCATTTTTAGCGCTCTTTATTTTTGTCCAAGCACTTAAATATCTTATGTCAGTTGTTTGGAAATGCGTCAGCCGGTCAGCCTTTCTTCAATACCAACTGCTCGCCCATTTTTTCTTCCACCATGCCGAAAAAATTTCGCAGGGAAGAATATTCTTCTGGTTCGAAGTACAGACGGTTGACCTGTAGTTTGCTAATGAGCTGAACTTTGTTTCCGTTTTGGGTCAGGCGATAAGAAAAGCTGCCCGCTTTTTCCGGTAATGCCATCCGGATGGGTTCTGGCAATTCCTCCGCTACATAACCTTCAGGCACGGTGATATTCACAATTAATTGTTCTTTAAAGGGATATGGAATATCAACGGGGTATAAACGTGTTTCTACTTTAAAAGGCGTTTCACTAAAGTTGCTTAAAATGGCAGGTGACAGGTAAATGAATTCCCCGGTGGCCATCGCCAGGTTTGGAATGGTGCAGTTGGCCTTGGCCTTTAAGGGTTTGCTCAGCTTTTGCTGGTTTTCAAAATTAACATCCGACAACTGGGCATCGGGAAACTTGTTGGCCAATCTTTTTTGCAAATGCTCGCCCGCAGGGTTTTCCTTTGCGCCTACTCTTTCGCTGATCGCACTGTAGCCATCGCTGCTCATGGAAAAGTCGCCCGAGGCCGAGCCCTCTTCTGTCAAATCCAAATTGAGTAAATAGGTGTCGCTGCCATATGGCGTCGGCATGTCGATCCAGGTAGGGTTGCCTTTAATGACGGCCCAGGCCTTGGAATTCAGCGACCGAAGAGAAGGGTAACCGATGGGACGAAATGGGTTGGAGGCATCGGCAACGATGTATTGTTCGCCAGTGTTTATCAGTGCCAGTACGTGGTTGAACTGGTCCAACAACGGATATAGCGGGAGGGGCTTTCCGTTCGAACGGGTGCTGACCAAAAGCGGGTGTGCTTCCACTCCGTATTCTCTTAAAACAGCAATCAGCATTAAATTCATCTCGCCAGCCCTCGCCGATTTTTTTTCAAAACATTTGTCCAGGTCGTCACCGGCATAGATGCTGGTGATATTGTTCACTTCGATATTGGACAATAAAAATTGCTGAACGGCGGCCGCTTTTTCCTCTGGGGTACCGTCGTTGGGAACTGCCAGTTGGGCGGCCGCTAAAATGTCTTTGTAATTTCTTGATTTGTCGATTTGTTGCCCGAATTGAGTGCTGTTCATTAACTCTTCACAAACTTCTTCCCAATTGCTCATCACTTGCTGGAAGTTCCCGTTGGGGTACCTGACGGACGACAGCTGAAAACGGATGCGGGCATAATAGTCGTCCATCGTAGTGATGTACGCCTCCTCCCGCAGCGCCGGTACCTCTTTCATGACCATGCGGTACTCGTTGGTTTTGACAGACATATTGCCCGACCCGCCAAAAGTTGCGGAAACATAGTAGCTTTCATTGCCGCCTTCTTTTTCGTTGATGTCCAGCGGCCGCCCTTGGTTGATGATCACATAATCGTACCACTCGGGAATTTGCATTCTCAATTCACTCCAACGTACCGGGATGTCCGTCTGGAATTGCCAGGCCGGCAGTTGGAAAATACTTTTTGAATCGATGGTATATTCCAGGTCAATGACAGAACCGACCTGCAAGTTGGGGCAGGTAAACCGTTTTCTCGACCAGTAATTGTTCACTTTTTCATCAAATATTTCTTTCCGCGCTAAATCCGTCACCTCGCCGTCTGGTGAAATGACTTTCACTTTGATGGCTTTTATGTTCTCCAGATTGTCTTTGGAGTAATAAGCAAGGGTGATGTCTCCCCGGTCGAACCCGGATCGCTTCAACATTTTGATCCTTTTGTGCCGATATACGCGATACCCGATATCCTCGCTGGTGAATTGAAATGCGAGGCTGCCATAGTCGCCAAGTATCAGCGCCTCGGCAGTGGAATCGGCTGCATACGAGGTCATCTGGAGGTCCTCACTGGGCACCTTGCCAAATTTCATGGGGGCTTTCTGTGAAAATGCTGTAATAGAAAGAAGGGTAATAATCAGGAACGTAATGGATTTCAACATATTCATTTTAGAGAGTGGGGTAAGAGCGAAAAACAAATTGAACGTGAACAGACTGAGCGTACTTCAAAATTAATCTTGCGAGTCTAAATAAAGACAACTTATTTTTTGCGGTTACCTTTTTTAGTTAACGAAAAACAGGATATATATTTAGTATGTTTTGACGGTAAAATAAAGTAAAAATTGGAATTTATACCTACTCAATCGCAGGTAAAATTAGCTGGCCCCTGCACGGAAACTTCCTTTTAAACTGAAATCAAGCAAGTTGTCAGCCGCCCATTAGAGTTGACTGCATCTTTTTTTCCATACCTGTCATTTTTCTCAAAGTAAACAAATGAAAATCAGGCAAATTGCTGCCAGTGCGAAACTGGACCGACCGCTGACCGGAAATGATAAAACGCTTGTCTGATAATTTCCTCTGCGAACTTTGCGCCCTCTGCGTGGGCCGGTGGTCAGTTTGGTTCCGCGCAGAGGGCGCAAAGTTCGCAGAGAACTGCGTGCAAAAGTTCCCTTGTCAATACTGCTTCACCACTAGGATAAATGATCGGGAAAAATAATCCGCCGGTGGTAATTGACCTGCCCCAGGTGCCATCCTAAGTGCCAAAGTGTTCGCAGGAGTGCATGGCCGTTGCTCATGTCCCGGTTCCAAAGTTCTTTGGGGGTCGGGGCTGCCAGGTCCACATCCGGCACTACTTTTTCGATCATGTCGGCCGTTTCGTTGATCCATTTGATCAAATCTGCTTTGGGTACATTTCGGATGCTAAACTCCAGCGGACGGTTTCGTACATATCCGGTTTTGCCCATTCCTTTTCCGATATAATGGTTGAGGTTGCCGCAGAGGTGATAGCACAGTGTACCGGCAGCGTTTTTTATGTCTCCCTTTACTGCCCAAAGGCTTTCCTCGTCAGGGTAGGCTTTTATTTCCTCTATTAAATTATTGAGCAGTAGCTGAAACTGTTGGATCAGATCTTTGTGCATGTTATGTATATTTATGGGTGAAATGGAGTAGGTTGAAGGTTGATGAGCAGTTGAGAAAAGATTGGATTGGAGCAGCCGCTAACTCACATATCGAACTTGTCTCAATTTTTTACCGACCTCTCATCAACTTTGATTCGTTAAATAAAAGAAAGAAATGCAAAACATACCCGTTTTATCAAAAAAAGAAAAGGTGGAATTGACCTTCAGGCCGATCGAAAAAAAGGATAACCCTCAAGTAGCCAATATTATCCGTACGGTCATGACGGAGTTCGAATGCGTAGGCGAAGGGTATTCCATCAACGACCCGGAGATCGATGATATGTACGCAGCGTACAACAATGACCGCTCTGCATTTTATGTGATTGAGGAAGGGGCAATTATTCTGGGCTGTGGGGGTATTGCACCTCTGGAAGGAGCCAACGGTCAAATATGTGAACTGCGTAAAATGTATTTTTTCCCGGCTTTAAGAGGAAAGGGCTGGGGCCGCAAAATGGTCGAGCGCTGTTTGGTTGTTGCAAAAAAACTCGGCTATGACCGCTGTTATTTGGAAACGGTAGAGCGCATGGAGCAAGCCAACTTTTTATACAAAAAAATGGGCTTCGAAAAAAGCTGCGAACCGCTCGGCAATACCGGCCATAGTAGCTGCGAAAGCTATTACATCAAGGAGTTATAAAGTAGATTGATCTCCAATTTTACTGCTTTGGCGAGCTTTGGAAAATCACGATGAACATCATCATCATTTTTGTTTCAAAATCCACCTCTTCGCTAAAGTCGTCGAATACGTTCCAGTCCCGGGGGTCCCCTTCCCACCTGGTTTCTACCGCAAAGTCTCCGTGTTTGTTGTCGGTAACCGACCAGACATCAAATTGGTTCTTCCATTTTGATGTCAATTTGAAAGTTTGGGTGCCGTTTTGGATGCGCCATTCCGTAAAGTCGTTGGTCCAGATGGTACGGGCCGTGATGATTTTATTGTTGCCGCGGAGTTCCCATTCGCCGGGTTTGTCCTTCCATTTCATCTTGATGGTTCCGAAAGTTTCGTTCAGCCGGTAGTCCCATTCCGACCAATCGTTGTCCCATTGCAGGCGGAGCGTCCCCTCTTCTTCTTCTATTTCAGTAAAAAAACGCCACTCCATAAAGCTGTCGTCATAATACGTGGCGACTCCTGTGAGGTATTGCGCACAGATTAGCGTTGGCAATAAAAGGACCCAAATTGAAAAGATAATTTTTTTCATAAACGCAAATTCGTTTTTGCTGTTAATTGGAGTTAAAATTACAGTTTAATCCAAAAGGCCAACGGGACCGAAACGGTAACACCGCTTTCCTTGTCTGAAAATGGTTGATAAGTGCTGTGAATCAGACTTCTGGTAAATGCAGCGGTGTTTTCGTTCATCTGCTGATAAACCTCCTTTCACAACGCCATTTTTTATGATCATATATAACGTAACCGTAAAAATTGACAACGACGCCCAGGCCGAGTGGCTCGATTGGATGAAAAAAGTCCACATCCCCGAAGTGATGGCGACCAATTGTTTTGTCGAAAACAAAATCATGCGCCTTATTGACCCGCCCACGGACGAACAGGGAACTACCTACGCCATCCAATATTTTTGCAAAGACGTGAAAACGTTGCAACATTACTGGCAAAAATATGCCCCCGCCCTACAGGCTGATCATACCGAAAGATACAGCGGAAAGTTCGGCGCATTCCGGACGGTTATGGAACTGGTTTGAATAGCCGTACTGATTGGAGTATATTTGCAGCGAATTTTCGCTAACTGAGCTAACCAAAATAAAAGTCATCTTATGAATTTTGCATTAACTGAAGAACAATTGGCCGTGCAGCAAGCGGCCAGGGATTTTGCCCAAAACATCTTGAAGCCCGGTGTAATTGAGCGTGACCGGGACATGAAATACCCAACCGATGAAGTTCGCCAAATGGGAGAGATGGGCTTCATGGGCATGATGGTGTCGCCTGAATACGGCGGCGGCGGCATGGATACGATGGCCTATGTACTGGCGATGGAGGAAATATCCAAAGTAGACGCTTCCTGCTCCGTTATCATGTCCGTCAATAATTCGCTCGTCTGCTGGGGATTGGAAACGTATGGTTCCGAGGCACAAAAAGCCAAGTATTTACCCAAGTTGGCCACTGGCGAGTGGATAGGTTCTTTTTGTTTGTCGGAGCCGGAAGCCGGTAGCGACGCTACCAGCCAACGCACAACTGCCGTTGATATGGGTGATCATTACCTTCTCAACGGTACTAAAAACTGGATTACCAATGGCAGTACTTCCAAAGTACATCTGGTAATGGCTCAAACCGACAAAGAAAAAGGGCATAAGGGCATCAACTGCCTCATCGTGGAAGCTGACTGGGACGGTGTTTCGATCGGCGCAAAAGAAGATAAACTGGGTATCCGCGGATCTGATACCCATACCATCATGTACAGTGATGTCAAAGTGCCCAAGGAAAACCGAATCGGGGACGATGGTTTTGGGTTCAAATTTGCCATGTCAACTCTGAATGGAGGGCGGATTGGCATTGCTGCGCAGGCGTTGGGCATTGCCGGCGGAGCGTATGAGCTCTCGGTCGACTATGCTCAGGAACGTCAGGCATTTGGTAAGCCAATTGCTCAGCACCAGGCTGTTGCATTCAAACTGGCCGATATGGCCATGGATATCGAAGCGGCCAAGATGCTGGTGTACCGCGCTGCCTGGTTGAAAGACCAGCACATGGATTATGCCGGCGCCAGTGCCATGGCAAAGTTGTACGCCTCGGAAGCGGCGATGAAACACACCGTTGAAGCAGTACAGGTACATGGTGGCTATGGCTACGTAAAAGAATATCATGTAGAACGGCTGATGCGGGATGCTAAGATCACTCAGATTTATGAGGGTACGTCGGAAGTGCAGCGCATCGTTATTTCACGAAATGTATTGAAAGGCCAGCTCTATGTACCCACGTGGCAAGAAGGCGTTTTAGCACATTAAAAAACAATGGCCAATGGTCAAGTGCTTTTGGCTGTTAAAATTTTATAGCACAAATAGTTTTGGGGCGATGGCCAGCAGGTTATCGCTCTTTTTAGTTTGAAAATTGACAGGGGGGATATGGTAGAAGATAGATGGACATTTCACATTGTCCCTTTACCCTCTGCCATTTACCCCCTGCCATCAGCCAATGAAAGGATCTTTAAAAATTGTAAAATTGTTTGGTATTCCTGTGCTGTTGCACTGGTCCTTTTTGATTTTACTAATTGTGGGATATCATTTTCATCAGAGCCTTGACCTGAGCAAGGCAGAGGCCTGGTGGTGGGTCAATTTTTCTTTGGCGGTTTTTAGCTGTATTTTATTGCATGAATTTGGGCATGCTTTGATGGCTCGGAGGTTTGGGGTGGAAACGAAAGACATTATCCTGCTGCCTTTGGGAGGGATGGCCAGACTGAATAAACTGCCCGAAAAACCCTGGCAGGAGTTTATAGTAGCGCTGGCAGGGCCATTGGTGAACATTTTGATTGCGTTGGTTTTATTCCCGTTTTTTTGGTTTATTACCAAGCCTGACCTGGTAGCTCATGCCCTGCCCGGACCCGAACAGCTCGATGATGACTATTTCCTCTTTCTGCCGTTATTGCTTTTTTTAAATTTATTATTGGCTGCTTTTAATATGATCCCCGCATTCCCTATGGATGGCGGACGGATGCTCAGGGCCTTGTTGTCTATAAAAATGGGTCGGTTGAAAGCAACTAAAATGGCTGTAGGTTTGGGAGCGGTGATCGCAATAGGTCTGGGTATCTATGGAGTTTTTGCAGAGCGTTTATCTTATCCGATATTAGGGCTCTTTATCATCTATACTGCATTGAGGGAGTACCGCTGGGTAAAAACTGAGAGCCTGCTTTCTGCCTGTTTAGTGAGTGATGTATTTCTAAAAGACCATCATCGCCTATCGTTAAATGATGATTTGGCGGAAGTGAAAAAGATTCATGGAGCAACAGGCCAGAAAGGGTTTATTGTTTTTGATGAAATGGATTTGCCGGTCGGTGTCCTGGATGTAGATGTGATTAAGGACCAAGCAGGTTCCGTGCAGGATTTTTACCAAAAGGTTTTACAGGAAATTGAATTGAATGCCTCCCTGAAGAAGGCCAATGAAGTCATCCACCAAAATGAAGTGGAGGTGCTGGCAGTGACCAGCGGAAACCAGTTGGTCGGCGTCTTGCAATCTGATATGATTTGGGACAATCTAAAACAGAAAAAAAAATAGGGAACCGGCACACCTGCTGGTTCCCTATTTTGGGTTTCAAAAAATTATTCCATTCCCAATTTGGCTTTCACCGGGGCTGAAACATCTTCTGATTCAGGAGAGAACAATAAAGCGCTGAATCCCGAAGCAGATGCACCCGTCTCGAATATAAAGGTGTATCCACCTTCTTTTCCCACCGCATCAATTGCTTCCTGCAACTGGGTGATCAATGGGGCAAGCAATTGTTGCCTGCGCTCATTGACGAGTGTATAGATGGCTTGTTCGTATTGCACCAACTCTTGTTCCCTTTTTTGAAACTCCGCCTGTTTCTGTTGTGCCGCTACTTGAGTAACATTTCCGCCGTTATAGTTTACCATAAAGGCTTCGAAGTCCTTTTTCAACAGGGCCGCTCGCTCTTCTCCAATGACTACCAGGGAATCTTGGTAAGCTTTCAGGGCGATGTCGGAATCAACAACACCTGGCATGGAAGCCAGGATCAACCCAGAATTAAGATGTCCGAACTTCTGGGCAGTTAGGCCGGAAGTGGCCAATGCAAGGAATGCAAATAACACACTGATATTCAATATTTTCTTCATATTAAAGTTGCTTTTTTTTTAAGACTGCAAAAGTAGCGTGAAGGCATAGTGTTTTCCAAGTTTTAACGGAAGATTAAGGAAACACCTGGTCTTATGCCTAAATGAATGACATTAATAGTACAGAAAAGGATGGCCGGGTCGGGCTTTGATTCAAATTATCGCGGGGACTTTGTTTGCAAAAATTTCGGGAAGGGGAGAAAGGGCGAACTATAATTTTGCAAATAGGAGATTAAGGGTAATTATTTTTGAAAATTTTATAATAATAGGACAAAAAATATGGTTTTTTTCAATTAACAAAGGAATTGTTTGCATATTTTTAAAAACAAGCAGTTGAGCTGGTCAATTTTTCGAAAAATTCCATGAATAGCCTTTTTCATTGAAAATTTGATAAAAAAAATAAAAAAACGTTGAAAATATTTGCGCAAATAAGACCAATGATTATAAATTTGCTTTATCAAACGAAACAAGAAAGATTGTTTCATTAAAACTTGAAAATACTGTGAGGTGATGAAATAAGGCAGCCATGCCCCCTTGTCTCGGGGGTGGGGAACCAGGGATAAACGCAGCATAGAGCCGGACTTTCCGACCAGGGTTGACCACTAAACTTTGTACTGCAGCTAACCGCCCCTTGGAGGTTCGAATCCTCCTCTCACAGCTCCTCCCGGAAAGCCGGGAGACAAAGAAACAAGGAGCTTGCTCCATTGACAATTAATTAATTTGGTTAGGGTTTTTTGGTTTATGGTTTTTTCAAAATTACCATGAACCGTAAATCGAACAACCCAACCAAATCTACACTGTGAGGTGATGAAATAAGGCAGCCATGCCCCCTTGTCTCGGGGGTGGGGAACCAGGGATAAACGCAGCATAGAGCCGGACTTTCCGACCAGGGTTGACCACTAAAACTTTGTACTGCAGCTAACCGCCCCTTGGAGGTTCGAATCCTCCTCTCACAGCTCCTCCCGGAAAGCCGGGAGTTTATTGGGTTGCATTCGACCTCAATAAAATTGAGAGATTGAATGCCGGAAATTGTTTTGACTATCAATTTCTGATTTCCTGAACACAACACTGTGAGGTGATGAAATCAGGCAGCCATGCCCTCTTGTCTCGGGGGTGGGGAGTCAGGGATAAATTGCACTTCGGTGTAGCTAACCACCCCGTGAAGGTTCGAATCCTTCCCTTACAGCCATGAGGACTGACCGCCCACCCGGTCAGTCCTTTTCTTTTTTGTCAACCAACCCTTTTCATCCAGGCCCGCACTTTGTTGGTGATAACCGCTTGATTTCATGTGAATTAAATTCAAATTAGCGTGCATAAATCACCACAACAACCTTATCTTTGCGCCCCTATGAAAAAAAGGCTCATATTTCCTTCTGTTTTTGCTGTTTTGGCGCTGCTGTTTTTGGGCAGCTGCAAGTCTGAATATGAAAAAATCAGGGCCAGTGGCGATACGGAACTGATTCATAAAAAGGCATTCGAATTGTACGAACAGGAAGAGTACTTGAGGGCCCAGACGTTATTTGAACTGATAATACCTGCTTACCGGGGCCGCCCGGAGTTGGAGAAGATTTATTTCACGTATGCGTACACGTATTATTACATGAACAAATTCATCTTGGCCAATTATTATTTCAAAACGTTTGCAGCCACTTTTCCTACCAGCGAATACAAGGAGGAGGCAGAATTCATGGTGGCCTACGCCAGTTATCAACTGTCCCCTTCCTTTCGGCTCGATCAAACTTACTCGGCAAAGGCGATTGAAGAGTTTGAAAATTTTGTGAACACTTACACGCAGAGCGAGCGGGTAAAGGAATGCAACCGGTTGATCGACGAATTGCGTTTGAAATTGGAGCATAAAACTTTTGTCGAAGGCCAATTGTATTATGATCTGCGACAATATCAGGCAGCAATTGCCGTTTTTGAAAATCTACTTAAGGATTTTCCGGAAACCAACAACGCTGAGCAGATTCGATTGTTGATTGCCAAGTCTTCCTATGAGATGGCATCGAATAGTGTTTTTACAAAACAAGAGGAAAGGTTTCGGAAAACAGTCGGGTACGCACAAGACTATTTAGCCAAATTCAGCGATAGCAAGAATAAAAATGAGGTGCAAACCATTTACGATAATTCAGTAAAAAATCTAAAATCAATAACCAATGGCAGATATCAAGACCAAAGCACAAGGAATGGATCCTAACCTGAGGGCAAGGGACGTCAAAGAACTGGCCAATTCAACAGGCAATATTTACGAGACTTTGGCCATCATCACTAAACGCTCCCGGCAGCTGGCCGTCGACCTGAAACACGAGCTACACGGTAAGCTGGAGGAATTCGCCGTTACTTCTGATACAATTGAAGAAATTACGGAAAACAAAGAGCAGATCGAAATTTCCAAATTTTACGAAAGGTTGCCAAACCCAACAGTGATCGCTACAGAGGATTTTTTGAATGATGAAGTTCACTATCACTACAATGAAAGGCGTCGCAGCCACCGATAAACAACTAACCTTCAGATGTTGGGCGGCCACTAATTGGGTCCGTCCGGCATCGACTTTCCCTATCTCATGCGGGGCAAAAAAGTCATACTTGCTGTCACTGGCAGCATCGCTGCTTATAAAGCAGCTTATTTGGTCCGGTCATTTATAAAAGCCGGAGCAGAAGTGCAAGTTTTAATGACACCAAATGCCACTTCTTTCATTGCCCCGCTTACCCTTTCTACTTTATCCAAAAAAAAGGTGTTGACAGAGGTTATCTCGGAGGAAGCCTGGAACAACCACGTCGAAATGGGACTATGGGCTGATGTCATGGTCATCGCTCCTGCAACCGCCAATATATTGGCCCGTTTAGCCAATGGTATCTGTGACTCAATCGTGGCGGCAGTTTATCTCTCCGCCCGTTGTCCGGTGTTTTTTGCCCCGGCCATGGACCTGGATATGTGGAAACACCGATCTACGCAGCGCAATGTAGCATTGTTAAAATCGTATGGGAATTATTTTCTGCCGGTAGGTCACGGAGAGCTGGCGAGCGGGCTGGTGGGCAAAGGCAGAATGGCTGAACCGGATGATATAGTTGCTTACCTGGGCAGTTTTTTCCAGCAAGGGCGAAAAAAGTTTGAGGGGAAAAAAGTACTGGTCACAGCCGGGCCCACTTATGAGCCACTCGACCCAGTACGTTTTATTGGCAATTGGTCGTCTGGTAAAATGGGGGTTGCTATTGCTATGGCTTTTGCGAATGGTGGTGCATCCGTGAATTTAATTTTGGGGCCTTCAAAGTTGGAGGTTGCACATGAGCGGATCGAAACCGTCCGGGTGAAAACAGCCCAGGAAATGCATGACCGGGCGATTGAGGTTTTTCCTGAAACAGATATCGCCGTCTTTGCGGCAGCTGTCGCTGATTATCGGCCTAAACAGGTGGCTGATCAAAAAATGAAAAAGAAGGCGGGCGACATGTACATCGAGCTGGAACGAACCCCGGACATAGCTGCGGCACTCGGGAAGCTCAAAAGAACTGATCAGCTTACGATTGGTTTTGCACTGGAAACAGACAATGAAGAGGCCAATGCGAAAGGAAAACTCCAACGTAAAAACTTTGACATGATCGTTCTCAATTCACTCAATGATAAAGGTGCCGGCTTTAATTTTGACACAAACAAAATTACCATCTTGCGAAAAGACAATATCAGGAAGGAATTTGAGTTAAAAACTAAAGCAGAAGTTGCTGAAGACATTGTGGCAGAAATTTCCAAGATCCAATAGGCTTTATTTGAAATCGTTTATTTGAAAATTGAGTTACAAGTGGTGGGAGATGGCCAAGGGCAATTTCGATTTTCTATATTTCAGGTAAATTCTAACAACTACTTAAAATCCCAAGCGAAATATGAAAAATTGGTTTCTACCTGTTTTATTTTTATTGACTTTATGCCATGCAGGCGCGCAAGAGTTGGAGGTAACCGTAAGCATACTGACCCCCCAGCTCCAGACAACTGACCCCAAGGTGTTTCAAACGCTCAGTCAGACGATGGAAGAGTTTTTAAATAATCAGAAGTGGACTGAAAACGATTATGAGCAGGACGAGCGCATCAAGATGGACCTCATCATGACCATCACTTCGGAAACGAATGGTGATACTTATACCGCCGAACTGGCCATTACTTCTACCCGTCCTGTCTTTGGAAGCATGTATGAAACAAAACTGTTCTATCATCTCGATAAAGATATTTCGTTCTCCTATCAGCAATTCCAGCCATTGGAGTACAGTCAGACCGCTTACATCAGTGAACTGCCGACGATCTTGGCTTTTTATGCAAACATTGTGATCGGCCTCGATTATGATTCTTTTTCTCCTTTTGGAGGAGACCCTTATTTCAACCGCGCACAGGATATCATCAACCAGGTGCCTCCGGGAGTTGCCAGCAGTGTGAAAGGCTGGCGGTCTTCGGACGGAATGCGCAACCGGTACTGGCTGGCCGAGAATTTATTGAGCCCAAGGGTTAGGCCATTTCGGCAGGCATTTTATGACTACCACCGGCAGGGACTGGATGTGGCTCATGAAAATTTTGTGGCAGGGCGAGCGGTTATGACCCAGGCATTATCTACGTTGTTGGATGTGAACAGCAGCTACCCCAATTCGATGATTATGCAGGTTTTTACCAACGGCAAATCAGATGAAATCATTGAGATCTACAAAGGGGCCTTTCCCGACGAGAAAAGTGAGATTATAAAGGTCATGATAAAAATTGATCCATCCAACGCTTCAGACTATCGACAGGGGATTGGTCGATAGTTTATTTATTTAAATATTTTACAAAAAAATGCAGGCAATTTCGGATTGCCTGCATTTTTTCATTGTACACAGAACTAAAAAATGTTTTTGTTGGTATTCTTTAATCAATAATTTGGACGAGGCAACCGGTTGTACGGAGTCTTGTTTGAAAATTGTGAAACCTAGTCTGACTGCCCATGCTATCAAAAACCCTGACTCTTTACAAAAATTCACTTGCCGGACTCTCGAAAGAGGTTTGGTTTCTGTCGTTGGTTACTTTTATCAACCGTAGCGGCACTATGGTCATTCCTTTCCTGAGTGTTTATATGACTGCGGATTTGGGGTTTTCCATAATTCAGGCTGGTTATGTTCTGCTTAGTTTTGGACTGGGGTCATTGGCCGGCTCTTACCTTGGAGGATATCTGACGGATAAGCTGGGTTATTACTGGGTCATGTTCTGGTCTCTGTTTGGTGGAGGGCTGATGTTCATATCGCTGGGGTTCGTCCATGATGTCTGGGCCGTTGGTGCAGTTGTATTTATAACCAGTGTCATCGCCGACGCTATGCGGCCGGCAGCCATGACGGCCATTGCAGTGTACAGCAGGCCTGAGAATCGGACGAGGGCATTTTCACTCATGCGTATGGCCGTCAACCTGGGCTGGGCAATGGGGCCGGCTGCTGGAGGATGGCTGGTGAGTTTCATTGGCTATTGGGCTCTTTTTTGGGCCGATGGGGTGACTTGTATGGTGGCAGGGTTGTTTTTTTTGTTGACTATGAAGGTAAAGAGGGCAAAGAAAAACCAGGAAGTGCAAGAGTCGCAGAAGCCATCAGTTTCGCCTTACAAAGACAAGGAGTATCT
This sequence comes from Bacteroidota bacterium, assembly GCA_039819485.1. GTDB lineage: Bacteria > Bacteroidota > Bacteroidia > Chitinophagales > Saprospiraceae > UBA6168. The sequence continues at coordinate 68,229 of JBCBRY010000007.1, read as the reverse complement.
TTTTTTCCTTTTTCTGATGTTGATTGGTGCTGTGGTGTTTATGCAATTCCTGTATACTTTGCCTGTTTTCTATAAAGAAGAGTTGCAGTTTTCCGAACTGATGATTGGAAATATATTGGCGATGAATGGCCTGTTGATCTTCATTATAGAAATGCCATTGGTGTATACCTTGGAAAGAAAGTTAAGGGTAATTGACAGTGTCTGGGTCGGCGTGTTAATGTTTGGAGTAGCGTATATGTTACTCAATTATGCGGTTGGAGGGAGTATTGCCATCGCTATTATCTCTATGGTCATTCTTTCGGTAGGTGAAATATTTAACATGCCGTTTAATAATACCTATGCCATGGGACGGGCATCAGAAGAAAACAGGGGAGCTTACATGGGCCTATTCACGATGACGTACTCATTGGCTCATATTATAGGCCCTCCACTTGGAACTCAGACTGTCCATTATTTTGGCTTTGAAACGCTGTGGAACCTAATGGGAGGAATGGCTATCTTGTCCGTGTTTGGATATATCTACTTGAAAAAGAAATCAGGCCGGGCAAAACCACTGGCAAAGGAGCTGGAAGTTGAGAGTGCGGCCTAAATACGCTAAAGAGAACCCTTTTTTCTTTTTGGAAAAATGTACTTTTACCCGCTTCGCTAAAAGCACGAGTTTTTCAATTGTTATCTTAAAATATTGGAAAAGGGATGGCTTGGCAGTGATGGGTAGATATGTCTGATGTAAAGAAAAGATCGAAAGTAGGCGTAATTGGGACGGGAAGTTTTGGAACGGCGATAGCCAATTTGCTATCTCATAACACTGATGTGTTAATGTACGGACGTCAAGTGGAGTTGGTTAATGCCATCAATAAAGATCGCGTACATCCAAATTTAAGGGTTCAGTTTGCCGAAAATGTACAGGCTACCAACAACCTGCAGGAAGTGGCAGAGAACTGTAGCCTGATTTTTCCAGTCGTGCCTTCAGCAGGGTTTCGGGATATGATGAAGCAGTTTTCTCCTTTCTTACATCCATATCATATATTGATCCATGGTACCAAAGGTTTTGACATGCACAACCTTAGCGAGGAAGACCTCGCAAAAGGCCAGATCAGTCGAAATGACGTTTGTACCATGAGCGAGGTAATCCTGCAAGAAAGTGTTGTCGTTCGTATCGGGTGCCTTTCCGGACCTAATTTGGCGAGGGAAATCAATGAGGGGCAACCTACCGCCACCGTCATAGGGAGTAAGTTCAACGAAGTGGTTGAACTGGGCAAAAAAGCGCTTAGCAGCCGCCATTTTCAGGTGTTTGGGACTTATGAAATTTTGGGTGCCGAATTGGCTGGGGCTTTGAAAAACATTATTGCCATTGGAAGCGGTATCCTGGGTGGCCTTGGCATGGGCAAAAATATCCAGGCACTATTGATTACCCGCGGGCTGATGGAGATGATCTATTTCGGTAAGGCGTTGGGCACGTCACCTAAACCTTTCGTTGGTACGGCCGGCATCGGGGATTTGGTATGTACAGCCACGAGCCGGGATAGCAGGAACTATTCGCTGGGCTATCAAATGGGGCAAGGTAAAACAGTGGGTGAAATATTGGCCAACATGCCAGAGGTCGCTGAAGGAGTGAGGACATTGAAAATTGCCAAACACCTGGCCGACCACTTGAAGTTACATGTGCCCATTACACAAATGTTGTATAAGGCTGTCCACGAAGGATATGAAATGGAAAAAGCTATTGAGTATTTAATGCGTTATCCTTATTATGTTGACGTTGATTTTTTATGAAAAGTTCGGAAAAGTGGTAACATGATAGAAGATAGTGCGTATTGGATCAGGCATGGGCAAAAAAAAAGTCATGCTAAACAAGCATGACTTTTAAATAATCCCATGAACATATCCAAAAACGAAATCTTTTAGGGAATTTTTGCCTTTTTTTTTGTTATCGGCAATGTCCCTTGTATTTTTGCATCAGCCTATTTACTTTTTGCGAAAGATAATTTTTTAATCCCATGAAATATTGTTAGCGAAATTCTGCATTAGAGTTAGTATCCCATGAACTAATTTTTAAGTGCCGGTCTCTTTTGACCGGCTTTTTTTGTTAGGCTGATGCGTATCTTTATTCAGATGGGCCTTTAAAAGTTAGTAATACCCCTTCGTGTTGGAAGGGGCTTACTACCAACAAATTATAATCCCATGAACATATTCTATCAAGTAGTTTGAAAAGAGATTAAAAAAGCAGCTCGTCCCGACGCAGTCGGGACGACTGGCTATTAACAAATTATAATCCCATGAACATTTTCAAACTGGTGGTCGATCCTTTTGACCGACTTTTTTCACTCTTCACTCTGTAACTCTTCTCTTCGTTTTTTCTTGTTCCTCTGTGTTACTCACTAATCACGATACAAATGTGCAAGTATATTTTGCTAAGACAAAGGACAAAATTAACCCTTTGTGAGAGTTTTTTCTCTTCATTCATTTTGATGGTTAAATTTTAAAATACTGATTTTCAATTTTTTATGAAATATGTGTTAGAAAAAACGTGATTTTTTTGTGAAAAAATAATTCCTGTTTCCTTCTTTTTGTGAAATTTTTTTTCAAAAAAAATCACAAAAAAACTTGACAAAAGGTTGGCCGGGGGTTGGAAAGAGGCCGGTCTGCATGTCGATAAGAGGGAGGTGAAAAACAAAAATGCCCGCATGATGAGCCATGCGGGCATTTTACGATCAATCAAAATTGAAAATATTTATGCTCTTAACAGCATTTCGTCCACAAAGCGGTACCGTTGCTTGATCTGTGCTTTTAACTCTCTTCTGGCGAAGAAAATTCTGCTCTTCACCGTTCCCAGGGGCAGTTCAAACTTATCGGCAATTTCTTGGTACTTGTAACCTTCGTAATGCATGAGGAAAGGTATCCTGATATTGTCTTCCAGTTTGGCGATCAAGCTTTTGAGTTCCTTGATGAGAGTGATGGTGTCACCTTGGTTCTCTTCCGAACGTTTGCCAGAATTTATATAATAAAGGTTGTCGGTAGAGTCCATGATCGTATTTGATTTCACCTTTTTGCGGTAATTGTTGATGAAGATATTTTTCATGATGGTGAATAACCATGCTTTGAAGTTTGTGTCTGGTCTAAACTTTTCCCTGTTGGCCATGGCTCTGAAAGCTGTCTCTTGGTATAGGTCTTTAGCGTCTTCATGGTTTTGGGTCAAATTGTATGCAAAAGCGTTGAGAACAGGAGTTAACTCTGCAAATTTTTGATTGAAATTAGACTTTGACATGATGATTTTATTTGATTGTTGGATGGATTGTTTAACATTTATAGGTCAAAATTAATTTTTTTTATTAAAAAGTTAAACAAAATGATTAAAAATGTTTCACTTGCATTGTAATTTCTTACTCATTTTGGAATAATTTAATCATAAATTATTGTAAAACAACGATTTATAAAAATAGCGATTTATCTGTAATTTCAAAATTTATTGAAAGTTAAAATAAGTTACCTCAAATGATATAAGCAGAGCTTCATTTTAGCTGCACTGTTTAATCATGTTAAGGGTTTTGTCATCTAGGCTAAATAAATCGAAGTACAAAGGGCATGGTGACATGAAAGGCAAGGGTGGACCGTATTATGAGTGGCGAGTTTTTTTTCTTCAGTGCCATGTTTATACCTTTGACCGGCAAATGGAGCCAGCGGCCAAGATGGCCCATTCATGATTAAGTGGCGATCAAAAGAATCGGTATTAAACAGGAACTTGATTTTTGGTCGCAACTAACCTAATTTATACAAACACTTGTGCTTACATTTTTTAGGACCAACCAGTTGTTTTCAAGCGTCTTCCTCGTATTCTATATCCTGATTCTAAGGTCTTCGGTATTCGTGGCCCCATTCAAATGGAATCCATCGGGAGAGGGTTTGCTTAGCCATTTGGTATATGGTTGGATTGGATCACAGACGGTGACTGCACAGGTAATCGCCATATTGTTATTGGTCGTTCAGGGCTTTCTGATCAATTCACTGGTACTGAGCAATCGACTGTCCAATGAGGTCAATTTGTTTCCTGGTGTTTTCTATGTTCTGGTTGCTTGCCTGGTACCTGATTTTTTATACTTGTCGCCTGTACTGATTGGAAACACCTTTATACTGGTAGCATTGGTAGAGTTGTATTCGACCTATAAGGTTTCTTCCTGTGCCGATCGGATTTTTAACGCAGGATTTTGGACCGGGGTAGCCAGCCTTTTCTATTTTCCATTCTTGTTTTACTTTATTCTCATCAATGCAGGGCTAAATATTTTACGGGCATTCAATATCAAGGAACGGCTGATGCTTTTGATCGGGCTGGCAATTCCTTTCATATTGGGCTGGTTGTATTACTTTGTATTTGATCAGGGGGATTTCTTTTGGCAAACCCAATTCGGAGACAATTTTTCCTTCCTTAGCTTTGGTAGCGAGCCGGGTGGATGGGAAGCGTATGCCAAGTCGATTGTCTTTGCCCTGGCGATCCTGTTCGTTGTAGCGAACAATGGAGCATACCTGACCAGGCGCAATATCCAGGCTCAAAAAAAAATCAGTATTCTGTATTGGGTAATGATTTCTGCCCTGATCGGAACCTTCTTTCAGGATCAGCTTGCATTTGAGCATCTGATCATGTTGGCGCCTGCCCTGGGGGTGTTTCTGGCGTTTACCTTTACCAGTATGAAAAGTCAATGGGCAGAGTCCATTCATTTTTTGATTTTGATTTTAGCGTTGGTACTGCAGTGGGTCCCCTGGCAATTATAACTTGCTCGATCAATTTTTGTATTTGTCAGTAGAACGGGCAATCTGCCCGTTCTAAACTTCCGTAGCCTGAAATATGTTCAATAAGTTAGATTTCTCAATTGCCGTTGACTAACTTTGAGTTTCGAGGGTTTCAAATCTAAAAGCCACCTCTAACTGAGTGAAAAACTTAATTCCACATTTTATCCAGGATCAGTTCGAATCGGGTGCCAGCCAGGGAAGCTTGACGGGCTTTGCCATTTTTGTGGATTTGTCAGGTTTTACCAGGTTGACCGAGAAACTGTTGAAAGAAGGAAAGGTCGGGGCTGAAAAGCTTTCAGATATATTGAATGCTATTTTCAGCCCAATGGTTGCCCTCGTATACAAGCACGGCGGTTTTATTCCTCACTTTGCCGGCGATGCGTACTTTGGAATTTTTCCAGAGAAAAATAGCCATCTGACAGCTGAGCACATAGCTGCCATCTCGTTTGAGCATTTTCAGCTCTTGCAAAAAGCTTCTTCTGAATTTGAAGGGTTTGACATAAAAATGAAGATTGGTATTTCCCACGGGCGGATAGAATGGGGGATTGTCGGTTTTGAAAATAAATCCTTTTATTTCAGGGGACAGGCCATTATGGGATGTGCCAATAGCCAGTCTCATGCCGGTTCACAGGAAATCATTGTCGATGAATACTTCAAGAAGCAGATGAAGGCCTCTAACCACTTGTCTGCCATTGCGGATGAGGGGTATTATAAACTCAATCCTTCTGACGACCTTTTAGAACTGCCCAAAGGAAAAAGGCCCCGCCGCTCCACCTTGTCGAGGGCTGTTTCGAGCAGGTTCCTTCCAGAGGCCATAATCCAGTTTAATCAAAGAGGAGAATTCAGGACAGTCGTCTCTGTCTTTTTATCGTTCGAGGGATTACTTGATCACCATGGATTGAACGAGTTTGCAAGCGTTGTCCTTGAAAAGGTGGCTAGTTTTTCAGGGTATTTCAAAGAAATGGAGTTTGCAGACAAAGGTGGCGTAATGGTCATCCTTTTTGGAGCACCGGTTTCCTTTGAAAATAATGCAGAAAGAGCGCTCGAATTCCTCATCGCATTGGACGAAGAACTGATACCGCTGGAAAATGCTTCTGATTTAAAAAGGCGGGCCGGCATTGCCACGGGCATAGCTTATACCGGGATCATCGGTGGCGATCAGCGGTGCCAATATGCTGCCGTCGGGAATCGGGTCAATATTGCGGCCCGCATCATGATGAAGGCTAAATGGGGCGAAATCCTGACGGATGAAACCGTTCAGAAAAACCGTCATTTCATCTTTGAACACAAGGGGGACATTTCTTACAAAGGGATGCAAAAGCAGATCCCTACCTACAAACTGATCGGTAAGAACGAAGAGTATCGGCAGGCATTCTCAGGGGTGATGGTAGGCCGTAGTAAAGAAATGAAACAGTTGACCGGCCTGGCTGTCAATGCGGCTGAGTCTTCGATACCTGCCATTGCCTATGTGTACGGAGAGGCCGGGATAGGGAAGACAAGGCTTGCTTACGAGCTGCAAAATCAACTGCGCAAAAAAACCAGGCTCCGTTGGGTTACTTGCCAGAGCGACGAGATCCTTCGCAAGCCATTCAACCCCTTTGTCTATTTTTTGAAAATTTATTTTGACCAGCTGTCAGACAATACCCAGGAAGTCAACCTTGAAAACTTTGAGCGGCGGTTTGCCATGTTGGTCAACGAAATAATGTATGCGGAAGATAAAGGAGCTGCTCAGATAAAAAGGGAGGTAATCCGCACCAAACCAGTACTGGCCGCTTTGACTTCCCTGCGGACGACCAATACCTTGTGGGACAATCTCGATGCCAAAGGGAGGTACGAGAACACATTGGCCGCTTTGTCCAGTTTATTCAAGGCAGAAGCTTTGCTTCGCCCACTGGTCATTGAGTTGGAGGATGGGCATTGGTTCGATCAAAGTTCCAAAGAGTTTTTGAATGACTTTATCGGCCAGATAAAAGGCTTCCCGATTTTTTTCCTGGTCACTTCCCGTTATGATGATGAGGGGAACAAACCTTTGGTTTTTGATGAAAAACTACTTAAAAGCAACAATGTCAAAAGCATTCAGATTGACCTCAACATCCTTGATAGGAGTGCATTGGAAGAATTTGCCAAGGTACAGTTGGGAGGTGGGGTCACGGAGGGTTTCATAGAGCTGTTGAATAAGGCAACCAATGGGAATCCATTTTATGCCGAGCAAATAATTGAATATTTCCTCGAAAGTGGCCAGTTGGAACAAAGAGACGGTCTTTGGACAGTAAAAGATGAAAATGTCCGCATCTCTGATAGTATCCAGGCCATTCTTACTGCAAGGATTGACCGGCTCTCCGAAATGGTAAAAGAAACGGTCAAAGCGGCAGCAGTGATCGGTAGAGAATTTGAACTGCCGGTACTGAATGAGATCATGAAGACCAGTGCTACCTTCACGCCCCGCGACGGTAATGGGCAAACAGTACTGAAGGAGCAGGTTAAAACCGCTGAGAGGGCCCAGATCTGGCAGGCCGTTAATGAGCTAAGGTATATTTTTCGCCATGCTCTTTTGAGGGAGGCCGTGTATGATATGCAGTTGAAGACCCGGCTGCGAAAACTGCACCGATCCATTGCGGAAGCTATCGAAAACCTTTATAAGGGAGGTTTGGAAGAACATTATGTAGATCTGGTTTTTCATTATGAACAGGCAGAGGTCACGCCTAAACTGAAGTATTATTTGCTGAAAGCAGCAGACTACGCAAAGGAGTATTATCAAAATCAACAGGCGGTTCGCTACTATGATCGATTGCTGAAATTGTTAGAAAGCGATAGTGGGAAAGAACCTAAAAAGAACAAACAGCGAGCTGATATCCTATTGAAAAAAGGAAATATCCTTGAGCTGACAGGCGAATGGGAAGAAGCCGAAAAATTATACCGCGACGCCCTCGCATTGGCAAGGCGCACAGAAGACAGTGGATTGCTAGGCAGTGCCAACAACCAATTAGGGTATCTTTTAATGCTCAAGGGCAATTATGAAGAGGCCGACTCTTTCCTGGAGACAGCCGCCGCTTTCTTTGGCTCTCTTCATGACAATCGGGGAACGTCCAAAGTGTATGGAAACCTGGGGACTTTGTATTTCCGACAGGGAAAATATGAAGATGCCAAGCTCTATTTCATCCGCAGTATCCAACTCGCCCAGTTGTACAAGCACACCTCTTCCAACGCACAGATCGTTGCAACCCTGGGACTGACCTATATGAACCTTGGCAAATATGACGATGGCATCCGCTGGCAACAAAGCCAGCTTGACCTCTGCAAAAAGGTGAACGACCGTCAGGGTATGGCCACTTTGTATGTGAACATGGGCATTGTTTATTTCGAAAAAGGGGATATGGACAATGCCTTGAATTGCTACGAACAAGGACTCGAACTGAGCGAGGAGCTGGGCAACAAACAGCTTACCGCCATCGCTATTGGCTCTATCGGAAATGTGTGGCAACGGAAGGGAAACTTCGAAATGGCCATGCAGAATTTCCAACGGGACCTGGTACTGGTGGAAGAATTGGGCGACAAACAGGGAATCGCCATCGCCAATGGGTTGATCGGTGAGCTTTACAGCATGATGGGCGAATTTGACAAGGCCATTGAATTCCTGCAACGGAACCTTACCATAAGTATCGAACTGAGTTATCGGAAAGGGGTCGCCAAAGCCCTCAACAGCCTGGCTGACATATATTACTTCAAAGAAGACTATTACAACTCCATCGACTATTATGACCGTTGCATCACGGTAACCCGCAACATTGGAAACAAGCTCGTGCTCGGTTACAGCCTTATCGAAAAAGGAATAGTGTTGGCAGCGATGAACAAAATGGAAAAAGCGCTTAAAAATCAAAAAGAGGCGTCGTCCATCGCCAAAGAATTAAATCACCCAGAATTGCTTTTTGACGCAAAACTACTTGCAGCGAAAATCAATATTGCGGAAAATAAGATTAAAGAGGCTACCAAGTTGTTAAAAGAATTGCTTGCTGAAAAACCACAGGGCAAAGATGAAGCCTCAGTGCTTTTTGAGTTTAGTAAAATTGATGAATCTTACCGGGAAAAAGCATTGTCTAAATATAAAGAATTATATGACCGTACTCCCATGCACGTTTTTAAATCGAGAATTAGAGAATTAATAGGAGAGTTATAGCTGACGGTTAATTTGTTGGTGTAATTTTTTATTTTTTATCGTTGCCCATCTTTTTAAATTTTTTAGAATTAGAAATTGCCTTCTTTTATTTCTAATTAAATTATTTTCCCTGCTTTTTTAAAACCAACAATTGCTAACATGCACTTGAATGTAGAAATAAAAGCCCACTGCAAAAATCCTGATAAAGTCCTGGCTGAATTAAATAAAAGAAAAGCAAAATTCATCGGTGAGGACCACCAGGTAGATACGTATTTTAATGTCGAAAACGGCCGGCTTAAATTAAGGGAAGGCAATATCGAAAACGCCTTGATTTACTATGAAAGGGACAACCAGGCTGGGCCAAAAAATTCTCAGGTGCATTTATATAAATGCGGGCAGGACAGTGCTTTAAAAGATGTGTTGACTGCTTCGCTGAAAATTTTTAAAACGGTAGATAAAAAAAGAAAAATATTTTTTATCGGAAATGTAAAATTTCATTTGGACGAGGTGAAAGGGCTGGGCAGGTTTGTAGAAATTGAGGCAATAGATGCAGATGGTACAATAGGTGAAAAAGTATTGGACGAACAGTGCCGTTTTTATTTAAAACTATTTGAAATTAAAAAAGAAGATTTAATCGAAAACTCTTATGCTGACATGGTTTAAGCTTTTAATATTTAGCTGCGGTTTGATTTAATTCATTAATTACGGCAGGCAATAGGTTTTCGAATGTTTTCATATTGTCACCAATGCAAATGATGTCCTCGTTAGTTGGGGGCGTACCTTGTTTGGTTAGTTGTTCCACTTTTAAATTGGCCTCGGTTATTTCTTCATTGCCAATAAATGCAAGAGTGGATTTCATCTTATGGCTGACCTTCGATAATTCCTTCCAGTCCTGGGCATAGTGCAGTGATTTCATTATTTCAAATTCACTTGGCAGTTCGGTCAAAAGCATGTCTAACATGACCTTTTCCATTTCACGGTCACCGTCAGCCATGAGTTTTAAATAGTCTAAGTTGATTAAATTTTTGATCGTTTGCATGGGTTTATCTTTTAACGTATTTAGCAATTTTTTGAAAGAGGTCTTCCGGTTCAAACGGTTTAAGTACGTAGTCGTTCATGCCATACTCTTTAAATTTTTCATCTTTGGAAATATGGGCATGGGCCGTCATGGCAAGAATGGGCATACTGGCCTTTTCGGGAGGGAATTTATCGCGAATGAATCTGGTTGCTTCGTACCCGTCCATCACGGGCATTTGGATATCCATTAAGACCAGGTCGAAGTCTTTTTCCTGAAGCAGGTCGACCGCTATTTGTCCATTCTCCGCTATGGTCAGTTGAATATTCTCCCATTTTCGTTCCAAAGTCTTCTTGGCCACCAATTGGTTCATCTTGTGGTCCTCCACCAACAATAACGTAAAGGTGGCATCGTCTTCGAGTCTGGGAATGCCGGCGTCTTTGGCCGGTGCATTTTCATCAATAGCGGCAGTCGTGTCAAAAATGAGGTCGAAGAAAAAGATTGACCCTTTTCCGATCTCGCTCGTTGCACCGATTTTCCCTCCTTGCAATTCTACCAGGTTTTTGCAGATAGAGAGGCCGAGCCCCGTCCCTTCAAATAAACGTTCTTTTTGCCGGATGCGGGTGAATGTTTCAAAGATTGCCTCTATTTTATCTTCCGGAATACCGATGCCGGTATCTTCAATGATGAATTTGAGCTGTACACTGTCTTTGACGTCGAACAGCTTTTTCACGTACACCTTCACAAAACCCCGATCCGTAAATTTGATGGCATTGCCCACGAGGTTATACAGCACCTGGTTGAGGCGCAGCTTGTCCCCGCAGATAAATTGCGGGATGCCGTCGTCGAGGATGATTTCGAGGTAAAGGTCTTTTTCCTGGGCCTTGTACTGCATCACGTTTGCGAGGTTGTCCAGTACTTCCATCAGGTCGAACGGTTCATTTTCGAAAACGACTTTGCCGTTTTGAATTTCACTGACTTCCAGGATATCGTTAACAACGCCCAGCAATATTTCAGAAGAGTTTTTGATGGATTTGACAAGGTTGAGGGGCTCTCCCTCCAGATCCATCTGTAGCAACAAATTGCTCATGCCCAGAATGGCATTCATGGGGGTTCGCATTTCATGGCTGATGCTGGCCACAAACTGTTCTTTCATTTGGGCACTCCGGCGGGCAAGGTCCCTTGCCTTTTTCATTCTCTCTGCTTGTTTCTTGTCCGTTACGTCCCTTAAAATACAGTTGTAGCCCACGAAATCGTCCGTGACGATCACGTTGGCATTGACCACGCATTCCCGTTCGTCGCCATTTCGATTGATGATTTTTATTTCAAAATCCTTGACGGACTTTTGGTTTCTCAGTTTCAGTAAAAACTCATTTTTCTGCTCAACCGTCCGATAGAGGGCGTGGGCATCTTTTAGGAAAAGCAACTCCTCCCGGTCATATTTAAAGAGGTCCATCGTCGCCTGGTTGAAGTCGATAAACTTGCCGTCCAGGGTACAGATAAAGAGGGCGTCTTTGGATTGGGTAAAAATCTCCTGGTAGCGCTCCCTGCTCTTGATCATTTCCTGCTCGGCCTTTTTCCTTTCGGTGATGTCCTGGATGATGCCCTGGTAGCCCAGCTCATTGGTCTCGCTCCGGTTGGTTACACATTTTACGAACACATAGCGAAAAGTGCCGTCGTGCTGTTTGATTTTTATGTCGTCTTTAAACTCGCCGCTTTTGGCCGTTTCATCATGAATTCGTTGCAGGCTGTCAATCAGAAAAGGATCGTTGCTCTCGCTGCTGTCGCAACCAAAAATACGGTACACGGTATCTGATTTTTCAAAAATATTGGCCTCCGGGTAATACTCCCAGTTACCGATGTTGGCAATGTCCTGGGTTTGTTCCAGCCGCTTCAGCACCTTGCTGCGCTGCATGGAGAAGCGAAGTGTTTTGGCCAGCTCATCGGCATCAAAAGCACCTTTTACCAAAAAGTCCTGTGCGCCAGCTTTTACGGCCTGCAGCCCGAGTTCCTTGTCCGACCGGCCGGTAAGTACAATGATATTGTTCTGGGGAAATGAAGTGACGAGTTTGTCCAGCGTTTTGAACCCACTGCTGTCGGGCAGTGTAAGGTCTAAGAAAATAGCCGCGAAACTTTCCCCTTGTTCCAACAAGTCCATACCTCCTTTCAGGGTCGTCTGGTTGATGACCTCGCAGTGCTGGAGGTCGGACTCCAACAGGAAGATTTCCACCAGCTTGGCGTCGCCGGGATTATCTTCGATAAGCAGGACTTTATTGTTGGCAATCATGGAAGAAGATGGTGGGGCCACTGATGCTGACAGCAACCCAAAGAATAAGCCTTTGTTTTTCACGCGCCTAAATTTAGATATTTCTATAAAATACTCAAGCTGTGGAGTTTGGGGAGAGGCAGCGCCACAACTGGATGTTCGTTGACCGAAGGGAGGGTCGTTGGTGCTATTGCCAAGCAGGCAACAGCCATGGGTTGAAACAGGAATTCAAGGTATGGGTGAAAAGAGGTGGCCGAAAGCGTACTTATTGATTTTCCCCAATCGGTAAAAAAATGAAGTTGGCGCCGAGTTCGCTCAGAACGAACAAACACAGTTCACCTTGGTGGTTTTTGTAAACCAGCTTGAAATCTTCAATTTTTTCAGGGGAAAGGATTTGCTTTGTAGAAAACTCCTCGAGGGTAGAAGCATTCACGGACCAGTTGCCCTTGACGTTCTCCCTATCAACGATATTTATGCCAATATCAACGGTATGTTGGTGAACCACAAAAATGGGAAACTCCGACACCTCCTTGTCGAGGATCACTTCCATGGCCTGGGCCAGTGATTTCAGGTAGGGTTGCAGTTCTGCTTTCAGTTTTTCAAATTTTTCGTTGCCCTGCTTTTTCATTTTTAGATGGCTTGTTCTTTTTGCTGCAAAAATAGACTTTTTAAAAAATCAAGAACTGGTCGATCTACGATTTAAGATTCCATGACGGATGATTTTAGTTTATTAACCAGAAACCAGAAACCAGAAACCAGAAACCAAAAACCAAAAACCAAAAACCAAAAACCACTTGTCCAATAATAATGTTCCATTTACATTTGTGCCTTCTTTCAAAAGAACAATTGGGCGAATCTGCCTCAACCCGGCAAAAAAGCCCTTATCCTATGCATACTGTCCATGAGTGACTTCATCAAACACGAATGCGGCGTCGCAATGATCCGCTTACTCAAACCCCTCGACTATTACCTCGATAAATACGGGACGGCCCTCTACGGCATCAACAAGCTCCAACTGCTGATGGAGAAGCAGCGTAACCGCGGGCAGGATGGCGCCGGACTGGCAACTGTCAAGCTTTACAGCAAGCCAGGCTATAAAATAATTGACCGGAAAAGAAACCGGAGCAGGGGGGGGAAGGCTATCCAGGCCATTTTTAAAAGCGTTTATGATGAGTACAACAAGCTGTCAAAAAAGGAAAGAAAGGATATCCGGTTTTTGAAAGATAAAATACCTTTCATGGGGGAGCTGCTACTGGGGCACCTGCGGTACGGGACGCACGGAGCAAACAGTGTGAAAAACTGCCACCCATTCATCCGCAAGAGCAATTGGATCAACCGGACGCTCGTCGTGGCCGGCAATTTCAACCTGACCAATGTCGATGAGCTGTTTGACGAACTGGTTGGTTTTGGCCAGTACCCGATGGAGCGCACCGATACGGTAACGGTGATGGAAAAAATCGGCCATTTCCTTGATAACGAAGTGCAGCGCCTCCATACCTGGCACAAGCACGATGGCCATTCCAACGAAGCAATCAACGAACTCATCTTTGAAAACCTCGACATTCAAAAAATATTAAAAAAAGCGACCAAGCAATTTGACGGCGGCTACACCATGGCCGGTATCATCGGTCATGGCGATGCTTTTGTCTTGCGCGACCCGAACGGCATCCGGCCGGCCTATTACTACCACGACGATGAGGTAGTGGTCGTCACTTCCGAACGGCCCCCGATCATGACGGCTTTCAATGTGCATATTTCCAACGTTCAGGAAATTAAGCCCGGCCATGCTTTGATTGTAAAAAGGAATGGGGCCGTCAGCGAAGTGCCATTTACCGAACCGGGCGAGAAAAAATCCTGCTCTTTTGAACGTATTTATTTTTCCCGAGGAAACGATAAAAAGATTTACTCGGAAAGACAGAAACTGGGAGAAGAACTGGCCGACAGGGTATTGAAAGCGGTGGATTACAATTTGGAAGAAACCGTTTTTTCTTTTGTGCCCAACACCGCCGAAAGTGCTTTCGAAGGAATGGTTAAAGGGATCGAAAAAAAGATGGTCGCGATTAAGGCTCAAAAAATAAAAGACCTTGGTGAAAATCCGGAATTAGAGGACATAAAAAAGATCATAGCGCTCACGCCAAGGGTCGAAAAAGTGGTACACAAAGATGCCAAACTCCGCACCTTTATTGCCGACGCCAACTCTCGCGGCAACCTCGTCACCCACGGTTATGACGTCACCTATGGTTTGGTACGTAACGAGCGTGATACCCTCGTGCTACTGGATGACAGTATTGTGCGGGGCACAACGCTGCGGAACAGCATTATTCGGATTGTTTCCCGCCTGCGGCCGAAAAAAATAATCGTCGTTTCCAGTGCGCCACAAATCCGCTATCCCGATTGCTACGGAATCGATATGTCAAAAATGAAAGACTTCGTGGCCTTCCAGGCACTGATAGCACTATTGAAAGAAAATAAAAAAGAAACGTTGTTAAAAGAGGCATATGCCCGGTGCGTGGCGCAAAAAGATTTGCCCAAAGAACAAATTACCAATGAGGTAAAACCACTGTACGATCTTTTTTCCGCCGACCAGATTTCTGACAAGATAGCCGAACTGGTCACCCTCGATGAAATTGAACCGGAAGTCGAAGTTATTTACCAAAATATCGAAGGCCTGCACAAGGCCTGCCCCAACCATCTGGGCGACTGGTATTTTACCGGCAATTATCCGACCCCGGGCGGCAACCGGGTCGCCAATAAAGCTTTTATGATTTTTATGGAAGGGAAAGATGAAAGGGCTTATTAATGAAGAATGAAGAATGAAGAATTTTTCGTTCATTATTAATTTGAAAGTACCCGAAACTCTCGTCTATTTTCGGCGTGTTCTTCCTCTGTACATTCGACGCCATCTTTACATTTGTTTTTTATTCGGGTTTTCTTCCATTAAAAGTAATAGGTTCGAATTAACGACCTGTATATCTTGAGCAGTTAATCTTGTATTGTTACTGTTAAATAAAACAGGCAGGTCATTATAATCCGTTAAGTGGCAATCTATTCCTTCCCAAACGGCAACCCCGCCAGGATCGTAATTTTCCGTGATAACAAAAGTCTGGTATTTGAATAAATCATCATTTTTCAGTCTTGTCCTGTGCTCGGAAATAAAATTAAATAAGAACTACTTTTGCATCACCTCCAGCAACCCTGTAAATCTCTTTACTGCTTTGTCATTTCGCACCGCCATATAAAGTGCTTTTTTCGACCCCACTAAAATGACCAGTTTTTTTCCGCGCGTAATTCCGGTATAAATTAAATTCCGATAAAGCATCATATAATGCGACGTATGAATCGGGATAATAATACACGGGCACTCGCTGCCCTGGTATTTATGGATGCTGACGGAGTAGGCGAGCGTCAGTTGGTCGAGGTCGGTAAAATCATAAATGATATCCCGGCCATCTATTTCCACAATTAATTCATGTTCTTCCCGGTCGATGTGGCGAATGTAGCCGACATCGCCATTAAATACTTCAAGGTCGTAATTGTTGCGGAGCTGCATCACTTTGTCGTTCACGTGGAAGGTGCGGCCGAGTTTGACCAATGGTTCGTAGCTGGGATTTAATTTATTTTGTAAAACTTCATTTAAATTTCGATTGCCGATAATTCCCCGGTTCATCGGGCTCAAAACCTGTATGTCCAAAAACGGATCAAATTTATATGCCTTCGGCAAACGGGCCTCTACCAATTGGCAAATCAATTCCGGGATTTTTTCGGAGTCGTCTTGCTCCATGAAAAAAAAGTCGCTGTTTTTATTATTCGATATATCGGGAAATTCACCGGCATTTACTTTATGGGCATTAGTGATTATTTTTGAATTGGCGGCCTGCCTGAATATTTCTGTCAGGCGCGTGATCGGAATTTTTTCCGAATCCATTAAATCGTTTAAAACGCTTCCTGCTCCGACACTCGGCAACTGGTCGACATCGCCGACCAAAATTAGCCGGGCCGTGGCCGGTACGGCTTTTAACAGGTTGTACATCAACACCGTGTCGATCATGCTCGCTTCGTCCACGATTAATAAATCGCAGTCGAGTGGGTTTTCCCGGTCTCTTTTAAATCCATTATTTGAAAAATCAAATTCCAATAAAGTATGGATAGTGCTGGCGGGCATGCCCGTAATTTCAGCCATGCGTTTGGCGGCACGACCAGTCGGGGCAGCGAGCATTATTTTGGAAGTCAGTTGATGGCTGACCAATAAAATAACTTTGGTGATCGTACTTTTTCCGGTGCCTGGTCCGCCGGTAATGATGTGAATTTTTTCACTTAAAGAAGTGCCGACGGCGAGCCGCTGATTTTCGGCCAACTGAATATTTAATTTTTTTTCTGCCCACGAGACGGCCTCTTTTATTTTTACTTCCCGCAAATTAGAAGTGCCTTTTTTTATTCGTTTTAATTCTTTGCCAATTCCCGTTTCGCATACGTGAAATAATTGTAGCCAGACACAGGCCGTTGGTTTTTCATCAATCATCAATGGGGAAATAATTATTCTTTCTTCCTGCTCAATGTATGCCAGCCGGGCAGCAATTAAATTTGCATCCACTTCCAATAATTCCTGGGCTTTTTCTAAAAATTTATCCACTGGAAAACAGGTGTGCCCGTCGTCGGAAATTTGGTGCAGCGCATATTCGACTCCCGCATCAATTCGAATATCACTTTCTTTTTTGATCCCTAATTTTTGTGCGGTCTGGTCGGCCGTTTTAAAACCGATGCCCCAAATATCACGGGCAAGTTGGTACGGGTTGTCTTTAATTATTTTAATACTATCGTCGCCATAAGTTTTAAAGACCTTTTGCGCATATGTCGGACTGATTCCGTAGCCCATCAAAAAAGTCATCACTTCCCGGATGGCTTTTTGTTCGGCCCAGCCCTTTTTTATTTTTTCAATTCTTTTGGGACCGATACCATCAATATCCTCCCGTAAAACATCGGGGTTTTGGTCAATTACTTCGAGTGTTTTGTTTCCGTATTTGTTCACGATCTGCTCGGCAAAATGTTTGCCGACGCCTTTGATCATGCCGCTGGCGAGGTATTTTTTTATGCCCCGGATCGTTGCGGGTTGTGTGACCTGGTAATCCTGCACTACAAATTGAAAACCAAATTTTGGATCGTTTTTCCAAAACCCCTGGCAGCGCAAAGTCTCGCCTACCTGTACCGAAGTCATGGTACCGACGATGGTGGTCAGTTCTTTTTTCTTCGGTTCCTGCAAGCGGGCGACGGTATAGCCGTTTTCGGAATTTTGGAAAGTAATGCGTTCGATATGGCCGGTGATGGTATCCAAGCTTTTTTTAGAGGTAAAGATAAAGATGTTCGTAATTACTCGATGGAGCCTTGGGGAATAAAATGTTTTATTGTTAAGTGTGAGCGGCCTAAATTGTTTGAAGAAATATTGCTTTGGCTATTGTTGGTTTTTTTTGTTTTTTAATATTAAATACCGATTTTCGTGCAGAATCATACGGTTGGTATTATAGCCGTTAATTTTAACTGTGTTTTTCATATAAGAAATATTTAAACAATTTAAGACTGATTGACTGCTGGCTAATTGCCAAGCAAATTCAGTAAAGGGGAGTTGTCCGTTGAAGAGTAAATGCTAATCATATTATTGACCAATTAATTATATGAATTATGATAGAAGGATTAATAACCGAAGTTTTAGATGGTGTAGTAACTGAAATCTTTAATGTATCAATTAAAAATGTAGTTAAGGAAAAAAAACTGAACAGACAGATTAAGCATGCAATCGAAGTGGCCGAGGAAGAATTTAAAGAGATTTATCAGGAAAAAGATCCAGAATTAATAAGCGGAATAATTGAGAATAAATTAAAGTTAGCTGAATTACCGGTGGTAAAGGAGCTGGTCGTTGGTATAATAACAAGTCCATTTGAATTTAAGGAAAGAATTCATCGCAACGAAACAGCTTCCTATGCAGCAGTGCTTCCCGAGATAGCTGACCGGAGGCGGGTGGAGGAAGCCGTAAGCTTATTCATTTCGCTGATTGGAAAAAACATACTCAGCATCGAGGACCTACAGCCCCACTTTGTCCTGTATTATCAAAAGAACAGCTCTGAGAATTCAAAAGGGATTCTTCAAAATACTTCAGACCTTGTTTCCCTGCTTAAGGATATAAAAAAGAACCTGGCAGAAGGGTCGAAGCTATATGACGAAAAGGCCAAACAACAATTGCCCAAGCATAATTTGCCACAAAAGAATTTTCCTTATTTTATCGGTAGAAGAAAAGAGATTTCCCTGTTAAAAAACCTGTTGAAGCCCTACCCTGAAAGCCGTCATTTTCTGATCTCTATTGATGGGATTGGCGGGGTGGGGAAATCAACGCTGGCACTTGAAATCGGGCATTATTTTAAAGAAAAATATGATGAATTGGGAGAAGAGAAATTTGATCAGATTGTATGGGTTTCAGGGAAGAGGGATGTCTTGATGGCGGAAGGGATTACGGAAAGGCACGAACCGTTCAATACCCTGGAAGATTTATTTAATGAAATAGTCCATGTTGCCGGACAGGAGGAAGAATATGTTAAAGATGGGTTCCATACGGAGGCCATGTTTATCAAAAACATATTGTCAAATAACCGGACTTTGTTAATCATCGATAACCTTGAAACCATTGACGACAGCAACCTTATCAATTTCTTGCGGGAGGTGCCCGCCCCGACCAAGGTAATCGTAACGACGAGGCACAGAATTGATATTACTTACACAATAAGGTTGGGCAGTTTTTCTGATGATGAAGCCCTTGAAATAATCAATCTCTTGATAAAAGACGAGATCGATCTGAGCTTAGAAAACAAGCACAAGCTGATTGCTCATACGGGCGGGGTTCCGTTGGCCATAAAATGGACCATAGGAAGATTGAAAATGGGATATGGAATTGAATACGTTTTGAATTCTCTGACTAATCCAACTGGAGACATCTCCGAGTTCTGTTTTAGGAAAAGTGTTGAGGCCATCCAGAAAAAGCCAGCAATAAACCTTCTAATGGCCCTGAGCCTGTTTGAGAAGAGCGTTAACAGAAGGATGTTGAGTGAAGTTGTTCAAATGAACGAGAGGCCGGACCTGGAAAAATTCGAGGAAGCATTGGGGGACCTGCAGAAGCTTTCCCTGATAAATAAAACCGGCGACCGGTTCAACATGTTGCCGCTGACAAAAAACTACGCACTGAGCGAATTGAAAAAGAACAGCATCCTTTCAGATGCCTTAGAACAAAACTGGATAGAGACCCTCATAAAATATTGTGACCCTTTTCATGTCTCAGAATGGGAATGGAAAGACTTTGACCTTTTGATGAATGAAGGAGAACACATTAAAACTCTTTCGGAGTGGTCCTTTAACAGAAACAAATCAGGGATCTTCCTGAAGACGATCCCTCCTCTGTATTATTATTTCAATTTGATAGGCCGGTGGGAGATGGTCATACATTTTGGAAAACTGGCGTTGAACAAAGCGCATGAACTATCCGATACGGAAAGTCTGATCTTTGTAAAATCATTCTGCTTCGCCTGGATATTTGGCCAGCAGGATAAGTTCTCCCTTGCCGAGAATCAAATCAAATCTGCAATACAATCGGCGGATAATGAATCGTTGGCATATTGGCAATACCAAACCAGGATATTGTTCTCCCAAATAAAACGGTATCAAAAACAATTTGATGACGCAAAAGAACTTTGTAACAATGCACTGAGCTTTTTGGGAGTACAGATTGACAAACACCAGAAATATGTTAAGGCCGACATAAAGTATGAGCTTGGCAAAATAGCAAGGGATGAAAAAAAATGGGAAGAAGCAGAAGCCAATTTTATCGAAGCAGCAAAAGTGTTCGATACAGAAGAAATAGGAGAGGTCTTTAATTTGGAAAGGTCTTGGGGATTGAGAGCTAATCTTGGACTGGTATATTACAATCAAGGCCGTATCGAAGAAGCTATTGAGATGTATGAAAATTCACTTGATTTTTTCGAAAAAAAAGGAGGCAAAGGATATGTCAGTACCATAAAGCTCAGGCTTTCAACTGCGTACGAGGAAATAGGCAATAATGAAAAAGCATTGGAATTGGCCCGGGAGAGCCTTGATATTAGTGAAACGCTACACCTGAACCAGGAGATTCTTCAAGCTAGAAAAGTAATAGCCAGGTTAAAAAAAATATAAAATATCTTTGCAAGAAAAAGCTTGTTTAAATAGTCAACCTGATAATACTTACCAATAAAACTATTTTCATAATGAAGCACTTATTCTTGTTTTGCACAATTAGGAATCAGGTTTAATATTGGTTGTTTTATTTTAGTTATAAGACAATGACCATTTAATCGTTTTATATTATATGGACTTTTTTTTTCAAAAAAATTTAGAAGCAAGAAATCCCCTGGTACTATGTATTGGGGATTTAATGGTTGATTACATCATATATTCCGAAGGTTTGGACGATGGGATTTTTGAGAAACCTGAACCTGCAATAGGCGGCACAGGAATAAATGCCGCAAAAGAATTTAAAAAAATAAATATTGACCCTGTCGTTTTTGGTAAGGTCGGCAATGATCCTGAAGGAAAACAGCTTGTCAAGTTCCTGAGGAAGAACGAAATCCCCTATGTATTGGACCACTCCAGCGACTTGCATACTGGAAATGTTTATCTGGTTTATTACAAAAAACAGGATAAACGATTAATGATTTATGATAAAGACAATACCAATGATTATGATTTAAATAATTTGAAAATTGCTGTTAATAAATTGAAAATTCGCCCGGGAGATATAGCGTTCTTGATGTGCCACCCTTTTGCCAATTTTGAAACCCCGCATTCAAGGGAGATCATTGATATCCTCGCAAATTCACCTTTTAAAATTATCATAGATATTGTCCCTCACAACATATATGTTAAGAGAAGCTTGCAGGAGTTCAACTCAATAATCAGGGATAAAGTAGACGTTATTATTTCAGAGTATTTCACATTAATGAACCTTATAGGCAGCGGCCCTTTTCCTGTAGAGCCAACACCAAATGAAATCAGCCTGATCGCAAATAACTTCGCTGCCAGAATGCTGGTATTGAGATACGGAGGGCAGGGGAGCATTGACGTGCAACTGGTCATCCGGTTTTCGGGCGATGGCAAATATGAAATACTGGAAAAAATAAATACCGGTTATTCAGCACTTGACAGTGCTGAAAAAAGGAGCTTTGGGGATGTGCTAACTGCTCGCTTTGTAAAGGAATTTATATTGATGGAATGATCGGTGTTGGGAAAAAAGAATTTAAAAAACTTTCGTCAAGTTACTCCGTAAGCTGAAGTAGTGATAATTAGCTAGGAAGAACGTACAAGGTGGTTTTTGTACAAAAATTTGTTTTAATGTAATAGCCGTTAAATTTTATACGATTGATAGTCATTGATTTGTATTCGAATATAAGCCATACCGCTTTCATGTTCGTTGGGCAAACTTGATTTCAGATGATAGTCAATTTTTTTTTGTACCTTATTGAAAAATCTTCCATTTCGACCGGTGCTTTTCCCATAATGAAGGCACAAGGTTTGTATACTTTTAAAATGCACCGCATTTTTGGCATAACAAACTTGGTTAAACCCACTAATTCAAATGCACCAAATACTTTAACTTTGCAACAATGAAACTTGGATTTAGAACGAAAGAACAACCGGATGTCCGCGAAATTTGGGTTCTAAGAGATGATGGGACAATTGAAGTCAAGAAATGGTTCATTTTTACCCTTGAGTTCATTGGTGACAGCAAAGAAAAGATTCAGTCATTTGTCAATTTGGAGAAAGAAAGATATGCCTGGGGAGCAACTCCCGACAAAAAGAAAATAAAAAGAGCCTCTAAGTATTACAGTAGTCTTGGTACAAAAACAAAAATCCTACCGCCAAGGTTGATCTGGTTCAAGCAAAAAGAATTAGAACTGCTCGATACAGAGTTGTGTCAAAATGGCAATGGGTTCGTATATGGAGATAGTGTAGGGGGGATAGCCCCAAACTTGGGAAAATATCATAACGCCTATCTAAAAGACCGTATCCATAAATCAAAAAAAATCCTTTTTAATCCGGGGGTCTTGGCAAGGATCATTATCAATGTTTCTGGCCAAGACCATTATGTATTTCAGCTTGCAGAAAAAAATTTAAGGAAAAAGGGACATATCTTTTACAAGCCCATAGGCGGACATATCAAATTTTCTATAGACAATATTGGAGCCCTGGTCAGCAAATTTGGTTTAGAGCTGATTGAGAGGCATAAGAATCTAAAATTCAAAGATGTGTCTCTCTACCTGGACTCAGATCATTACAATGAGTTTGAGAATCTCTTTGAAAAAGATATTATTGAAAATAAAAGTTATAAAATTTTTGAAGACCCGCAGGTAAGCATGATCAGGGAGCTTCATGAGGAAATTGGCCCGGTCAGCTCTCGGGACGGGATTAATTTACTGAATAAATATGATCTGGAAATTTTAGATACGCCATTTTAAAATGAAATATTAGGAAGCGGCCAAAAATATAAAACGGGAAAAATATTGTCATTACATTTAGGAAAGAATTAAGGCCATTCAACCCATGTTGCAAAAATTAATATACTTTGATTCGTTCGTGCTTACAAGACCGAATCACTCAAAAGGCACCTTTCAGGTATTTCTGCAACCTGTCAGTGTTTTAAAACAGCTTGTTAACTTTTAACTGAAATACAAAATGATACATGTTCATGCAAAAACAGCAGCAGCAGCTTGGAGAATGACTTGTTTAAAGTTATACGAACAAGGGATGGAAGTACATGAAAACAGCTTCATTAAAAATGACTTTGGAGTAATCGAAGTCGAAGATGTAACGAATGACCTAATGGATGCAAACTTTCCAATGAGTAAAGCAGATATTTTATATATAAATGAATATTTGATAACGGGTAATAACGAAGAGTTGGTGAAGCATGACTGGACGAAGATTTATAGAAAGCGATTGTTTGAAGATTTTAATCAAATTGATAAAATTATCAGCTATTTAAAAACAAAACGGTACAGCAAAAAGGGACAGGGTGTTGTTTGGAACGGCAGGGTGGATTTTAGTGCTAAAATAGCACCTTGCCTCCAACTGATCTGGTTTAAAATATATAATGAAAAATTGGAAATACACGTTCATATGAGAGCCGTAGATTGTTACGGAAAATTGCTAATGAATATAAATGAGTTTATTGCATTGCAAAATTATGTGGCTGCACAGCTCGGTGCCGGGCTGGGAAAATATGTGATGTTTATTGATTCGCTTCATTTCCATAAAAGTAATGAAGCAGAAATAAATGTGTTAGTGACAAAGTTTAAAGCTGATCCGTTCTCCTCCTAATCAACGAATATTTATCAATGGATCTAAGGATCAGTTCATTATTCCATTTTCAAGCAGGAGGTTCAAGTATCATTCTCCAGATGTGGTCTTTTATTTATTATTGACTTTCCAAAAATTCCGTGGGTTCGCTAATCAAATCCCTCTATTATAATTATGGCAATCTTATTAAACCTTGGTCGTTAGGAGGGGCACCTTTGAAGCTTAGCGGTGATCTTGATTAAAAATTCATCCATGTTGATAAATACTTAATCAATCGAGCGAGTACGACTAGGTGATAGTCAGATATTTTTATTTTCTTGTAAAAAAAAGAAAAAAGCGTCCTTTCTTTAAGGATAGAGCGTCCATGCGTTTTCCAAAAACCATGGTTAAAAAACAATACTATTTCCGATGAAAAAGAGCAAACAAAAAATTCTCTGGTTGACCGTCCTGTGTATCACCCAGCTTTCCGTTTTTTCACAAACAGTAAATGAAGAATATGCAGAGGTACCTGAAGACCCGTTTATCCATGTTCCTCGGGCGGACTACAAAACCTCTCCTGCATATTTTTATTCAAATGCACAAATATTCACCACCCAGGTAAATGTGAATGAATTGGGTGAAAATATGCTCGGTGATGCTGCCAACGAACCCTCCTTTGCAATTGATCCGAACAATCCGGAAAGAATGGCCATGGGGTGGAGGCAGTTTGATACCATTGCCAGCAACTTCCGCCAGGCCGGGTTTGCGTATTCCCTGAATGGAGGAACCGACTGGGCTTTTCCGGGGCCGCTTGAACCAGGGGTTTTCCGTTCCGATCCGGTTTTGGATTTTGATGTAAATGGCACTTTTTACTACAATAGCTTAAAGACGGGCTACGCATGTGATGTATTTCAAACCATTAGCGATTCCACTTGGGGCGCACCTACTCCCGCATATGGTGGTGACAAGCAATGGATGGTTGTTGACCGGACAGGGGGAGAAAGTGATGGGAATATCTATGCATTCTGGAAACCGTTTCTTTCTGTCTGCACCGGTGCGTTTACCCGATCGGCAGATGCAGGCGCGACCTTTGATTCATGCACCGTCATGCCCAACGACGGTACGAGGGGCACCCTGTCAGTTGGCCCTGAAGGTGAGTTGTATGCCTGTGGCGAAACGAACGGCACGTTTTACCTCGCTAAATCTTCCAATGCCGGAATGGCAGATGAAGAGGTGGCCTGGGATTTTTCTACGACAGTCAATATGGGCGGTAGGTTGAGTCTTTATCAGGGCCCTAATCCGAATGGAATGCTGGGGCAGGTTTGGGTCACCACGGACCACTCAGAAGGTGAATACCGTGGAAATGTATACATGGTGGCACCCGTTGAGGGATTTCAGCCTGGGGACAATGCCGACATCGTTTTCGCAAAAAGCGAGGATGGGGGCGAAACATGGAGTACCCCGATCAAAATAAATGACGATGATTTAAGCGGTACTTATCAATGGTTTGGTACCATCTCCGTTGCACCCAATGGCCGGATCGACGTGGTTTGGGTGGATACGCGGGATGAACCGGGATCCTTTCTTTCAGCCCTGTATTACTCCTATTCCCTGGATGGGGGCACCACTTGGTCGGTCAATGAAAAACTGAGCGACTCTTTTGACCCACACCTCGGCTGGCCCCAGCAAAATAAAATCGGGGATTATTACCACATGATTTCCGATGAAGATGGCGCCCACCTGGCCTGGGCCGCTACTTTCAATGGTGAACAGGATGTCTATTACAGTTATATCACTTCCAGCCCCGTTAGTTCTGTGGCCGACCATCATCCCGCTGACGGGCTTATTGCCGTTTATCAAAATTCGCCGAACCCATTTAGTGATTTTACGGAAATAAAATATGCTTTAAAAAGCAGTGCAGCCGTTCAAATCGAAGTCCACGACGTGTTGGGGAATAAAATAGCTATGCTGAAAAACGGATACCAGTCAGCGGGCGATTACTCCGTTTATTTTTATCCCGATCATTATTCGCTGAATAATGGGCTGTGTTTTTATCAGATAAAAGTGGAGGGGCATCCGCCGATTGTGGGACGGATGGTTTATGGGAAATGAGAATAAAACAAATAAAACTTGAGGGGCCAATTTGACTCCTCAAGTTTTATTTGTTTTCTGTTAGAAATAGTTAAGCAGTAATTATCTGTCGATCAGGCATTTCGTCGTAAGTTCGGCCATTTAAGAGGCGGCCAGCCTTTTTCTTATTTGTGCCTCCCCATTGTTTAAAGAAGAAGTCTACATTTTGTTTTTCGCATTTTATTCTGATTTCTTCTACCCACTCTTTTTTCATTGGTCTTGGCCTTCTACCGCTTTCACCTCCGACAATTACCCAATCAATTCCTTTTAGATTTAAACTAGGGAGTGGTGCAATCAATGGCTCGCAGGAAAGAAATTTAATTTTTGCATTAGTCTTTCTTAAATAATCAACCCGCTCCAATACCTTCTCATCTTCTACCGAAACACCCATCCAAATATTTTTAGTCCATTTTAATTCCTTATGGTATTTATATAAAATATTTCCTCTTTTGGTCAATACTTGAAATATGTGCTGCGGTAAATCATTCATTACTTTAAATACATCTTTAATATAGTGGAATGGCACCTTTTCATGAAACAAATCACTCATGGAATTTACAAAAACCACTTTCGGTTTTTTCCAGGTATAAGGTACATTCAAAGTTTCAGGATGTATTGTGAGCTCAAATCCATTTTTATATTTATCCAATCCCATCGCCTTTAAACGACGTGACATAATTTCCGCATAGCAGTATTTGCAGCCTTGGGAAATTTTATTGCAACCCGTGGTGGGGTTCCAAGTCATTTCTGTCCATTCTATGGTTGATTGTGCCATGTTAAATTAGTTGAATTGAACCTACTGAAATATTATGAACCTTTTGAGACCCAAGTTTACAGTTCAATATTATTTTTTTGTTTTTCTCAAGTTTCCTTAACTCTGTGTTAGCATCTTTTGGTAAAAAGCCGTTTTCAAGAGTAAAAAGGTAAGCTTTATAATTGGTGTCAAGTTCTCCACTTAGCACTTTAGAAGTGAAGTCATCCTCGAATAATTTTCTTTTTGATGGTTTATTAAATTCTGGAAATAGAGAAGGTGCCTCGGTCGAAATTTTTTCACGATCTATATCGAAATTAGCCTCTCCTCTTTGAGAATCAATTTTCCAGCATGATTTAAGGAATTTTTCCAAACCATAAATATGGTTTGATCCGAAAATTAATCCATAAATATTGGAGTCTTTTTTGATTGAAAAAGGGGCTAAAAAATATCTCTTATTTGTTGGTATTAATGAACGATAATACTCGAGAACTAATCGATGAATATGAAAATAATCTTTATTAGATACATCCTCCTTTCTAATGTGTAGATATTGTCTAAATTCTTCTGACTCTCCAAATCTTCTAATAAATGATGAGGAAATAAAAAATATAAAATCGGTTTGTTTTAGGTTGATTAATTCTGCAAAAATGTCTTCGGTAATTTGTTTTATACCTTTTTGGTCTAAGAAAATAAAATTTGCAGAACTACGCATTGATTCTAGTTGAGAGTAGAAGCATTTCTTAAAATCTTGATTATAAAATTCTGTGTTGTAAAAGCCAGCCCTTGTTTCTGGTAAAACATTTTTCTGAAGGAGATCGAAAAGCCCCGCGTCTAACTCATTAAAGCATAATTTGACATTAAGGTCATTGTTTTTAATGTAGTCGAGATTCTTGTTGATTTCTGAGACTGTTATCAGAGGACTTCCCCAAGCCCCATTGCTATCTTTGCCTTGACCAGCAAAAAAATCATAAATGCCAATATTTTTCCATATTGGTTTAGGACTTGAAAAAAAGACGGGGAGCCATTCTTTTAGATAGAGCTTGTACAATTCTAATTTACAATTTGTTCCATCATCAAATGGAGAATTGAAGAAGGTTTCTGAAGCCATGATAGTTGATGTTTTGGGTGACAGAACAAAAATAAATAAAATGTTTTAAAAATTAAAATCAAAAACATTTTATTGCTACAGCGGCACATTCCCATGCTTCTTCCGCGGCAGTTCCTCTACTTTGTTCTCCAGCATCGAAAATGCTTTGATCAGTTTTCGGCGTGTTTCTTTCGGGTGGATCACCTCGTCGATGAAGCCCCGCTCGGCGGCGGTGTAGGGGTTGGCGAAGAGGTCTTTGTATTCCTGTTCCTTTTGGGCGAGCATGGCGGCGGGGTCGTCGGCGGCTTTGATTTCTTTTCGGAAAATAATTTCGGAGGCGCCCTTGGCGCCCATCACGGCGATTTCGGCGGTGGGCCAGGCGAAGTTCATGTCTGCGCCAATGTGTTTGGAGTTCATTACATCGTAGGCGCCGCCATAGGCTTTGCGGGTAATGACTGTTACCCTCGGTACGGTGGCCTCACTGAAGGCATAGAGCAGTTTAGCTCCGTTGACGATGATGCCGTTCCACTCCTGGTCGGTGCCGGGGAGGAAACCGGGCACATCTTCCATGACCAGTAAGGGGATATTGAAGCAGTCGCAGAAACGGACGAAACGGGCACCTTTGCGAGAGGAATTCACGTCCAGTACCCCGGCGAGACTCATCGGTTGGTTGCCGACAATGCCGATACTGCGGCCCGCCAAACGGGCGAATCCAACTACGATATTTTCTGCGTATTCTTCATGTATTTCAAAAAAAGAGTCTTCGTCCACGATGCCTTTGATGACGTCCCGCATATCGTAAGGCTGATTGGCATTTTCGGGAATGATGTCGGTGAGCGCTTCCCGAATTTCTTCTTTTAAGCTGTACTCCACCCGCGGGGTTTTTTCCTCACAGTTTTGTGGGATATACGAAAGGAGGGTTTTTATCTTATTGATGCAGTCAATATCGTGGGCAGCTGTGAGGTGGGTCACGCCAGACTTGGTGGCATGGGTATGGGCACCGCCGAGTTCTTCGCTGGTCACTTCCTCGTTGGTCACGGTTTTCACTACGTTTGGGCCAGTGACAAACATGTAGCTCGTATGTTCTACCATGATGGTAAAATCCGTCATGGCGGGCGAGTAAACAGCTCCGCCTGCACAAGGGCCCATTACGGCCGAAATCTGAGGGATGACGCCCGATGATCGCACATTTCGGTAAAAAATATCTGCATACCCCCCCAACGATCGAACCCCTTCCTGAATCCTGGCCCCGCCCGAATCGTTCAGGCCAATTACGGGGGCACCGTTTTTCATGGCCAGGTCCATGATTTTGCAGATTTTTTCTGCATGGGTTTCTGAAAGCGAACCACCGAACACCGTAAAGTCCTGTGCAAAAACGTAGACAAGCCGGTTGTTTACCGTTCCGTAGCCGGTCACCACACCATCGCCCAGGAACTTTTGTTTGTCCATTCCAAAATCCTTTGTCCGGTGTGTTACTAACATGCCGATTTCCTCAAACGAACCTTCGTCCAATAAAAAATGAATACGCTCCCGGGCGGTGAGTTTCCCTTTTTCGTGTTGTTTCTCGATGCGTGCCTGACCGCCGCCGAGTTTGGCTTCGGCAATTTTTGATTCTAATAATTCAAGTTTCTTATCCATCTTTTATCGAAGGTGTTTTTGGTTAGAAAAGTGTTTTTTAAAGGCGGGCTAAGGTAGGAAAATTGGTTTTTGGTTTGGGGGTTTTGGTTCATGGTTTTGTGTTTGCCCAAATAAAAAGAGGTAATACCTTGAACGATATTACCTCCTTTGTCACTGCTTACTTGCTTGCTCCGCCTGTTCGTCTACTTCAATTCAATCATTCTCTTGCCGGCGATTGATTTCATCCCTGATCTTTGCGGCCTGTTCATAATCCTCCTTTGAGAGGACATCCTCCAGCAATTTGTTCAGTTCGTCCACTGAGTAAGTGGTGAGTGAGGCGCCTTTGGCAGGTCCCTTTTTGCGCCGGGTTCGGCCACCTGCTTTTGCCGGGGCCGATTTGCTGCCACCTTCGGGTTCTTCCAGGACGACGCCTGCGGCATCAAGGATAAACTCGTAAGTGTAGATAGGGCAATTAAACCGGACCGCCATGGCAAGGGCATCGGAAGTGCGAGAGTCGATTTCGAACATCTCTCCGTTGCGTTCACAAATGAGGCGGGCATAAAAAATGCCATCCAGCAGATTATTGATAATAACTTCTTTTAAGTCGATGGTAAATGTTTCCAGGGCGTTTTTAAATAGATCGTGGGTGAGCGGCCGGTTGGGGGTCATGCGCTCCATGGCAACGGCAATGGCTTGTGCTTCGAAGCCACCAATAACGATTGGCAGGCGCCGGGTGCCGTCTTGCTCACCAAGTACAACTGCGTAGTTGTGTGATTGGGTGACACTATGTGAAAGCGCCACTATGTCGAGTTCTATCTTTCTCATATCCATATTAAAAGAACAGAGTTGTAAAAAGAAGGCCAAATACTTCCGACCTCAAAACAGATTGCTCAGGGCTCGTAAATATACCTTTTGGGAAAGGGTTTGCGAAATTCAATAATTTGAATGATAAAAACAACTAAAGTCAGCATCTACATCGCTGCGATCAACTTTTACATTCAAGGTAAAGCTACATCGGGGACAGGGAAAGGTGGTAAGATTGACGGGGGTTTTTTATGGGATGGCAGAGGGATGACGGTAGAGGGTTGAAGGACAAAAGACAAAAGTCCATTTACCCTCTGCCATCATTCCTCTACCGCCAAAGCCCTTTGCCGCGTGGCTTCATACAGCATGATGCCCGTTGCGACGGAGACATTAAAAGAGTCTGTCGTGCCTTTTTGGGGAATGATAAACCGTTCGTCCACCCGGTCGAGGATGCCCTGGCTGATGCCGTCGTCTTCAGAGCCGATCACGATTGCGCAGGGGGTGGTGAAATCCATTTCATAGATGGGCTTTTTGCCTTTCAGGTCGCTGGCCAGCACCTGTACCCCCATGTTCTGTAAAAACTCAATGGCGGTGATCAGGCTTTTCTCCCGGCATACGGTCAGCGTGGTCAATGCACCGGCGGAAGTTTTGATGGCATCGGCATTAATGAGTGCGGAGCCGCTCGTCGGAACGGCCAGGGCATGTGCCCCGCTCACCTCGGCCGAACGGGCGATGGCGCCAAAGTTGCGCACATCGGTCACCCGGTCGAGGAGGAGGATGAGGGGTGTTTTGCCTTGTTCGTAAAGATGTGGAATCACATCTTCCAGTTTGTAATAATCCAACAGTGCCAAATAGCCAATGATGCCCTGGTGGTTACTGCGGGTAATGCGGTTGAGTTTTTCCTTGGGTACGTATTGAAGGGGGATTTCATGCGCCCGGCAGAGTTTGCGTACTTCTATTTCAAAATCACCGACGGTCCCTCTTTGGATAAAGATCTTATCAAAATTGGAACCGGCCTTAATCGCATCAACGACGGGGTGCCGTCCGAAGATTATATTATTTTTGCTGGCGTTTTTCATTGCACAAAGTTGATAATAAAAATGGAAATGAAAATAAAAATTAAAAAGAGCCGCCCGATGAAATTTTTAATACTAAATATTTTTTCCGTTCTACTCTCCGTTTTTTTCAGCCTCGGTTTGAGAGGACAGGCCTATACCAGTTGGGTCGTAGGTGATGCGGCCGATATAGCCACTGGCAATCACCAACCGGGCATCGTCCTCGCTGGCGGCGGCGGCGACAACGACGACGCCATGCGGTGGATGCTACAACGGGCAGGCGGGGGCGATGTCGTCGTTCTCCGGGCGTCCGGGGAGGATGGTTACAACGAATATTTTTTTTCGGAATTAGGGGTGAGCATCAATTCTGTAGAGACGATCCGTTTTGATAATGCTGCCGCCGCTTCCGATCCTTATGTGGTACAACAAATAAATAATGCGGAAATATTATTTATTGCCGGAGGCGACCAATATGTTTATTACCAATATTGGAAAGACAATGAAATTGAAAATACGATTAATCATTTAATTAATGAAAAAAAGATAACCGTCGGAGGTACAAGTGCAGGTATGGCCATTTTGGGAAATGCATATTATACGCCGCCCGGCGGTTCCGCACAATCAGCAACTGTTCTACAAAATCCATTTCACCCAAATGTCGATTTACTGGGGCAAAATGATTTTATTGAAAATCCTTACCTGCCATTATTGATTACCGATACTCATTTTGATGACCGGGATCGGGCGGGCCGCCTCATGGTTTTTTTGGCGAGGCTGTCACAGGAAAACAACGGGCGGGTTTTTGCCATCGCCTGCAATGAATACACTGCCGTTGGCATCAATGAAAACGGCGAGGCAAAAGTTTTTGGCGATCACCCGGAATACCCTGATTTTGCTTATTTTCTGGAGGTCAATTGCGAAAGTGATTTTTTACCGGAAACCCTTGTGGATGGGCAGCCACTTACCTGGGACAATAACGGCACCGCCGTAAAAGCTTACCGCATCCCTGGCACTGCTGATGGCTCCAACCAATTTAATACCCTGGACTGGGAACCGGTTGGAGGCGGCGAATGGTTCGATTGGTATGTACAAAATGGCGTTTTATTTCAAAATGGAGACGCAGAGCCGGGTTGCGGATTAATTAGCGATTTAATTGAAATAAAAAAGGAATTAAATATTGAGATAAAACCAACACTGGTTTCCAGTTCTTTTTTTGTGGAAATTAAATCACCGGTTTTTTCAACAAATATAATTCAGGTTTTTGATTTGCTGGGACGGGAATTATTTTTTGAAAAAATGGAAAATAATTTTTCAGAAATAAATATCAGTGCATTTAACAGTGGTATTTATTTGGTGAAAATAGTAAGCGGCGAAAAAATATTTTCGGAGGTTGTTTTTAAAGATTGAGATATTGGGGTATTGCTGTTTAATGCGAGAAAGGACGATTTTTTATTTTTTAAAGGTGGCAGTTAATTATTGGGTTTAGTTCAATTTATTTTGGCGATTGGTTTAATTTTTCGAGGAGCCATGCTTTTTCAGCTATTTTTTCTTTGTTGTCAAGTTCCTTTTTTAGTGCCGTTACTTTTTCTTTGTCCCTGAAATTTAATTGTAAAAGTTTGCGGGTGAACCGAATTAAATTCAAGTATAAATCCCGATGGTAGCCGAGTTCTTTTTTTCGGTAAATATAAGTCTGAAAGCTGCCGAGTAAAGATTCCAGTGCATCCATTTCGTCCAGGTCATAATAAATACGGAGCAACATGCGTCGGGCATTCAGGTTGTTCAGAACATCATCCGTTCCCACTTGTTGGAGCAGCTCCATGGCTTTCCCGTATTCTTCTTTTTTGAAATGGTACAAGGCGAGGTTAAAGCAGTACGCACTGTGGCGGTATTTTTTTTTGAGAAAAGGAGTGAACGATTCGATGAAGTTTTCAACCCAGTTAAATTCGCCCAGCCCAAGTGCGATGGCCACGATGTTTTTATAAGTGAACCTGGACAGTTGATTGTTTTCAATAAACACTTCTTGTTCCAATCCTTTTTTGTACAGTTCGAATGCTTCTCTTTTAAAAGAGGTGATACCTTCATTGACTTTTCGGATACAAAAATTCAGGGCCAGTAAATAAATGTCCTTTAATTCATTGCTGGGAAAACAATGTCCGTCCTTCACAATGTGATTGCTCAGTGTTTTAAAATTTTTTAACGGTTCTTCCCCGGACAGTAATTTGTACCCATAAAAATAGATGAGCACGGCCGGGATATTTGAAAAGTCATTTTGCTCAACATATTCGATGACATAAGGCAGCATGTTTTGTCGGAAATCGACCTGGGTAATTGTTTGGTAGCTCAGGGCCAGGCAGCTTTGCCGGAGGGTGTCAGCGATAAAAAAATGAGTGAGTTCGTCAGACAGCCCCTGAAGTCCGGGGATCGCTGAGCGGCTCTGGTTTTTGGAGGCCAGAAACTGTTGGTACTTCAGGAAATACTTTTTGTAGTGATAGTCCTGGTTTCTGGTTTTTTGTTTGTCCAATTGATTTTTGGCGACTTTCCATTCCATTTGGAAGGCCCGGTCGGTGTTTCTTTTCCGCAGCGAACGGGCGACGAGGGACTGAAAATGGATGGGGTCTTTCTCCAGTTCGTCAATGGCCAGAAAGGCCCGGACGGCCTGAAAAAGGAAAGACATGACATAGCGTATCTGCTTTTCGGAATAAACGGCCGTTGGATAGATGAAATGAAAAGCACTTTCCTTGTTCAGTGATTCATTATCGGTGCTGTATCGGTTCAGGTAGTCGTAAAGCTTGATGACGTCTTCTCTTTGGTTGAAATAAGGGGAACGGACAAATTTGCCCAGATCCCTTTTCTCTTTTTTGGTGAGGCTGTTGAATATTTCGATCAGTTTACTCTGTTTCATTTTAAGAAAGCGTTTGGCAAGTCCAGAATAGAATCTTACAGTACGTTTTGATAAGAAAGTATGAAAGTACTTATTTTATTGTTACTTTTTACCAATAAACGGTAACGTAATGATTGGGATATTGTCGGGTATTTACAAATGAGATGCTTTTTTTGCTTGGCAAATTGTATTTTTTGTGCTTGCCGGTAGGTTTCTTATTTCCCATTTTTGTTTTGTCAAAACACTTAAATCCTATGTTGAAACATATCCAAACGAATTTCAGGTTGTTGGCAAACAGCCTGGGGTTGCTCCTCTTATTTATGCTCGGGGTACCCGATTTGCGGGCCAGTGGGACCAGTGGCGGCCTGGTTGCAAGCGCTGGTTGTGCCCAATTGTTTGTTGATATATCAACGGCCTGCCTCGTACCTTGTGAAGACAGTGACTATTTCGTCAGGTACTGTAACATTGGCGATACGCTGGCAGAGGATGCTTATATCGAAATTGTTTTTGACGGGGCACTTACGGTCAACGGAGCTTCCATTCCCTTTTCTACCATTGGCACAAATGCATATTCCTTTCAGGTAGGGGATCTACAACCCGGGCAGTGTGGCAGTTTTTCGATCGGCGTAAATGTGGACTGCGGTGCCACCCCTGGGCAGGCACATTGCGTGGAGGCCCATATTTTTCCGGATGTACTTTGCAACTCCCCATCTCCCCAATGGGACGGATCTGATATTGAAGTGGAGATTGAGTGCCAGGGCGATTCCATTATTTTTAATATCGAAAATGTCGGGAGTGGCGACATGGCCGAGCCAGGCCAGTTTTTTATTATTGAAGATGATGTGATTGTCATGTTGCAGGGGTACCAGTTGAACAGTGGCAGCGATACCGTCATCGTCATTCCAAATAATGAAACGGGGTATCATTTTGAGGCTACGCAGAGCGCAGGTAATCCATCCGGCTTTTTTGCCAGTGCTACGATCGAAGGTTGCGATGATTTAGACCCCGGTTTTTTAAACCAGTTTTCCCAAGAGGATTTAAATCCCGCTATTGATAATTCCTGTATACAAAACACGCCCACTTGCATATCCAATTTAAAACTGGGCTTCCCGGAAGGGTTTGGCCCAGGTCATGAACTAGGCCCCAATTTACTATTGGAGTTTCAAATTAATTTTGAAAACCCCACGAACGACACCGTTGTCAATTTGACGGTGTGCGATACGCTTTCTCTTTTTTTAGACATCAGTACCGTGTTGGCCGGGGCAAGCAGCCATGATTACGTGGTTGAATTTCCTGACAGCCACATTGTGAAACTTGTTTTTGAAAACATCTTGCTCCCGCCCAACGGTACTGGTTTTGTCAAATTCAATGTTTATCAGGAAACGGACAACCCAACATGCCCGCCCATCTACAATACAGCTTTCATCTATTTTGATACTATCACCGTACAGACGGATACGATTTTCTATAACGAAGGCCACGATTGTGGTGTTGTCACCACTACCGATACGATAAACATTTGTGGGGATGAAGGTTTTTTGGGGATTCCCGTTACCGGGGATACAACCATCAGTTTAACCAACAGCTTTTCTTTTTTCACTAGTACGCTGACTACCTCTGTTCAGTATTTTGATGGGCCGGACGACGTGACTGAAACGTATGAAATTTGTGAAGGCGAAACCATCGTGGTGCAAGGGCAGGTAATTTCAAGTAGCGGGACCTATACTTTTCCTATGATGGACGAAGATGGTTGCCCTTATAATTTGATCGTGATCGTGACAGTTTTGGAGAACAATGAGACGATTCTTAACGAACTGATCTGTTTTGGTGGCTCTTATGAGTTTTTCGGTGAAATATTGGAAGAACCAGGTTTTTACTCCCATGTTGTCCCGAATGACACATGTTATGATATTACCATTTTGAACTTATCGTTTCGGGAAAAAAACGAGCATGTGAAAGATACCGTCATTTGCGAAGGGGACTCGATCATCTGGCAGGGTCTGGTATTGGATTCGACCATCAGTCTGAGTTTCACCTTTACAGATCAATTCGGTTGTGATAGTACTGAAACATTGAATCTCACCGTTGGGCCCCATCAGGAAATAACCATTGATACAACCATTTGTGAGGGCGATGTTTTTATGGTTGGTGATTCTGCTTACACCGAGGCAGGTAGCTATCTCGATACCATCCCAACGGTTCTTGGTTGTGACAGCATTGTCCTCCTGAACCTCTCGCTCTTGCCACATCGCGATTCTTCCTTTCTGGCACTCATCTGTGAAGGCGAAACTTTCCCCGTAGGAAATACACACTACTCCGAATCCGGCATTTATATCGACACCTTATCAGCGGCCAACGGCTGCGACAGCGTAGTCACTTTACAACTCGTGGTACAATCCAAAGACTCAACGTGCATGGCCGAGGCGGGTTCCGATACCATTATTTGTGGATACAGCTTCGAATTGGTAGGAACCCCCTCGCTCGGCTCCTGGGAAGCCTCCTGTACTACGGCTCCGGGTGAGGTAGCACTTGGAAATGGCAGTAACGGACAAGCCTCGGTAACGGTTAGTGAATGTGGCAGCTACGACTTCGTTTACACGTACTTCCGCATTGACTCCACTGAAATATTTGACTCTGTACTGATGCAATCGATCATTATTGTTGACACCTGTGTGGCGAGCGACCTGGTGACCATTGGTTTTGAAGACCCCAGCAAAAGAGTCGTCGAAACAAATACGGAAATGTCATTGGAATATGATGATTATGGGTGCCATGATGGAGATATCGTGACTTGTGAAAATGTAATCCCTTCGGAAGCAGTAGTTCCTGTAGTCCTTTGGAAGTTCAATGTGGAGGGCTCTTGTTTATCTGAAATTTATTCAACCGCGGTCACTGGCTCGTTGAATGATTGTGTGGCGGATGGGGTAAATGTATCGACGCAGGTTTCAGAGGACTCTTTCAATTTGCCGCCGCTTTGTTTGCCCCAAAGTGATTTTGTTACCCTGGGCCCAAATGGGGAGATTATCGATAATAACTTTTTAGAAATTTTAGCCACGTTGATTGAAGAGTCGACAGACAGTTTTTTAAACGACTGCCCGCCGGCGCCACCTGCCTGTTTTCCGCCACCTCCCTGTGAAGTGGATACATTGGGCTTTGATACTTCCTATTTGGAAATACCTGTCCGCACCGGAGGCCAGTGGACTTATCTTCCTGATTCGGCAACCATTGTTCCTTTGGCAGATACGACTGATCTGATCATCGACAATGTTGACTACCGATTTATCATCGACCCGAATACAAACACTTACAGTCCGGTTGAATTTTCCATTTGGGAAATATTACCCAATGATAGTTTACAGCAACCTGGGGAAGCAATTTCCATCACATTGCAATGGCAGGAAATATGGGTGTACGATACCATCGAAATCATTTCTCCGGTCCTGGATATTCCTGATTCCTGCCAGGCACCTTGCGCCAGGGGTGATATTTTTTCAAACCTACTTGGCAGTATTCCATTGCCGCCGGAATTCGAGTGTTCGCCTTTTACGCTCACTTTTGGTTTGTCCGATTTGGAAGTGGAAGTGAATATACTTTGTGATACCAGTGATTATCAAGTGGAGTTGTTTATTTCAGGAGGTACGCCGCCTTATGAGGTCATTGGCCTTTCGGGAAGTTTTCAATCTGTGGGGCATTTTATCTCTGATCCTATACCGGGAGCGAATGGTTTTTCTGCAGAGATCAGGGATTCGGCCGGATGTGTAAAATATGTGGAAGGGTACGGGTGCCCTTGCGTGGAACTGGAAGTGACAACTTTCCCGGAATATGATTTGTCGTGTATTGACTCCTGTGTGACCATGACGGCATTTGTCACTGCCAATATACCTTATTACGAAGTGGAGTGGTGGAACAGTAACGCCCTGACCTATGGGGAAGTAGTGCAAAATTGTGAAGAAGGCAATTACCTTGTGCGGGCTTTCGATCCTTACACAGGCTGTGACGATGAAACGACGACCGAAGCGAATTTTCATTGGCCGGAGGCCGATGCCGGCGATGA
This sequence comes from Bacteroidota bacterium, assembly GCA_039819485.1. Lineage (GTDB taxonomy): Bacteria > Bacteroidota > Bacteroidia > Chitinophagales > Saprospiraceae > UBA6168. The sequence goes on along the minus strand of JBCBRY010000007.1, from coordinate 30,288 downwards.
TCAACTGATCGATTGTGTGGTCACTCAGGCGACCCTGTATGGTAATGAACTCTCAGGTGATAGCCCTATTGCCTTTTCCTGGGCTGGACCAGGTATTGATTCAGTAAATCAATTTTTACAGACAACCATCGTAGGACAACCAGGTATGTACGAACTGACGGTTATGAACACGATTACCGGTTGTGCCGATATGGATACGGTCATGGTCGAGCAGGATGGCAATCCGCCCACTGCTGATGCAGGTGAAGATGCCCGTTTTAGTTGCGATACGGAAAGCATGTCGTTGGATGGTTCCGGGTCTTCGCCCGGGGTCGGCTATTCATGGGAAACCCCAGATGGGAATATACTTTCAGGCGAAACATCACCTGCCCCGGCGATAGATGTGCCCGGTACCTATATTTTGTACGTAACGGATGGAAGTAATGGCTGTATTGATACGGATACGGTCCTGATAGATGAATACGTACCTGTTACTTTTGACTTAAATGTTCACCCCGACTGCGTGGAAACAGAAACAGGTGGCATTGATGTCGTAGAGGTGGACGGATTTGTGGGGCCATATATTTTTTCTGTTGATAGTGTACAATTCCAGATCGCTTCCATTTTTGAAAACCTCTCTTTTGGATTGTACAATTTGATCGTTAGGGACACCAACGGTTGTGATGTTTCCACAGATGTTTCCATCGTTGAAGTTCCTGCATTGCCAGAACTGGAATTGGATGAAACGTACCATTTCTGTGGTGAGGAAGATACAGTCGTTATCAATGCTGCAGTGGATATTGACTCCCATTGGGTCAGTTATTTTTGGTCAAATGGGACAGGTCAGCCAGCGATTTCCATCAATGAGCAAGGGCTTTACGGACTCGAAATATCGACCCTGTGCGAAGTATTGGAATATGAGTTCGAGCTGGTCGACGACCTCGCCAACGCTGCCCTGTTTGAAGTGCCGAATGTGTTTACCCCTGACGACAACGGGATCAATGATACCTTCCTTCCGGTAACACCTGAAACGAACATGCCTGCCCGGTTCGAGATGCTGGTCTTTGACCGTTGGGGAAATAAGATCTATGATACCAAGAGGTTTGACCGCCCGTGGGACGGTACTTATAAAGGAGAGGCTGTTCCCGTCGATGTTTATTTGTGGAAGGTGTTTGCGTCGTTTTATGATTGTAAAGGAGAGCTGCGGACGTATGCGACAAAGGGGAACGTCACTTTAATGCGGTAGCTCAATTTGCGAACAAATAAGTAGCAGGCAGAAGGACTTTTTTTTACAAAAAAGTTTCTGCCTGTTTGGTCAAATAGTATCCTTCCACCAATGTCCATCAACCTTCTACCTCCCAATTCTAATTTGGCAAGATAATTTTTTTAACCATACGTTTTTAGGATCAAAATTCTGTAGAATGCCTTGCTTTTTTGGCGAGGCATTTTTCATTTTGCATGTTATACAACATTCTTTTGCTTCCTGACCTCTCATTTCCAAACTCAGGCAATAACTTTGTTCCTTATTGTACACCCACCCGTTATTATTCACAAATTAAACACAACGACGTATTTCATGAAAAAACTCTACCTCATCACGTTACTGGGTTTGCTCACCACTGGTTTATTTGCACAAAACAAAAATCCTTGGCAAGAAGTATCCGAACTGTCATTTGCCAAAGCGGATATGGAGCGGCGCATTATCCCCAACAAATACAAAACTTTTTCACTCGATCGCGACGCATTACAATCCATACTAAAAGAGGCACCCATGCGCTTTAGTGAAGCAGCAAAAGCGAAAACAGCTGTTTTGTCGATTCCGATGCCGGATGGAAAATTCCAGGACTTCGAACTCGTGGAAGCACCTGTCATGCACCCTGACCTGGGAGCTAAATATCCTGACATTAAAACCTATGCCGGCTGGAGTAAGACCGACGGGACGGCTTACCTGCGCTGTGGTATATCGCCCAGTGGGTTTCATGGTATGATCCTTTCGGGCCGGCACAGCTCAGTTTACATTGATATCTACGCAGTGGGAGAGACGGATCACTACGTTTGTTATTATAAAAAGGATTTCCATCGGAACGATAAGTTCATCTGTCATTTTGATGAAATAGAAGAAAACCAAAAGCTGCAAAACGAACTAAAAGGAAAACGCCCGGCAGAGAAGGTGACGGGTGATTGTCAGTTTAGGGTCTATTCCCTCGCTCTGGCCTGTACGGGTGAATATGCGCAGTACCACGGCGGCACCAAGCCACAGGTTTTGGCAGCGATGAATACGGCGATGGCCCGGGTCAATGGCATTTATGAAAGGGACGTCGATGTGACGATGGTCATCATACCAAACAACGACGATCTGATATTCCTGAATGCTGCAACTGATCCGTATACCAATGGTAGCGGCGGTGCTATGCTGAACCAAAATATTAATACCTGTAACAGTATCATTGGAAATGCGAATTACAACATTGGCCACGTGTTTTCCACCGGCGGTGGCGGTGTGGCCTTTTTAAGGTCTGCTTGTAATAACGGTAACAAAGCGGGAGGTGTCACCGGCCTGCCCAACCCAGTGGGAGATCCTTTTTATGTAGACTATGCGGCACATGAAATGGGGCATCAGTTTGGCGGCAACCACACGCAAAACAATTCGTGTAACCGAAATACCCCGACGGCAATGGAACCGGGCAGTGCCTCTACCATCATGGGATATGCGGGCATCTGTAACCCCAATGTTCAGAACAACAGCGACGATTATTTCCATGCCGTTAGTTTGGCGGAAATGGGTAATCACATTGCTGGCAACGGAGGTGCCTGTGCCAGCTTGTCACCAAATGGCAACAGCGCACCAACTGTTTCTACTTCCGGGGTGGTCTATGACGTGCCCGTCGAAACGCCTTTTGTGCTAACGGGAGAAGGTAGTGACCCTGACATGGGCAACGCGCTGACCTATTGCTGGGAACAAATGGACAACCAACCGGCGACTATGCCACCTTCACCCAATAATACAAGTGGCCCTGCTTTCCGTTCTCTTTTGCCAACACCGGAACCCAGTCGCTATTTCCCTAACCTGAATACCATTTTGGCCAACGGGACGGACACCTGGGAAGTGTTGCCTTCTGTGAGCCGGCAGATGAATTTCAGGTGTACGGTTCGCGACAACAACCCCGGTGGTGGCTGTACCGGTGAAACGGATGTGCAATTGAATTTTTCTGATGCCGCAGGTCCTTTTCTGGTGACCGAACCAAATGATGCCAGTGTGGTATGGAGTTCCAACTTTTTGGAGACGGTAACCTGGGATGTCGCCAATACTGATCAGGCCCCCGTGAACGCCTCCAGTGTTGATATTTTCCTTTCGATCGACGGCGGGATTACCTATCCGTATTTGTTGTTGTCAGGTACTCCGAACGATGGCAGCCAGTTGGTGCAGGTGCCCGATGTGACCTCCAATGCCGCAAGGGTCATGGTAAAAGGGACTGGCAATGTGTTCCTTGATATTTCGGATGAGCCCTTTACGATCGAGATGAATTCCACTCCAACATTTACGATCAACGCCAGCCCGGTGGTGCAGACAGCATGCCCGCAGGGAGAGGTGGAATACGTTTTTGATCTACAGTCGTTTGTTGGTTTCAATGAAGCGGTCAGCTTTATTGCATCGGGTGTTCCGCCAGGGGCAACATTTGGCTTTCAGCCAAATCCAATTGTACCGCCCGGCGATGTGACCTTCGTGGTCAGCGATCTGGAAAACGTAACACCAGGTTCTTACACGATCATCGTGGAGGCAGTAGCCGTCTCCGTGGATCAGTCGATTACCCTGGAATTGATCGTGTTAGATGAAATTACTTCCGCACCGGGTCTCATCAGCCCCGTCGACGGAGCAACGGGTGTGACAACCGCAGGCGCCGTACTGGAGTGGGAGAATATGGCTGCGGCAACAAATTACATCATAGAAGTAGCCCTTGACCCCAGTTTTCAGACCCTCACTTTTACTGATGATGTGTATCAAAACCATTTTGACCTTCCAACCTTGCAACCGGGAACCGTCTATTACTGGCGCGTAAAAGGGGTAAATACCTGTAGCGATGGTTTTTACGCTCCGTTTTATGCTTTTCAAACAGGTGGCCTCGAATGCGATACGTACGAAAGCACTGACGTAGGGCAAAACATCCCGCCCAACGGGGGAGGGGAAATCGAAAGTGAATTAATGGTGGATGATGATCTGCCGATTGCCTCCGTTTATCTCCATCTTGATATTTCGCATACCTGGGTTGGTGACCTGCTGGCTATTTTAGAAGGGCCTGACGGAACATCGGCATTGCTGTTTGACCGCCCGGGCGATCCTGCAACGGCCGATGGCTGCCAGGAGGATGACATGTCAGTCGGCTTTTTTGACCAGGCTGCCAATACCTCCGATGATTTGGAAAATACCTGTGATCCTATATCACCAGCTATTGAAGGGGACTTTCAGCCGCTTACGGCCCTTTCTGCGTTTGATGGAAAAAGCACGATGGGTACCTGGAAGCTGATCGTTGACGATTTGTTCCCAAGTGTCGATGACGGCACGTTGGACGCATGGTATTTGGAGCTGTGCGGGACGGTCGTTTTTCCACCTGCTATTTTACTCAACAATACTAAGTTGACGGTTAATCAAGGCGCAAGTGAAAACATTACTGATGCCTTTTTGGAAACACAGGGTATCCCCGGCCAGACTACTTATATCCTTTTGTCCGTTCCGGAAAACGGGACACTCTTTCTGCAAAATAGCGAGTTGGAAATTGGTAGCTCCTTTACCCAGGAGGATCTCAACAATGGCCTCGTTTCTTACCAACACGATGGTAGTATGACTGCAGCCGATGAGTTTTTGTTTGATGTGGTCGACGATGAAACCCAATGGCTGCACAATCAATTATTTGAAATAGAAATCCTCGAACCATCTATTATCGCAGCAGCGAATGTGACCCAGGAGCTGGACTGCTTCAATGCCAGTAATGCCGCTATATCGGTTGATGTTACGGGTGGTACACCTCCGCTCACCTACAGTTTGAATGGCGGCACACCACAAAGTGAAAATACATTTGACGGCCTGGCAGCAGGCACTTATGAGGTGATGGTTATGGACGCTGATGGACTGTCAGTTACGTCCAACGCTGTTGTCGTTGAGAATCCGGCCGCAATTATTGTTTCGGCCACCGTTACAGAGGATACCATCACCGTTGATGCAAATGGTGGGACGGGCACTTTGCAGTACAGCGTTGACGGTACGAATTTCCAAAACAGTAATGTTTTTGAAGATCTCGCCAACGGTTCTTACACCGTTTATGTAATGGATGAAAATGGTTGCGTGGAAACAACCATCGCCATTGTGGCCGTCAATACGTTGATTGTTACTGCTTTGCAAACGCAGGGAGTGAGTTGTAACAATGGCAGTGACGGCATCATCACGATCAATGTCGGTGGCGGCACTCCACCCTACCAGTATAGTCTTAACGGCGGCCCGTTCCAAAATGGCAATGTATTCAGTGGACTTCCTGCCGGGACTTATGAGGGTACAGTTGAAGATGATGAAGGATTTACTTTAAATACGAATGTGGTTGTTTTGGAAAACCCCTCTGCCGTTATGGCTTCCGCTTCAGTAGTGGAAAATGATGTGACGGTGGATGCCAGTGGCGGCACCGGCAACTTGCAGTACAGCATTGATGGGGCTAATTTCCAAAATTCGAACATTTTTGCCGACCTCCCCAATGGTACTTACGACATCACGGTGATGGATGAAAATGGCTGCACGGAAACAACCACCGCAACGGTTTTTATAAATACGCTGGTAGTGACCGCTACCCAAACTCAGGACGTCTTGTGCGCCGGAGGCAGCGACGGTGAAATCACTGTGGAGGTGGCCGGTGGCAACCCGGATTTTCAGTACAGTCTGGACGGTGTGAATTACCAGAACAGCAATGTTTTCCAAAACCTGCCTGCTGGTACTTATACGATCACTGTACTGGATACCGATGATTTCACTCAAACTGATATGGTTGTCATTTCCGAACCACCAGCAATCGCAGGCGATGCTTCCGCCAATGGTTACGAAGTAACGGTGAACGCAACCGGTGGTACAGGCACTTTACAATATAGCCTGGACGGTGGGCCATTTCAAAACGGCAATCAATTCTTCCCCGTAGCTTCTGGCGACCACGTCGTCGTGGTGACGGATGAGAATGGATGTGAAGTGAGCATTCCGATCTCAGTCAATGTGCCAGCTTTGGCAGTAGATGCGACCACCATTCAGATGGCGGTCTGTGCCGATAGCGAGGACGGAGCCATCACCGTGGAAGGAACAGGTGGCGTACCTCCTTATGAATACAGCCTGAATGGAGGTCCGTTTCAAAGCAGCAATGATTTTACTGGCCTCGCCGCCGGAGACTATACTGTCACCGTGATGGACAGTGGCGGATTTACGGTTTCTTCTACTACGTTGACCGTCCTTTCACCACCTGCCCTCTTGGTCGACGCAACGACCAATAATGATGAAATTATGGTAAACGTCACCGGAGGTGCTGACCCTTATCTCTTTCAGTTGGACAGCAGCCTGTTTCAGGCTTCGAATATTTTTACGGGCGTTTCAAACGGGCCGCACATCGTCACCGTGCAGGATGTTAATGGCTGTGAAATGTCGGTCACCGTTTTGGTCAATGTTCCGGCATTGGAGCTGATTGCCTCCGTCAATCAGCAAGTGAGCTGTCATGGTGAAATGGACGGGGAGATCATGATCAATGCAACAGGTGGTATTCCTCCGTATGAATACAGCATAGATGGAATGAACTTTCAAAACGATGCCACCTTCCCTGGCCTCACCGCAGGTATCTATCAGCCGACAGTAAGGGATGCCACCGGGCAAATACTGAACGCGCCGAATGTGACCATCATAGAACCTGATCCAGTGACAGCTACGGGCAATGCTTTTGGCCCAACTATAACGATCGACGCAATGGGCGGCACAGGCGATTTTAGTTATAGTTTTGACAATGGACCATTTCAACCTGAGAATGAATTTAATGCAGCAGACAATGGTACCTACAATGTAATAGTCATGGATGAAAATGGCTGTACCGATTCTTTGGAAGTAGTGGTCAACATGCCGGAAAATATTTCTCTTGCCACTATCAATGTCATTTGTCCGGGAGCTGATACGGGTTCCATCCAAATCAATGATGTGGTAGGCGGTTATGCACCTTATATGTACAGTTTGAATGGCGGGCCGTTCACGTCCGAAACCCTGTACACTGGGCTCGCAGCAGGAGAATATAACCTTGTGGTGATGGACAGTACCGGTTATGAGTGGATGGCCCCGGTGATAATCATCAATGAATCACCAGATGTTTTGGTTGGTACCACAGTAGTGGACAATAATTTGACGATCAACGCCAGTGGCGGTACGGGCGGTTTGATGTATTCCATCGATGGCGGTACAAATTTCCAGAGCGACAGTACATTTACCGATTTGCCCAACGGCACTTACGAAGTGGTGGTCATGGACGGAAATGGATGTACAGCCACCACGACTGTCATGATAAATTTTACCAGTACGAATGAAGTCAACAACGGGCTCCTGTTCGAAGTGACGCCTAATCCAAGTACAGGCCGTTTTTATCTTACCTTACAGACCCGCACAGTTGGTGAAATAAATATGACTGTTTACAATGCCGTCGGCCAGGTAGTGCATGTTTTTGCAACTCCGGTCAACGGACAATTACAACAAGAGCTGGATCTTAGCTTTTTAGCGAACGGTAATTACCAGCTACGGGTGACGAGTGGCGAACTGTGGGGCGTTAAACGGTTGATGATTGTAGAATAAAAAATTATTTTAATAAAATGTTCAGAAGCCTTTCAGTGTAAATACTGAAGGGCTTTTGACTTTTTGCAAAACCCTGTTAACTTGCATTTTTATACGTAACTCGGATTGTTAATCCGAGAACGTCACTATTCGGTGTTAATCCGAGAACATCACTACTCGGATTAACAATCCGAGTTACTAAAAACAATATGTCAACCCAACCCAACAATCCTCTTCACGGCATCACCTTAAAAATGATGCTCGAAAAACTGGTCAGGGAATATGGCTGGGAGGAGATGGGCGACTACCTGCCCATCCGTTGTTTTAAATATGACCCCAGTATTGGTTCAAGCCTGAAATTTTTACGGCGAACCCCGTGGGCCAGAAAAATAGTCGAAGAGATGTATTTGCAATCATTGGAGGAAGATTAAATAATGGAGAATTGAAAATGGAGAATTAAAAATTAGAAATAAGATATTTCGAATTCAGTAGTTCTCATTTTCAATTTTCAATTATTCATTTTCAATTATTCATTTTTTTAATGAAATTCGAAGCATATAATTTAGAGCCGGAAGTGATGAAAGGAGTCGCAGAGCTTGGCTTCAAAAAACCCACGGATATTCAATATAAATCCATTCCGCACATTTTGAAGGGAGAGGACGTTTTGGCCGTTGCACAAACCGGCACCGGAAAAACAGCGGCTTTTGCCATTCCCATTGTCAATAAAATATTTTCTTTTAAAAAAATAAGCCGTAGAAAAGATGGAGTCAAATGTATCGTCATGGTGCCCACGCATGAATTAGCATTGCAGATTACCAATGTGTTTGATGAGGTGGCAAAATATACCAATGTAAAAACGCTTGGATTAATTGGCGGTGTCGATCAGGAACCACAAATAAAAACCCTGGAAAAAAGGGTGGATATTTTAGTGGCCACACCCGGAAGAATGTTTGATTTGATCAGTCAGGGATATTTGCAGGTACACCGGGTAGAGACTTTGATTCTGGATGAGGCCGATCATATGTTGGACCTTGGGTTTATTAAAGATATAAAAGATCTTACCCGTAAATTACCGGCACGTCGGCAAACACTTTTTTTCTCAGCAACAATTAATGACTATATAAAAAAATTAGCCTATTCCCTGATCCACCAAAATGCGATCCGTATTCAAATATCACCGAAAGACCCAGTCGCCAAGAATATCGAGCATGCCGTCGCATTTATTGAAATGGATGATAAAAGATTTTTTTTGGAACGAGTGGTCAATGAGAATAAAGGGAAAAAAATATTGGTTTTTGTACGGACCAAAGTAAGAGCAGAAAGAGTAAGCAAAGCAATGAAACGGGTCGATATCGAATCGTTGGTCATTCACAGCGACAAAGACCAGTCGGAGCGAAATAAGGTAATGCGTTTTTTTAGAGAGGGAAAAGTGAAAATGCTCATTGCTACCGATGTAACTGCCCGGGGCATCGATATTCCCGATGTCGATATTGTTGTGAATTACGACTTGCCGGACAAAGCAGAAAATTATGTGCACCGGGTAGGGCGTACCGGCCGTGGTAGAAATAAAGGACAAGCGGTTTCATTTGTCAGTGAGCAGGAAAAAACCTTATTAAAAGAAATAGAAAAATATGTCCATAAAAAAATAACAGTACTGGAAATGAATAAAGCGGAATATGAGGACACGATTTTATTTTCTGACGATTACGGGAAAAATATAAAAGAGCTGATGCGGGAAATAGAGGATCATAAAAATTATAAAAGAAATAAAAGGAAAAAAAAATAATTTTTTAGAGGCCAGAAGTCAGATCGCTGCGCTGCCAGAGGTCAGACATAAAATTGGTTTTAATAATTAATTGCCTGACTTCTGACGGCGAAGCGGTCTGACCTCTTAAAAAAAAACAAAAAATGTCACAAGCAAATAAAAAGGTCATCGAACAATTTTATACGGCCTTTCAAAATGGCGATGTCGAAAAAATGATCGCCTGTTATCATACAAAAATTGTGTTTGAAGATCCGGCGTTTGGTGTGTTAAAAGGGGCGGAGGCTGGAAGTATGTGGCGGATGTTGATCGAGCGGGGAAAAGGGAATATTGATATTTCATATTCGGATGTGCAGGCCGACGAACAAAACGGTTCGGCCCATTGGGAGGCAAAATATCCGTTTTCAAAAACGGGGCGAAAAGTTCACAATAAAATAGATGCGAGTTTTCAATTTAAGGACGGCAAAATAATTCAGCATACGGATAAATTTGACCTTTGGAAATGGTCGTCCATGGCCCTCGGAATGTCGGGGACTTTATTGGGCTGGACACCGTTTATGCGAAATAAAATCAAACAACTTAGCAGAGGGTTGTTGAAAAAATATATGGAAAAATAGTGGCCGTTAACGTGCGGTGAATTTCCAAATTCACGGACAGTTTAATTAAATATTGAATGACTCTGCAGGTTTATTCCACCCGGAATTAATTTTTAGATTAATTCAAACCTGATCGGAATTTTAATAGAAGTATTATAAGGTACTCCATCCTTTACAGCGGGCGACCAATCAGGCATTTTAGCAATGGTTTTCATAGCCGTATTCAGACACGGCCAACATAACGTATTGCCATCGGAACCTGCGTGTTGAATATTAAATATTTTTCCTTTTTCGTCCAATTCGAAGAAAATATACTGAATGCTGAACTCGCCTTTTTCCAGGCCGCTTTCTTCGTTTTTAATTTGTTCGTTTAACCAGCGTCCCAACATTTCTGATGAACAGGTTTCCGGATTTTCCACAATCAAACAAGACTTTGAAAACAATGGCTGAGAATTGTCAGGTATCGAATAATAGCCAAAAGTCGGTACATTCATCATGGGAAGTGATTTGCCATTTTGCCGATCCTCCTCCTCTTCGGCAGGGGAAGTCTGGCTTGTCGGTTCGGTTGGTTGTGTGCTGGATATTGACTGGTTGGTGTTGGTGGCTGGAAATTCAGGTAGCTCAAAGGCAGTTGGTTCTATATTGTTTTCGAAGTCGTTTAAATATTCTTTGCCACACGAGGAAAGCAATAGAGTGAATAATAAAAGAGGGATCAGTTTTAGATGTGCAGTGTGCCTCATGAGTTTTGTAGATATTGTTGTTACAGACAAGAATAGAACGGTAAAGGAAACGAAAAGATACACCTGCATTATTATATTCTGTACAATAATTTTATCGGGTATGCCATTCAACTTGTTCGAATATTTATTTAATATTGTAAGCTAGGTAGTGGTAAGAATTGGTTGGTAGGAGGTTGATAAAAAAGTGGTTTTTAATGTTTTGTAATTGATCGTATCGACTCTCATCAACTTTTTATCAACCTGCCATCGACCTGTTTTAAAGAAAAAAAATAAGCCATGAGTTCATCTAACCTACAAGCTGATATTGATCGTTTCTGGAATTGGTTTCAGGAAAGCGAACACCTTTTTAAAGAAGTGACTGATCCGCAGGCCGTTGTAGAAGCCATGGACGAGCACGTGCTTGCGTTTGGCCTTTTTTCTTGGGAAATAGGAGAAGGAAATTCAAGGCCCCATTATTTTATGATCTCTCCCAATGGCGATGGCAGGCGAATGGAAATAAGTTATAAAATAATGAAATCAGCTCCTGATTTAAGGGATTGGGAATTCCGATATTGCAAGCCGCCAAAGGACTGGGATTTTCAATTGGAAGTTTATAATCGGTTTTTGGTGAAGCAGTTGGTCGATGTTTCTAAATGGACATATGTGATCCATAAAACACCGGATAATATGATCGAAGTTGTTATTCGATCCTTGAATATGATCGACATAGATACGGAAGATCAATTGAATGCAGCGGAGGCTGCCTTAATAAATATATTGGGCGAAGAGCTCGTGATCGATAATTTAGGTGCATTGGAAGTGGTAGAGGAGTTTTCTATTCAGGACGATGTCAGTTCCCACCACATGCGTACTTTAAAAAGTAGTTTTGAAAAATTAGTATTCAGCGTTTTACAATAAATGTTTTGCAGGACACTAAGCGCTTTCTTCACTTTACTCATCCGAGCTATACCTGTAATAAGTCGGCACAAAAATGAATTTTAGGAATTAAATGTACTGATTGATAAACGTGGGGACAGCCCTGTATGTATGGCAGTCGCCCGAGTCGCTGCCCCCTCAGACCCCAGACTGCGCCGAGCGGCCGATGGGCCGACTGCGGCGCCAACTTAGCGAACATTTGACCCTAAGTTGATCAATCAGCACAATTAAAAACTTGTTCACATTTTTTAACCAATAAACAATTTTATATGAAGTTGATCTACACTGTTTTTACTGCTTTTCTAATGTTTGGTTGTTCTATTGGGTTTAGCCAGACCCTTCCTTACACTTTTTCATCATTTACCGAAACCTACGAAGAGTTAGAAGGGGCTACTGCTTTGACAAACGGCATCTGGGACGATCCGGAGTTTGCGATACCACTTGGGTTTGACTTTGCTTTTTTGGGTGATACTGCTTCAACTATCTATCAGGTAGGTCTTGGGAGTGTTTTGAGCCTCAATCCAAACGGTTATTACGCGGTAACCGATTTTCTGTTCGCATACGGTTCTGACCTCATTGACAGAGGGTACAATGACGGTACATCGCTTTCTACTATCAGCTACAAAATAGAAGGTAACTTTGGAAGTAGAATTTGTAAAGTCGAATGGAAAAATGCTGGTTTTTATAATGAATTATTTGATTACCTGCCTTCCAACAACTTTGTCAACCTGCAACTTTGGCTGTATGAAGGCTCCAATGATATTGAAGTGCGGTTTGGTCCAAATGATATCACTGGTGATACATTGGTGCATGATTTCAGCGGTAAGCCGATGATTGGCATGATGGAGAACCTTAGTTTGTCTGCTTATTCTTACGATGCCTTTTGGTATTTGTCGGGGCCAGCGCAAGGCCCTAAAGTAGCCTTGTCAACTGCTTTCGGTGACCTGGAAACACTTGAAGGCTTAATGGACGATCCGGCCGATGGCACCGTTTATCAATTTTCAACAGGCATTACCTCAAGTGAAGAGCGACTTGATCTGGGGCAGCACATCAAAGTGTACCCGAATTTGACGGCAGGGGATGTTTGGGTCGAAGTAGACGAAAATATAAATGAAGAAGGAGAGGTCCTGGTTGTCAATAGTATCGGGCAAATAGTTGATAGGCAGCCAATGCAAACCGGGACTCAACAAATACAGTTGGGAAATTTTTCGGCTGGACAATATTTCATAAATATCCAAACGGAAAATGGATTTTACTCAGGCAAAATTTTCAAGAAATAATATTTTGAACAATTAAAAAACGGGCAGCAGGAATCAATCTTGCTGCCCGTTTTTTATGGATGAAAAACTGACTCAATTCTCCACTGCCGTTGGTTCAACAGAAGAAATAATTAATTCTAACTCCTGCATATAATTTCTTTTTTTAGGGATAGAAGGTGCGTACAGGAATCCATCTACAAAAATAAGTTCACCCCTGTCCTGATCGAGCATCAGGTTGCTGATAAATGCACCTCCTTTAAAATCATTGACCATTTCCCAGATGCCGCGGGCCTGTACAGTATACAGTCCGTTTAATGTCTTTTTCTCTACAAACAGGGGTAGGTCAACATCATTGATTTGCATGTAGGAATCCAATACGGGGCTTTCTACAATACGCCCAACTTCGTTGCGGATGCCCTTGATACCATCGTAGGTGAGTTGATCTTCACTTCTGTAGGGGCGGCGGTGAATGACTACATTTGAAACAATGTCCCGGTCATCGCTGCGCAGCCAGACAGTACGGTTGTTGCTGTTGTGCAGTATTTTGCTGAAATCCCCGGGCAGTTTAATCTCAATGCCAAAGGACGTGGCCATGTCTGCTTCCAGGCCACTGTTGGTACCGGACTGGTAGGCATTGGCTTCCACCATTTTCTCATCCCGGTCATTGATCCGGCGGGCGACGGGCGGGAAGTTTTTACTGATATTCTCGGCCAGTTTTTCAGGGCCAAAACCAATGAAATAAAACAACTGCTGGTTGAGTGCCCATTTATTTTGTGCAACGATGGTTGTGTAGCCCTTTCCAACCCTTGCCTCATCCACTTTCATAGCTCCAACATCGTGTAGCACCTGCTGAGACGTAATAGAGCTTTTGTCGGCCATGTCGGCCAGAAAAATAAAACTCTTAAATTCTTTTTTGGCGGGCGCTTTTGCCAGTTCCTCTGGCGTCATATGCTGGATGTCGAAAATTGGTTCTGGCTGGGGAAGCAAGAGGTAAGGGGCGGCGAAATAATAAAAAAAGGAATCGCCCACCATTCCGTTCCAGAGCGTTGAATCGGCTATGACAAAAACCTGGTTGGGTCGGCCGTAAGAACCTGGCAGCAAGGAGGAAGAGGGGAGGGGAGTTGTAGCTTCTGCACCCGGTCCTTCCGATGCACAACTCCAAAGTGCCGCAAACAGAATGAAGGCTAATATTTTCAAATATTTCATTAATTGTCGTTTTGAGCAAAATTAGAATAAAATGGCTGTAACCATAATCTGTCTTGAAAGATGCTCGAAAGGCTTTTTTTGGTGTTAGGGTAGATGTATAAAAAAAATGCAGCCTACATTATGCAGGCTGCATTTTTTTAGCAAACCGGGAGTTTATTCGGCACCATTCAATTTGATGATGACCGATACCATTTCCTGGTTTCCAGATTCCCTGATCTTGTTTTCGATCCAGAGCCGGGGTGATTGGATTTTGTCGCCAGTCATGGTATCGCACCGGAAAAACAGGTAATGCAGTTTGAGGTGGCTGCCGATTCTGTCCAGCAGTTTTCCAAGCCGTTTCTCAGACGTGGCCCTATCATTTTGCAGAGCCTCATATCGCCAGGAGTAATAGATTTCGTCGTGCAGTTCGATCAGGTCGAGTGTCGTTTCATCATCTATAAATTTTTCCATAAAACGCCGGGCCAGTAGTCCATGGTTGACTTTTTTACCGGTTGTTTTTGATTCGGCCTCCTGGTATTTAAAAGTATCGTGGGCAATGGCAGCGATTCGCAGCCGCTGGAAGGATTGATCGTCTGTTTCGATCAATTCAATGTTCTCAAGCACTTCCTTTACGTGAAACCCGACCTTGCCTTCTGGATGGCCAAAACGCGGGACACCCCAGTTGTAACCCAACTGAAATTCAGGTTGCTTCAACAATTCAGTTTCGAGGGAAGAAATCGGTTGAATTAAATCGCGAAAGTTTAAAAACGGCAATTGAACACTTTGGGGAGCATGAGCATGGGGAGTCGGCAATTTCTGGGTAAATGCAGTCATGTTTTTTTTTAGTTTTATTTAGTTAATTGTTGAGAGCAATTCGGTCAAGGTTTTTTCTAAAACAAATAATCAGCGGCAATATTAAAAAAGAAAACCATTAACTGCACCGGTCAAAATGCTTGTTAATGGAGGAGCAATCGTTTTAGTTAATATCAAGTTAAACCAGCTTTATGAAAAACCAACCCGCATGGGGCGGCGTTATTTTTTGCGTAATTTAATACCATTGGAATGATAATACAAGTTTTTTGCATTACATCCCAGAAGTGATTAAATTGGCTTTTTGTTGACATAAACAATTCGCTTATATTTTAAATTTTGACAATCAAACATTTGTACGTTTTTTAGAATTGGTAAACAGATGTTAAAAGGAAGAAGTTCATCCGGAATTTTAACACAAAGCCATAAAAGCAAAATCAGTTGACTTATGAAACAAGTAATTTCTTTGGCATTTGCCAGCCTATTGGGAGGAATGGTTGCGTTGGGAGGTTATTTTTTATTAAATGAAAATCAAGTTCCTGAAACGATTGTCGAAAGCCGCTATTCAAAGCAGGTAAACAATGTGAACGTTAGTGGCCACGAAGGTTTCAACGTCCCTTTCGATTTTTCCGAAGCTGCTGAAAAATCTATGCCAGCTGTCGTGCACATATCGGCAAAGGCAGGGGCCTCTGCTTCAAATAACACAAGGCCTCAGGAAGGAGAAAACCCCTTTTTCAACTTTTTTGACAACCCTTTATTCAATATGGAAATGCCCCCTCAGCAGGGTACCGGATCAGGGGTGATTTATACACAAGACGGTTACATCATTACCAATAATCACGTAGTCGAATTTGCTGATGAAGTAGAGGTAACCACTTTTGATAAAAAGACATATGACGCTACGGTAGTCGGTACTTATCCAGAAGGCGACCTGGCCGTTTTGAAAATAAATGAGAGAAATTTACCGACCCTTCGCTTGGCCAATTCGGACGAAGCAAAGATTGGGGAATGGGTACTGGCAGTGGGCAATCCACTTGAGTTGGAGTCGACTGTAACTGCCGGCATCATCAGCGCAAAAGGCCGGGATATCAACATCATCCGCAAGAACACTGCGATTGAATCTTTCATACAGACGGATGCGGCCGTGAACCCCGGAAACAGTGGTGGAGCCCTCGTGGATGCTTACGGGCGCCTACTTGGAATCAATACCGCTATTGCCACGAGAACCGGTTACTACCAAGGATATTCTTTTGCTATTCCGATTAATTTGGCAGCCAAAATAGTGGACGATATCATCGAAAATGGCAGCTATGAGAGGGGGTTTCTCGGCATAAATATTGCAGATTTGGATGAAGAAGCTGTAGAAACGCTGGGGCTTCAGAATGCGCAGGGAGTACTCGTTGCAGGTGTGGTGGATGGCGGCGCTGCGCAGTTCGCAGGTGTGCTTCCGGATGATGTGATCGTTGAAGTCGATAATAAAAAAGTTAGGGCTACTCCTGAACTTTTAGAGTCTATAGGTGGTTTAAAAGCTGGGGATGAAGTGACATTGACAGTGAACAGAAGTGGGGAGTTAAAGACGATCCCCGTTCGCCTCCAAGGCGCAAATTAAAATGTAGGATAACCGTTAGAACAGTTTTTTTTAAGAGTTTATTAACAAAGACACAAGCAACATTTTAAAAGATTCGACGGTTATTAGAAGCATAAAAAGACTTGTTTAAAGTTGGTTTTTCGTTTTGTTTTGATGCGTCTGTCTTGCTTTTGCGAGGCAGACGTTTTTCTTTTGTGGCAGCTAGGTTTACCGAACCGATTAGTCCTTAATGCACCGCCAGAACTCGGGGTTTTACTTTGTCCAATTTCACTTTTTCTTTTCCATCACTTACCTTTATCGGCAAACCAAGCGCTATGAGAAAATTGCTCCGACCTATCGCCGATTTTTTCTATTTACTGTATCCTCATTTGTGCCTTGCCTGCGGCGAGGAGGCTCCTCCCTATAATGCGGATATTTGTGTGAAATGTGAGGCTACTTTACCACTTTCCCATTTTCATAAAAACAAAGAAAACGGTTTCACGGAACGCTTCTGGGGGCGGGTGCCCATTGAGTCGGGTACGGGAATGTATCTTTTTACCAAGCAGAGCCGGGTAGCACATTTGATCCATAATTTCAAGTACAAAGGAAAGAAAGAGGTTGGTCTCATTCTCGGTAGCCGCTATGGTCATACCTTGAGCCGGGAACCTCACTTCAGCGGTATCGACTGCATAGTGCCAGTACCGCTACACTGGAAAAAAGAACGGCAGAGAGGGTTCAACCAAAGTGAAATGTTTGGTAATGGATTGGCTGAGAGTATGGGCATACCCTGTATTAAAGATGGTCTTGAACGGCTTGCTCATACTGATTCACAAACGAAAAAATCGAGGCACGAAAGACTGGATAGCATGCAGGGCATGTTTGCGGTAAAAAAAGAAAGGCGACTAAAAGGAAAACATATTCTATTGGTAGATGATGTACTCACTACCGGGGCAACCCTGGAAGTCTGTGCAAACGAATTATTGAAACTACCAGGCACAAAAATCAGTATGGCTACCATCGCCATTGCCATTAACTGAACGGTTAAGCCTCTACCAAGGTCCCGATTGTTTCGCCCTGCACGATACGCAACAAATTCTTTGGATTGTTAATGTCAAAAACAATGATTGGGATATTGTTCTCTTTGCAGATGGTAAAAGCAGTCATATCCATTACGCCGAGCCCTTGACTGATGACGCTGGCAAATGTCAGGCGGTCATATTTGGTAGCTCCTGGGTCTTTTTCCGGATCAGCCGAATAGATACCATCCACCCGTGTACCTTTTAAGATGACGTGGGCGTTCACCTCGCTTGCCCTCAGGGCCGCAGCCGAATCGGTGGTGAAATAAGGACTGCCCGTGCCGCCTGAAAAAATGACAACTCTTCCTTTCTCCAGGTGCCGCGTAGCCCGGCGACGGATATAGGGTTCGGCGATCTGCTTCATTTCAATCGCAGAAACGAGCCGGGTAAATACACCGATCCCTTCCAGGGCGCTCTGCAAGGCCATTCCGTTGATGACGGTAGCCAGCATGCCCATGTAATCTCCCTGTACTCTTTCGATGCCTGACTCCTCCGCCTGCAGGCCACGGAAAATATTGCCACCACCTATCACAACGGCCACTTCTACACCCAAGCTCACCAGGTCTTTTATTTGTTTGGCATAGTTGAGCAGCATATTGGTGTCGATACCGAATTGTTGATCTCCCATCAAGGACTCCCCGCTGAGTTTAAGCAGGATTCTTTTGTATTTTACAGACATTAGACAGTTTTGAGTTGTTAAGAGTTTAGAATATCTGGGTTGTTGAATTTAAAATAGAAAGAAGAAAAATTGAAGGGCATAAAAAAAGGCGTTCCGAATTAATTTCGGAACGCCTTTTAACAAAACTAATGCTTAGCCGAGTTCTGCATGTTTGAACTCAGTAACGGTCAAGTCTTTGTGCAGGCTCTTCAAGTAGCCGTCGACCGACATTTTGCTGTCCTTCACATAAGCTTGGGCCATCAAGGTATTTTCTTTGAAAAACTTATTCAACTTACCCATGGCAATTTTTTCCAGCATGGCCTCTGGCTTGCCATCTTTACGGGCTTGTTCTTTTCCAATTTCGATTTCTTTTTCAACAGTCTTAGCATCGACTCCATCCTTGTTCAAGGCAACCGGGCGCATGGCTGCTACTTGCATAGCTACATTTTTACCTGGCTCGATGTACTCAGGACCTTCGAGGTTCAGGGCTACCAATACACCTGCTTTGTATCCCATGTGGATGTAAGGCAGTACTTGCCCTTCACCAGCAGCAGTTACTATTTTAGAATAGTGGCTTACTTCCAGTTTTTCACCAATTACACCGATCTGCTCGGTAACTTTCTCTCCGATAGAAAGGCCATCCTCATATGGAAGGGCATTCAATGCTTCCAGCGTCTCTGGTAGTTCCTTCAGTGCGATACCGGCTATTTTTTTGGCAAAATTGACGAAATCTTCGTTTTTGGCAACAAAGTCTGTTTCGCAGCTCAGGCGTACCAAAACACCATTGTTGCGGTTATGGGAGGTGAGGGCAATCACGACACCTTCACTGGCAGAGCGGTCGGCACGTTTGGCGGATAATTTCTGGCCTTTTTTGCGAAGAATGGCAATGGCTTCTTCGAAGTCTCCATTGGCCTCAACCAAGGCTTTTTTACAGTCCATCATGCCGGCCCCGGTCATGTCACGGAGTTTTTTAATATCAGCGGCTGTCATGTTTTTTTATAAATTTAAATGGTTATAAAATGGTAGTACTTAAATGGTTCAACGGTATTGAATGGCTGAACGGTACGGTACACATGAAAGGTGGAGACCATTTAACCATCAAGCCATTCAATCTATTCAGCCTGCCGGAGCAGCTTCTTTTTTCTGCTGCGACTTGCTGGCCTGGCGCTCCGCCAATCCTGCCTGAATGGCTTCTACCAGATAATTGGTCACAACACCGATTGATTTGGAGGCATCATCGTTGGCAGGTATAGGGAAGTCGATCTGAGTTGGGTCAGAGTTGGTATCGACCATAGCGAAGGTGCGGATACCCAATTTGCGGGCTTCGGCGATCGCCAGGTGCTCATGCATGATGTCCACCACAAAAACTGCGGCAGGCAAGCGCATCAGGTTTTCGATACCGCCCAGTACTTTATTCAACTTGGCTTTTTCTCTGTCCAATGTCAGGCGTTCCTTCTTGGTCATGCTGGTGGCAGTACCGTCAACCAACATCCTTTCGATGCTCTGCATCTTTTTCACTGAGCGTTTGATCGTGGAGAAGTTGGTCATCATGCCTCCCAGCCAACGCTCGGTCACGTAAGGCATGCCTACGGACTGTGCAGCGGTCGAAACGATGTCGCGCGCTTGTTTCTTGGTGGCGACAAACAGTATTTTGCGACCAGACTTGGCCACAGCGCGCATGGCGTTGGCAGCTCTTTCCAGACACTCAGAAGTCGTATTTAAATCTATGATATGAATGCCTTTGCGCTCCGTGAAAATATATGGAGACATCTTTGGGTTCCACTTTTTACGCATGTGGCCAAAGTGCACACCGGCTTCTAATAATTCTTGATAATTAGGTTTTGCCATTATAATTTATGCTGTTGGCTGTCAGCGCTTGGCCACTGGCTTGCAAAAGCCAAAGGCCAAAGGCCGATCGCCAGAAAATTAACGTTTAGAGAACTGGAAGCTCTTCCTTGCTTTTGGTTTACCGTATTTTTTACGCTCCACGGAACGGGCATCACGGGTAAGCATCTTTTTGACCTTAAGTGGCTTGCGGAATTCTTCGTTCAATTTTACCAGTGCACGGGCGATGGCCATGCGGGTTGCTTCTGCCTGACCTTTGAAACCACCTCCGGTTACATTGACCTTAAGGTCGTAGAGGTTGGCGTCAATTTCGACAGTAGCAAAAGGATCAGTCACGGTAGGCTGGATGTGCAATTGAGGGAAGTATTCTTTGTAGTCCTTTCCGTTCACAGAAAACTTACCTGTACCCTTGGTCAGGTAAACCCTTGCGATGGAACGCTTCCTCCTACCGATGGCATTAATCATTTCCATATTTTCGAATATATGGCTGTTGGCTGTTTGGCCATTAGCTGTTAGCGGAAAAGTTAACAGCTAATGGCCAATACCAATAGCTAATTAAAAGTTAAATGGTTTTGGTTTTTGGGCTTGATGTGGGTGCTGATCGCCAGCGTACACGAACAATTTCTTGTACATGGCGCGTCCAAGCTTGTTTTTGGGCAACATGCCTTTTACGCCATGCTCAACAACAAATTCAGGTTTGCGATTCAAAACCCGGGCAACGGTTTCTGTGCGACGACCACCAGGGTATCCAGAATAGCGCTGGTATTCTTTCTTTTGCACTTTGTTGCCGGTAAAACGAATTTTCTCCGCGTTGAGAACGATGACATAGTCACCAGTGTCCACGTGCGGGGTGTAAGAAGGCTTGTGCTTGCCGCGGAGTACGCTGGCTATGCGGGTAAACAAACGGCCGGCCGTCTGTCCGGCAGCATCCACGACGTACCAGTCGCGCTGCACTTCTTCTTTTTTCGCTGATACAGTATTATAACTACGAGTATTCACGATGTTGAAATTTGATGAGCTGCAGACTTAGGTTTTCGACAAAATTGTGAAAAGGGCAATCTGTAAAAACACTAAAGAATCTACAGCGGATTTGATTGGTATTGATTCAATGACCGGACGCCTTTTTCAAAGCGGCTGCAAAAGTAAATCTCTTTATTGTAAAAACAACCTGTTTTATAAATTTTTTCACATCGAACCTCTGTAATCAATTGATTATCAGTAAAAAAATCGCTCAATTTTTTTCAACATAGGTTCTGAAGGCTTTTTGTTGTACTTCAATTCGCCCATCTTACTGCCCACCAACGAATACTCAATCTTTCCCAACGCTTACTCATCTGTCGTGGATTTACGGCCTTGCCAACTGCAACTTGCCTTCAGAAACGGAAACGACCCCCGTGATTTCCAATTCGTAAACCAAAAAAAATCGAACAGATGAAAAAGACAGCCCTGCTTTTGACCTATCTGACCTTGATGGTAAGTCCATTTTTTATCAACCAATCAATCGCTCAAGGACAAGTTGACCAGAAAACAAGCTCTCCCTATTTTTTTGTAAAGAGTGATGATCCCAATGTTGATCAACTGCCGCTTAAGTCCACTAAAGCCAATGTAAACATTGCCGGTGTGATTGCAGATGTGACCATTTCCCAGATTTATAAAAACGAAGGTGCCAGGCCGTTGGAAGCAATCTATGTTTTTCCAACGTCTACCCGTGCGGCCATTTATGGAATGAAGATGGTGGTCGGCCAAAGAGTGATCGAAGCTGAGATCCAGGAGAAAAACAAGGCTCGCAAAACCTACGAAACGGCGAAAGAAAACGGCCAGCGAACTTCACTTCTGGAGCAGGAGCGCCCCAACGTCTTCCTGATGAATGTGGCCAACATCATGCCCGGCGATGAAATCCAGGTGGTCGTGAATTACACGGAACTGCTTATTCCGGATGGCGGTGTTTATGAATTCGTTTATCCAACTGTCGTTGGCCCTCGCTTTGCCGGAGAAAGCACCCAAAACGAAAGTTTTACAAATACACCGTATTTAAAAGCAGGTAAAATGCCGTCATATGAGTTCGGCCTGAATGTATGGCTTTCAGGTGGCTTGCCGATTCAGGACGTGGCCTGCACCAGCCATAAAATCAATACCAAATACGAAGGAACAGCGGCTGCTAACATCGATTTGGATGCTACAGAAAAAAATGGCGGCAACCGGGATTTCATTTTGCAATACCAATTGGCGGGCGGCAAGATACAAGAGGGCCTGCTGCTTTATGAGCACGAAGATGAAAATTACTTCCTCATGATGGTGCAGCCACCTAAAAAAGTAAAAGCCGAAGACATTCCTCCCCGTGAGTATGTTTTCATCGTAGATGTATCCGGCTCGATGAACGGCTTTCCGTTAGACATTTCCAAAAAGCTGATGCGCAACCTGATGACCAGTCTGCGGCCCTCGGACAAGTTCAATGTGATGTTGTTTGCCAGTACTTCTTCCGTTTTGGCTCAACAGTCGCTGGATGCCAGTGCGCAGAATGTTGAAAGGGCGATTAATTTTTTGGGCAACAGCAGTGGGAGCGGCGGAACGAGGCTGATTTCTGCACTGGAAAAAGCACTGAAATTACCCAGAGCAGAGGAAGGCATCTCCCGGTCTTTTGTCGTCATTACCGATGGCTACATCAGTGTTGAACAAGAGGCGTTCGATCTTGTCCGCAATAATCTTGATAACGCCAACTTATTTGCCTTTGGCATTGGCTCCGGTGTGAACCGACATTTGATCGAAGGGCTGGCACACATCGGACAGGGCCAGCCGGCCATCGTTACCGATCAAGCGGGAGCGAGTGAAGCGGCGGAAAAATTTCGCCACTACATCCAGTCGCCCGTGCTGACCCGGGTAAAAGCCAGTTTTAAAGATTTTCAGGTCTACGATATGGAGCCTGCCGTTTTACCCGATGTGATGGGTGACCGTCCGGTCGTGTTTTTTGGCAAATACAAAGGTGAGGCGTCGGGAAATATTCAGATCAAAGGATATAGTGGCAGGAAAAAAGTAAAAACAGCTTTTGATGTCGGTTCAGTAAAACCAGATAAAAAAAATGCGGCCCTCCGTTATCTATGGGCCAGGGAACGCATTCGCCTCCTCGACGATTACAATAATCTGCGCTCCGACGAAGCTCGCATCAGAGAAATCACACGCCTTGGGCTCGGCTACAACCTAATGACGGCTTACACTTCATTCGTGGCAGTGGATAAAGAAATAATTAAGGACAAAACAGAAGAGACTGCTTCAGTCAAACAAGCCCTTCCATTGCCACAAGGTGTACCTAATTATGCGGTTGGATTTTCGCCAGCGATCGAAGGGGTAGTTATAAAAGGAATAAATAAAGAAATATTTTCTTCTTCAAGTGTGTACAGGTTTATCGCGCTGATTTTTGGTGCAGGCCTAATATTCATTGGTTGGAGAAAATTGGGCTGATTGACATGGGAGGCGGCCCGAGGGCCGCCTCCTTGATTTGTCTGCTTTTCTAAACATGTCATTTTTCTGAAAAATGACCTATTTAAATTAATCACTGTCAACTATTTTAAAATGACCAATAAAAAATTCATCGCATATAATTTAATGGCCACTGGGATATTTATTTTGATTATTGCGTTTTCTGATGGATTGTTTTTTCCAAATAAAACAGGAAAAACAAATGGCTTGAATGCAGAAAATATTTCTGTTGGATTAAAACAAAAAATAAATGTCACAGATGAGAGGCGAAAAAATATAACCTTTATTTTAGGGGAAGATGAAGGCGGGGATGAAAATTATTATACGTCAGCCACGTATTTCTATAAAAACCATCCGACTGAAAAAACCGATTTTTTAATTGCGCATTGCCGCTCAATATTGGAAGTGAGAAATTATTTGGTTGAAAATTTTTCTAAAGGACAGATGCCGTGGGGAAAAATAAATTTAGTGGTACACGGCAATGAGTGGAGCGGACTCGGTGTTGCTACTTTGCCTGATGGCAAACGCACTACGATAAGAAGTATTAATGAGGCGCTGCACGAAGGAGTGTTGAAGCCATTGCCAAAAGAGGTGGTCGATGACTGTTCAGAATTTCACATCCATGGTTGCGCGGTCGGAAAAAATAAAGAATTATTAGGAGTGCTTGGAAAAGCATTGGGAACGAAACAGGTTTTTTCTTCCAATTATTTTCTTAGATATGAACTGCATGAAGGTGGTAAAAATTGCCAGCGTACACAGTTAAAGTCTTGGTATGTTTTTTATCCTAAAACCTATCGGCCAAGTGATGAAAAATTAATCGCTGATTTTCAAAAAAAATACCCTGGAGAAAAAATGGATTGGGAAGATGCTTTGTCAAGGGATCTGCCGCGTAATGCCTCGGATATCTATCATCACACTTTTAATGTCCCTGTTTTATGGACAGTTGCTTATGCAGACAAACAGTCCGTTCCTGATTTGACAAAATGGAAAGCCCAGAAAAAATGGTTGCGTGAACAGGCGGAGTTGCAGAACTTGTTAAAAGAATATGGTATTCCATGGGAGCATTTTCAATGGACATTTTTAAATGTTGATCATGAACTCGAAGATGGAAGAAAAGTACCTGCCGTCAAAGCGATTGGTTTGTGTACAGTGCTGACTGTTTTAAAGCCATTAGAAGATATTTCTATTTAAATTTCATGCGGTTAACGCCCTAAATGATTGCATTGTCTGACCTCTGAAAGTGCAATGGTCTGACTTCTGACTTCCATTAAACTACATCCGTTTTGTTTATTTTTTCTTCAATGTCTTTTTGAATGCTCGACTCCAGTTTGGTGAATTCTTTTTGGTCAAAAATATTGACTGCAAAGCCTTCTTGAATAAAATAAATATTATCGCTGATGTTGGTAAGTGAACTTAGTATGTGTGAGGAGATCAACAAGATGCGTTCTTTTTTTTCTTTCTTGATTATCGCTTTTAATATTTCGTTGCCCTCCAAATCTACCCCGTTAAAAGGTTCGTCTAAAATTAGAATCGGACGATTTTGACTAATAGTACCGAGAAAGGCAATTTTCTTTTTCATGCCTGTCGAGTATGTGTCTATTAATTGATTTAACGGTAGATCGAGCAGGTCGGCGTATTGGTTTATTCTTGAGCTGATGGAACCATTGATTAATTTAATGTATTCTCTGCCATTTATGTATGGATAAAAATATGGGGATGTAGGAAGAAAAGAAATCTTGCCTTTTTTTACAGGGGCGTTATTGTAAAATATGGTGCCTTTATGAGGGTTGTAGATGCCAGAGATATTTCTGAAAAAAGTTGTTTTGCCGACGCCGTTCTTTCCGACAATTCCGTGTACTTGTCCTTCCGGAAAAGAGAGGTTCAGGTTTTCGAAAATTATTTTTTCTCTAAAACTAAAGCTGATGTCTTTTATAGTTAGCATATTTTTTTGAAAATTAATATTGCATGCGGGGTCGTTTTTCACCAAAATAATATTCCATGTTTTTTTTGGCCTTAAAATAAAGAAAGATAGAATAGCCAATTGTAATCAAGATAAAACCAGGCAAAAAAGAAAGTAGCAACAAAAGGCTCATCGTGTTCGAACTGGCCAGCTCTGCATAAAGCGGTGAATAATTCGCATATTTAAAACAAATGGCCAGAATGGTCACAGTGATCAAAATTATCATGGCGTAAATAGCGACCCAAATAAATGCCCATTGAAATAATAAACAAGTTAAAAACGGAGGAAGAAAAATCAATAATAAAAATCCTAAATTCCTTTTTATTTTCAAGCCAACAAAATTCTTTTTCCAATGAACTAAAGGGACGGGCTCCAGGTATTTAAAAGTGTCCACTAAAAAGGCTGACATGATGATGATGCTGATTGGAAAAAATGCCACATGGAAAAAAGTGAGAAAGCCCAAAGCATAGATTAAGATAAAAAGCAATGGGGCCTTTTCCACCCTCGATTTTATTTCAAAAGTATCAAGGGGGATAAAATGTAGTGATTTTTTTATTGGCCGTTTTCGGGATACTGGAATTAAGTGAGCCAGTGCAACAAATAACAATGTGCTGGTAAAAATGGACAAGACATGCCACCACTGCTCACTGCAAGCGTAGAGTAAAATCAATGGCGAGAGCAGTAAAAGGTACTCTGAAGCCAAAACGGATTTGAATGTCCATCTATTGCTGCATATCGATTGTAAAAACAAAAGGTCTTTTCTTGCTGCATGTACCGACAGTATCCCGGCAAATGAAAGCTGACCAATTGTTGACCATCCCATTTCCTGTAGCGCAACCAATATCTGTATAGCTAGCCCAAAAGTGATGAGCAGTGCAAATAACACAAGCACTACACCCACCTCTAAAGTGGCTCGCCAGCCCTGTTTAAGGCGCAGTAAAAGGATGGTCAAAACTTTTGACATGTTCACTCTTTTAACGAAGGTCAAAGCTACCTGCTTGAAAGTAGAACGGACCAATTCTTTAGATTGAAGACCGGGAAAGGGGTACCAATATAAAAAGGAAAGCCCCCGTGAGTGACTCACGAGGGCTTTTGTTGGCCCACAAGGACTCGAACTTAGTGAAGAATGAATCCATATGTACCAATATGTATTGTTTTAAGGTAAAAGCCCTTGATTTACAGCTATTTAAAATTATTTCAAACCACGTAAAACCACCAAATGTTGTACCTTTGTTGTACCAAAAATTAAATTGGTACAACATTTATGGCTTCAGCAAAGGTAGTAATGCGCAAGAAGAAAAACAAGGACGGGACTTTCCCCCTTGTATTGAGGGTCACCAAAGACCGCCGGACTTCCTATATCTATCTTGGTAAAAATGTACATGAAAAGGACTGGGACGCTTCCCAGCATAAAGTCAAACGATCCTATCCCTCCTATAAAAGGCTAAATAATTTCCTGCTTAAAAAGTTGACAGATGCCCAAAATATCATTCTTGATTTTGAACTCAAAGAAAAGGAGTTTTCCGTTCAAGAATTAAAACGGCAATTGACGAGTGAAAAGAATAAAGACACTTTTTTCAGCCAAGCTGACCTCTATTTTGAAAACCTGCTACAAGCTGGAAATTATAACAGGGTGTCTGGCGAACGTTCTGCGATCAATCATTTCAGAAGATTCCTTAAAGGCAGAGACATCGCCTTTTCGGATATTACTATTTCATTGCTTGAACGTTTCAAGGCCTACTTGCTTGGTAGTTTAAAAGTATCGGAAAGAACAGCGGTTAATTATCTCATCATCATTCGTACCCTGTACAAACGTGCAATTAAAAACGGGATAGCTGATAAACAATATTATCCCTTTGGTATGGATAAATTTCATATCAAGAAACCTGAATCTTTAAAGATCGGGTTAAATGAAGAAGAGGTCAGAAAACTTGAAGCAGTCGACTTAAAAAAAGGATCATTTGAAGACCATACCCGAAACCTGTGGCTTTATTCTTTTTATTTCGCAGGCATGAGAATTTCTGATGTATTGCTTTCAAGGTGGTCTGACTTTAAAGACGGACGGATTTACTATGTCATGGAGAAAAATAAAAAACCTGGTTCGTTAAAAGTTCCTGAGAAAGCACGATCCATTCTAAATCAATACAAGAGCCAGAAAAGAAGTGATGATGATTTGGTGTTTCCCGACTTGAAAATGATCGAGGATTTTTCTGATAAGATTCGGGTTCAAAAAAGGATTAAGGAGGTTACGAGGAGAGTGAATATTGCTATAAAAAAAATTGCTAAAAAAGCAGGTATAGATAAATCTATGACCATGCATATTGCTCGTCATACTTTTGGTAATATCTCTGGTGATCGTATTCCTATTCAGATGTTGCAGAAGTTGTATCGACATTCTTCTATTACTACTACTGTAAATTATCAGAAGAATTTTTTGTTTAAGGAGGCGGATGATGCTTTGGATTCGGTTTTGGATTTCTAAACACATCTTTTTTTGTTCAAAATCTTATTGAATTATTTTTATGTTTTAATTGCACAAAAATATTTCCAAAAGTTACAGAGTCTTGATTATTAAGTATTAATGAAATAACGATGCATATTTATTATTTTTATTTGATTCGACATATTAAAGGATAGCTTCAATCTAAATATATCAATTTCTCATTGGTGGTAAATTGTCCGCTTTGAATAAATATTTGATAAATGCCTTTTGGTATATGAGTAACTTGTAATTCAGTTCTTGCGTTGTTTAGTTTTTGTTGTAAAACCAGCCTGCCGCTAAAGTCATATATTTGAATTAAGCCGTTTATAAATTCTATATTATTTAAGACTTCGATTGTTAAATTTCCATTTTGAATGGGGTTTGGAGATATTTTAAAGATACTTGAAGCCTTATTAAATTCTATGCTGATGATGTCTGAGAATTTAAATTTACTATCAAAATCTATTTGTCTAAGACGATAACAGTTTAAGCCACTAATTGGATTATGGGTGAACTGATAAGATTCTATGCCGTTGGAATTGCCAGCACCATCAACAAATCCAATGTTTTCCCAAAGCTGACTGTTGGTTGACCACTCGATTTGAAATCCTTCATTATTTGTTTCGCTTAAAGTTTGCCAAGTCAATTTACAAGTTTGGCCTTGAATCGTTGCTTTAAATTCATTTAATTCAATGGGCAGTAATAGTTCCTCGTAAACACGCACGTGTCCGCTATTATTTCCATTGCTATCATTTTCAGATGCGCCAATAGCTATTTTTGAACCATCAGAAGATAAGGAAACGGAAATTCCAAAGTTGTCGGAGGGTGTCTCTCCAATTATATCATTGGTTATCTTTGTCCAAGAGTTGCCACTATATTCATATATTTTTGTAATTCCAATGTTTCCTGGGGCGCCAATAGCTAATTTTTCTCCATTAGACGATAAAGAAACCGAAACGCCAAGTCCTTCACTCACCGTTGTACCATTGATATCACCCCCTAGTTGAATCCAAGATCCATTACTAAGTTTATATACTCGCACATGTCCAGCGGTGTTGCCATTGCCATCATTTTGAGGGGCTCCAATAGCTACTATCGAACCGTCAGAAGATAACGATACTGATGCACCACTACGATCTTCTGCTGCTTCTCCGTCAATATCATCGCCAATTTGAGTCCAAGAGCCGTTGCTAAATTCATAAACTCTCACATGCCCACTATTGCTGCCATTTCCATCATTTTGAGGTGCGCCAATTGCTATTCTTGAACCATCAGAAGATAAGGATACCGATCTGCCACTTCTGTCAGAATTAACTTCTCCATCAATATCACCGCCAATTTGAGTCCAGGTACCGTTACTAAATTCATAAACTCGTACATGTCCACTTTCATTTCCATTACCGTCATTATGATGTGAGCCTATGGCTAATATTGCTCCATTTGAAGATAGAGACACGGATCGGCCACATAAATCTTCTGCTGCTTCTCCATTAATATCATCACCGATTTGAGTCCAAGAACCGTTACTAAATTCATAAACCCGTACATGGCCGCTATCATTTCCATTGCCATCGTTTCTATCTCCGCCAATAGCTATTATCGAACCATCATAAGACAATGAAATAGAACGACCAAAATTATCATAAATAGCCTCTCCATCAATATCGCTACCAATTTGAACCCAAGAACCATTATTGAATTCGTAAATCCGTACATGCCCACTATTGTCACCATTGCCATCGTTATTGATTGCACCAATAGCTATTCTTGAACCATTGGCAGATAAGGATACTGGCCAGCCACTAAAATCACCTGCTGCTTCTCCATCAATATCGGTTCCTATTTGAGTTTGCGCAATTAGTAAGTTAATTTGAAATAATAAAAGTAATTGCAGGGTAACTTTGTAGACAGCTTCTAAAGCTATGTTGAAATTGAAAGTGTTAATTAAAGGAAAAGAAATTTTGATATGCATCGACATTGAATTTTATTATAACTAAATGGACTTTTATTAAATATTAATTGGTGTCAATGGAGCGTAGTCATAAAAAATGTTCATTTGTTTTAGTATTATTTTATTTAGAGTTTTGTTTTGAAATATTGAATTTTATTATAACTAAATGGACTTTTATTAAATATTAATTGGTGTCAATGGAGC
>JBCBRY010000006.1:0-145231 GCA_039819485.1 Bacteroidota bacterium | reverse complement strand
GTCTTAAAAATCTTTTTCAGGCAAAGGAAAAGTGTCATTTTTTTTGACCACCTGCTTACTTACTCAGATAAGTTCTATAAAAAAAATAAACGAAAGAAGCGATTAGGCTTCCAAGAACAGCTCCACAGATTATGTCTAAAGGATAATGTACACCGACATATACTTGTGAATAGGAAATAGCCAATGCCCAAAAAATAAATCCCCATTTAATCCACCTGTTTTTATTGCCGATCAATAAAAAAATAAAGACAGCCATCGAAAAATGATTGGCTGCGTGAGAGGAAGGAAAACTGTAACCGCTGCCACACCGAACCAACAGGTTTATTTCATTGGGCGCTTTATATATTTTGCACGGACGAAGTCTTTGTACATTTTTTTTAATTAAATGACTGCTGGTTGCATCCGCGATGCCAACCGTTACGGACAGGGCGATTATAATATAAAGACCCTGTTTTTTAAAATTGATTAATAAGAAGGAAATGATGAAAATATAAAGCGGGAACCAAAAATATTTATTTCGCAAAAATGGCAGCAAAAAATCAAAAAAGGAATTGGACCAACCAGAATTGATGAGTTGAAAAACCTGTGTGTCCAAATTTAATAATTCTACCATTCATGAATTATTTTTGTTCATAGATTTAAAATTTCAGCGTATTTAGAGGGAACTTGATTTTAGTGTTTAATTTAAAGGTCTTCCCTCCTGTCGAATCGCGAGGGCCTGGGAGAGGAAGACCCAAAGGCAGATTTTCTAAATAAATCAAAGATCTATACACCTCTTCAACTTTCCCAAAATTCAATGAAGCGCCGGCCTGATTTCCAATCCATCAATGATTTCCCCTTCCTGGTCTATCCACCAGTGCAAGCGATCATAGACCCTTTTTTCATCAAAATAATTGAGGGCCATTTTGACAAAAACATGGCCATGCTTAGCTTCTGATGCCCACAGGATTTTATAGAAGCGATGCATTTCTTTGTCTTCCTGGGCTTCACTCACCAACCTGAATCTTTCGGCACCGCGGGTCTCAACGACGGAGGCGATGAGCAAACGGTCGAGAAATCGTTCAGTACGGCCACTGTGGCAACGTTTAATCAATTCCGACACATATGGATCCTTTCCGATTGAATGTGTCAGTTGGATGCCCCGGCTGGCCATCAGTTGATAAACTTGCTGGAAGTGCTCTAATTCTTCGATTCCTATTTCGATCAGTTCCGGAATGATTTCCACACGGTCGGGAAACTTGGCCACGAAACTCATGGCCATGGCACTTGCCTTGCGTTCACAATCGGCATGGTCCATCAAAAAGGCGGGAAAGTCGTCCATGACGGCTTGTACCCATTCGGGCTTGGATGGGACGGCTATATCTAAGTTTAATTTCATTGTTTTGCGTGATAATTAAAATGGAGAGAAATGAATCCCCATAAATAAATCGAGAAGGCAAAAGTAAAAAGTGCGGTTACATACTTTTTACTTTTGCCCTCCCGAATTGTAAACGGGATTTAATTCAATTATACTTTTCACTTATTTGATATGAAATCAATCTGTGTTTTTTGCGGCTCTTCCAAAGGCACCTCGCCAAAATATGTTGAACTGGCTCGTTCCGTAGGAAAATATTTGGCGGAACAAAAAATTAAACTGGTGTATGGAGCTGGAAACATCGGTCTGATGGGAGAAGCAGCGGAGGCTGCGCTGAAGGCCGGCGGAGAGGTGCTGGGTGTAATTCCCCAATTTTTAAAGCATAAGGAAGTCTACCATACTGGCCTGACCGAACTGGTAATCACCACTACGATGCATGAGCGCAAATGGATCATGGACGAGCGGTCAGATGGTGTGATCGTGCTGCCAGGTGGATTTGGGACATTGGACGAATTTTTTGAAATACTGACCTGGAAACAATTGGGCCTGTTGTCAAAACCAATAGGGATTTTGAACGTAGAAGGATTTTATGACCATTTGCTTGCGCACGCCAACCACATGGTCAGGGAGGGATTTGTCCGAGAATCGAACCTTGGGCTGTATTGTGTCGCCGATAACCTCACGGACTTGATATTGCTCATGGACGCTCCCTCCAACCAAACAGAGGAGAAATGGTTATAGTGGGATAGTGGGTTTCAAGTTAGAAAGGTCAAAAGAGGAAGTTTTATTTGAAAAACAGTATCTTTGCACCTCCAAACTGCTTCCCTTTAGCATAAATCTTGATCTCACTTTCAATAATATCGATACTACCAATTAACAAAATAACCATGAATGATAAAGGTGAAAACATTCGGCTTTATTCATTCATTTTTAACATTTAATCGAAATAATGCAAGCAACTGAGACAACCCTTAAGTACAAAGTAAAAGACATCAATTTAGCGGATTGGGGCCGCAAGGAAATTGAATTGGCGGAGGCTGAAATGCCCGGTTTGATGTCGTTGCGTGACCAATATGGCGAATCAAAGCCCCTCAAAGGTGCCCGCATCGCAGGCTGCCTGCACATGACCATCCAAACCGCAGTCCTGATTGAAACCTTGAAAGAACTGGGTGCCGATGTGACCTGGTCTTCTTGCAATATTTTTTCAACCCAGGATCAGGCAGCAGCTGCCATTGCTGCAGCCGGTATTCCGGTTTATGCCTGGAAAGGTCAGTCCGAGGAAGAATTCTGGTGGTGTATTGAGCAGACTTTGTTCGCTTTCGAAGACAATCAGCCACTCAATATGATCCTCGATGATGGTGGTGACCTGACCAACGTCGTTTTTGATAAATATCCTGAGCTCGTTGCCGGGATCAAAGGACTGAGCGAGGAAACAACTACTGGTGTACACCGTCTGTACGATAGGGAGAAAAACGGAACGCTGGTAATGCCTGCCATTAATGTAAACGATAGTGTCACCAAATCTAAATTTGATAATAAATACGGTTGTAAAGAATCGTTGGTCGATTCCATCCGCCGTGCAACCGATGTAATGCTGGCTGGTAAAGTAGCTGTCGTAGCCGGTTATGGCGACGTAGGCAAAGGCTCCGCAGCTTCCTTGCGCGGAGCTGGCTGCCGGGTGATTGTAACAGAAATTGACCCGATCTGCGCTTTGCAGGCGGCGATGGACGGTTTTGAGGTCGTCAAAATGGAAAATGCCATTCCCCGGGCCAACATCGTTGTGACCGCCACTGGCAACAAGGATATCGTGACTGGCAAACACTTCCAGATGATGAATGACAAAACCATCGTTTGTAACATCGGGCACTTCGATAATGAAATTGATGTAGCGTGGCTGAAAGAAAACCACGGTGCCTCACATATCAACATCAAGCCGCAGGTTGATAAATATTCAATTGACGGGAAAGACGTCATATTGTTGGCAGAAGGGCGTTTGGTAAATCTCGGCTGCGCCACAGGGCACCCATCATTTGTCATGTCCAATTCCTTCACCAACCAGGTTTTGGCACAAATGGAGCTTTGGAACCATAGCGACCGTTACGAAAATAAGGTGTACACATTGCCTAAGCACTTGGATGAGCAGGTTGCTCGCTTGCACCTTGCCAAAATCGGTGTTGAACTGGAAGAACTTTCTCAAGACCAGGCCGACTACATCGGCGTACCTAAAGAAGGGCCGTTCAAACCTGAATATTACCGCTATTAATTTTTTTGCCTACTGGTAAAAAATTTAAAATAAAGAAAGCCTCTGCTTATGTTTGCAGGGGCTTTTTGGTTTTTGGTTTTTGGTTTCTGAATTGATCCATTTATCTTACCAAAAACCAAAAACCAAAAACCAAAAACCAAAAACCACCTAAACCATCTCATTTTGTTTTCAGAATTTAAACCAATCAATAAGGCCGTATGGCTTGAAAAAGTAAAGCAGGACCTAAAAGGAAAACCGCTTTCAGATCTTGCTTTGAACATTGGTGGCGAAAACTTATATCCATTTTGCCACCCCGATGACCTGGAGGAGTCACCAGTGCCAATTATTGCAGAAAGTGATTGGGAAATTGGAGAGGATATTTTAGTAGCGCAAGATACTAACAAAACGAATCGAAAATTGATAGCGGCACTTGAGAGCGGGGTAAATGCACCAAGGTTAGTCCTTCAGAAAAACATATCGTACAGTAGTCTTGCCATTATTTTAGCTGGGGTAAATCTGGAAATGGTGTCCCTCCATTTTTATTTCAAAAATAAGAATGCAAATCCTCTTGCTCTATTTAACCATTTAATAAAACTTATTTCCTTGAAGAGGATAGAGATGGATGCGGTGAATGCAAGTTTTAATTGGGAGTATGAAAAATCGGTAAGTGAAAGTGATAAAATTGAATTGTTTGAAAAAATAAAATCGACAGGCATTAATCTGAAAGGAGTAACAATTAATGGAGAAAAATACTTTTCAGAAAATAAAGCTATAAATGAATTAGTGGAAATAATTATGGCTGGAGAAAAATTAATTGATAAATTAAAAAGTGAAAAATTATCTCCTGCATTTATTAATCGGCATATTCAGTTTTCTTTGCCAATTGGGAAAAATTATTTTCTGCAAATTGCCAAAATAAGAGCGCTAAAATTATGCTGGGCCAACATATTGAGTGCTTATCAAATCGAGGGGCCATTGCCTGACATCGAGGCACATTTGGCAGCTAAATCTCAAATCGAAGATAAAAATACAAATATGATTGCAGCCACTGCTCAATCCATGGCTGCGATCAATGGGGGCGCAGGTCGTTTAACCGTTTTGCCGAGTGATTACTTTGCTGAATCAACAACGGATTTCTCTCGGCGAATTGCAAGAAATGTTCAACATTTATTAAAGATGGAAAGTGGTTTGGATCGGGTAGCAGACCCCGGAGCCGGAAGCTATTTTATTGAAAAGCTGACCGCGCTGTTGGCTAAAAAGACGTGGGAGAAATTTGCGGCTCAATAATTTTTGAATTCCCTGAATTAGCTGTAATCATTGGGAAAGAGATAGAAAAAGTACTTCCTTCTCCTGCTTTTGAATTAACTCTTATTTTTCCCTCGTATTTATCCATTATTTTTTTACAAAGGGATAATCCTAATCCCGTTCCGGAATATTTGTCGGAATTATGCAGACGTTTAAAATGTTCAAAAATCTGTTCGTGATATTCTTCGTCAATGCCTATTCCGTTGTCGTGGAAATAAATATTTTGAAACCCATTTAATTGGTTGGACCAAATGCTGACAAACGGTTTACTGGATTCATTGTATTTTATTCCATTGTGAATAATATTTTGAAACAATAGAATCATTTCGGTTTCATTTGCTACTATCGAAGGTAGTTCATCTGCATTTATTGAAATATTTTTCTCCAATAATTCAGCGTTGAGATTTGATTTGACTTTCTCCAAAACAGCCAATAAATTCACTTTCTCTTTTTTTACGCTTTTATTTCCGTTTATTTTTGATAATTCCAATACGTCTTCAACCAGATAGTTTAGCTGTTGTGCACCAGATTTAGCAAAGTCAAGGTTCTGGCTTAAGTTATCATAATTTTTCCTTTTTAAATCCCGTTCCATCAAGCCCAAAAAACTGATAATCGTGCGGAGCGGAGATTTAAGATCATGTGAAGCAATATGGGTAAATCTTTTTAGTTCGGCTGTAGTATTTTCCAGGTCTACATTTTTTTTACGGAGTGATTCAATCAGTTTTTCTTTTTCCAGATCGTATATTGGAAAAATGACAAAGATCCAGCACAATGAAATAACGTAGACAATTGCTTCATCTAACGGAACCTCAGGCATAGGAATGATCTGTGGAAAGAATGCAGCGTAAGAAGTTGTGATTACATACAGGATAACGTTGTACCAAATGGCAAGTTTTTGCAACCATTTTTTATCTTGGAAAAAGAAATAGCCGAGAATAATGGTTGCAACTGAGGCAAGCCCTTGCCCAAAAAATGTTCCCGCCACCAAGATGATAAAGTAAATCCAGTTAGGTAAAATGAAAATAATAAGAAATTTTACCCAAAAAGGTTTCTTGAAGGAATGCAGTACCGGTACGAGGAAATAGGCGAGTGTCAAAAAACTGGTGACCAGCATATAGTTCCTGTTGGGAAAAAAAAAGCTGCACACAATTGTAGTTATGAATGCTCCAAAAGAGGTCAGCAAAGCAGTCTGGTTGAGATATATTGTCAGTTTCCCCTGTATCGAAGGAGGCCCTTCAACACCAAGATGGGATACCCAGTGCCAGATGCTTTTGATCATAGTTTTTATGACAGATGTTGGATAATGTTAGTTTGAGCTTTGGACATTCTAACTTGCCCAATTTGCTGACTTTAGTTAAATTAGAACCATGCGGTCCAATTTTATCTGCGCTTGTTCGCTACCAATAATTTGATAATGAGACTGTTGCGGAGGGGAGAGTTCGTATATTGCAAATTTCCAGCCGAAAATCACCGCAACTTTATGGGCCTTGATTTTCTTCCGCCTCCTTCAGAAAGTGTGGAGAAATAACAATTATTTAAAAAAACCTTTTTACAGATATTTTGTAACTAATAGCAATAATCTTTCAATGAAGAATAGACCTTTGTTTACCTTGGTTGATATATATAAAGTGTTCTAAATCAATATTATGGAAAATAGAACAGGTGTAATATGGTTCCGACAAGATCTTCGCTTAAGCGATAATGAGGCGCTTTCCGAAGCACTCAAGCATTGTGATCAAATCATTCCGGTTTTTGTATTTGACGAAAGGGTTTTC
The DNA here is from genome assembly GCA_039819485.1 of Bacteroidota bacterium. Classification (GTDB taxonomy): domain Bacteria; phylum Bacteroidota; class Bacteroidia; order Chitinophagales; family Saprospiraceae; genus UBA6168. Next base: position 138,555 of record JBCBRY010000006.1, on the reverse strand, counting down.
AAAGGGAAGAGCAGAAAACTTAGCCTTCCTAAAACTGGAAAATTTAGAGCAAAATTCATCATCGAAAGTATCACAGATTTGCGTGCTTCCCTCCGAAAACTTGGAAGTGACCTGGTGGTCAGGGTAGGAAAACCAGAAGATGAAATCTTCAAAATCGCCAGTGCCCTTAAAACAAGCTGGGTGTTTTGTAACCGGGAGCGAACCCAGGAAGAGGAGGATGTACAGGATGCACTTGAAAGAAGGCTATGGAGCATCGGGCAGGAAGTTAGGTTCTCACGTGGAAAACTGCTCTATTACACCGCAGACCTTCCTTTCCCAATCACCCATGTTCCCGATGTATTTACTCAATTCAGAAAGGAGGTTGAAAGATTTGTCAACATCAGAAAACCACTCCCGGTGCCTGATTCGCTGCCACCTGTCAATGCTTCATTGGACATAGGAGAAATCCCAACCTTAGCAGATTTAGGACATGATGAATTCATTCCTGACGAGAGAGCGGTGTTACCTTTTAAAGGAGGAGAAGCGGCCGGACTGGAACGCCTTAGCTATTATTTTGATGAAACTGATTTGCCAAGCAGCTACAAAAATTCAAGAAACAGATTAATAGGAGCTGATTTTTCTACTAAATTTTCTGCATGGCTTGCACAAGGTTGTTTGTCTCCGAAAACCATTTACTGGAAACTGAAAAATTATGAGGAAACCAAAGGAAAAAACAATTCCACTTACTGGATCTTTTTTGAATTGCTCTGGCGCGACTTTTTTCGGTTCATGGCCAAGAAGCACGGCAATCTCATTTTTCAATCCGGAGGTCTGCGGCGGTCCCAAAATTCATCTTTAAAAAATGACCGGCGCTTGTTCGATCTCTGGAAAGAGGGCAGGACGGGTGTTCCTTTCATCGATGCCAACATGCGAGAAATCGCTTTGACGGGGTACATGTCGAACCGGGGAAGGCAAAATGTGGCAAGTTTTCTGGTCAATGACCTCAAGGTCAACTGGCAGTACGGAGCTGAGTATTTTGAGTGTATGCTCATTGATTATGACACTGCCAGCAATTGGGGCAACTGGAATTACCTTGCAGGTGTTGGCAACGATCCGAGGGAAGACCGTTATTTCAACATTCTCAGCCAGGCGAAAAAATATGATCCTAACGGTGAGTACGTCAAGCTTTGGATACCTGAATTGGCTTATCTGCCGGCCTCGAAGATTCACCGTCCCGATACGCTGTCTTCGGAAGAACAAGAAACATTTCACGTTACGCTGGGTGCCGATTTTCCAAAAGCAATGATCAGTACTGAGCGGTGGGCTTAAGTTTCAGTTGAATTTATTCTTTTTGCAAAGTGAAGCCAAAAGTGGAACCGAGGCCATACGTACTTCTTACATTGATTGTCTGTTGGTGTGCTTCAATGATATGCTTGACAATAGAAAGGCCCAGGCCTGAACCTCCCTGCTCCCTGCTCCGGCTCTTATCAATGCGGTAAAAACGGTCAAAGACATGCTTCAGGTGTTTCTCAGGAATGCCGATCCCGCTATCCGCAACCTCCACTAAAATATTTTTATCCATATCATAAAAACTGACCTTGGTGAAACCATCCTTATTGCCGTACTTGATGGAATTGGTGACCAGGTTCATGAGTACCTGTCGAATATACTCCCGGTCAGCCACAACCTTGTAAGACTGATCTGCACCGGGTTTGAAAATCAATTTGATATTGGCTTCCGAGGCTTTGATTTCCAGGTCAACAAATACTTCTTCGACTAAAGTTTTTATTTCGAAAGGCTCCATGTCGAGAATGAGCGTCCCCGATTCGAGGCGGGAAATAATTTCGAGGTCTTCAACGATGGTGTTTAAACGTTCCACGTTTTTAGCGGCTCTTGCCAAATAATTCAGGTTGACGGTTTCATCTTCCAGACCGCCATCCAACAGGGTTTCCAGATAACCCTGGATGTTGAAAATGGGGGTTTTTAGTTCATGGGAAATATCCCCAAGAAATTTACGCCGATAGGACTGCCAGGTCTTTAACTGCTGGATTTCTTTCTCTTGGGTCTTGGTCCATTCTTCTACCTCTTTTTCCACTTCCTGCATGATGTCAACATTCATGTTGACTTCCTCTTGTTTCTGGGAGGATGACAGCTTGTGTTTGTGGATGTTTTTATAAATGAGCTTGATTTTTCGGTAGATGTACTTTTTGAGGTAATACCTGAATACCAACAGGGCAACAAAGAAAAACAAACCACCGAGCAAAAAGAAAGTCCACCATTTTAAGGCCACAATTCCAGTGATTCTGAGGGCTGCGAGAATGGAAGCAGTAATGAGAGAAACGATGAAGGCCGAGGAAACGGCAATCTGATGAGGTGTGGGATTTTTGATAAATTTTTTTCCTGTAAGGATATTCATGTAAATCAATGAACTGAGGGTTTTATGGACGAATTTGAATGCTAAAATTCAAACCGGTAACCAATTCCTTTGATCGTCTTTATATAATGGTCACCGATTTTTTCACGTAATTTTCGAATATGTACATCTATGGTTCGGTTGCCAACAATCACGTCTGTTCCCCAGACTTTGTTGAAAATTTCTTCCCGGGTAAAGACTTTTCCTGGCTTGCTGATCAGCAGGCTCAGCAATTCAAATTCTTTTTTGGCCAAATCAATGGTCTGGTCTCCGCGGATGACTTTTACACTCTCCTTGTTGACAATCAAATCACCCACCTTTATGATATGACTGGAATCATCATTGGCATCGACTCTTCCAGCCCTGCGGAGAAGGGCTTTGACCCGGCTCATCAATACCCTGGGTTTGATCGGTTTGGTAATGTAGTCATCACCACCCACGTCTAACGCAGCTATTTGTGAGTAGTCCTCTTCACGGGCAGTTAGAAAGGCGATCAGTACATCATCGAACTCTTTTTTTGCCCGTATGGTCCTGCAAACTTCGACACCATCCATTTGCGGCATCATGATGTCCAGAATAATCAAAGTTGGCATTACTTGCCCTGCTTTTTCGACGGCTTCCTCTCCATTGCTTGCAGTCGTTACCTGATACCCTTCCTTTTTTAGGTTGTAGGTAAGGATTTCAAGGATGTCTGGTTCATCGTCTACAACTAAAATTTTAATGTCTTCCATGCTTATTTTCTTGTTGAAAAGTTTGCAAATTTATAGTTATGGATTGGTTGCAATGTAAGCAATGAATTAATAAATTGTTAAGTTACTTAGAAGATGGCGCCATTTAAACTAAAGGCAATTAAGTCGTTAATGATGGACTTAGTAATTAGGTTATTGCCCTGGTTGGTCTTCAAGTTTCATTTTGTCAAGCTCCGTCATTACCTGCTGATAAATATCTTGCATGATTTCAGGGTCTCTTTTAATACGGTAAAGGCAGGAATCCAACTCAGCCTCGCTGACCTCATGAATCGTATAGATCTGTTGGTACAATTTCACGGCAGCAGAATCTTTAATACTTCCATTTAGTTTTGCCAGGGCCGCTTCTGCCAGGTGAATGTCGCAAAGGATTTTTATCAGTTTTTTCTCTTCCAGGGGAAGAGGATTTTCCTTTACACATCCAAAAACAAAGAAAGAAATGAGTGCAAGTGATAGATATTGCTTGATTATTTTTTTTTCTAAAATCATAACAGGCCAAAAGCATTAGGTAAAATATTGCTTCGGGAAATGAAACTCGGTGACTTTGGCAGTGGCATCATTGAATTCCAACCAATTGGGAACTTGGGCATCTATCCGCACGATACTACAGGTGGGCATGTTGGGGATGTAGTTTTCTGTAAATATATTGGCAACACTGGTAAAAGTTGGGTTGTGCCCAAACAACATGATGGTTTGAAAATCTTCTGGCAACTTTTGTATCAGGTTCACAATCGTGGAGCTCATGGACTCATAAATTTCATCTCTGATGATAATATCTTCCCCTTCGACGCCCATCTCAATTTTAAAGAAAATGGCCGTTGTCAATGCTCGAACAGCCGGGCTGGAAATCAGCGCATCAGGTTCAACCCCTTTTTTTCTTAACATTTTAGCCATGAAAGGAGCATCTCTCAGACCCCGGTCGTTCAACGGCCTTTCCTCATCTCTCAAGGACGAATAATCCCAACTTGATTTAGCGTGCCGTACAAGGTAAACGGTTTTCATATTTATACGTTATTAATATTTGGATGGCTTTGGTGTCAGTGAACCGCCAAAGTTAATTAAAACCCAACGCTAAAGACCTAACTTTGCCAGTTAGTTATTGGCCCTGGAAATTTCCTGAACCATAAATACCTTTTTAATCTTACTACTGCCTTGAACTTTTTGCTAAAAAATCTGGAGTTGACCTTACCCGAATCCCACATTCTGGTCGGGGAGAAAATGTTGGACTCGCAACATGTAACTTCCCTTTTTGAAAGTGAAAGAAACCTCTGGATTGCTGAAGTAGATGGGTTTGAGGTAGAGATGCAGATCACTCCTTCGAAGGTCAGGGCGTGTTCTTGTGAATGCGCGGTCTTTCAGGATGAAAAAATGTGCGGACATGTAGCGGCCGGCCTGATGATGCTTCGAAAGCATCTTGCTGAAAAAAAGGCCAATGCAAAAGCACAAAAAAAGACCTATCAAAAACTGACCGTCAATGCCATATTAGATCAGGTAGGACAAGAAGAATTAAGTGCTTTTGTTCGGTATTATGCACGTAGTAACCGGCAGTTCTCCATTGCCTTGAAAACCCGCTTTGCCAGTGCTGTCCCAATGGTGGATAATGCTGAAAAATATCGACAGGTAATCATCTCGGTCCTGAAAAATGCACGTAACAAAAATGATAGGTTCAGTGTTCCCGGCACCAAACAGCTGCTCTCTACCGGAAGGGATTTACTTGGACAAGCCAATGACGCCCTTGCCCTGGAGCATTTCGTGGATTGTTGGTCCGTTTTGCATGTGCTGATCGAAAAATTAGTGCCTGTTGTAAATAGGACTGATTATGAAACGGAAGCATTTCTGGATTTTAGTGGAAAATGTTTTGATCTGCTCAAGCGGTTGATTTCCAAACCCATCCCTCCCATGCTTCGTACTGAAATCTGGGATTTCCTGCTCAAACTGGCAGAGCAGCCAATTTTCAGAGGGTATGACCTCGGTATGAATTTCTATCAACAATTGCTGCCCCTGGCAGATGACAAATTAAAGTCGACAGCTTTGCTGACAGTAGTCGACAAAGAATTGAGAAACAGGCATCGTTTGTCCGAAAAATACGTCAAGCAATTGATTGCGTGCAAACTGATCATTTTACAGAAGAAAGGGTTTGCGACACTGGCCAGGGAATACCTGAAATCGGTTTTGACGTCGACTGATCAGGTACTATTTGTCGTCGGTACTGCTGTTGAGCATGGTCTGAATAAAATGGCCAAAAAAATAGGGAATAAAGGATTGGAGCTGAGTGACCACCATCTTTATCAATATCGGTTAAAGGTGATGTTGCTGGATATTGCAATTGCGGAATCTGATGCGGAAAACGTTGTTAAATGGGGCAAGGATAGTTTTGTAGCGACGGGAAACGTAAAATACATCCGTTTGTGCAAGCAGTACTTCAAAGGGCAATGGCCTGTTTTTTTGGAAGCAATCATTTTGGAAACGGCAACGAAAAATCCATTTGACAAAAACGAGATATTGGCCAACCTTTATGGAGAGGAAAAATTGATAGAACCATTGGGCAAAATTGCTTTGGAGGAAGGGACGATTGATTTTTTGATGAAATACGACCATCATTTCCTGCCCGATCACACCAAAGAGTTGTACGACCATTACGTCCATTTGATGAACAAATATTTTTCTAACCATCTTGGCATTAAACCCACCCGCAAAATGCTGCATCTATTTGATCATCTCCGACAAATAGGTGCACAACCGCTCGTTGACAAGCTCGCCATATTTGTAAGAAAATACCATCCAAAACGCATGGAACTGGCCATGGAGTTAATGCTTCAATAGTAATTTTGCGTTGCATCAGACCGCCTCAAGTGCTTGTTCCAGATCTTCGATCAGCCAATCAGGATCTTCCAGGCCAATGTAGAATCGGAACATATTGAGTGGATAGGGCGGCCGCTCCCGGTTGGGAATGTTCATGAACGCGATTGTCGGAACTACCAGAGATTCGTGGCCTCCCCAAGAAACGGCGAAAAGAAACCTCTTTAATTTATTGAAAAAGGCTTCTGCCACTTCGTATTGGTCCGTATTTAAAAATGCGGTAATGAGGCCTGCACAACCAGTCATCTGCTTTTTTGCTAATTCATGCTGAGGGAAAGAAGGTAAAAAGGGGAACAATACTTTTTCAAACTTTGGGTTGTTTTCCATCCATTGAGCGACTTTCAGTGCGCTCTCAAAACTACGCCTGACCCGTAGCTCCAACGTTCGCAATCCACGGATAATTAACCATGCATCATGCGGTGAAATGATATTGCCGATGGTCATTATTTCAGTAGCGAAAATCTTTTCCATCATTTCTTTGCTGCCACAAATCACTCCATTTACGACATCGCTGTGTCCGTTCAGATATTTAGTGCCTGTATGCGTCACGATGTCAATTCCATATTCGATCGGACGCTGAAAAATGGGGGAGCAGTTTGCATTGTCGATGATGGTTACGATGTTGTGCCTTTTGGCCAAGGTGGCGCAGGCACGTAAATCCTGAATTTCAAATGTCATGCTATTGGGGCTTTCCAAAAACAGGACGGTTGTTTCAGGCCGAACAGCAGCTTCTATGTTTTTTACCTCCGTTGCATCAACGAAGGTGTGGCTAACGCCAAAACGAGAAAGGAAGTTGACCAGTAAGCTTTTTGTCCATGAATAAGGATTTTGCACGCAGATGACATGGTCGCCCTGTTTGACGTTGGCAATTACTGCAATCGAGTTGGCACCAGCGCCACTGGCTACGATCAACGCATCTTCTGCACCTTCAAGGGCAGCAATTTTTTTCCTTAAAATCTGTACGGTCGGGTTGTTGCCGCGCGTGTACAGGTGGTTGTCCATTTCATTGGCAATCGCTTTTCTGAAAGCATCAATGGAATCGAAAGCAAAATTGCTTGATTGGATAATCGGTGGGGAAACGGCATTAAAATATTTCTCTCTGTCTTCACCTAAATGGGTAATTATATCGCTAAGATGCATGGTGTTTCGTTAAGGTGGTCGAGGAAAGTTGTCATAAATCATGCAGCCATACCCAACCCGTGATCAAAATGCCAATTTCGAAAATTTATTCAAATCTCTATCACTCCGCTCAGAAATGTAACCGCCTGACCTTGAATGGCAGTTCTTTCTGCTTGCAAATGCAGTTTTAAGAAGCCTCCTCTCCGAGAAATCTGACGCGCCGTCATTTTGTTTTTGCCCAATTTTTCGGACCAGAAAGGAGCCAAAGTTGTATGTGCAGAGCCCGTTACCGGATCTTCGTCAATCCCGTAATATGGATAAAAACACCTGGAGACGAAGTCAACGTCTTGTCCCTGAGCGGTGGCAATGACCCCTCTGGTTTTCAATTTTCCGAGAGTCCGGAAATCGGGGGCCAAGGCAGTCAATGCTGCTTTTGATTTCAGCAAAACCAAGAAGTCGTCTCTGCCTTTCCATGTTTCAATTATATCGCATGCAAGTGCTTCAGCTATTTCAGATGGTAGATCGGCTTTCGTGATTTGGTCGGTAGGAAAATCCATTTCATAAAAACCATCGACTTTCCGGACGCCCAACTGCCCGCTTTTCGACTTGAATACAATTTTGTCTTTGGTATATCCAAGTTCAGTCCACAGCACATGTGCAGTCGCCAGGGTAGCGTGCCCGCACAGGTCAACCTCATAAGCAGGGGTGAACCAACGCAGATCAAAATGATTTTCATGCTCAATAAAAAAAGCAGTTTCGGAAAGATTGTTTTCAATGGCTATTTTCAAAAGAGTTTCGTCGGGAAGCCAGTTTTTCAGCGGAATAACTGCAGCCGGGTTGCCTCCGAAAAGCTGATTGGTAAAAGCATCGACCTGGAACATTTTAAGATTCATAATTCTTGTCCTTTTGAATGAAAAATATCGAAGTTTTTAAACGACTTCATTTTATATAAATCGCCAGAAGATACTGACAATCAAGAAATTGCGATTATCACTATGACCAAAGTGGTTAGGGAAAATTAGCAGGGTTCCCATCAAGGTCACCTTTTTCTGACCTACAGGTACCATGCTGTAAATGTCCAATAAATACGTTGATTGCCAAATTTCTTTTTCATTCGATACCTATTCATAAGTATTTATTTTGTAAAATAATCGTATATGTAACCTTATTGATTACTAACCGTTTCCATAAAGACAGTTCTTAGAAATTATTTTACAGCGGCATTTTTTTGTTATGAGGGTTTAGAGGTTAGGGTTGAGTTAGATCGACAATTGAATAAAACGATATTTTTCTTCATATCTTCCTGTTAATCAATTGTTTAGCTCTTCCGGTGATAATTGTTCACAAAAAAGCGTTAAAAATATTTTAAAAATTAAAATATGTAAAATACATTTGCACTGCGATTAGCACAAAAAGGCAGGTTCAAACCCCTGTTTTTTTTACACTGTAACAAAAGGAATATTGAACGTACTCAGACTTAATCAGGATTTACACTACATGAAGCACTATACAAAAGATTAAAATTACATGGGCAATTCTCAGTTGCCATTGACGAAAGCTGACCAATCAGCAGGAATAGCAGAGCAGAAACAATCCTATCGACACTTGAAAATTCTCCAAACACTTAACCCGTCATAACGGGACTTGAACAAAGACTTTTAACACCACCTTATCATCGTCATTTTTTGGAGAACAAAATTGGTCAAGTTATAATCCTCAAATCGTTGGTTCTCAAGAAGTAAAAGAAAGCTACGTATTGTTGTGCAGAAGTGTTTTTTAATCGAAATGCTGACTATCAACAAATTGTAGTTTCTGCTAAAGTCAACATCGAACTTGTAGCGCAGAAGTCGAATAATCCCTTATTTTTTCACTTAAGCAACCCATGAACTATTATGCTTAATAATGTTACTTCTCACACTAGTATACACTATTCAAATGACGGCACAACTATTCGCAAGAAGAGTGTCGCCGAAACATTTATGCCCTTCATTATGATTGTTGTCGGCATCATTGGCATCTATCTGCTGATGTCCGCATCATGAAATACCTAAAATCATAATCTGGCATGATCGTCCTTAGACGATCTTTGAAAAAAGGTCTTAGAATTGCGAAGCCCACGGGAGTCTATTCCCGTGGGCTTTTTTTAGGCAAACCAGGTAGGAGCGTATTTTGAGGTATTCGCTCACTTTAGTCAGACCCGATTTTCATTTGCTCATAAATTTTTCTTCAGCCAGCCAGGCACTGTGAATCGCTGGCCATGTGCTTTTTTGAGTTTGCTACATCTTTCCAAGAATTCCTTTTTCCCGTAGCTCTTCACATACTGGATAACCCCTCCTTTAAAAGATGGAAAGCCCCACCCAAAAACACTACCAAGGTTAGCTTCCTGCTCGGTTTTAATGACACCTTCATGCAGGCACCAAATGGCTTCTAAGATCTGTGCGAATAAAAATCGTTCTATGATCTCATCTCGTTGGTAATCTGTTTTTGCTGTGGGAAAGTGATCAGTCAATTCTGTCCAAAGCCTGGTAGGCGTTTTTTCATAATCGTAAAATCCGGCACCTGCCCTTTTGCCCCTCCGGTTCAACTTGTTCATCATAATATCCAAAACTGCTACAGCAGGATGTTGTATGTATTTGGCACCGTACAATTCAGCCGCCTGTTTCTCATAGCGGATCACCAAGTCCAACGAAAGTTCATCACCCAGGGCTAAAGGCCCTTTAGGCATTCCACTTTGCAGGCCCAGGTTCTCTATCAACGCTGGAGCGTAGCCCTCCTGTAGCATGGTGATTCCTTCGAGAATATAGGTATTCTGTACCCTGGCCACATAAAACCCCCAGTCATCCTTAACTATAATCGGTGTTTTACCAATCGATTTGACAAAATCGAAGGCCTTTGCAATCGTCTCGTCACTTGTCTGAGCACCACTGACCACCTCTACCAACTGTGTTTTCTCAGCTGGCCTTAAAAAATGGAGACCAATAAACTGGCCCGGATACGCGGATTTTGTGGCCAACTGGGTGATTGGAATCGAAACGGTATTAGTCGCATAAAAGGAATATTCGTCCAGGTATTTCGCAGTTTCCAAAACTACCTTGCGTTTCAGGTCAACGTTTTCATATACAGATTCGATCACGAGGTCACAGTCTTCGAATCCTTCTGCGGTTTCGGTGGTTTGAATTCTTGCGAGACAGGAAGCATGTGTGTTTTTTAGAATCTTACCCTGCTGTACGTACTCTTCCAGCATCTGTTTTACGCGCTCTTTTCCCTGTTCGGCAATCATCTTCGACACATCTTTCAGCAAAACTTCATGCCCGGCGGCCAGACACGAAGTAGCAATTCCGGAGCCCATCAATCCAGCACCGACGATTCCGACCTTCCGGGGGCGGAATTTTCCAAAACCTTTGGGCCGGCTAATACCTTGCGAGATCTGGTTTTGATCAAACCAAAGTGCCTTGGTCATATTTCTTGATTCAGGACTCAGCAACAGTGCTGTGTAGTAGCGGCTTTCAATCCGGCTTGCCGTATCAAAATCGACCTGACTGCCTTCATTCAAAGTATTTAAGATTGCCAACGGAGCAGGATAGTGGTGCTTCCATTTGGCAGCGACGTAAGCTCCCAATCGGGCAATGTTTTGTTTGACTCCTGAAATATAGGCGCCCTCTGTGTCCCAGGGCCGCTTGACGGATGTAGTTTGTAAAATCCATTTTTTGGCTTGGCTGATCAACTCGTCCTGGTTCTCGACCAGTTCATCTATCAGCCCGGCAATGGCCGCTTCGGCTGGCGTGTACTCTTTACCCTCGGCCAGTATGTGAAATGCTTTTTCAATACCAAGCAGCCACATTAACCGAACCGTACCCCCGTTGCCGGGCATTACTCCATATTTTGCTTCCGGCAAACCAACCCGGATGTACTGGTTGTTAATGATGATCCGGCGGTGGCAGGCCAAAGCCAGTTCAAAGCCTGTTCCAATGGCATTGCCATTGATGGCAGCTACGACCGGAACTCCCGGACGTTCAAGCTCTCGGAAAAAAGATTTTAGTTTTTCGGCATAATTGAATATGGCTGCTGGGTCTTTCGTCTTTGACAGGTATTTGAGATCTCCGCCAACGAGGAAATTTTTTTTAGCGGAGGTGATGATCACTCCCTTTAATTGTCCTTTTTCCTTTTCTTTTTTTAAATGCTGTAAAACAGGAACAAACGCATCGACAATTTCATGGTTCAACAGATTGCGTTGCCTGTCTTTCATGTCGAGGCTCAGGATGGCAATGTGGTCAGTATCTTTGGTATAACGGATCATGATGGCGCAGTTGGGCTTTTGCTGCAAATGTAGGAAAGTAAGGAAGGGGTAAGCGAGTAGGTGAGTGAGAAAGTAGGGTGGAAGTATGTTGAATCCCTGGATTCGTTTTTAGCACGAGCTATTGGCGAACCAAGGGATTCAGTTGATGTGAATTAATTGTTGTCAGAAAACAGTTCATCGAGATAATCACTTCTGGTAGACGAGTTATAATTGTCCCGGCATTCCTCCAGCCCACTTCTCATGATGCTGATACAGGCACCGTTTGAAAATGAACCTTCCCTGTGGCCCCGTTCTAAATAGCAATGTCCCAGTTCGTGAAAGACGACCATCTCTCTGATCAGATATTGTGGGAAACTGTTCCAAAAACCCTGATCAATAGTGATTTCGTTATCGATGGCGGCTCCGTACGTACATTGACCGGCCACGTGCTCTTCGGTGATTTCCTGAATATTACCGATGATGTTTGCAGCGGTTAAATCGACCTCAATCCCTCGCAGGGCCGCCTGGTATTCAAATTCTTCAAAATAAGGCTGAAGGGCCGGATCAACATTTTGTGCCTGTATCACTTCCGGAATCTGATTGGCTGTTTCATCTTTTTGACAAGAAAATAAAAAAGCCAAAAAAAGGAATGGCAGGAAAGATTGGAATAGTCTCATAACATCGTCGTTTTTTAAGGGCAGATTGCAAATGGCAATATGCACAGGAATGATTAAAATGATAAGTGTAACGCGAAGTAGTTGTCGACGATGTTGTAAACGTTTTTTGTAAAAAATACAGACCACTAAACTATTTCTATTTTTAAAAAATTGTGCATCCGAACTATTTTCCTACATTTCAGGTTTGGAAATGACACTATTAATAGGCTTTTAACGAATTCATAAACTTTTTATAATTCGTCAATATTAAAATTGAAAAATTTAGTCTTAACTGTAAGCAGAAATGAAAATGTACTGCAAAATTCTCTGCGAGCTCTGCGTCCTCTGCTTGAAAAAAGAATACGCAGAGGACGCGGAGTTCGCAGAGAATTTTGTTTTACGGTAACTACCTTTTTTCACGGTGACAATTTTCAATCAGCAGTTAATATTTTCCCCACAAAATGGGCAAGTTAAAAATTAGAGGAAAAGATTTAAAAAAGCTCGGTTATCCACAAGGGCCTGCCATCGGTATGGCAATCAACGTGGCACATGAGCATTTCAAAAAAGAAAAAAAAGAAAAAGTGTTGTCGATGTTGCAAGAAGTGATCGACAACCAGGAAGGCTTCGCCGGGCATGAAGTATTCGGGCGTATTGTAGAGGCCCTGCGACCTAAAATAAAAAATGCGCCCCGGGAAATTCCTTTAAATACCGAAACACTTCCATATAAAGCATTTGGTTTGTCAGGCATTGAACAGGGAGCAATTGATCAAATGGATATCGCTTCTAAGTTGCCTATCGCAAAAAAAGTAGCATTAATGGCAGATGCTCATCAAGGTTATGGTTTGCCTATCGGCGGTGTGCTGGCCACAGAAAATGCCATTATCCCATACGGTGTTGGTGTCGATATTGGCTGTCGCATGTGCCTCACTTTTTATGATTTACAGCCTGCGTTTTTGGAGAAGCACAGATCCAGGTTAAGGGAAATGTTGATTGAAAACACTGCTTTTGGTTTGGATGAGCAAAGCACCAGAGGCGACGATCCCGTATTGGAAAGGAAAGAGTTTAAAGAGATTGCCGTTGTAAAAAACTTGCGGCAGAAGGCTTGGCATCAACTGGGGTCTTCGGGTTCGGGCAACCATTTTGTCGAGTTCGGCCTGGTTGAAATCGAAGACAAAAAAAATGAATGGAATGTAGAGCCAGGTGAATATTTAGCCATTCTTTCACATTCGGGTTCACGTGGCCTGGGAGCTAATATTGCCCGCTATTATACCAAATTGGCCATGGAAAAATGCCCTCTTCCGAAAGAGGCGAAACACTTGGCCTGGCTGGATCTGGACAGTGAAGAAGGGCAGGAATACTGGTTGGCGATGACCCTGGCCGGTGATTATGCTTCGGCCTGTCACCATAACATTCATGAGCGCCTTTCCAAGGCTTTGGGAGAAAAACCGATTGGTACGGTGGAGAACCATCATAACTTTGCCTGGAAGGAAACCCTCGAAGACGGGACAAATGTAATTGTACACCGGAAAGGGGCCACCCCGGCTGGTAAAGGTGTTTTGGGCATCATTCCGGGCTCCATGGTACATCCTGGCTTCGTCGTTCGAGGCAAAGGAAATGCACCTTCCATTAATTCTGCGTCTCATGGGGCAGGCAGGGTTATGTCACGTACCAAAGCTAAAAATTCCATCACTCAACATGAATTGAAAAAAATACTGAAAAAACACGAGGTTGATTTAATTGGCGGAGGATTGGACGAAGCCCCATTCGCTTATAAAAATATTAACGAGGTCATGGCCTTTCAAAAAGATTTGGTAGAAGTAGTTGGTACTTTTTTACCAAAGATTGTCCGGATGAATAAATGAATTATTTGTTAATCGTTGATGGCTAATTGCTGGTTGGTTTATTTTACGCCAGCAATTAACCGTCAACAACCAACAATCAACAATTACATGAAACTGAAAAAGCGTTTTTTAATTCCAGCTGTTTTAATTATTGCAGTTATTGCGGGACCTAGGCCAGGATTTTCAGAGTTAAATTTAAAATTGCCTGAATTAGATATTTCCTTGGATAACATAGAAAATTATATTGCTGAAAAAGAAGCAGCGATAAATAATATTAAGCCAGATAATCAGTCGCAGATAATTTGGGCGGACTCTGTTCGTAAAACAGCCTACAGTATTGTGTATTTGCACGGATGGTCTGCCAGCCAGGGGGAAGCCGATCCGTTTCATGAAGAATTGGCCAAAAGATATGGTGCGAATTTATATTTGCCCCGGCTGGCCGGGCACGGGATCGATGATGACTTTTCTTTTAAAGATTTGACACCGAATGAATTGTGGCAATCTGCCCAGGAAGCATTGTTGATCGGTAATTTAATTGGTGAAAAAACAATTCTTTTATCCTGCTCAACCGGCGGAACTTTATCTGTTTTTTTAGCGGCCAATTATCCGGATCAGGTACATGCCCAATTATTATTTTCACCGAACATTGCTATTTATGACAACTCAACCGCATTGTTGACCATGCCGTGGGGAAAACAATTGGCGCGACAAATAATCGGCGATCAACATTCTTTTAATGCGCCTTCTGGTGCCGACCAATATTGGACCACCACGTACGCCATGGAAGGTTTAATTTGTTTGAAATCATTGGTAGAAACGACCATGACACCTGAAACCTGGGAAAAAAATAAGCAACCTTTATTTATGGGGTACTATTATAAAAATGAGGAAAATCAGGATAAAACGGTTTCCGTAGCGGCGATGAAAGAATATTACAAAAATATATCGACACCCGATGCATTAAAAAAGGAAAAGGCATTTCCTGACGCCGGCGTACATGTTGTTTTGTCCAGTTTTCATTCGAAAGATTTGTCGACTGTGAAAAACGAAACGTTTGACTTTTTGGAAAATATTTTAAAGCTGAAACAAATATCTCGGACAGCTCTTCCGAGTAGTGCTTTCTCGGATTAACAATTTGAATTACTTTATCCAAAGACTATCTGCAAAATATTTTTTCTGATCGTAAAAATTCATTTTAAATTTAAATCCGGATTTGTTGGCCAGGTCTTTAATGTCGTCCAAATTGAATTTCTGTGAAAGTTCTGTCCAGATTAATTCATTGGCCTCGAATTGAATTTCTTTTTCCAGTGCTCTAAAATAGATGGACTGATTTTCTAAACTTACCAACATGCTACGGAGCTGACCATTTTTTGGGTTGTAATAAGCATAAAAATCAAATTTGTCTAAATCGAAATTAGCTCCTAATTCCCGGTTCATGCGCCGCAATAAATTCAAATTAAATAAGCGGGTAATTCCGTGCTTGTCATCATAAGCTTCTAATATGGTCCTTGGATTCTTTTTCAAATCCATACCGATCAATAAGTGGTCGCCAGGCTGCATATATTGGCCAAACATTTTTAATAAATCGACAGCGTCGTTTTTTTCATAATTACCAATGTTGCTTCCGAGGAAAAGAAACAGGGCAGGTTTGTCACCATGTTTTAAACTGCCCAAAACTTCAAAATAATCGCCTACCAATGGCTTGATTTTTAATGCAGGTATAGATTCATTTAAATCTTCTTCCAATAAATCCATGGCTTTTTGGGAAATGTCGACCGGGTAATATGTGCAGTCTATTTTTTGAGCAACGATGTGCCGTAATAATTCTTTGGTCTTGTATCCATCACCAGCACCTAATTCCACGATATCAAATCCTCGTTTATTTTTAATGGCATCAATGATATCGTCGGGTTGAAACTGTAAAATTTCCAACTCCGAATTTGTGAGATAATATTCTGGCATTTCCATTATTTCCTGGAAAATTCTACTGCCAATATCATCATAAAAATATTTTGAAGATAATCTTTTTGGATTAGTGGTCAAGCCTTCTAAAACATCCTTGGCAAAGGAAGTCGTGATTGTTTCTGTTTCCATTTTATAAAGTGTTGTTTTCTGTTTTTTAAAATCTAAATCCGTCAGAATATGATTAATGTTTTTTTGCTAAACGTATGCCAGTACATTGCCACCTTAAATGCGGATGGAAAAAGTTGCGGTAGGTTTTTCTGGAATGGTCAGGTGATGTAGCCGTTGATGAACCGCGTAGTACCATTTGGTTGATCATGAATTTTCCGTTGTATTCACCGATGGCTCCTTCTGCTTTTGCAAAACCGGGATATGGCAGGTAAGCAGAATTTGTCCATTCCCAACGACTCCCCCAATTAATTTTATCGGCGGCACATTCCCATTCAAATTCAGTCGGCAAACGCATCCCTTTCCATTCGGCAAATGCGGCTGCCTCATAAAAATTAATATGGCAGAGAATTGCTTTTGGATTGACTTTTTTTAAACCGCTATAAGTGTAATAAAACCATTCTCCTGCTATTTTATGCCAATAAAAAGGAGCCTTGGTTTTTGCATTATTTACCCAGCTCCAACCTTCGTCAAGCCATAAATCAGAGCGCTCATAACCACCGTCGTTCATAAAGTCCAGATACTCCTGGTTTGTTACCAAAGCCTTGGAAATTTCGAATTCATGAAGAAATACTTTGTGTCGTCCAAGTTCATTGTCGTAATGAAATCCAGTACCGGCAAATCCTATTTCGGATATTTGTTCTTCAATTTTTAAATAACCATTTTCCGAAGGATGATTAAACTGTTCAACGAGGGAGAAATTATTTTTATAAACCGGAAATAATGGATTGTGTCCGAGAATATATTTGAAATCTGTCAAAAATAATTCCTGGTGTTGCTGTTCGTGATTCAAACCGAGGATGACCGTTTCTTTAATGGAATCATCCAATTCGTTTTTTGTAAAAAAATCCTGCATCGCGTTGTCCACATATTTACGGTAAGCATAAACCTCTTCTACGCCCGGTCTGGTAATATTTCCCCGGTCGGCCCGGAGGACCCTTTTACCGACGGCATTGTAATAACTGTTGAATAAATAGCTGAAATCTTCGTGATAAATTTTATAATCGGAGACATAAATTTTTAAAACAAATTCTTCAAAAAACCATGTGACGTGGGCCAGGTGCCATTTTGGCGGACTGATAAATTCGACAGGTTGCGGGATGTAGTCTTCGGTGGTTAATGGTTCGCAAAGTCTTTCTGTATAATGGCGGATATCAAGAAATTGCTTCAAGAGAAGTTGTTGAGAAATAGATTCAGGTGGTGAAGGTTTAGTGCCCATTTTTTGATGAATTGATGAAGTTTAAAAGAACAACGCCACATAGAGTTGCCAGTTCAGTTAAAACGGAAATATATAATACAAAAGCGATGCTTGTTAGTCAAGCATCGCTTTTGTTGTCAAATGGAAAATAATTCCCGTTCACGTCATCGAATCAATGTGACATCGCCTTTGAACGTTTCTGTGATTCCGTCGATAAAACCGATTTTGGCAAACCAGACAAAGACACCTGGCTGCATCATCTGACCTTTGAATTGGCCATCCCAGGCACTTAATATATCTCCCGGAGTGAAATTGCCAGCGGCGAACACATTGTTTCCTTGCCGGTCAAACACCCTGAATTCCTGCACGATGGAAACGTCATTGCCAGTGAATGGCATGAACAGGTCATTGATGCCGTCGCCATTTGGACTAAATGCATTGGGGACAAATACTTTTCTTTTTTTCAACACTTCGATAAAAATGTCGGCTACTTCAGTACAATCAAATTGATCGGTAACAACGACCGAAAAGAGGCCACTTTCCGTTGGGACAACATCAATGCTGGAGCAATCATTACAGGAATCAGGCGCTACTGGCAACCAGTTAAAAGAGACATCTGAGATGTTTACCTGCGCAGTCAGTGTCACTTCATCACCAAGATCGATGGTCAGGTCGTTTCCAAGTTCAACAATAATTTCCACGGGGCCAGGGATGGTCACCGGAAATTCCCGGATACAACCACCAGCATCGCTTACAAACAATATTTGTTCACCGGCTAAGAAACCTGTCACATCCAGATTGTCACTGTAAAAAGCTCCGTCAGAGGAATAACTAAAGGGCGGTACGCCACCATTGATTTGCTCGATGGAGACGATTCCTCCGTCCAGGGGATCGTTACAGGTTAGTTGGTTGGTGGTGAAAGAGACCGTAATTTCATCCGGCTCACCAAGTGTGTAGGAGGCTGTTGCCTGGCATCCCAGTTCATTTTCGACCGTAACACTATAATTGCCAGTACCCAAACCGTCGGCGGAACTGCCATTGGAACCACCGGACCAATTGTACGAGAACGAACTGCCAGGACCGGTGATATTGGCAATCAGGACCGCATCATTACCCCCGTTACAAGTCACTGGCTGATCCAATCCAATGGTCACCTCAACCGGGGTGTTAGGTGTATTGATAATAATGGAATTTTCGGCGGTACATCCATCATTATTGGTAACGGTTACAAAATATTCGCCCCCTTCAAGGTCGGATATTGTTTCCGTTATTTCGCCATTGCTCCACATGTAGGTGGACGGAGTTCCATTTGTTGTGACGGAAGCAATCCCATCTGTTCCTGCAAAGCAAGACACAGCCTGCACTTCCAAAGGGGTGGCAATGAATTCCTCGGGCTGACCGATGTCATAGGAATAATCAGCCGAGCAACCATTCGCATCCGTGATGTTGACCAAATAATTTCCTTGGCACAAATCAGTAATTTGATCATTAATGGTGCCCGTGGACCATATGGCTTGGTAAGGAGGCGTTCCGCCAGTGATATTTAGTTGGATGGATCCATCACAGGCGCCGAAACAACTTGCATCCGATAGATCAATGTTGTTCACCTGCAAAAGGTCAGGTTGCTCCACGCGCACCAAAACGGTGGTATCAAAAATGATGTCTTCGATATAAACTTCATATTCACCAGCAGGTAAATTTTCTAGCAAAACCAACTGGTTGTCTTCGGTAATGATCCCGGAACCACTGAGGGTATTTTGGTCATTTTGCCAACTGTACAAATAGGGTGGGACTCCGAACGCAGCGGTAAATTCCAGGGTGCCATCCGTATCTCCAAAACAGTCAACTAAACTACCGGTCACTTCCGGTTCAAAGTGGACATAATAAGGCATCTCAAAACAAGTATCCGCTGTGCAGCCAATTTCATCCGTCACAACAATGCAGTAGGTATCTCCGCCGATTAAATTGGTAGCCAATGGGGTAGTTTGGCCATTATCCCATGTGTAAGTGTAATTCCCTGCGCTTCCCGTTGGGGCGACTTGAACTTCACCGTCGGTATTGCCAGCAAAAACACCCTGCGTAACGATGGAAAAATTCAATTCCAGTGGCGTCAGGATTTCCAGGTCCAACAGTACAACTGAATCGCAGCCATTCGGCAAATAGAGGGTGTCTTCGTAAGAACCACTTTGATCGTAGACACTTGTGCCAACGGTATAAGTGGATGAAAAACAGATGGTTTCATCAAGTATGGTGATCGGGGTATCGTCGCCAGCATCGGAAATGATCAGGTTAAAAATACCCGCGTCATTTGCACCTTGTCCGTCCACCAGAAGGAAATAAGTTTGCCCAGGGTCGAGGCAACTTACTTCCAGCGTTTCATCGAATGAGGAGTTGTCGTACCCGCTCTCATAAGGTGACAACACGCCACCGCAAGTCCCGTCAGATGACGAATACACTGCTAATTGCATGTTGATAGGTACATCTTCTACATCGCTGATTCCTTCAATAAGCAGGTGGCCTGAACTTGGTGCAGCAAAAGAAAACCAAACACCTTGATCAATCAAAAAAGCTCCATTTGCCGGATCGCCAGCAGCATCTGCACAAACATTGGTCATGGGGGCAGGCAGTTCGACCGAACCACCTTCTGGGATGGTCCCTAAACTTAGGGCATCGCAAATCAGGTTTGGTGCATCTTCGAGGCCCAATTCGTTTAACTCAAAAGAAAAATAACCTTCTAATTCAGCGAAGCTACCGCTGACAGCATCAATGAGGATGAAATAAGTTTTGTTGGGCTCGGGGCATTCAAAATAAATCCATTCATCAAAAACCTGGTAAGTGAAATTTTCAGTAACCAACTCAAAATTGCCGGTACACGTATTGTCATCAGTTGTAAACAATGCCATCTGAAGATTGATAGGGTCTCCAAGGTTGGAAGGGTCACTGCGCGCTTCTAATTTAATAATGGAACTTGGGTCATCGCTGGTGGTAAACTGGAACCAGATACTTTGCTCATTGCTCCAAAAAGCTCCATAATCGAAAGGAGTTGGCTCGTTGACAGCCGTTGCGCAATAATTGTTGAAAGTGCTAACATCTGCATCACCGATTGTATCACCTCTGTTCACTACACCTAAATCGAGTGCCTCACAAATTTCATCAAATAGTCCACCTGGGAACCCCTCTGCTTCGAGGGTAATATTCACTTCTCCATCCGATGCAAACCCATCTGGCAACTCCAAAGTGTAGTCCATGCTTCCGGCATAAGTGACAGCTACGTCAAAACATTCTTCTACCTGGCAAGTAAGAATAGCCGTGCAAGGGTCGAGTATAAATGGATCGTCTTCAAAAGCTCGAATACAGACCTGAATCGTTTGGGGGACATCCACCAGGCATTGAAATGATCGCTCATACAATGTGTCGGGTAATGGGGCAGGACAAAATGCGTTGCCCGGAAAATTTGCCCATCCCTGTCCTTCCACATTGACACCCCAGGAGGCATCTGGTCCGCTGAACGGATCGGTACAGGTAGTAGTCGCTGACCCATCATTGACGATCAACCGCAAAGTGAATTGTCCGTGAATTACATTTATCGAAAGGAAGAAAAACAATGAAATGGTAATCGGGTAAATGGTTAGTTGCTTCATAACCAGGATTTTGTATGCGTAAGTGTTGGTTCTAAAAGTAGTCGCCTCTGTTTCATTTAACCAGGCAATGAAACGTTCGGTTACAAGTGGTTATTAAATAAATTGTCAAAAAAGACAAATTTGATTGAATTGAAAATAAAACGAATGGGAAATAGGATTCATTATCCATATACAACAACAAGGAGTTGGTGTACTGCAAAAATTCACAATCACTTATTGATTGTAAAATAAAAATTATACTGGAATGTTTGGTGCGAAGAATGGTAAAGATACCGGAAATAAAAATGAAAATAAAAATGAAAATCAAAAATTGGATTTTGATTTTCATTTTTATCCTGATCAGATTTTCACAAACCTGCCTGACCTAACAATATGTCCAGTTTTTCCCTTGACGAAATACTCGCCCGGAGGAAGGGCCGAGACATTTAATTCAGCTACTTCGCCCGTGATTAATTGCTTTAAAAAGAGTTTACCTGACTTGTCAAATATGACTATTTCTGACTCTGTATTCGTGGAACTGGGAAAACGCACGTTGATGCGTGCGGTAGCTGGATTTGGAAATACTTCCAAGGACAGTTTTTGCGCAACAACATTTTGTGTTGAAGTGGAAGTATCAACAGGTGGTGCGAACAACAGAGAATCGATAGGATAGGTCATGATCGAACGGGCAAACGTGCCAGCTATGACGGTATTTTCAAAGGGATTCCAGTCAATGTCAAAAGATGGCACAAAAGGCATGTTGTTCCCCATTCTGGTCCAGTTCTCCCCGCGGTTGATCGAACCGTAGACGCCCGCATCGGTGGCAACAAAAAGGACAGAATCTTCATGGTTTGGTAAAATGTAAATGTCGTTGACGGCTATATCCGGAAGATCATTGCTGATGTCCTCCCAGGTCGCTCCTCTGTCTTTTGAACGGTGTACACGTGGAATGAATTCATTGTCCTTATAACCTGAATGAGTGACATACGCCCAATCGACATTGGTAGGCGAGGCTTTAACTTCAGTTACGTAACGCTCTGGCAGACTGTTGGTTATGTTGATCCAGTTTTCGCCATCGTCATCCGTACGCCAAACATTTGCATCCACCGTTCCGGCATACAACAATCCTTGCTGAATGGGGGATTCTGATAAGGTCGTTATGGTATGGTAGCGAGTAGCTAAAGTCACGCTATCCGTCAATGATTCACTGATCGGACTGAACAGAGGGAAGGTACCGTTTTCACTTTTGTAGACCCTGAAAGTACCGGCATACAGAACATCCGGATTATGGGCACTCATTAAATAGGGCATGTCCCAGTCCCTGCGATCATTGTTGTCAATTCCCGCATCGCCCTGTTCAAAGTAAATTCCACCATCGACAGTGACGGAAATATTTCCACGCTGCGTTTCTACATAAAAGATATCTGGTTCAGTTGGATGAAAAACGGGTTTGAAACCATCGCCGCCCCAAATCCTTGGCCAGTTGTTGATCATATCGTCATTTCCACCTGTGGTTCCGTTATCCTGCGCGCCGCCGTAATACCAGTCAGGCTGATGCGGATTAAACGCTACCCGGTAAAACTGAGTGGTCGGAATGTTTTCGATATCCACCCAAGAGGTGCCATTGTCCGGAGATCGATAAAGACCGCCATCGGTAGCGAGATATATGTTGCCGCTTTCGGTAAAAGTCAAATCATGTTTGTCGGCATGGACGTCGTAGAGCCACCAATCTGGGGTAGCGATTTCCCAAATGCCATCATTGGGATAGCCTCGCCACAGTTCAACTCCAAGAATAAATATTTCTTCATCATTAAACCTGTGAGTTCTTAATTTGCCAAAATACCAGCCAAAACCTCCCAGTGCGTTTTCAAGACCGATGATTTCGATCGGAGTCCAATTATCACCAGCATCCTCAGATTTGTAAACGCCTTGCAATTGTTGATTGGTGCCGACGAACATGGCGTAAACCAGGTTCGGTGTTATTTGAGAATGAGCCAAACCAGTTCTCCCCAAAATGCCTTCGGGCAAACCTCCTCCCAGCTGCGTCCAACTGTCGCCACCATCAACTGATTTGTAGACATTCGCTCCTTCGCCAGTAGTAAGACTGACCACATTATTTCTTACCCGGTCCCATCCTGATGCATAAATAACATCAGGGTTAAAAGGATCGATTTGTATGTCCGTTATTCCTGTGGAATCGCTGATAAATAGAACTTGTTCCCAGTTGTTTCCACCGTCGGTTGTCCTGTAAAGTCCGCGATTATTATCTCTGATAAAAGGCAGGCCCATAGAAGCCGCAAAAATGATATCCGGGTTGGTCGGATGTACCAATATTTCAGGAATGACCCGGTTGTCTTGCAGCCCGATGTTGGTCCAGGTGTCTCCACCGTCCGTGCTTTTGTACACGCCATCTCCGAGCATGGGGTAGAATGAAATATTAGGGTCACCAGTGCCGACATAGATGGTGGAAGGATTTGAAGGGTCAAAAACAATATCGGCAACTGAAGGCCAGAGCTGGTCATCAAAGACCGGCTCCCAATTGGCGCCGCCATCGGTTGTTCTCCAAACGCCACCGCTACTGAATCCTGTAAAAATAATGCTATCGTTTGTTGGGTGAACTGCTACGGTATTTGCTCTTGCACCGATATTTCCAGGCCCTTGTACCGTCCATTCATTATCAAACCCAATTCCTTTAACCGCATCTTTATCGCGTGCTTCCTGTACTCCTTTTTCATAGGCTTTTAAATTAAAAAAAGGATCGGGGTAACTTCTTTGCAAATGGAAATCTTCGTGGGGAGCCATTTTTTCATCCCATTTGTCTGCTGGTGGCGAGGGGGCTTCATTTGTCCAAAAGCAGCTTGAGAAGCAGATCATCAAAGCAAAAAAGCTGCACAACAAAAATTGGGCATGATTGGTCATGTGTCTTGAATTAACGTGTTAGTAGTAGTTACAAAATGAGATCTTCGCTGCAAATCAATTGACTTACAGAACTCCAGATTTATTTTTTCATAATTTTCAGTGAGCCATTTTTTTCTACTGTTTTTAATTTTAAATAGTAGATGCCGGTGGTCAAATCTTCTAGCTCGACCTGAATTTGATGTTTGCCGGCCGGATATGATTGCCGCCATTCTTTAATGACTTCACCAATGGAATTGATAAGGGTGAAATGAATTTCATTTTTATTTTCTATTGAAAAAGCTACCCAACAATTATCAGCCGACGGGTTTGGAAAAACCGTCAGCCCCCAATCTTCCGCAATATCTGAAGTAGCAACTGGCATCGGCAATAACAGATCGGTCACCTTTGGTAAATGATCGGAAGCGAAAGTTGCGTCAAAAGGAGAGAGGCCATATTCTTCCAGGCGCTCGGGCGACATGGATTCTGTCTGCACCGTATACGATTTATCAACGTCCATTGCCGATCCCGAAATTATGTGAAAATCAATGCGCGATGGAGGGAAACTACTGAAATTGTTTTTCCACGTATAAGCCAACCGATCATCCGTGTGGGTACTGATCACATCCACCAAATCACCCCCATCCCAGTCCATTGGACCGCCCAGGCCAAATTGGGTGGTATTGACGACATCGCCGCTCAGAATAGTTGTGAGTTGCTGGCTTTCACCGACCAGGTTCAGGTCACCTGACAATACAAACGGTGTGTTTTCCGGCAGATCAATAATGCCTCCGGGTGTCTTGGCGTCCTGTATAAATTCTACAAATGCATCGGCTTCGCGCTGTCGGTCAAAATCATTGAAACAGCACCGGAAATGAGCATTAATAACCAACAGGTCCTTGTCAGAAATACTGGAAGGTATATCGATCAGGGAAGCGGTCAGCCGCTGACCGGGCAGGATGTACCAACTTTGCAAAATGGGATACCGGGAGGCCGTTATATTTCCATCGTCCACCTTGACTGTTTGCCAATTTTCAAAATTCTCTAACGGAACAGCGTTGTTCATAAAAGATGCAACCTGAAATGGGTTGATATCCCAGCATTCGTTAAAAGTAATAATGTCAGGTTTGACGACACTGAGTATTTTAGTGAAATATGCCTTCCGGTCAATATCATCAATGCCATTCTGTAAAACATTCCAGGTGGCCAATCTGACCGTAGCAGGGTTTTCTTTCTCCAATGGGATCGGTTCCAGAGCTGGAACCGGCGATTTGTCAAACAGGTAAGTAAAGACACTTGCTTCGTCGGGAAGTGCATCACCTGCCGGGCCGGTTTCATCCTTCCAAACCAAACTAACACCCTCGTCTGAAAACAAATCAAATCCTATATTCGAAACGGCGGTCAGATCAAACGACATTTCGAAAACAGTACTCGTCACCGTGGGCTGGTGACGGAAATTTATATCATTTAACGACATCAACCCCTGGCCGCTGGGCAAACGATAAACCACATCCCTTTCACCAAAATTGACGACCAGTTCGGCGCCTATGCCATTGAACGACAACCCTGTAGATGAGTTGAGATCGGTGTCGATGTACAATGTCAGGTTTTGATCGTCAGTCAGGTTGATCTCTTGCACCATTTCTATTTGGATAAAAAGACGGGTGGAGTCGTTGGCAACAGCCATCCTCAGCAGCTCAATGCCTGAACCATCATCCGCGGGGTCTGCCACTTCGATTGCCTCAGAACTCCAATCTTCAAATCGGCTGTCGATACTGATGGGCAATGCTTGTCCATGCAATGGAAAGACTATACCTTGAAACAAGGTGATAATTGTAAAAATCTTTATTGAAAAAACGAAAAATGTCAATCGGTAACAATTCATGATACCAAAAACGGCAGCACTAAAAAAGAGTTTTTTCATAGCTGCAAAAATAGTTTAGTACTGCGAATTGCGGCTGTATCCTTTGCATACGTGCTGACAATTCTATAACAATCCTTGAAATAGCCAGTCAGCCAGTAATTGCCGGTTGCGGGGAACAATGATCCTCTGTTGATCGGTAGGATGGCGAATATTGCCAATTTCAATATAAGAAGAGGTCACTTTAGTTTCTCTCAACATGTGCAGGTCGCGGGAAGTAACACTGCCGTCGTAGCCTCTTCCCTTGCGATATTTTTTGTAGTTGGTTTCCATGCTTTTGAGCATGTTGGTTGCCAGCTCTTTTCCTTTTGGATCATCCGGATGGTAGTAAAAATAGAGATCGGTTTGTTCCCGTTTGGCTCTGGAGTCGACGTGGATCACAATGAGTTTTTGATCTTTAACGCCTTGTTTTTTGTGTTTTTCATACAGCTCATTGACGATATTTGAACGCTGAAACAATCTGGTTTTTTGTGGAGCTGGAATCTTTAAGTTGCCCCAGGTAACCTCATCGGTGTCACATTTCAAATATTGGTCGTCGCGGATACCATCGTTTGGATCGCGGGTAATCATGTAGGCCGTTGCTCCGTGTGCAATTAGGTTCCGGACCAATCTGAGCGCTACATCATAAGCGTATTCGTCTTCGCAAAGTGTATGTTTGCCTTTTTTGGCCACGGCCCCTGGGTCGGGTCCACCATGCCCGCCAACTATATAAAACACTTTCCCCAATAGTTTTTGACTTTTTAATGGCGTGTAAGCGTACTTTTCCCCAAAGATCGGGTAGTTTCTTCCTTTGGCCGGTCTGGTGGCCAGGTCATTTCCTACAGGGTTGATAACGGAAGGTTTATTTTCAACAATGGGTATATCTTCTTTTGGACACTTGAGTAAATGGAAAGGCACCCATAGTATTTTATCCTTTTTGAACGACTTATTCCGGTAGCCGTCGGAGAGCATTTTATCATTGTATTTCTCTATGTTTTTCGCAGTATTCCAATCATTGATTCCTATGGAAGACCTGATGGTTTTGCCATTGAATTTATAAATCATGATTGGCAAATTGTATTTATTGCCAATCTTCAGGCGTGCATCTTTTTTTAGGTTGTTAATTTCGTAAAACTTGGAATGGTTACAAGAGAAATTATCCAGGCCATATCTCCTCAACATGGAAAACACCCCATCGCCGGGCAATGCTTTGGTCTCATAAAACTTTACTTCATCGGCGGAAAACAACCAACATGGAAGGAAAAGGCAAAAAAGAAAAGTCAACTTGAGTATGTTCATCACATGAGAGGATTTTTGGAAAATGTAGTAATTCGTCCAGGCCGTGAAATTATTGAAAGGCTACAATTTTGCCAAGTTTTTTAAGTTGCACATCCTGGCAATGCACACTTTTTGATTTATGTTCTATAATGTGAATGACAGGTATAGTTATACAATAAGCTGAAAACCAATAACCTGGGCCAAGTAAAATCTAACAGATTTCAAAAAATAGGTTAGAACTAATCGCTTTAAAGCTTGAAAATCAGCTGTTTTTTTACCCGTCATTTGTTTCAGAAGAGATGTTGAATAGTGTTGGTGGAAGGAGTGGCTTGATGACGGAATTCAATAAAAACACAAAAAAAGAGCCGGCCAAAAACTTTGGCACGGCTTCCAATTCTCCCTCTCATAAATCTTTATGTCTTTGGAGTATGAATCTTACGAGCGATGAAATCTATTGCAGGTTCAGGTCAAACGTACATGAAGGCTGGGAAAAGAGCCGGCCAAGTTTACATTGGCACGGCTTCCAATTCTCCCTCTCATAAATCTTTATATTTTGTTGCCAACCTGTGATAATTAGTAAAATCAGTTTGGTTTTCAACCTTAACCAACGCAGCTGGAAAAAGAGCCGGCCAATTAACATTGGCACGGCTTCCAATTCTCCCTCTCATAAAGTCTTCATGCATTTGGGGTTTTTTAAGATCATTGGTTAAGGCAACTTGGCTGTCAAGATGAAATTTGCCAAGAGGTGATTGTTTTCCTCTGTCGATAAAATCGAATGAAATAAGATTGGGGCTTTATCATTTTTTGGTCCCTGAAAAATGGTCAGTCCATCCATGTTTACATCAAAAGGTGTATAGCCAATGATGACAAAATTGGCCAAATGACCTTCGTTGTCCGGGTCTGTCAATACCGTAAAGAGGATATGGAATACATCATTGGCAGGCCCCTGGAAAATGACGTTTTGGTTGCCGTCCACGTCGCCCAGCCAAAGGGCCTGTTTGCCATTATAGTCTCCCAGGGAATAGTCGTTCCATAGCTCCATAGAGGTTGATGTAAAATCTATAGAAGTCGTAGCAGGGGAAAGGATAAATGGATTTAATGAGCAGACCCCAATGTGATTCCGGTGTTTGATCGAGACATAATAGGATCCACTTGGAACGTCATCGAAGTAGATGCTGGAAAACCCATCGGTACTCTTGATACGTCCGCTTTTAGTCAGCAGTCCAGACTTAGTTGCTACGACCAAACTTGGCAAAACAGGAGATCTCAATTCTACCATGATCCAATCGACAACGGCATTTGGCCCTTCCTCTTCAAAGACGGATAGGTCAAGTACTTTCTCTCCACCACCTTCACCGACATGGTTGAAAAAGGGTAGGGCAGAGTAAGGTTCATCCACTGGCAGGTGACCTCCCTCTCTTAGTTTGTCCGACATTTCATTCGAATTTGGAAGATCAATCAGGGCACCGCCCAAACTGACGACCATATCAAGGCTTACACCAATACAAGCTGGGTTGACCAACGGGTCACAAGGGTTGATCGGGTCACTTTCATCCGGTCCATCAACCGTTCCATTTTGATTAGAATCCTCTACACCATCATCTAACCCATCGTCATCAGTATCTGAATCGGTTGGGTCAGTTTCTGTCTCTTCATCATAGACACCATTTTGATTGGAATCCTCCACTCCATCCGGAATGAGGTCACCATCCGTATCAGTATTGAGCCAACCAGTTTCTCCCTCGTCCGTATGGCCGTTACCGTTGGTGTCTTCATATTCATCATTGATGTTGTCCCCGTCGCTGTCATTATCAAGGAAATTAGGTACTCCGTCGCCGTCATCATCAATATCGTTTTCACCATTCTCTTCTCCGTAAGTTCCATCAGGAATAACGCTATCATAGGCACTGTCTCCACTATCATTACTGTCTTCAGGAATGCCGTCTTCGGTCATGCCATCATCATCAGTGAAAATGGTTCCTTCCGAATCATCATTGAATCCGTTGTTATCAACGTCGACAAAACTGTCAAGCATGCCGTCGTTGTTAGCATCCAGGTTTGCATAACCTACCTCAACGATATCGTTGATGTTATCATTGTCGCTATCGGTATCGATGAAATTCGGTGAACCGTCATTGTCGTTGTCTCCACCGTTATAGGCAGTGCCATCTCCATCATCATCTTCCGGTTTGCCATCTTCGTTAGCACCATCTGGATCGGTAATGATTAAACCTGAGTTTTCGTATTCGTCATGAAAGCCATTATCATTTACATCCGTAAATTCATCGTTGTCGATCACTCCATCGCCGTTCGTATCAATTCCTCCCGATTCAATAATGTCAGCGATCCCATCGTTATCGCTATCACTATCCCAATAATTAGGGATGCCATCTCCGTCAAAATCAGGTTCGAAACCACCATCACCTCCGTTGTATTCTCCATTATCGTTGGTGACCAGTACATCGCCTCCATCATCTACCCCGAAACTGGTGTCGTCATCCGGGTCATAGTAGTCTACAAATCCATCCCCATCTGAATCGAGCATGCTTTCCGGGTTGCTTGGGTCAGGGTAATCAATTACACCGTCTCCATTGGTGTCGACACCTCCTGCTTCAATAATGTCCGGAATACCATCGTTGTCACTATCGAGATCAACATAATTTGGGACTCCATCGCCATCGACGTCTGCGGTGCCACTGGTTGGGTCAAAGTCTACAGAAGCAAATTCATCTGGATTATTTTGATCAGCATCCACTTCGTTTGCAAGCCCATCCCCATCAGAGTCCCAGTCAGGATCACCGAAGCTGTCGACAATTCCATCCCCGTTCTCATCAACAAGCCCTGCTTCTATGATATCAGGGATACCATCATTGTCGCTATCGAGGTCTTGTGAGTCAGGGATGCCATCGCCGTCGGTGTCTCCGGAGTCTTCCACGATGTCAGGAATGCCATCATTATCGTCGTCGATGTCGAACGGATCGGGCACACCATCACCATCAGTATCATTATCGTTAAACAGGAAGATGATCTGCGTGTCGAGTGCCATGTTTCCACAATAATCCTCCAACTGCCATTCCCTGATAATGTACCCGAAGCAACCCGCAACATTAGCACGATCATCTGTATAAGTTGCTTCCAGGTTATCTGCACAATTGTCCATCTCATCCGTAACATCTCCGGTGTTGCTCAGGTCATTTTCATCGGAAAGACAAGTAATGGTCACATCGGCTGGTGCGGAAAAAGTAGGAGGAGTGGTATCCCTCAGAGTAAACACCTGAGTAAGAGAGGTAATGTTCCCACATTCATCCTGTACAAAAAAGGTACGTGAGAATATCGTATCATTTTCACAATCGAATTCAAACTGGCTGTCTGTCACAGTCAACGGAGTGGAAACATCACAATTATCTTTCCCTACAATATCCACTCCGATGGTTGGAATCTCAGGGATGTTGTCGCATTCGACTACCTGATCGAAAGGGATACTACCTTCCACGACCATGAAGCTGATTTCTTCAAAGGCATGCATACCATCATTGTACTCCCATTCTTCCACTCTCACCTGGAAGGATTCAGCCGTTAGGTTTTCAACCCGGATTACCGCTTCCTGCGACTCATTCATTGGAAGACCACCAAATACGACCACTGGGTTGTGGTAGGTATGGCTCAGGTTGACAGTCAGGTTGTTGTGATTGACCGATACCTTTCCGGTTTCACCAATAATTTCACCGTCGTCATTAGTGATGTTGCCGGAGCCACTCATGGCAATGTATCCTACTCTTTCAAAGCCGTGATTGGTTTCGGGGTCAAATGATAATTCTTCTTGCAGAAAAATATTGACTGCCGTGCTGTTCAATGAATTGATCCTTAATGAAATTGGATTGTTTTCATTGAATGTTTGCGGCGTACCAATGAATCCCGGGTCAGGATATGGATCTCCAAAATTAATACTCGATGCACTGCTGCTCAAGAGGGTGCTACCCACTTCGATTGACCAGCCGTCCGTATTGCTTCCTTCTTCTATGGCGATCCAGGCAACACTTTCATTCGCATGACGATCATCCTGGTTTTCTTCTTCCTGCAGCCTCAGTTCGAATTGTGCAGTAGAAACATTTCTTAATCTGGTATTAACAGCGGTGTTTTCATTATTGGTGATTACCTGCGCAAATACAATTGGGGTTGAGGCAAATTGGATGGGGAAACCAATGGTTTTCCATCTTTCAGATACATTTTCCATAACACCTGCTACCATTTTTTTACCATTTGGCAGGGTATAAATTCGATAAATATCTGGGGCCGTGTTGTCTTGTATGGAAATGGTCTGTTGTTCAGAAGCATTATTGCCACAGTAGTCAGAGGCCGTCCAGGTACGCCACAGGTTGTAATTGTAAATCGAACAACTGTCCAGTTCTCCCTGGTTTGATTCTTCATCCAGCCCAAGTGTTACATTTTGGCAATTTTCCCAAGCGTCAACGATCGGGGCCAATGGCACTTCGTCATCACAAGAGATGATTAAATCATCAGGTATGTTTTGAAGGATCGGGGATTCAGAATCGGAGAGGTCAATGATTACAGTAGCATTTGTGCAACATGTTGTACCATTGTTGCAAACAGTATAAGTGAACTGATCTGATCCACAGAATGAGGCATTTGGTGTGTATACAAATTCTCCATCTGTATCTAAGTCAAGGGTGCCGTTTGAGGGTGGTACTGCTATTGAATAGATCGGATTGATCAGGTTTAAGTCGTTAGAATTTACGTAATCGAAAAATAGAAAGCCCGGACAGGCCGACGTGTAAATGTCATCCTGAGGCTGTGGCGTTCCGGAAACTCGCTTTTCGACTTCGGCGGAATAAGCCCAGTCCAAACAAGGCAGGCGTCTTACTTTTCTTCTGAACTGCGTATTTTTTCCAATAAATGCCGGCGTGTAAGTATCCGAGGTCGCACCTGCTATTTCTACCCAGGCGGTCCATCCACCAAGGTCATCATCCTCTCTTGATTCCCACTGGTAATCAATAGTTCCTGCGTGTCCACCGGAAGGAGGAATATCCGTTTCCATGATGCCTGCCGGGCCAATACTACATAAATCTTCATCACCAGTTAAGGTACCTCCGTCCATATATGTGGAAACAATAGTTATTGTAGTGTCGACCAGCCCGGTACAGAAATTTTCACTTATGGTAAGTTCGATCTGCTTTTCACCCCCGTCACTGTAAGAAACAGTGTGAGGGCCTACTCCATAGGCTATGACTGGGCTCGCACTCGGGCCGAAGTCCCATGAGTAATCCGGATTGCCACTACCGACTGGAATGGCTTCCACTGTGAAAAAAGTATTGTTGCAGGTCTCCGTTGTTGAAAGTTGGATGTCTGCGGTAAGACTACCTGGGTCAGTAACGGTAACATTGCCCCAGACCTGTTCACACTCACCTCCGTCATATCTCAACCAAAGCTCATAAACACCAGCGGCAAGGTTTCCGATGTTGATGGGTTCCGGGTTCCAGGTCACTCCTCCATCAACACTTCCTTCCACAAATGTACCCGCAGGGTGGAGGGTAGTAACATCAATAGCACCATTGCTGCTATTACAGTTTTCGGGATCAGTTACGGTGATATCGGTAACTACGATTTGCGGACGGACTTCAAAATCCGTTGTTCCGATTCCCGCACAGCCATTTTTGTAAACTGTCAGTTCTGCGGTTACAGTTGTTGAAGTGAGTGTTCCGGGTACGTTATAGGTAATATTGTGCGGACCTCTTCCGGTTGCAGTATTTGGAATTGCATAAGTTCCGAAATCCCAGAAATAAGTCGCACCAGCACCTTCATCTTGTGATTCGTAAGGATAGCTCATCCATTCACAAATGAAACCATTGATTGGTGTAGGAGCATCGACCAGCACAGGAACCGGTAAATCTCTTTTTTCTTTGCTGATGGAGTTGGAATTGATCCACGAAGAACATGGTGATCTTCTTGACTGTCTTCTGAAAAGAGTAGATTGTGTTATTATACCAGGATCATATTCAGCATCGGCGGCACCTGGAATTACGGTCCAGTTTGCGCCATTATCAGTGCTTTGCTGCCATTGATAGACCAGTGTTCCATCAACGCCCCCTGAAGGATCTGTCAGGCTTGTAATGTTGAATGGATCATAATCTCCACAAACCGACTGATCACCTTCAATGATGCCACCCGCCGTGAAATTCACAGCCACAGTTTTTTCAACAATATTGGAATAAATAAATGCCAAACATGGAGACCGACGGGAACCCCGACGGAAATAAGTCGTTTGGATAACGGTGGTCGGGTTGTATGTTTCGGTATTGGAGCCTCCAATCTGTGACCATACTACACCATCCGTACTTCGTTCCCATATGTAAATTACAGAACCATCGTTTCCGCCACTTGGCGTGGTTATACTTGAGATCAGGTCTGGGTCAAAACTTCCGCACATTTCTTCTGTGCCGGCAATCAAGCCTCCGTCAGTATAATTGTTGACTACTGTTTTAACCACAATGTTGGATGAAACATAATCAGAACAAGGTGTTCTTCTGGCATTCCTTCTGAAATAGGTGGTGGTACTGATAGATGACGGATCATAGTCGACCGAAGTAGCACCTGCAATATCCGACCAACCGGCAAGTGTATCGGTGGTTTGTTGCCACTGAAATTCAGTAGAACCACCTGATCCACCTACGGGTGCATTTGTTTCAGTAATGGTCCCAGGATCATAGGTGCCACAAACCTCTTCTTCCCCAGTGATGGTACCTGCTTCGGTGAAATTTGTATTGATGGATTTAGTAACTATATCGGAATAAACCCAGGCCAGACAAGGCATTAATCTTCCTCCTCGGCGGTATTGGGTTGTAGTTGAAATTGATACGGGGTTATAGTTTTCGCTGGTCGCTCCTGGTATATCTGTCCAGGTTGATCCATTATCTGTGCTCAACTGCCATTGATATTCAGTAGTACCAGAGCCGCCGCCGCTTGCGGTGCTGGTGCTGGTGATTAAACCAGGATCGAAAGAGGATAAACACGATACTTCGTTGCCCGTTATTAAACCTCCGTTGTCATGGTTGGCAGAACTGTTAACGACGATGGTTTCGTCAAAAGAACAGCCAGACGAAGTATTTACGGAAACGGTATAAGTGCCGGCAAATAGATTGAAACGATCTCCATCGTTTCTTGCCAAATCAGCTACCTGATTTGCGTTGAGCCCGATAAGATAATATCGTACATCATCCATATACCCGCGGTATCTGGTACTTCCACTATTCAAAACACTTCCACCGAAATTACCTCCTATGCCCCCATTGTTCCCATGTTTCTCAATCGAGGTAAAAGAAGCAGTTTGAGTAGAACTGGGAACACCATCTAAATAGACCGTGAATTCACCATTGTCAAAAACCGCAGCTACGTGGTGCCATTGTCCATCATTGGGGAATTGATGTGATTCGTCATGAAACAAGGTATTGCCTCCATTCCTAACTCCGGCCGATAGTCGGTCATTATTCAAACGAATAGCCATTCCTCGTCCTCCGGTAGATCCACCTTCATCGAACAGTGTTCTGATACCAGATAAATTATCTGGCTTGACCCACATACTGACAGAGAGTTCTGATACGGGCACCTCCATGAAGCCGTTATCTATACTGTACCGAATGCGTGTATTCCCATTAAAGTAGGCTACATTGTTGCCTTCAACGGCATCATTGTCGAAAGACAACGAACCTGAAGTGTAGTTTGCATGATTGAGGTTGCCGGAAACGTCTTCGGTCGATCCTTCAAATGTCCACCAGGCGGCCATCGGCATATCCGACCAAACGTATGACAATGGTGCATCAATGCTTGGCACAGTGAGGTCGATCTCTCCACCCCCGGAACCACAATTTTCGTCTATGACGGTATAGGTGGTAGTCATGGATCCACTGCAATCATCGTCTTCGCAATCCACCAGGCCATCCAAATCGTCATCAAGGCCGTTGTCGCAGATTTCAGCGTAACATACAGGTCTCAAATTAGCGTTTGGTACAATGTTCCAACTGGAATTGGAGGGAGTCCTCCAATAAACCTGGAAATGGTCTCCTCCCCAGCCTTCTTTATGTAATAGTTCTGTGAAATACTTTTCTCCGGCTTCTAAATAAATAGTGTTAGAAGTTTGTGAGGAGTATTTGTTGTGTTCAGTAATGCTCGTCCACCCATCAATATAAGCGACTTGGCTTTTATTGACATAAGTGGAGTCTGTACTGAGGTAAAAAAGTACGTCATCGTCACCTGTCACATTGAACGTATAGTTACCTGTCTGTGATGGAACTATATATCCGTATACACGACTACCATAGCTATCGGCAAAATTGCTTGGGCCCTGATAATCAGTAATAATGTCATTAAAATCGTAATTGTTAGGGAAGTTTGGATCCCACAACATTTCTTTTATATCATGACTGGATATGTTTTCCCACCTCTCGTAATTCAGACCGTTGGTGGAACATTCTTTGGTAGGAAGGCAATCTGTCCTGGTCAGAGAGACTGCATCGATGACCGTTCCAACATTGTTTCTGTCATTGGTTAAGACGAACCCATTGATTGGATCGGTGCCGTTGTAAGTGAAGGTGTAGGAGAACTTTGTCCAGCTCAAATCATTGAATGAAGTCGAAGAAGGAATAGACCATGCAAAAACTTCCTCGTATCCACTATCAAATTCCAAACCCAGGTTGATTACACCTGCATTTTGAGTTTGTGTTATACCAGAGGGTAAACCCCAGCTATGCAACCCCGTTGTCCAGGCAGCGGCATAGAAACAGAGAGTGTAAGACTGTCCATTTTGCAGCAGTAAATTGTCGTCAAAATCGAGATTGGCGTGCCACTCATCATTGTTGTCTACCAACATTAGGAAATGGTCACCTTCTGGATTATTGATTATATCATTTTGATCATACAGATAAAATGCGTAGTTCGAAGAAATATCTGATTCGTACGGTGGTACTTTATAATCGTCATTGTCGCTGATACCGTTGGCTGGAATACCCTCTATATTATAAGGATAGGAAGACCAGACATTGTTGTGTTCATATCCTCCGTTTGGTAACATGTTGTCAGAGCAACCACACGTCAAATCAAAATCATCACCGCCAAGCTGATTGCTAACACTGAAACAAAATTCATCCACTAGTAACCTTCGACTGGAACCACCTGTTTTGTAAGCCCCTACATCTGCATAGGCGGCATTTGGAGGTGCTTCTCCTTTTAAAGAGAACCACGCGTATTCATTTACTTCTCTTAAGACCGGTTGATAAATTGTCCCCAATAGGTTCCCATTGGCGTCTCGCCAATCCATAAAAATTTCGGCATAATTAGGTGGGCTGCTCCCTACTTTTGCATAAGTGTTTAGTTCGTATGTCATTCCTGGCGTAACACTTAATCTTTGATATATGTAAGTGCCGTTGCTGATCAGTTCAGCCGCATTGTTTCCAGTATAAGAATCCGTTGAAGTTGTGACCGAACCGGATCCAAACCAGCCATTCAGGTTGTCTTCGAAATCAGGATTTTGCATCAGAATGCAATCTCCGATCACAATAACGGTTTCTTCGAGGCAAAATTCGTCGACGGTTACCGTACCAAACCCAAATTGCCTGGCATACACCTCAACGTAGACGGCACCCGCTGGTGCAATTGCTGAAACTTCATGAAGGCTGTAAGATGTGGAAGTGATGGATGTGAAATTATTGGAAAGTGCATTAAATGAGGCATCATAAAAGGCGATGCCAATCGCCGTCCAGAAAGTATATCCGGATCGTTTGGCATAGGCAGAAAGTGTATAAATATTTCCTTCGGTAATTCCTGTATGGGTCTGAATGATCATTCCTGAGATCCCACCAATTTCGGCAGCGTGAGTTCCGGCATAAGCATCAGTTGTGCTGGAAGCAGTTCCCACTTCTGTCCAATCGGTGAGACTTGCGTCAAATTCAGGATTTTGAATCAAAATACAGGGAGCCATGGGTAGCTCGAAATCGGCTTCTGATAAAAAATGTTGATCGTTACATTCAACCGTGGATTCCAAAGCCGAAAGAGATTTGGCATCTGGCCTGTCGGCCAGCGATGGTTGGATGACGATAAACAACCAGATAGTAGTAAAGAAAATTTTGATACTGGTTGTACAAAAGTTCATAGTTCTTTTTTATAAAAGGACCTTAGCTGGAAAATCTATCTTTTGGATCCTCGTACTAATTTTTTGCCCTTTTATTTTTGTGTTAAGTGAGTCCTGTAGTTGTTTCTTTGATTACTGGGCTTTTTGAAGGTGACTTCAAAAGACTGTGCAAGCGAAAAACAAACTGTTAATATGAGAAAGGAATCGGAAAGTAAGGGTGTTCAATCTCATAGTTTCGTTTTATCGTTTGAGCCTGTTGTTGAAAAATTCAACGAGAAGTAAAAAATATCAGGGGGGAAGAATTGATGGGAGTTTCGAGTAGGAAGACAATCCTGCTTTTTGCCAACAATTGTACCAAAATTCCTGTCAGCTTGCCTTTGTTGAGGATGAACTAATAAAACAGCGTGAAAACTACGATGCCCTACAATAGAAAAAGCCCTTACGTCTTGATTCAGATTGACGTAAGGGCTTTGTTAAAAATATTGATTTATTTGAAAGAAGAAGATGCTCAGCTAAAGTTCTATTAAAATAT
The DNA here is from genome assembly GCA_039819485.1 of Bacteroidota bacterium. Taxonomy (GTDB): domain Bacteria; phylum Bacteroidota; class Bacteroidia; order Chitinophagales; family Saprospiraceae; genus UBA6168. The sequence goes on along the minus strand of JBCBRY010000006.1, from coordinate 100,975 downwards.
TTCTACTTTTTTGGCACCTATTGCTTTGTTCGAATCATCCCTTAGCAATAAAATGAAAACACCAGGTTGCAGGGATGAAACGTCGATTTTATGATTATGCTGACGGTTAATTTTGAGCTGCTGTGCAAGCGTTCCGTTCAGGTTGTAAAGCTCAATGCTTCCGTCCATTAATTCAATAAAATCGATTTGTAGATAATCAGAAGCGGGGTTAGGGTACAGGTTGGCATGTATCTCAAAATCCTTTACCGAACTGATGAGCTCTTGTAGCCATACCACTTCCCTTGTTCCATTTGCCGGATCAAACTCCAATTGAACGACAGGAAAAGCAAGTCCGTCTTCAATGGTCCACCAATTGTAATTGATCAATGTGTCAGGGGAAAGATCAAAAAATGGTACCCATTGGCCGTTGTTTAGGTTTTCCACAACCGCCTCTGTAGTTTCAGTTTCCGTAGACCGGATTGTATTGTAAGATCCTACTGGAGTCTCCATTATGCCATACGCGTCTATTTCAACAATTCTTGTGACGGTAGAAGTAAGCCTTACACTGTCAATTGTAGGGAAGCCAACATCGCTACCGGGTACTTGCCCCTGTTGAACAACAACTTCCTGGTATTGGTCGCCAAAAGTGGCAGGAAAGCGGATCAAGCTTTGCCCCGGGGTGACGGTCAGTTTTCCAGTAAGGGCAAACCCTGCAAAATCCTGAAACCCTTCTATCCCAATAACTTCAATCTTTTCATCATCTTGAATCATGTAGGCAAACAGTTCAGGTTCTATCTCTAAGGCAAGGTTTGAACTTGGAAAAGAGGCAGCATAAGGCGTCGATTCTGGCTCAAAAAAAACAAACTGTGCAGCGAGCTCATCCTTTAAAGCCGTGAAGTCCCATGTCGTTTGACCGACTCCCCCTTCCAGAATGGAAGGATCAGGAAGAGTGTCTGTCGTTTGATTGGCCACAAAATCAACTGCAATGATATCATCAGAATTGATCGTTATTTGTGAATGCAGATAGAAAAAGCTGAAACCTGAAAATAATAGAAGTAAAATGGACTTTTTCATAAACAAGATTTTAATGGTCTTAATGAAGAATTTGTGAATTGTGGGGGTTTGCTTAAAATTAGGTTAACCATTTCAAGGTCGGTGAAACACAAACATAGAGGATTTTCGTTTGATAAGTTCACATCAATGTCACTTCAATTAATTCTCATCCGACAATTCTTTTTTTAAATATGGACTTTGAATTTTGACAAACCACCCAAACATGTTATTTCGGATGATAGGTTTTGATGGATAGTTGATTATGTTTGTTGCCTGATTGAAGGTTTCAATATTCTGAATTTGTTTAATAATTTCCATCAGCAAAAAGAGTTAATCTCCCGTTTTCCAAATGTGTCTTTTGGAAGGTTCCAGGTATGGCAACTTTCCCCGCACGAAATAGACGAAATGCTTCGTTCGGGATGGTTCAGGACTGACAGGCACGTCGTTACTTCTTTCGGAAGGTACGTCGATAACCAATGGAAGCCTGTGGTAATGTTACGTGTAGTTGTCAAGGATTATAAGTGGAAGAAAAGCTTGCGAAAGATCTTGAGGAGAAACTGCTCACAATTTGAAGTTCGGATCAGGCCTTTTGTTCCAAGAAATGAAGTGGAAGACCTTTGGCAGTCGTTTAAAAGGATGATACATAAATGGAACGTAGTTCCGAATTTGGCCAATCACCTGTTTAAAGGTATTGATACTTCCTCTTTTCAAACGTACGAAGTTGGGGTATATGATCGAGGAAAACTGATAGCATTTAGTTTATTTGACCGTGGTCACACTAGTATTGCCTCGTTGGAAGCAGCCTATGATTTTGGGTACAGAAAGTTCAGCCTGGGATTATTTACCATGTTGATGGAATTGCAATATTGTATCGAAAACGAGCTGGATCACTACTATCCAGGGTTCTATGCAAAGAATTCATCGATGTTTCAATACAAGCTAAGACCTGGCAACGTAGAGTTCTATCATTATTTACAAGGAACATGGAGGCCCTGGAACGAACTCAAACCAGAAGATTGGATTTTGGAAGGGCTATTTGATAATCTTAAGAAAGTGGATTTCAAGTTAAAAGAAATGGGGTTCCAATCTGCTGTTAAAGCCTTTAAAAAATTGAATTTGCCAAGGTATGAGTTTGCCCTTTCAAACTATGAATTTTTAGTAGTTGGTGAGTCTGAAAAGGAAGGACTTGATAAACTGTTTATCCAGGTGGCATGGGACCCTTACCATAACAAATTTGTATTATTTGCGAATCGTTCTCTTTATGCTGAAAACCAGACAACGTCCGATTCTTTTGTCCCTTTTCAACTAATGGGGGTTTACACAGACCTGTCCGAATTAAAATCGGGCATCGAGAATTTAAGGGGTAAAAGCACGGATTCCAATCCTTGATAAGTGTTAATTATTTGTTCGAGTTGTGGAATTTTACAGATAATTCCTTCTTGATTTGGAAAATAATCCACGGCTTGTCCAACTAAATTAACGGCTGTTTGTTTAATTTTCTATGTTTCTTTCAGATAGTAAGTCAATGTCAAAGTGTATTTTTTACGCTTTCATAAAACTTATTTCAATTTTTTACGTTAGTTATATATATGCAGCACTTAGATTCAACACTTTGTTTTCTCCTACCTACATCATTTCCAATTTTTTTGAACAAAACTGACCCAATTTTAATAGGGATTATTACCTTGGATGCTTGATCTGACGTGACTGTCAATTGATTCAACTGAAATCTTAAATATAAAATCTTAACAATGGAAAACGAATATTTTGAAAAAGCGATCGAGTGGGCCAAGAAAAGAGGTTTTTCAAACATCAAAGCAAATTACGAAGATTACGAGACTCCTGCACATTTCTCAAAACAAGGAGAGGACGAGCCAGTTATTCCAGACATTACCGGCCTCAAAACTGGAGGCAAAAGCTACATTGAAATAGCTACCAAAACTGATATGATTCACGACCGGGTGTCAAAATGGAAGTTGCTTAGTTTGCTGGCTGCCAGGAAAGGAGGTAAATTATTTTTGTTGACCCCAAGGGGGCATAAGAGGTTTGCCGAAGAATTAGTCAAAGATTACAATCTCAGCGCAGAGATCAAAAGCATATAATTCTCAATTTTTTAACCTTTTTTCTAAAAAAGCTGCGCGAATTGCAGATTTAACGTTTAAAACACTATCTTGCGCCGCTTTTTTAAAAATCAATTCTTTTAGGCCTTTTTAAAATAAGAAATGAGAGCTTTAATTATTACACAGTCCATTACCCGGCGGGACGCTAAATCGCTGGAAAAATACATGACGGAAGTTAGCCGTTATGATCTGCTTACGCCAGAACAGGAAGTTGATTTGTTTCGCAAGTACAAAGCTGGAGATCAAGATGCATTCCAAACCATTGTCAATGCCAATCTCCGATTCGTTATTTCTGTAGCCAAACAATATCAACACTGTGGCCTTTCTCTTGGTGACCTTATCAATGAAGGTAACCTCGGTCTGTTGAAAGCAGCTCAACGCTTCGATGAAACCAAAGGTTTCAAATTCATCTCATACGCCGTATGGTGGATCCGCCAAAGCATCTTGCAGGCAGTTGGTGAAAAGTCACGTAAAATCCGTGTTCCTTTCAACCACCAGTCCAATCTGATGAAAGTACTTCGTACAAGGGATCACCTGTTACAGCATTTAGAGCGTGAACCCAGCATCAAAGAAATTGCTTCTCATGTTGAAATGACAGAAGATGCAGTAGAAAGATGCCTGGAGACAAACAACCATTGTGGTTCATTGGATGCCCCTATCCAGGATGGGGAAGAAACAAGCTTAACTTATTTCTTGGAAGACCAAGGAGTCGCACGTCCTGATACCAAAGTTGCGCAAGTCGAATCTCTACAAAAAGAAGTACAAATGTTGCTCAATGGCCTACAGCCAAACGAAGCAGAAGTACTGTCCATGTATTATGGAATCGGTAGGGAAAGGCCATGTGGTTTGGAAGAAATCAGCGAATTGATGGGTGTGGGGAAAGAACGTGTGCGTCAGATTAAGTACAAAGGATTGAAGAAATTGCAGGCCAAAATCCAAAGTAAAGGATTGAATTTCAGCCTGAATTAATTCATTTTAAATTCTTACTTAAAATTGGCTCCCAACATCTGGGAGCCAATTTTTTTTTGCATATCTAATACCAAAACTATCACGACTAATTCTTTCCATTCAATAATTAATTCCAATCTTTACCAGTAGTATATTTTCCTAACCTTGTCTAACCTACCAAATCTATTCCTTTACAGATTATGAATACAAGTAAACTATTCTACTGGTCGATTACAGTTGCATTAGCTGGTTTTCTTTTCGGATTTGATACGATTGTGATTTCAGGAGCCGACCAGCCCATCCAAAAGCTATGGAATACCTCAGATTTGTTCCATAGTACTTTTATCATGAGTATGGCTTTATGGGGTACTGTAATCGGAGCTTTGCTTGGTGGTATCCCTTGTCACAGGATCGGAAGAAAAAAGACCTTGATCTGGATTGGCGTTTTATATCTCGTTTCTGCACTGGGATCTGGATTGGCGGTGAACCCTACGATGTTTTCATTTTTCAGATTCATTGGAGGGGTCGGTGTCGGAGCCTCTTCCGTTGCAGCCCCAATTTATATTTCTGAAATCGCTCCTGCTGATCGTCGTGGAAGATTAGTTGCGTTGTACCAATTCAATATTGTGTTCGGCATCCTCGTTGCATTTCTTTCCAACTGGCTGATCGGGAAATACATGGGGGAAAATGCATGGCGGTTCATGCTGGGCATTGAAGCTTTGCCAGCATTGGTCTATGTAATCATGGTTCTTGGTGTTCCCAATAGTCCAAGATGGCTGCTGATGAAGAAAAATGATGAAGATACGGCCAAGTCTCTTTTACAGCAGATCAATCCGGGAAAAGATGTCAGTGAAATGGTCAAAGCCATTCGCCAATCATTGGAGTCTAAAAGTAATGAAACCATCAGTTTTTTTTCCAGCAGGTTTAAAACTCCAATCATCCTTGCTTTCCTGCTTGCCTTTTTCAACCAACTTTCGGGAATCAACTTTGTGCTGTACTATGCACCCCGCATTTTCAATGAGGCGGGCATTGCTGCTGGAGATGTACTTGGAGCCTCAGTTCCGATAGGTGTGGTGAACCTATTGTTTACGTTACTTGGTATGTACTTGATTGACCGGTTTGGCAGACGCCAACTCATGTACATTGGCTCGGTGGGATACATTGCTTTTTTAACGGGAGTAGCGTGGGCTTTTTATACAGAAGCCCAGGGGTTTATTGTTGTTATTTTTGTTTGTGGTTTTGTAGCGTCGCATGCAATTGGTCAGGGAGCCGTTATTTGGGTATTTATTTCTGAAATATTTCCCAACAAAGTCAGAGATTACGGAATGTCCTTTGGTTCGGGAACGCACTGGGTTTTCGCAGCGGTCATTACCATGGTCACCTTACCGGTGTTAAATGCGTTTCCTCAATGGACATTATTCGTGTTTTTTGCGGGCATGATGGTACTCCAATTACTATGGGTGGCTTTTTTCATGCCTGAGACAAAAGGAGTTCCTCTGGAAAAACTACAAGAAGAATTAATGGCGAACTGAAACAGTAGCAATAATGAAAAAACATGGATTTATAATCTTAGGTTTATCCTTTTTTATAAATGTGATTTACGCTCAGGTCGATCACTGGGAAACCGTCGTTTATGCAGACGATGTCTGGCGTTATCGCAGGGGATATAGCGGCCTGCCCAGCGATTGGAACCAAGTTGGTTTTAATGAATCCGGGTGGTTTCAAGGGCAGGGTGGAATTGGATATGGAGACGGAGATGATAATACTGTGATCAGTCCAACGGTTTCACTTTTTATCCGAAAACGATTTGAACTAGTTGATATTTCTAAAATTGAAAACGCAATCCTTCATGCCGACTATGATGATGGCTTTGTTGCTTACATTAATGGAGTAGAGGTTGCCCGCTCAAACATGGACGGAGCAGCTCCGGCATATTTCGAAGAAGCAACAGCTTTGCACGAAGCAACTATGTACAGCGGTGGCCTGCCAGAAGATTTTGTCTTAAATAGCTCTCAACTCAACGGACTCTCGTTAAGCAATGAAAATGTACTGGCCATTCAAATTCATAACTATGATGGCTTGAATAGTTCTGACCTCACCAGTAACTTTTTTCTTTCCCTGGGAATCAATGATGACTCAAATTATTATGGTGACACTCCGGATTGGTTTATTGATTCATACTTTTTAACGCCATTGCCAATTGTCAAGGTGCAAACTAACGGGGCCGAAATTCCCGATGAACCTTCCATCCCTGCACAAATGGGCATTATCTGGAATGGGGCAGGGGAGATGAATAGTTCATTCGGAGACCCGGACGAGTATTTCGGAAATATTTCAATCGAACGGAGAGGCCAGTCCTCCCTTGCACTTTTTCCCAAAAATGGATTTGCTATCGAAACCAAAGACGAGTTTGGGGAGGACATGGATGTCAGTTTTCTGAATTTTCCGGAGGAAGAAGATTGGATCTTACATGGACCTTATTCCGATAAAACATTGATGCGAAATGTTTTAATCATGCACATGGCGAGGAGCATGGGGCAATACGCAAGCCGAACACGGATTGTCGAACTTGTGATCAATGAAAAGTATGAAGGTATCTACGTTCTGATGGAAAGAATCAAAAGGGATAAAAACCGTGTGGATATCGCCAGTTTGCAGGAAGATGACCTTAGTGGAGATGAACTGACCGGGGGATATGTTTTTAAAGTGGACAAAGGGGACGCAGATTGGTATTCAAGGTACGATATGGAAAATGTTCCGGGAGCAAAATTACCCTACCAGTTCGTCTCTCCCAATCGCTCGAAAATCCAGCCAGAACAGGAAACCTACATCCAGTTGTTCGTCGATAGTTTTGAACAGGCCATTCGGTCGCCAAACCTGACTTATGCTGGCAAACGATACGATGAATTTATTGACCTAACTTCATTTGCCGATAATTTCATTCTCAATGAATTGAGTAAAAACATAGATGCATTTCGCCTGAGCAGCTATTTCTTTAAAGACAAGGATAGCAATGACGGGAAAATAAATGCCGGACCCGTATGGGATTTTAACCTGGCTTTTGGAAATGCCAATTATTGTAACGGCGGGTCGGCGTTTGGATGGATTAGGGAAACAGCTTGCGGAGACCCGAATCCTTTTTGGTGGAGCCGTTTGGTTCAGGATCCCAAATTTGTTAATCTGCTTAAATGCCGCTGGGAGTCGTTTAAAAATGGACCATTGCACCCTGACACTTTACTGGCTTTTATCGATATGCAAGTTGATCTTTTAGAACCTGCCCTTGAGCGCAATTTTACACGTTGGCCCGTTCTGGATGAATATGTTTGGCCCAATGAATTTGTTTTTGAAACTTATGAACAGGAAATTGATTTCATGAAAAATTTTCTGAAAGACAGGCTTGTTTGGATGGATGCGAACATTTATGGACAATGCACAACCGTGGGTGCTGATGAGGTTGTTGAGAATTATTTTCAAATATCCCCGAATCCAGCCACACATGTGATCAATTTGACTTTTGGGAGCTTGATCCCTGCCAATGCCCAATTTTTTGTTCATGATATGTTGGGTAGTGTAGTTATTTCCGGACGGTGGGAAACCCCATCAGATCAGCTTTCCTTAAACCTTGGCCAACTGCCCAACGGCACTTATCAGATTATCATAATTGCGGAAAAGGCAGCCTATAATTCTTCATTTATGGTAGTCAATTGATTGTTGGTAAAAAAATATATATGAATAGGAATTATAGAGGTGCAAAATACTGGAAATGTCAGTTTTACTTCTCTATCTTTGGCCTGTTTTTATAAAGCATATTGTTGTTTGACCGTTGGTGCAAGCCGACGGTCAATCGTTTTTTAGGACCAATTATAAATCTTATTTTTGCCACTTTTTCAAGAACAATTCAGCGTTTAAATCATTGATAATCAATCAATAATTTATGTCAAAATGAAAAGTAAACTTAAAATATTCAAATTCGGGGGTGCATCGGTTAAAGATGCAGAGAGCGTGAAGAATGTGGCTTCCATCTTGCAGCGTTACAAGAAGGAAAAACTGATGGTAGTAGTTTCGGCAATGGGCAAGTCGACGGATAAACTGGAAAAAATTGTAGACGCTTTTACCAAGCAGAATGGAGAGGCCCTTACATTGTTCGAAGAATTTAAAAGGCTGCATTTTGAACTGGTTGCCCAATTATTTGAAGAAGGAGAGGCGGTATTCGATGAACTCAACGATACATTTGTTGCGGCTGAATGGACGCTGGAGGATGAACCTCACCCGAACTACGATTTTGTTTATGATCAAATTGTCAGTATCGGTGAATTGGCCTCTTCAAAAATTGTGGCTGCTTACTTGAACAAGGTGGGTCTGCCAACTCAGTGGTTGGATGCAAGGGATATCATCTTAACGGACGATATCTACCGCAATGGTTGGGTACAATGGCCTCAAACTACAGAAAATGCTAAGTCCGTCGCAGCACCAATGCTCGAAAAAGAAGGATTTGTTCTGACGCAAGGGTTTATCGGGAGTACCACTGAGAACTATACCACTACCTTAGGAAGGGAAGGGTCGGATTATACAGCAGCTATTTTTTCTTATTGCCTGGATGCGGAAGATATGACGATCTGGAAAGATGTGCCCGGAGTACTCACTGCAGATCCGCGACTGTTTGAAAATGTGACAAAGCTGGATCGTTTGTCTTATAAAGAAGCCATTGAAATGACATATTACGGGGCGAAGGTCATTCATCCCAAAACAATAAAACCTCTTCAAAACAAAAGCATCCCGCTTTATGTAAAATCATTTAATGATCCGATAGGGGAAGGAACCTACATTGGGCCAGAGGTAGATGATCATTATCCTCCCCTGATCGCCGTGGAAAAGGACCAGGCATTAATCAACATTTCTACCCGTGATTTTTCCTTTGTGGCCGAACACCACATGAGCCATATTTTCAATAAAATTGCAGAATTTCGGATTCAGGTCAATCTGATGCAGAACACCGCCATCAGTTTTAACCTTTGTGTCAACAATATCGATGAAAAGGTTTCTCAGTTTGCCGAAAGCATTGGAGAGGATTTTAAGGTGACCATTGATAATGAGCGCCTGGAATTACTGACCACACGTCACTATATCCCGCAGACACTCGATATGTTGAGGCTTGGTAAGATAATTTTGGTAGAAGAAAGAACGAGAAATACGGTTCAAATGGTTACCAAGGAAGTTCCAAGAATGAAAAGGAAAACATAAATAATAACATAGAGCAAAACAATGAAAAATTCCATTTGCTTTGCCCTATGCTCATATCACTCTTCACTTTCCACTGTATCGTTCATCAAATAGGCTTTCAGGAAACCATCCAGGTCTCCGGCGAGTACCTTATCGGGATTGGTGACTTTGTAACCAGTGCGCAGGTCCTTAACCCAACGGTCGTCCAGTACGTAACTCCTGATTTGACTGCCCCACTCATTCTTCATTTTCCCGGACTCGATCTTATCTTTTTCAGCTCGCTGTTTTTCCAATTCGACTTCGTATAGTCTTGATTTCAACAGCGTCAGTGCTTTTTCACGATTCTGATGCTGTGAACGTTCCTGCTGGCATTCGGCAACAATGCCACTTGGAATATGCGTTACGCGGACCGCACTTTCTGTTTTGTTGACGTGCTGTCCGCCAGCCCCGCTTGCTCTGAACGTATCCCATCTTAAATCGGAAGTATTGATTTCTATCTCAATACTATCGTCAATCATCGGGTGAACAAATACGGAAGCGAACGAGGTCATCCGCTTGCCTTGCGCATTGAAAGGACTTACCCTGACCAAACGGTGAACACCGTTTTCACCTTTTAATAACCCATAGGCGTAATCACCCGAGATTTCAATGCCCACCGATTTAATGCCGGCAGTATCTCCATCTACCAGGTGAAGTGTAGAGGTCTTAAAATCATTTTTTTCTGCCCACATCACGTACATCCGCAAGAGCATTGAGGCCCAGTCACAAGCTTCAGTTCCTCCGGCACCAGCATTGATTTCCAGTGTAGCGTTCAGTTCATCTTCAGGTTGGTTGAGAGTAGACCGGAATTCCAGGTCATCAGCGGCAGCGACCGCTTTTTCATATAATGCATCTACTTCTCCTTCCGTGGCTTCGCCTTCTTTTTGAAATTCCAGTAGTATCTCGGCCTCACCAACGGCATTTTCAACGTGGTTGTACTGTTCTACCCACTTTTTGTTGAGCTTGATTTTTTTAAGAATGGATTGAGCGCGATCAGGATCTTGCCAAAAATTAGGGTCGCCTGCCAGTTGCTCATTTTCTTCGATAGCTAAGAGTCGGCCAGGGACGTCAAAGATACCCCCTTAAAGAAGCCAACCGATCTTTTAAAGCAGCGAGTTGTTCGGTGGTCATAATAGTTTTTTGTTTTAGGAAATATATTGAAAACGGGTTGTTAACTGTTGATTGTTAGAATGTTATGTAGAAAATAATCGCTAATTTTTTCCAACAGACAACAACTAACAATTAACAACCAGCCAATATTTATAGCGCTTCGATGTAGAATATCAGCTCGGAATCACCTGGTATTTTGGCCCCTCCGCCTGCTTTGCCATAACCCAGTTCAGAAGGAATAAACAAAACTGCTTTGTCTCCTCCTTTCAATAAGGCAACACCTTCATCCCAACCTTTAATTACCTGGCCAACACCAAGCTTGAAGGTAAAAGGCTGCCCTCTCTGAAAAGAATTATCAAACATTTCTCCGTTGGTCAAAGTACCGTAATAATGCACTTGAACGTTCTGACCAGGAGAACATGCTGCTCCGGTTCCGTTTTCCAGCACCATGTACTTAAGGCCAGAGTTGGTCGTAGTGATCTTATCGGAAATTTTGCCAGCCCTATATTCAGCAGCAATGTCTGTCACTATGGCCGAAACTTCACCAACCCTTGCTTGGCTCTCTAAGGATAATTGTTCCATGCGGTCTTTTTCGGCCTGTCTTTCTGCATTAAATTCGTCTTGTGTCTTGGCATCCTCCATAACGATGTGATAAAACATTTCCTTAGCATTTACCATTCGTTCATCTTTCCTCATTTCGTCAGTGATCGGCACATCTACCCGCAGGCTGTCGCCAACGGACATAACGGAAATGGCTTCGTAGAGCGGATTTGGTGTACCCGTTTCCTTCATCTTTTTTAATTCCTCCGTACTATATACTTTAACCGGCATCACCCGATTTTGCTGACGGGTGGAAGTTTGCATTTTTCCGTCCATATAGAAGTAAAGGTTCACAAATGCCAGGTCGCCCACGGCTGGTTTTTTGCCTTTTCCATCTTTAAACCGCTGGAGTTTGTAGCCGTTGGCGGTGGTATTTTTGTCTCCTTCTCCACAGGACGCTAACAATGTCAGTATACAGAGCGCAGATAAAATTAAATTTCTCATATTAAGTTTGTTAGAACTTAGAAAATTAGTTGAACCAATTCACACTTTTGCATTCAACAAATCTTCTTTGTGTTCAGGTAAAATGGATTTGAATTTTCTGACGGTAGGTCGTAAACCTATGTAAGAATAGCCACCAGATGCATTTTTATGGCCACCCCCCTTAAAGTGTTTGCGGGCGATTTCCTGCACGGAAAAGTCACCTTTCGAACGGAGGGATATTTTGGTGATCGTAGGTTGTTCATGAATAAAGACTGCCATGATCACGTCTTTCATTTGTAATAATTGATTGACCAAGCCCTCGGTGTCTCCTCGCTGAATGTTGAATCTTTCATAATCACTTTTGGTCAGACAGATAATGGCTGTCCTGAACTCATGCAAAACTTCCATGCGGTTGTGTAAAACGTGGCCCATCAAACGTAAATGCTTCTCGTTCAGGCTATTAAAAACACGGTCTTGGATTTTTGCATCGTTCACGCCCATTTCAAGCAAATCCCCTACCATTCTGAAAACTTTCGGCGAAGTGGCATATTTAAATGAACCTGTGTCCGTCAAAATACCAGTGAACAATGATTCCGCAATTTCAATATTCATTTTGTCGAGGTCACCCATTAAACGGATAAAGTCATGGACGAGTTCGCTGGTACTACTGGCAGCGGTATCGTGCAGGGTAAATTCGGCAAAAGGATCGGGGAACAGGTGATGATCGATCAATACTTTAGGGCAGGTGAGCGGGGCGATGATTTCACCCATCTTGTCGATTCTGTCGAGAGAATTGAAGTCAAGACAGAAAATGATATCTGCTTTCTCCAGTGTATTCTTGACCTCCTCTTGCGTGATGTCATAAATGAGGACTTCATCTGCGCCAGGCATCCAGTCAAGGAAAGCCGGAAATTCAGAAGGCACCGCCACCTTCACAGTGTGCCCCAATTGTTCCAGATAATGCCTCAGTCCCAAAGTAGAACCGATGGCGTCGCCGTCAGGGTTTCGGTGTGAAGTGAGTACGATTTCTTTCGGAATTGAAAGCAGTGATTTTAACTCTTGTAAATTTTCCATATCAATGTTCCGAAACAGGGCGGCGAAGTTCCCAAAAAATACATTTATTCCAAAATTAATACATGAGTTTGAAAGGAAAACCTTTGAATGTTTACTTTTGCGCCCGTTTTAAAAAGAGTTATTGCGTTTTGCGTTTTGAGTTGTTGAGTTTTTACGTCAAATAACCCATTTCAATAAAAATCTATTTGACTATGCATTCAATAAATCAATGCTCCAAAACTCAATAACTCAAAACTCAATAACTCAAAACAATAATTATCCATGTCCGGAAACAGAACTCTTACCATGATAAAGCCAGGTGCTGTCCGCAATGGCCATATCGGTGCGATCCTGAATGATATCAGTGCTGCAGGTTTCAAAATTGTAGCGATGAAACTGACCCAGCTGACGCGAAGCAAAGCTGGTGAATTTTATGCAGTACACGCAGCACGTCCATTTTATGGAGAATTGGTTGACTTCATGTCCTCAGGCCCAATTGTAGCGGCCATCCTTGAGAAAGATAATGCCGTTGATGACTTTAGAACATTGATCGGCGCTACCAACCCAGCTGATGCTGCGCCGGGTACAATCCGTGCTAAGTATGCCAAAAGTATTGGTGAAAATGCAGTACATGGCTCCGACTCCGATGAAAATGCGATGATTGAAGGAGCGTTCCATTTTGGAGGAACTGAAATCTTCAGTTGATCTGCTTATAAGCTTTGGTGGATAAACGGGGCAGTGAACTTCTCCGTTTGTTCACCCAGTTTTTTCCTTCCTATTTATCCACAATTCCTTTGTAATAAATGCGGTAAATGTCGTGGCAACATCCTTCGTTCATGCTGCGATGGTGCTTCGACCCGGGTCGGTTAGATGAGAAGTAGGCTCGGTTCCCAGGTGTATTTTTAGAGTAAAACAGATCGTCGTACCCACTATTGATCGGCCGTCCCATATTACTGACCATGTCCCAGTTGCCGTCAGGAAGTTTCAAGGTGGTAAAAATGTCCATTCCGCCAAATCCTTTATAGCCGTTTGAGCTAAATGAGAGGGTATTGGTCTGATTGTGAAATGATGGGGTTACTTCGTCTTCCGGTGTATTGATCTGCCAGAGGTTTTGAGGTGCTGTGAATTTATTCTCGTTGATTTCAACAAACCAAATGTCCATTTTCCCGGTACCTCCCGGACGGTCAGAAGAATAAAAAAGTATTTCTTTTTGGGTGACAGGATCCAGTGCGATGCAAGGATGTGTCGAGGAAAATCCATCCATATTTATGGCAGGTGACAGGATTTGGGCTTCTTTCAACCAATCACCGTTCCTGTCCTGGTCACGGTAATAGATCTTGCATTGTAACTTCTCTGCACTGATATATTCACAAACGGTAAAATACATTCGTTGCCAATCTAAACTAAAGGCTGTGTGACCGATGTGCAAACCTGATTCCGTAAACTCGTTTGGTACCTGCCTGCCTCTTTCCAGGTTTTTTGAGTACATCATTTTTAACTGGTGCCTTTTGGGCATCCGTTTGTCGTCTTTGAGTACATATTTGAAAGTGGAATAGTATAAATGATTGCCCATCTCGAAAGCCGCCAAATCAGAGTAATAACTATTGATCTTTTCATCCAGTAAATCAATTTGCATATCAGGTTGGTCATATGGCTGTTCCTTTGCCCATTTGCAAACCTGAATTTCGTTAGCCGCCCAATGAGTATAGTATTCGTCATAACCCATTAGTGCAAAATATTCAAATAGCTCAATTGCTTCGTCATATCTGGCAAGGCTTTTTTTTACATGGGCCAGCCAGAAACGAGTCAATGTGTATTGCTCGTTACCTTGAGTCTCCAAAATTTTTGTATAAAATTTTTCCGCAGTATTAAAGTCGTTCACCTGACGGGCCGATTCGGCATATTTGTAATAGAGCCCAATATCATCACCACCTTGTTCGATGGAGGTTTTATAATGTTCGTAAGCCGATCGAAAGTCATTTATTTTGAACGATTTGTCTGCTTTTTTTTCTGCTTGTTTGGATTGGGCAAACAACACGGCGGGCAGCATACTCATTATGCCTGCTAAGAGAAGGGGGAAAAATATTAACCTATAGTGCATCATGTTTTAGACTGCTGAATGTGCGTCTGACAATGAATCGTAAAGAAATAATTCTAAAAACTATATTTAGAAGTTGTTTGAAAACTCCTTGTTGGCTGCAAATCCTGTCTTTTGACGAGAGCTGGTTGATATTTTTTCAGCGATAACTTGTCCCGAATTCACTTCGGGAGCGCTGCTATCCCTTCTAAAATATCAACCAGCTCTCGTCAAAATCCTAACATTTTCAACTCAACAGGAATTTTCAAACAACTTCTTAGTTTAAAACTCAGTGAATATAACCTCGTCCATTGTTTTCGGAACGTCAATATCTTCTAATTTATAAGGATCTCGGGAGCTGGCCAGTTTAATATTGCCATATGATCGGTAGCCTTCCCATGGCAGCTGAAACCTGGCGGTATCTTGTGCAGCATCTCTATAAAAGTCCCATTGGCTGACCAACCGAGTATTCTTATCGACATAGACCAGGTATTTGTTTTCAGGGGTAACACCGACCTCGTTAAACGTCAATTGAAGAACATCTGCTTGTGCCCCTCTTTTGGTTGTTGCCTCTCCATTGTATTTTAGCGTTACACCCGAATCTTTCAATTTAAATGGCATAAACAACCAATACATATCATTTATCCAGTATTTTTTTGCATTTTGTAAAAATTCCGCCGCCTCCTCATTTACATAGACAGTGTCCCTGATTTTAGCCTTGCCTTCCATGCTGTTTAAATTCAACAAATAAATGGAACTGTCTTTCAAAGACTCGATACGAATGTTTCCTGTCTTCTTATCCCAGAAATGTTTGCGGGAGCCAAAAAATACCCAGGTGAAGTAACGGGCATCATCCCAATTTTGCCGTCCACCCTGAGCGACCATTACTTCATCAGCGATGAGCATGGCTTTTTCATCGGAATCAGAAAGGTTAAATCCTGGTGAAGGTGGATTGCCGATCACCTCAGGCTCAGGTGATTGGCACATGAATAAAACAAAAGATAAACAAAATAGAAATAGGGGAGGTCGAAAATTCATTTTACATCTTTGATGTTGGTAGTGAATGCAAACCTAATGAAAGCAAGCTAACCTTAAAAATTTCGACCTAACAATTATTTACCGAGCAATACCAAAGAAAATGGCGTGTCTATGAGAATTTCCCCTCCATCCACTTCCACTTCTATGCCTGAATAATGATCTGTAAGTCGTTCACCATCTTCAAAAAGATCCGAAACGGGAACCTTTTTTTGTCCGGAAGGTAAATCAAGGCCGACGACAATTTTATCATTGAATTCGCCTTTTTGATAGGTTCTTGTGAAATAATAAGGATTTTCAGAAATCACTTGATGAGTGCCGGCTCCTACGGAAGGATGGGAGTTCCTGAATTTTCCCAGTTTTTGCCAATGTTGCAGGACTTCCTGAACAGTATATTCACCCTTAGCTGCATTGTTTTCCAATTCATCCCAGTTCATGAAAGTACGGAGGTTGGCATCTCCATTGGCACCTTCGTGGATGAGCGGGCGGGCTGTTTCATCGCCATAATAGATTTGGGTTGCCCCTGGACAAAGCAGAAGTTTAGTGGCGGACTCGAAGGGTTTTTGCCGTTCCTTGTCAAATGGGGAGCTATCATCGTGAGAGCTGATGTAATTGACAACACTCTTCCCTTTCAAAGGGCCGTTCAGTGACTTGGAATAATTGGTGAAAATTGAATCATAAACATAATTGCCATGTTCTTTAAAACCAAAATTGATTAAACTGGTCAGGCCGTTTTCAAAGAAATTTACCTTCTGGTCTCCCATATCAAAAAGAGGGCCCGTACCGATGTTGTAGTTGTAGACTTCGCCGACCATATAGAAATCATTATCGTCCAACACTTTTTCTGGATTTGCCATTTTCCATGCTGCAAATGCCTTGTCAGCCTCCTCTTTTAGTTCCTTCCAGACCGTCTCTTCGGTATGCTTGGCCGTGTCTACCCTAAAACCGTCTACTCCATACTTTTTAATAAAATCGATCAGCCATTTCATAATGTAAAAACGTGGAGCGCGTGGGCGGCCTGTTTTTTGGAAAAAATCATCCAACTCGGCTATTTCTTGTTCCAGGCGTCCTTCGCTTTCCCATTTTGCCTTCAATGATGCTGGCAATTCTACAGTTTCATCACTTTCAGTTTTTACATCCGGTAAATTTTTCACCAGCGTACAACTGACGGTGTTTTCATAATTGGTATATTCACAATGGGGCTCGGTCCGCACCCACTCAATTGGCCACACAGGATCTTTATCGGTGACCGGACCAGTATGGTTGATCACAACGTCAATCAAGATTCTAATGTCATTCTGGTGGGCCGTTTCCACCAATTCCGCCAAATCATCTTCCGTTCCAAAATTCGGATCAAGGGCAGTCCAGTCCTGTGCCCAATAACCATGGTAAGGGTACGTGGCGCCGGTGCCTTCATCCACTAATCCGTGGTTCTGTTCCACAACCGGGGTAAACCAAATGGCATTGACTCCCAAATCAGTAAAATAACCTTCCTTGATTTTTTGGGTAATTCCTTTGATATCGCCACCCATCATTCCTCGTAATACGGCGGTGGAATCTGACCGTTCGAAGTTGAGATCATTGGAGGAGTCGCCATTGTAAAACCGATCGGTGAGCAAAAAATAAATATTCGCGTTTTCCCACACGAATGGAGCTTTTGTTTTGGCGGCTTCCTGAATTTGTTGATTACAGTTGCACAAGAAAATAATACAAAGAAGGCAAAGAATGGCTGGTCGCATTGTTCGGATAGTTTGATTAGTAAGTGTTTTGAAAGGGAGGTCAACTCAATTTTTTGCGAATGCGAGCCGGTAACTTAGCTTTGACCAGTTGATATGATTGAACCAAAAACGCATTCCATTCATTCTTGGTCAAAGCAGAGAATTCTGCCAGTACCCATTTGTGGCGGGCCAGGTAAGGAGCAGGTGTGATACCATCCCGCTCTATCAGCAATTCATACTCCTCCGCCGAGACTTTGAAGGTGGCACTGCTGTGTCCATCCGCCAAACCCGTAACAGCAAACATTTTGTCACCGATGCAAAAACAAAGATCTTTCTCCCATTTTATATCTTCTGTAACGTTAGGGAATGAAAGGCATATTTCCCGAATTTGCTCGATATTCATTGCTTAATATTTTAGTAACATTTGGTTGTAAAATGCTGGATATCAGTTGTTTGGGTTGGCGGATCGCAGGAGTTGTTTGAGGAGGGAAATTTGACCTAAATGATAGATATCATGTTGAATGACCCCTGAAATCAAATAGCGATAAATGTATTTTTCATTCCTGGGAGAGAAAGGTGTTTCCAAAAAGGAGTCCTCCCTTTTGCTCAATTCATCAACGATAATTTGTTGCAGTTCGCCAAATTCTGATTTGGCGTTTTCCCATGTTTCAACCGTGATCGTGTTCAAAGCTGGCCAGTTATCCAGATCATCGTCACTGACTTGGAATTGAGTATCACCCTGTAGTCGAATGGCTAAAAAACGCCTCCATTTATTCATATGGCACAATAGCCTGGCAATAGAATGACCATTACCTGGAACGGCGAGTGCTTCTTTGGGAGTAATGTCGTCCACTATTTTTTTGAAACTGCTACCGTACCAGGGTTTTTTGTCATAAAATGCTTTGAATTCACTTATGAATTGATCGATTTGGGTCATGGTGAGTGCTATTTACAATTGATTAAGAATAGATAAACTTATCTTAAATGGATTATTCTGATAATATGCATACGTCGCCGGCGTTAGTTTTTAAACCAAAAGCTCAGACCATGTATCAACAGCAAAAATTTGCAAGGGCAGCCCGTCGTAGAAGATATTTGGCCATTGCTGTCTCTGTTCTCTTTCATCTGGCCATCTTCGCTGCTATCTCCAGTGATCAATCATTTGTCGAGGAGGTCGTTCCAGATTTCATCAAGGAATTATTTGACAAAAATGAGGACGTGCCGAGAGCCTAAATCCTTTTATTAAAAAAGGCCATGTAGTTCCGCTTGCACTAGATTTACAATTTTTCCTAAATCTTCGGGATTATTCTGAAAGTCCACATCGTCAGAATTGATGACCAGTAACTTGCCATCATTGTAATTGCTGATCCATTGGTCGTATCGATTGTTGAGCCGTTTCAAGTAATCCAGGCTCATGCTTCCTTCATAGTCCCTCCCCCTCGATTGAATGTGGGAAACCAAAGTTGGGATACTGGCCTTCAGATAAATCAGCAGGTCAGGTGCCTGAATTTGAGATGACATGGTTTTGAACAAGCTGAAATAATTTTCAAAATCCCTGGTTGCCATTAAGCCCATATCATGTAAGTTTGGGGCAAATATGTACGCATCCTCATAAATAGTGCGATCTTGGATAACCGTTTGGTCTCCCTGTAGTATTTTGAGGACTTGTTGGTATCGGTTATTGAGGAAATAAATTTGCAGGTTGAACGACCACCGCTTCATATCGAGGTAAAAATCGGCGAGATAAGGGTTGTCGTCAGCACTTTCGAAATGAGTGCCCCAACCAAAATGTTTGGCGAGTTTTCCACATAAGGTAGTTTTACCGGCACCAATATTACCGGCGATGGCGACATGCTTGATGTTAGTTTTTATTTCGTTGGTCATGAATAAACCTGGTTTTCTCAATCAGGCACGAAAATAGGAAAAGCGAGAGGGTTTTTGGTTTTTGGTTTCTGGTTTTTTGATCCATCGTTTTCGTTGAACCAAAAACCAAAAACCAAAAACCAGAAACCAGAAACCAATACCCTTTCCTCCAAGAACCGTTACCAATCATCTAAAAAATCATTATGACCATAGACCAAAACTTAATTTTAAAACTTGAAAGTTTAGCGAAGCTTGAATTATCAGACGCGGAAAGATCCAAATTGACCGGAGACCTGAACAATATTCTCTCCATGGTAGAGAAATTACAAGCTTTGGATACAACTGGAGTAGAACCTTTGGTGTACATAAATGAGGAGTTGAACAAGTTAAGAGAAGATGAAGTCCAAAATGAAGTTTCGCAGCAAAATGCATTAAAGAATGCACCTGATCAAAACGGTACCTATTTCAAAGTGCCAAAAGTTTTAAAGAAATAAATGGTAGGTAGGCTGGAAGGTCGAAAAGTTGTAACAGACCGATCAGCAAGCGGCCTGCCGATCATAAAATCATTTACTAAATGTCATCTGTAATTTCTGTTCGAGGGCTCACTAAAATCTATTACATGGGAGCCAATGTAGTCAATGCCCTGCAAGGAGTTGATCTGGATATCCATAAAAATGAATACGTAGCACTGATGGGCGCTTCGGGTTCGGGTAAGTCAACTTTGATGAACTTGATAGGTTGCCTGGATACCCCGACCTCCGGCGAATATTTCCTGAACGGAAATGACGTCAGTAAAATGGTTGACCATGAATTGGCTGAGGTAAGGAATAAAGAAATAGGATTTGTATTCCAGACTTTTAACCTGCTGCCCAGACTTGACGCCCAGGAAAATGTGGCATTGCCGCTCGTTTATGCAGGTCTTTCCAAAAGTGAACGAATGGAAAAGGCTGCGCACGTTCTGGAGCAAGTCGGACTTGCTGACAGAATGGACCATAAACCAAATGAACTGTCCGGCGGACAAAGACAGAGAGTGGCGGTCGCCCGGGCACTAGTCAATGATCCAACGATCATTTTAGCAGATGAACCTACCGGAAACCTTGACTCAAAAACTTCCTACGAAATTATCGGGCTGTTCGAACAAATACATGATGCTGGCAATACCATCGTACTGGTCACCCACGAGCCTGATATTGCCGAGTTCTCACACCGGGTAGTTCGCTTGAAAGATGGAAGGGTGGAAACGGATAAAGTGAACCCAAACCCCGCTTCTGCGTTACAGTTGTCTTAATTCGTGAGCGGTGTTTGGAAATAGTGAGAATCCAATTTCCAATTCCGATTTCCAATTTCCAACAAATGGCTTTTAAGATCTACACTAAAACTGGCGACGCCGGACAAACGGCACTTTTTGGCGGCAGGAGAATTCCGAAAAATGATTTACGGATAGATGCATACGGCACCATTGATGAACTGAACAGCCACCTTGGCCTGGTCAGGGATGTATGCAAAAACAACGCTTATCGCTCCGTTTTAAAAGAAATACAAAACCGACTGTTCACCATTGGCGCCAATCTTGCCACCGACCCCACCAAAAATATTGCCCCACCAGACATTCGGCTAACGGATATTGAATTGTTGGAAAATGAAATTGATGCTATGGAAAGTGAGCTGCTTCCTTTGAAAAATTTCATCTTGCCTGGTGGCCATCCTTCCGTTTCTTACTGCCATATCGCAAGAACGATCTGCCGCCGCGCAGAAAGGCTGATCGTCGCCCTCCATTTGGTTGAGCCAGTTGAACCAATGGTCCTCAAGTACGTAAACCGGTTGTCGGATTATTTATTTGTATTTGGTCGGAAAATGGCCAAAGATGTTGGTGTAGAAGAAGTTACCTGGAGCGCAAGAAAATAATTTTTAAAAAATCAATCAACCTTTCCTGACAGCCATCGCCAATTCTGTACCTTTGCATCCCGTAACAGCAACACAAGTAAAAAGTAAAAAGGAAAAAGTTAAAGAGAATTCCCATTAGAAATATTCTCAAAATCTGACTCAATCTTTTCCTTTTTACTTTTTCTTTTTTCTTGACTATGGCAAAATTTATCTTCGTTACGGGCGGCGTAACTTCTTCATTAGGCAAAGGCATCATCTCGGCATCACTCGCCAAACTTCTGCAAGCCAGGGGCTTTACCGTTACCATCCAAAAATTCGACCCTTACATCAATGTTGACCCGGGCACTCTCAATCCCTACGAGCACGGTGAATGTTATGTAACCGATGATGGCGCCGAAACTGACCTTGATCTGGGGCATTATGAACGGTTCTTAAATATTCCTACATCACAAGCCAATAACGTAACGACCGGCCGGATTTATCAAACCGTGATTGAGAAGGAGCGGAAGGGTGATTACCTTGGTAAGACCGTTCAGGTTGTACCACATATCACCGATGAAATCAAACGCTGCATTCGTCTTTTGGGTGCCGATAATAAATACGACATTGTGATCACTGAACTCGGCGGGACTGTAGGCGACATTGAGTCGTTGCCTTACCTGGAGGCACTCAGGCAACTTCGTTGGGAACTTGGGGCCGACAACTGTCTCGCCATCCACTTAACGTTGGTCCCTTACCTGAACGCAGCCAAGGAACTCAAAACCAAGCCTACCCAACATTCTGTAAAAGAGCTTTTGAACACTGGTATTCAGCCAGACATTTTGGTTTGTCGGACAGAGCATCCGCTTGGCATGCACTTGAAAAGGAAAATTGCCCTGTTTTGCAATGTCGATGTAGGTTCAGTTATCGAAGCCATTGATGCCGAAACCATTTACGATGTTCCTCTTTTGATGTCAAAAGAAAACCTCGATACCACAGTGATGCAAAAGCTGCGTTTGCCAGATCGCAAGGCTCCTGATTTGGTAGCCTGGAAAGCTTTCCTGGGTCGGTTGAAAAACCCGATCAAAAGTGTCCAGATTGGTTTGGTGGGCAAATACCATGAATTGCAGGATGCTTATAAGTCCATCTTTGAAGCTTTTATTCATGCTGGTGCGGTCAATGAATGCAAAGTTGAGGTCGTTCCCATCCACTCAGAATCGCTGGCAATTTCCGATGAAGAGGTAGCTCAAAAGTTAGCTGACTTGGACGGGATTCTGGTGGCACCTGGATTTGGAGAACGGGGTATCGACGGAAAATTAAACGCAATTAAATATGCGAGAAACAGCCATCTCCCGTTCTTTGGAATTTGCCTGGGCATGCAGTGTGCGGTCGTTGAATATGCAAAAAATGTTTTGGAATTAACTTGTGCCGCTTCCACCGAGGTAAACCCAAATACCGAAAACCCGGTGATCGACTTGATGCCTGAGCAGAAAAAGATTACAAAAAAAGGCGGAACGATGCGATTAGGAGCTTATGCCTGTGACTTGAAAAAAGGATCAAATGCGCAGAAGGCGTACCGTTCTATGAAGATCAGCGAACGACATCGCCATCGGTATGAATTCAATAATAAATACCTGGATCAATTTAAGAAATCAGGCCTGGTTCCGACCGGTATAAACCCTGACACCAAACTGGTGGAAATAGTCGAATTAAAAGGGCACCCCTGGTTTGTTGGGGTTCAATACCATCCGGAACTAAAAAGTACCGTTGAAAATCCACACCCGTTGTTTGTTGCATTTGTGGATGCATGTTTGAAGTAATCATGTAGAAAAAATAAAAAGAAAGCCCAGTTTTATCTTGAAAATAATTCTGGGTTTTTTATTGGCAACATGACCAACAAAAGAGGGTTTTGTCAGCTTAAGTGATCAACTATACGTTTATTTTTGAGTTTAATTCGGCAACTAATTTTTTCGTTTATGAAATTCAGGTCCCTTCTATTTTTTACCGTTTTCTCTTTTCATTTCCTGCAAGCTCAAAGCTTTGAGTATTTAAACGTTCCGGTTACGCAGAACAATCAAGTTTTGTTAAGTCCCTGGGCAGGAGGCATAAATGCCCCGCAATGGTCCAAAGTAGATTTGGACGGTGACGGTGTTATGGATTTGTACGCTTTTGACCGAGATGGTTTTGTACACCTGCCGTTTTTAAATATTGGCGGGACCGGTGAAAGCGAATATGCCTTCGCCAGCGAGTTCATCCCGAACTTTCCTACTGTTTGGAATTTTGTCCTACTAAGAGATTTCAATAAGGACGGCGTGATGGATTTTTTCGGACACTCCCAACGAAGGGGAGCCGCAGGATTTGAGGTGCACAGAGGGGAGATAGAAAATGGCGAATTGCAATTTGATTTAATCGAAAATCCCAACTGGATCTTAGATGTGATTACTATTCCATTGAATAATGGTTCTATTGCCAATTTAAACGTAAACAATGTAGACTACCCAGCGATCGACGATATCGACGGTGATGGCGATTTAGATATTCTCTCCTTAGATGCAACTTCAGGGAGAGACTTTAATTACTACAGGAATTTTGCCTTGGAGAGAGGGTTTACCACGGACACCTTGATCTTTGAATTGGAAGATGATTGTTGGGGACGTATCTATTTGCCGGATCAAACCACCACCTTTGTTTTGAGTGGTGATCCGGATACCTGTGCCAGGGATTCAATTTATAAACCCCTCGTAGAGGATAAAAATGGTGGGCTGCATGGAGCAAGTACCATTTGCACGTTTGATGCAGACAATGATGGTGATAAAGAAGTTCTGTACGGCGATCTGAATTTCCCACAAATAATGGAGGGGGTTAATGGTGGCCATGCTCAGTCGGCCTGGATCACTAATCAGGATGTGACTTTCCCCAGTTATAATTTACCGGTACACATGCCGGATTTTCCAAACAGTTTTTATTTGGATTATGACAATGACGGATTAAAAGATTTATTGTTTAATCCGAATGAATTCAACGTCAGCCCGGACGTGGAAGTCTGGTTTTATAAAAATGTAGAATCCAATGAAATGCCCGTATTTGATTTTGTGAAAAAGGATGCCATGGTGGATCAAATGATTGATGTCGGGAAAGGATCACACCCAGTTTTTTTTGACTATAATTCCGACGGTTTGCTCGATATCGTCGTGGGGAATTTTGAACGGACCACTACCACGAATGCAGCAAACAACAAAGAGGCTTCTTTATATTTATACGAAAACATCGGAACTATTGAAGCACCTGCATTTGAATTAGTTGACGATGATTATTTAGGGTTGAGACAATTTACCACGGTTGATCCACAAATTGCCACCAAACAATATGCTCCGGCATTTGGGGATCTGGACCAGGATGGCGATGAGGATGCATTGGTGGGTGAAAAAGGCGGATACATGTTTTATGCAGAAAACACTGCTGGACCCGGCAATCCCGCAATATTTTCCGCCCCCATACCACAATGGAAAAATATCAGGATCGGGAATTTTCCAACGCCTTATATCTATGATTTAAATAAAGATGGCCTGGCCGATATTTTGGCGGGAGAAATTGGTGGCAATATTAATTACCTGCCTAATATTGGAACCCCCGGCAACCCAGACTTCCATGATAATACAAATGATGCCCCTAACAATCAATTGCTTGGTGGCATTACTACTATACAGTCTGGTACGCCTGCTGGATATTCTGCACCAACCATACTTGAACTCAGGGATACTGTTTTTCTTTTAACTGGTTCTCAGTCCGGTTTTATTGAAATGTACCAGGTCGATACCAGTAAGCTGGAATTTGGAGACACGTTTGTTTTAATTGAAAAACAATTGAATAACTTTCGCATGGGAACTCATTCCCGGGTTTCTTTCGCCAATCTTAATGAAGATGAATCTATAGAAGCAGTAATTGGCAACCACCGTGGTGGAATAAGCTTATTTGTTGCTCCATTCAACAATACACCGGTCAGCACAAGAGGGGTCGTTAATAACCTGGAATTTAATATTTACCCAAATCCTGCTAAAAACTATGTATATTTTGAAATAAATGATTTAAAATTGAGAAATTCAACTTTCAGCCTTTACAATACTTTGGGACAGATCGTAATTAACGGAACGATTGATAACGGCAGGAATAAAATCGAATTAAATAATTTGCAGAACGGAACCTATTTTCTGCAAATAAGAAATGGGGATAAAATAGGAGTGAAAAAATTATTCGTTTTCAAAAAATAAAACACCTTCTTTTAAAAAATGCTTTTTTAAATGTACACTCTAATTTTTTAAATATACTGTTATGAAAAAATTACTATTAATTACTTTAATCGGCCTTTCAGGCAATTGTATTGCTCAGAATTTTCATTTATTAAATGTGCCTGTTTTTGAAAATGGAGAACAATTGGCAAACCCCTGGACCGGAGGGATGAATGCACCTCAGTGGTCAGCTATTGATTTAAATGGAAATGGGAAAAAAGATTTGTTTGCTTTTGATCGCAATGGACATGTCCACTTGGCTTTCATCGACCAAACAAATGAGGCTGGTGAAATGGACTATAAATATTCAAGATATTGGACCGACCACTTTCCGAGAGGCCAGCATTATGTGCTCATGAGAGATTATAACCGGGACGGTGCGGCTGATATGTTTGTAAGTGCTTTTGATGAGGGCCTTTCCGGATTTAAAGTTTATAAAGGAGCATTTAATCAAAATAACCAACTGGTTTTTGACCGCATTAATTTTCCCGATTATATTTACGATATTATTCCATTCGAAATTGATGGAGAAGTGGTCGGGCCGGTCGAAGTTTTTAACAACCCGGATTACCCTGCGGTTGATGATATCGACGGTGATGGAGACTTGGATATTTTGACGTTAAATTCTTCCGGGAGCAAAGTTTTATATTTCAAAAACATTGCACTGGAAAGTGGATATAACGATGAAGTGCTAAAATATGAATTGGCGGACGATTGTTGGGGCGACTTCGTAATTACACCTTTTTCACAAAGCCTTACATTGAGTTCAGATATGTCCCTATGTGCATTGTTCGACAACCCCGATCCGGATGATGTGGAAAGCCGGGTACATGGTGGCGCAACACTCTGTACTTTCGATAATGACAATGATGGTGATAAAGAATTATTATACGGCGACTTAATTTTTCCAAATATCATTTATGCACAAAACGGTGGAGATAAAAACAACGCCTGGATTAATGTGCAGGACACAACTTATCCGTCCAATAATCTTCCGGTAGATATCATCAATTTTCCTGCTTCTTATCATCTGGATATAAATAATGACGGAGCAAGGGATTTTCTTTTTTCTCCCAACCTGTCGCAAGGCGCACCTGATGTGGAAACGGCCTGGTACTATGAAAACTTGGGAACTGATTTAAATCCGGAAGCTAATTTTGTAAAAAGCAATTTTTTGTCAGACGGGATGATTGATTTTGGAACGGGCACCTTTCCGGTTTTTGTGGATGTGAATGCGGATGGATTGCTGGACATCGTTGCAGGTAACCGGGAAATTTGGGATAGCACCAGCCTGACCTCGTCCTCCCTGATCCTTCTGCTGAATAACGGGACAGCCGCTGAACCGTCATACGAAATTGTCGACCGTGACTGGTTAGAAATGAGTCAGTTCAATATGGTATCCCGTTCTTTTTCTCCGGCGTTCGGTGATCTTGACGGAGATGGCGATGAGGATTTGCTCATTGGGGATCGCCAGGGGTTTGTTCATTATTTTGAAAATATCGCCGGCGCAGATCAACCCATGCAGTTTGCGAGCCTTGTTCCGCAATGGCAAGAAATCAATGTAGGTTCTTATGCAGCCCCATTTATTTTCGATGTGAATAAAGATGGTTTGCAGGATTTAATTATTGGCGAACGCTCTGGCAATATCAATTACCTGCCCAATCTTGGAACGGCTGAAAGCCCGGAATTTTTCTCAAACGAAAATGAACAACCCAACAATCCTTTTTTTGGGAGTATATCTACGATTCTGCCCGGTTCTGCTGTCGGTTTTAGCCAACCTTTTGTGTTGGAATTTAATGAAACCATGTATTTGTTTTCTGGTACTGATGCCGGGTGGATTGTTCAGTATGAAATTAATCAGGATAGCCTGGACAGTGGAAGTTTCGATTTAATTACCAACCGGTTTGGTGAATTGAGGGAAGGGTTTATATGCCGCATTGGATTTGGCAATGTGAATGAGGACGGATTCATCGATGCGATTGTTGGCAATGACAGAGGAGGCTTGACCCTGTTTCAATCTCCGCTCACGGTTGATGGACTCGTGAACGATAAAGAAGTAATTGCTGAGCAAAACATTGAATTAAATATTTTCCCAAATCCTGCAGGTGATTATTTAATCGTTAATCACCGTCTGGATAAAAAAAGTTTTGAGTTCAATATTTATAATTTATTGGGCCAGCGACTACAGCATGGAATAACTGATGCAGGTAGTAAAATAAATTTATCTGCCCTTCAACGGAGTACCTACATAATTGAAATAAATCTTGACGGAAAAATCTTTTCTGAAAAATTTATAAAGCTTTAAAAAAACTTGAGTCATTCCGAATTTTCGGGGCAATACAAGTGAAGGCGGCTCGATGCCCGTCGAAATCGACGCCTTAGGCCTCAAATTCGATTGTTTTGGATCAGTACAAAAATTCGGGGTGACTCATTTTTCCATTCTTCCAAAGGCAAAAATATTAATCAATATAGCGTTCCAAATCTTTGAAAAGCATGGAGTAACGACTTGGTTGTTTTGCGTTCCCGTCCGCCAATTTTCCATTTTTATCAAAAATCATATAATGCGGCAAAGCAAGGTTGCTGCCGTCTCCAAATTTATCAATTAATTCATCCCTTAGAGAAAAATTCGCAATTACGTGATAGCCTTTTAGATTATTGTCAATTATTATTTTTTGCCATTTTTCTCTTCTGTCTTCGTTGTCAACGGAAATAAAAACAAGGACAATATCTTTACCCTGGACAAAATTTTCCAACGGCTTTTTTTGCCTGAACTCAGCCAGGCAAGGGCTGCACCAGGTAGCCCAAATATCCATGTAAACCACTTTGTCTTTAAACTGGTCGATGATGTCCTGCACACTGTTCATTTCACGTTCTGCATCCAATCGCGTAATACCTTCAGGTAATTTGATTTCTTCTTCTTTCAGGCTCTCCGCAATAGGTGAAACGGCAGCTTCGAAATACTTTAAAAAATGACTGTTGGGAAAATCATTTTTAAACTTTTGGTACAGGTCAAACAAAACGGGTTCATTATTTCCGATTAATGCCCGTTGTGAAAGTACTGACGCCAGTCCGTACTCCAGTGAGGCCCCTTCGAATTCGTTCCATAACAAACGGTCGTATTCGAGAAATTGCTCGCCGATTTGAAGGTCTGGATCTTCATAAATTGCATCGCCCTGATAACCTAACCGGTAGTCACCAAAATAATAATCAAGCGCCAATGTGTAATATTCCGATACCGCATTTTTATTTTCGTTTAATGGAAATTCTTCAAAAATTTTAGACCAGTAAAACGCCCATTTAGAGGTAAACCTCGAAGGTTTGTTCTGCGAATAAAGCCGGTAGTCCTGGGCGATCATTTCAGAAAATTGGCAGGTATGGTAATAAGTGATTTCACGTTCCATTGCATCGATAAATGCAGGAGAGAATTTCTTTTTGCCTTTCCGGCGCAAGATGTTTTTTTCCGCTTCAATATTGTCGAGTACATCCAAATAATAGTCCTTTGGTTTTTTTTCTTCTTCATTGTCGGATCTTACTGTTAGCAGATCGGTTCCCAGCAAGGACATCGCCTGGTGGGGCAGTTCGTTGAGAAACTTGTTCTGGGCTGCCTGGGGGCCTTCGAATTTCAATGATTTTGGGAAATTGGCTAAATCGACAGAAAGTGAATTGGTGCGGCCCGGCTCATTGAAGATTTTTACCACCTGATTTTCTCCCAGGTGAATTTTCATGAACCCGGGTGTTTCATCTTCACATTCGATAAGGAACCGGTTTTTTTTACCCATTAAGATTTTTTCTGGAAGGGTAGGGAAGTAAAGTCCCTTAACGGGCTTCTCGACTAAGATATGATCAATCGGCATCCCTGAGATCTCAACAGAAAACCTGATTTGTCCAAAAGCCCAAACGGGTAATAAAAGGAGAAGGAGTGAAAATTTAACAGTCGTCATTTTACAAGGGTTGAGTATCAAGTTGTTTTCAGAACGTACAATATTGAATCGCAGATGGGGTGGTTGACAAACGAAAAAAATATTAAAAAAGTATAATGGGTTGGGGGAATGAACAACGGGTAAAAATAATACTTGAGGGCTTTACGGATACTATTCAAAGCAGGAATATTGCCAAACTAAATTTCATCCTTTTCTGAAAATGAAAAATATTAAATGGCCAGTAAAATTCTGAACGAGCGCAATAATTGATTTTACTGCGCTCGTTCAGGTAGTTTTAATCTTTGAAAGCGCCTGGATGGGCGGCATTCACTAATTTTTTTATTTCTTCTAAATCCATCGCGGCAGCCTCTTCCTGGGTCATCCGTTTTCCATCAATTTTGGGTAGGGAAATGCTTTTCTTTTTCCAACGGATAAATGGGCCCCATCTTCCATTTTCAAGCGCCAGTTTCAGGTCAGGCCATTGCTTGATGTACCGATTGGCTTCTTTTTCTATTTTGGCTGCAATCAGCTCGTGCATTTGATCGATGGTGATGGTATCAAAATCATATCGCCTGGGTACATTGACATATAATTTGTCCCATTTGAGGAATGGCCCAAAACGTCCTTTGCCTTTTGTGATAGGCAAGCCTTTGTATTCTCCAACGGGTGCATCTGCTTTTTGCTTTTCAATAATTAATTCGATGGCGCGGTCCATGTTCACATTGTTCGGGTCTTCCCCTTTTGGAATAGACACGAATTTCTCGTCGAATTTAACGTAAGGACCGTATCGGCCAATGCCGATGCTAACTTCTTTTCCTTTGTAGTCACCGAGTGATTTAGGGAAGGAGAATAGCTTCAGCGCTTCTTCGTAAGTGATTGTTTCGATGGACTGCCCCTGGTTGAGATTGGCAAATTTCGGCTTTTCGTCTTCTCCCAACTCCTCTTTCGTTCCAATTTGAACTGCGGGTTTACCAAATTTGGTCATGCGAACCAAAAGGGTTCTGCCCGTCTCCGGATCTTTCCCAAGAATGCGTTCCCCGGTGGCTCTTTCACTTTTCTCCAGGGCTTTGTTAATGGTTTCATGAAACGGTTTATAGAAATCCTTGACTACTTCTTGCCACTCGGTTCCGTTATCGGCAATGTGGTCGAATTCTTTCTCAATGCCGGCCGTAAAGCCGTAATCCATGATGTTCTTGAAATGTTTGGCGAGGTAGTCAACAACAATGGCCCCGAGGTCAGTTGCGAAGAGTCGGTTCTTGACAGCGCCGGTTCGTTCGGTTGGTTCGGTTTTTTCGATGGAGCCATTTTTTAAGGTCAGCACGGTATACTGGCGTTCTTTTCCATCCCTGCTGTCCTTTATCACGTAGCCCCGGTTAGGGTCCATTATTTTGGTGATGGTTGGTGCATAGGTGGAAGGTCGACCAATGCCCAGTTCTTCCAATTTGCTGACCAGGCTTGCTTCCGTATACCGGGCAGGCGGGCGGGTGAACCTTTGTTGGGCTTTCAGGTTGTTCAGATCGAGCGATTGACCTACGTGGAGGGGAGGGAGGATTCCTTTGGTGGTTTCTTCGTCATCATCGTCTTTTGATTCCAGGTATACTTTCAAGAACCCGTCAAATTTCAGCACTTCCCCTTCCGCTTTCAATTTTGCCTCAGGTTGAGTTGAAATAGCAATGTCAACGGTTGTACGTTCCAGTTCTGCGTCGGCCATCTGGCTGGCAATTGTTCTTTTCCAGATCAGCTCATACAACCTTTGCTGATCCCGGTCAGTGGTTGGTTGGTGGCGATCGATGTACGTAGGCCGGATTGCTTCGTGTGCTTCCTGAGCGGATTCTTTTTTAGTCTTGTACCGACGGGTATGCACGTATTTCGAGCCATACTGTTTATCAATCTCTGCGGCAATGGCCGACAATGCTGTTTCGCTCAAATTGGTAGAGTCCGTACGCATATAAGTAATGTGGCCAGCTTCATATAATTTTTGAGCAACCACCATCGTACGGCTGACCGAGAAACCTAATTTACGGCTTGCCTCCTGTTGTAAGGTGGAGGTAGTAAACGGAGCCGAGGGGCGACGCTTGGCTGGTTTTACCTGAATGTCGCGGATGGTAAAGTTGGCACCCATGCATTTTTTGAGAAATTCTTCTGCATCTCCTTCTTCCTCAAAACGGATAGGTGACTCGGCTTTCAGGGTCACGGTTTTGCCATCATGCCCTTTAACATCAAATTCAGCTGAAATTTTAAAGTAGTATGAAATTTCAAAATTGTTGATCTGCCTTTCGCGGTCAACAATCAATTTCACGGCGACCGACTGGACCCGGCCGGCAGATAAACCGCCCTTCACCTTTTTCCACAAAAGCCCCGATAACTCATACCCGACCAATCTATCCAAAATTCGGCGGGCTTGCTGTGCATCCACTAAAGACAGATCAAGCAAGCGAGGTGTAGTTATTGCTTTTTGGATGGCTGGTTTGGTTATTTCATGAAAAACGATTCGCTTGGTCGACCTTTCATCCAGGCCAAGTACTTTGCAAAGGTGCCACGAAATGGCTTCTCCTTCCCGGTCCTCATCCGTTGCGAGCCACACTTCTTCAACTTTTTTAACCCAGTCCTTCAGTTCCTTGACCACCTTTTTTTTATCGGCAGTGACTTCGTATTTCGGGGTGAAATTATTTTCAATATCCACGGCAGTCTCACCTTTAGGCAAATCGCGGACGTGTCCGTAACTTGATTTAACGGTAAAATCCTTACCCAGGAATTTTTCAATGGTTTTAGCTTTTGCCGGAGACTCAACGATGAGTAGGTTCCTTGGCATAATCAGTTTGTTATTTAAGGTAGGTAAAAGTGGTGGAAATAATGTTGGTGGAAATCTGATAAAAAATTGATTGTCAGATTGATGAATATATGATTAATTGTTATTTCCCGCAACTTAAAACCCTTTGGATTAAACATGGGTCAAAGTTTCCCAATCAACCTGGATTGAAAAAATTTGGCTGCAAAAGTATAAATTTTGGAAAACGTTGGTAAGAAAAATAAATGTTAGCGGACAGGTTTTTACACAAATTGGCTTAAACTGAACATTAATGTCCACCGTTTTTTCCTTCTTCAGGTTTGGGTTTCTGGCGAGTTTCTTCGTGGATGATCGTGCCTTTGTTCAACCGTTCGTTTCTTTCAAGTTCTGCCTTTTCATGAAAGATTTTCAGCAATGCTTTGATCTCTAAAGGCCGCTTGTTCAAGCTTCTATGGAAGAGGATCATGATGAAACGAGACATATCGTCCGGCCGGTAAATTCCCATCTTTTGCAATACAACGGCCAACCTCGATCCGTCGTGGAAACTCCAGTTGTAACTGATCCATCTTCCCAGGCTAAAAAATAATTTTGTAACCGCCTCCTCTTCCGACATGTTCTTGAACTTTGCCTTTGATTCAGTATCGGTCAGTTTGTTCAACACTAAAATTGCTTCATTGACATCTTTGGGAATGTAGACACCGTACAAAACTTCCTGCCTTATTCTCCATTCATACTTCTTTTGATAAGGGTCTTCTTTTTGCTGGGCAAATGCACTTGCAGAGAAAAGGAGAAAGGCGAAAAAAGTTGTGATAAAATCTTTCATGTTTATTCTGGGAAAGCCATTTGCAAGTTTAGAATGCTCTGGCCGGTCTTTTGCAATAATTGTATCAACGAAGCCCCTGACTGATTATTTCACCAAAATCATTCCCTGATTGACTAAATCGTTACACTTCATTTATTACGGTGTAAAAGTAATCAACTGTAAAATGAAATGAAGAATCCCTCCATATTTATCGAAAACTGTCGATTGGATGAGAGCAGCTGAAAAAAATCGATTTTTTTATTACGACTTTTTTGAACTGTGCTGTCTTTATGCTGCCAAAGTGTTTTTAGATAATTCCCATGCAACATCAAATTAGGCGGTGAATCCGCAAAATTCCCAAAAAGTTCACATGGTTAGCACTGAGGTTGTGGATGAAAAGTGATTTTGTGGCAATCAATAATTGAAAATTAATTTTTATCAGTTATTAAACCTTTGGCACACCTTCCAGTCCTAACCCCATCTTAAAGATAATTTTTCTCATCACCATAAACTTTTGTAACATGGATAGAAGAACTACCCTGGCATCATTGTTCGGAAGAACCAAATCGGACAAGATAATCGATGCTATGCCCACTGCAGCCAGTACGGTACTCTCCGGACTCGACCCATACACGGGCCCGTTTGAATATGAGCATGCAGCCCACCTTTTGCGAAGAACGATTTTTGGCCCTACCTATCAACAGATCAAAGATGCCGTAACAAATGGACTGGATGCCACTTTGACTACATTGCTTGCTGATCGGCCATTGCCACCGGAACCCACCAATGTCGGTTATGCGGAAGACCCTGAGGTGCCTATTGGAGAAAGTTGGGTGGACAAACCGTACACACAAGGGGCCAATGCTCAAATGATACTCGGATACCGCAGACAGTCATTGGTCAGCTGGACGGTAGAAAGGTGGAGAAAGGATGGTCTTTCCGTAAGGGAAAAAATGACCCTTTTCTGGCACAACCATTATGTAACTGCCAACATCAATGATCCCAACCATACCTATCGGTACATAACTACGCTAAGGGAAAACGCCCTGGGAAATTTCAAGGAACTGACCAAAATGATCACCATCGATCTGGCCATGCTGCAATATTTGAACGGAAACCAAAATACGGCGGTCGCTCCCAATGAAAATTATGCCCGGGAGCTGTTGGAACTGTTTTCAATCGGCAAAGGCCCGGCTGTCGGTCCTGGTGACTACACTAACTATACTGAGGATGATGTAGTGGCCATGGCAAAAGTCTTGACGGGTTGGCGAAACACCGCTCCTTACCAAGTACCAGCCACCAGTGTTTTCATCAATGGCCGTCATGACCAAAGTACAAAACAACTGTCTCATCGGTTCGATAACATCGATATTCCCAATATGGGTGAAAATGAGTACGCCCACCTGATTGACATTATTTATCAAAAAGATGAATGTGCCCGGTTTATCTGTAGGAAGCTGTACCGTTGGTTTGTGTACTATGTAATCTCGCCTGACATTGAGGCAAACGTCATTGAACCAATGGCACAAATCATGATCGATAATGATTATGAGGTGAAACCTGCTTTGGAAGCATTGTTGGCCAGCGAGCATTTTTTTGATATGCTGAGTATTGGGCCAATGATCAAAAACCCGATTGACTTTGTGATGTCCGTTTTGAATACTTTTGAAGTGGAGTACAATGAGTCTGATCAGAATACTTACTACCGAATTCTAAGGGGAACAGTCGGCGAGGCACTTGAAACGATGCAAATGGTCCCGTTCAATCCGCCGAGTGTGGCTGGCTGGAAAGCCTACTATCAGGAGCCAGTTTATTACCGAAACTGGATCAGCTCTGCCACCTTGCCTCCACGCATGAATTTTAGCAATCAAATGCTGACGCTGGGCTTTGGCCAGGGAGTGAATAATGTCAAAATTGATGTGTTAAAATTTACCGCTTCTTTAGACAACCCATTTGATCCCAATGAGTTGATTGATGAATTTACCAAAATACTTTATCCGCAGCCCATTTCAGATGAGCAGAAAGCACTGCTGAAATCTATTCTGATTCCGGGGCTGCCAGATTTTGAGTGGACCGTTGAATATGGAGACTATATAAATAATCCGGATGATGTAAATCTGGAAGCTGCCGTTCGTGCCAAGCTGGAAAACATGCTGGGTGCCATGTTGAGCATGCCTGAATTTTATCTAAGTTAATCAAACAGAGGTCAATTGGCTGCTGCCAGCTTTATGCGGTGGCACCTTTCTCGAAAACATTAATTTCAACAAAATGAAAAGAAGAAAATTTATACAATCGGCTGGCCTTTCTGTTCCTTTAATGGTTAATGGAATGAATCTCAGGGCCATGCCCAAATCATCAATTTTTTCGGCCATTTCCAGTGAAAATGACAAAGTTTTGGTCTTGATCCAGTTAAATGGGGGAAATGATGGATTGGCAACTATAACACCTTTAGACCAATATGATAAGTTAGCGAACGTAAGAGGGAATATTTTGATTCCCCAGGGAAGCTTACTGGACGTTGGCTCAGATAATGCTTTCCATCCGTCCATGACCGGTCTAAAGTCTCAATTTGATGACGGCCGCATGAGTGTAGTTCAATCTGTAGGCTATCCCAACCAGAACCGCTCTCATTTCAGGAGTACAGATATTTGGACAAGTGGATCGCCTGCCGACCAACAATGGACTACCGGCTGGCTGGGACGATACCTCCAGGAAGGTGCGCCCGATTACCCTGCGGGTTATCCAAACAGCGACTGCCCCGATCCTTTTGCCATCACGATGGGCTCGTTGGTTTCTGAAACTTGCCAGGGAACGGCCATCAATTACAGCCTGGCCATTAATGACCCTTTCAGTTTGAACCCCTTGCTTGACCTCGAAGGGTCGGTACCTCCCATGACACCTTATGGCGATGAATTGACCTTTTTGAGAGACTCCATTGAGCAGACCAATGCGTATGGGGAAGTAATTTCAAATGCTGCTTCTAGTGCCTCCAATATGGTCACTTATCCAGGGCTGGATGCCAATCCATTGGCCAATCAATTGAAAAATGTAGCACTTATGATCGCTGGTGGTCTGCAGACCAAAGTCTACGTAGTCAGCATTGGTGGTTTTGATACCCACGCCAATCAGATCGGGGACAGCCCAAGTGTAGGTGTTCATGCAAATTTATTGAGCCAGCTTTCACAAGCAGTTGATACTTTCCAACGAGATCTGGTGTTGCTTGGACTAGACCAGCGCGTGCTCACGATGACATTCTCAGAGTTTGGTCGCCGCATCAGGTCAAACGATAGCCTTGGCACTGATCATGGGGATGCTGCACCTTTGATGTTGTTCGGAAGCTGTATTGCACCGGGCTTTATCGGGGATAATCCAGAAATACCAGTCAACCCGGGTGTTCAGGATGCAATCGCCATGCAGTATGATTTCAGAAACGTCTACGGATCGGTATTGATGGATTGGTTTGAAGTTGCTGAAGATGATGTAAAAAATCTCCTGTTCGCCGATTTTAACCACTTGCCGATCATTGAAGGATGTGAAGCAACTTCAACCGAGAATGTAAAACCCGAAATAGAAGCGGTCGCTTTTCCAAATCCTTTTTCATGGTCAATCAATGTGAAATTCACCAGTGGTTATGAACATGTCAAAGTGAGCCTGTTCAATGGATCCGCACAGGAAATACAGGTGCTCGTCAATAAAAAGCTTAACAGCGGGCAACACGAGTTCAGTTACGACGGTTCACATTTGCCTTCCGGAACCTATTACTTGCACCTGCAATTGGAGCAGGGGCGGCAGAAAACGAAGCTGGTGGTGAAAAACTAAATGTATTTTTGTAGATATTAAATTGGCTGGCCCATTGGGCCGGCCTTTTTTGTTACGTCTGTATTTTTCGTTTACTTTTGGTGCAGGCCCATGAGGTTAGTTCAACTTTCACGACACGACTCTCTGCGGATTTTGCCATCTCTTTTTGAGAAAAGCATTCACGCCGAGGTCGCAATGTTCGCAGAGGATATGATTCCTCAAGTTTTGTTGTCACTGTACTTTGTCTTTTAATCATGCAGAAACCAAACCTCCTTCAAGGAGCACTGAAAATGACACTTTTATTTGGGCAAATGTTTGATTTCCAAGCCTCAAAGCTCTTTTTCAGGCAAAGGAAAAGTGTCATTTTTTTTGAACAGCCACTTACTTGACTTTTAATCATGCAGAAACCCAA
Organism: Bacteroidota bacterium; assembly: GCA_039819485.1. Lineage (GTDB taxonomy): Bacteria > Bacteroidota > Bacteroidia > Chitinophagales > Saprospiraceae > UBA6168. The sequence continues at coordinate 63,868 of JBCBRY010000006.1, read as the reverse complement.
CCTCCTTCAAATAAAAGATCTGACCATAGAGTTTGATGGCCTTTTAGGTAATGTCACGGCCGTGGATGGAATTTCATTTGAATTGAAAAAAGGGGAAACCCTGGGCATTGTAGGAGAATCGGGATCGGGGAAATCCATCACTTCCTTGTCGATCATGGGACTACTTCCAAAGGCTGCACGTCTGACCAGTGGTGAAATAATTTTTCATAAAAACGATCATGAAAGTATTGATTTGACCAAATGTTCTAACAAAACATTGCAACGTTATCGCGGAGAGGAACTGGCAATGGTTTTTCAGGAGCCAATGACCTCTCTGAACCCGGTTTTTAAATGTGGCGATCAGGTAGTCGAGGCGATATCGGTTCATCAAAAGATCAATAAGCAAGCGGCCAAGCAGAAAGCAATCGCATGGTTTGACCGGGTGAAGCTGAATGATCCAATCCGAATATTTGACAGTTACCCCCACCAGTTATCGGGCGGGCAGCGACAAAGAGTGATGATTGCAATGGCCATGGTGCTCAATCCGTCTGTATTGATTGCAGACGAACCAACAAGTGCATTGGATGTCACAGTTCAGAGTTCCATTTTAAATTTAATCAAGGAGTTAAAGGAAAAATGGGATGGAAGCATCATTTTTATTTCTCATGATTTATCTGTCATCGCGGATGTCTCTGACCGGGTACTGGTCATGCAGCAAGGTAAAATTGTAGAAAGTGGACCGATAGACCAAGTTTTCAGAAACCCGGAACATGAGTACACCAAGGAACTCTTAAAAGATTTTAAAGACCGTACGCATACCAACTCAAAGGTGATCGAGAAAAACGCACCGATACTTTCGGTTCAGCACCTAAAAACCTGGTTCCCAGGAAGTAAAAGTTTTTTGGGAAAAGAGAAAGCATTCGTTAAAGCGGTAAATGATGTCAGTTTAGATATTTACGAAGGTGAAACGCTTGGTTTGGTCGGAGAATCCGGAAGTGGTAAGACCACCCTCGGCAGAAGTATTTTAAGGTTGGAAAAACCTCGTGGCGGAGAAGTGATTTACGACGGCAATGCGTTGCATCAACTTCCTGATGATGGATGGAAAAGCATGCGACGTGAACTACAGATTATTTTTCAAGACCCCTATTCATCCCTCAACCCACGCCAGATGATTGGCTCGGCCATTATGGAACCGATGAAAGTGCACGGCATTGGAAAAAATGAACAAGAACGCCGAACAAAAACAATGGAGCTGCTTATGCAAGTGGGACTGCAAGAAGAGCATTTTTGGCGTTTTCCAAAAGAATTTTCGGGAGGTCAGCGACAGCGGATCTGTATTGCAAGGGCTCTGAGCGTTGAACCGAAGTTCCTGATTTGTGATGAATGCGTATCGGCACTTGACGTGACCGTCCAGTCAAAGATCCTCCGGCTGCTACAGAAATTACAACAAGAAAAAAACCTGACCTATCTTTTTATTTCCCATGATCTATCCGTGGTGCGGCAGATCTGTGACCGAATTGCGGTCATGAAAAACGGAAAAATCGTAGAGATCGGTACAACCGAATCAATCTATTTACAGCCTGAAAATGATTACACACGGCACTTGATAGAAGCCATTCCCAAATGGATTTAATGGTACTGTGCGCCAGCCCCAATCCCTGTCTGACTGAGCTTTGCTTACCATCCACTTTCCGAGGCCCATCACTTATTATGTGTTTTATTATATGTTGAAGTGTTAGCTTTGCAGCATGAAAAAACTTTATTCTTTCTTAACCGGGCTTTGTTTGATTATCCTGTTGACAGTAACAATTCAAATGGGGTGCGTGACCACTGGTGGAGATGCCCAGCTGGGAGAACATGAACATACCAATATGTTGGTCAATGAAAGTAGTCCTTATCTTTTACAACATGCCCATAATCCAGTAGATTGGCATCCCTGGAACGAAGCAACTTTGCGCAAGGCCAAGGAGGAGAATAAATTGTTGATTATCAGTATCGGATATGCGGCCTGTCACTGGTGCCACGTGATGGAACATGAATCGTTCGAAGATACCACCGTGGCGCGGATCATGAATGATAATTTTATCAACATAAAAGTAGACCGGGAAGAAAGACCCGACGTGGATGACGTATACATGACTGCTTGTCAAATGGTTTCTGAAGGTGGCTGTGGCTGGCCATTGAATGCTTTTGCCTTGCCAGACGGGAAACCTGTTTGGGCAGGTACTTATTTCCCTAAAAAGAAATGGCTGGAAGTGGTGGAGTACTTTTCCAAAGAATGGGAAAGCAAACCGGAGCAAATGCAACAATATGCCCAGGAATTGACCGAAGGGATAAACGAATCCAGCAATCTGCCCCAGCCGACCGGGGAGGCAGATTTTAAAAAGAATACTTTGACGGATATTGCCGATGTCTTGTTGAACAGGATTGATTTCCAGAAGGGGGGACGGAAAGGGGCGCCAAAGTTCCCGATGCCCAGCAATTATGAATGGTTGTTGAAATACCATTTTCTCACCAACGATAACAAAAGCTTAGAGGCAGTTACCTTGACTTTGGACGAAATGGCGAAAGGTGGGATCTATGATCACCTTGGAGGTGGATTTGCCCGTTACTCGGTTGACGACAAATGGCTGGTGCCCCACTTTGAAAAGATGCTTTACGATAATGGACAATTGATCAGCCTGTATGCCAATGCCTACCGGTTGGTGAAAAATCCTGCCTATGAAAAAATTGTACGGGAAACGCTCACGTTTATTGAAAGGGAAATGACCTCTCCGGAAGGCGCTTTTTATTCGTCGCTCGATGCGGATTCGGAAGGGGAGGAAGGCAAATTCTATGTTTGGGAAAAACCGGAATTAGACTCAATACTTGGAGAAGATGCAACCATCTTCAATGATTATTACAACGTAAATCAGAAGGGGAACTGGGAACACGGAAAAAATATTCTTCATGTAAAAGACCAAAAGGAAAAAGTGGCAGAACGAAACGGTATTGCTGTAGATGAATTGAACAACTTAATTGAAAACAGTAAGTCAATTCTTCTAACGCACCGTGAGACGAGGGTTCGCCCCGGCCTCGATGACAAAGCGCTGACTTCATGGAATGCTTTGATGCTTGCCGGTTATGTGGATGCGTACAAAGCTTTTGGCCAGCAAGAATACTTACAGACCGCCTTGAAAAATGGCCAATTTATCCTGGATAACATGTTGCAGGAGGACAACCGGCTGAACAGAAATTATAAAGATGGCAAATCAGCAATCAATGGTTTTTTAGACGATTATGTTTTGACTGTGGCAGCATTTTTAAAATTATATGAAGTGACATTTGATGAAAGCTGGCTCTACAAAGCCAGGGACTTAACGGAACATGCACTTGCTCATTTTAAAAACCCTGATTCTGAGTTAATGTACTATACCTCTGACCTTGACCCTCCATTGATCACTCGAAAAATGGAAACTTCCGATAATGTAATACCGGGTTCGAATTCTTTGATGGCGCAGAACCTGCATATCCTGGGACTTTATTTCTACAATCAAAAATGGGTCGAAAAGTCACAGAAAATGATGCAGACCATGAAGAACCAAATTCTGGAGAGCCAGTCACCTGATTTTTATTCAATGTGGTGTCAGGTTCTGCTGGACCATGTCAACCCTCCTTTTGAAGTCGCTGTTGTAGGTGACTTGGCCGTTGCTAAATCAAAAAATTTACTGAGCAATTATTTGCCAAATGCCATTGTGCTGGGTGGGACGACCGAAGGAACCCTTGAGTTGTTGGAGGGCAAACTGCAGGAGGGAGAAACGATGATTTATGTTTGCCGGAACAAAGTGTGCAAACTGCCGGTCACCGATGTTGAAAGAGCTTTGCAAATGATCAGATGATCGCGGATTCCTGTTGGGAGAACACCGTAAAGCAGGCTTTCTGGTTTTACTGAAAAAACTTCATTGGAATTTTTTTAAGGAGAAGTTCATTTTTATAGAACTTATTTATTTTATTTGCGGTCGGATGAAAAAGCAACGTTGGAAGGATTTAGTTGAACGTTGCACTTAGCAAATTTATTTAGAATTTATTTTTCATACCTTTTTTGAGTGCCTTAGTAATCGATTAAAAACGCTGGAAATTAGCATTGTTTTGCTTTTGGCAATATGAACTTCTCACAAGAGACGATTTAATTGCAAATTGTTCTATTTCAATTCATAAAGATCTGAAAGAAGCTTAGTCTTATTAAGCAACCACAGCCAAGTGTTCGGCGGCGAATGCCGCCGAACCATCTTAGCTGCTCTCGAAGCGCAATATCTTCGATGAGGTTTGTTGCATCAATTTATGATTCTGCATCGTCATTCTGGCTGACAGATTGGTGCAGACAAAGTCCGTAAATTGAACGCAATAAATGTTCCCTAAAAGGTTGCGTTCCTTTGTCATTCATCGTTCCCAAATTTTGTAATTGTTTTTCAGACCTCGAAACACATTTAATATGTTTCACAGGTGGTGGAGCAATAGCTGAAAACAGTAATAGCCAACAAAATTATTAAATTTTTCAATATGTGAGTATCAGTGTTAGAAAAATCTAACAAAAAAATCATCAGGCCATTTTATACTGCCCAACCGCCAGAATTTCCCAACATTATTATTCTGGTAAAAATGGTCAGGCCAGGGACTCATCGCTTTTGGTGCTGCTTTGAATTTATCAATTCTTGTGATCGTAAAATGATCAAAATCTTAAGACGATTTAAGGCAGTGTAGGTCGCTGGATCATCGAAAAGTGAAGCTCTTGAAATAAGGTAGGTCAAGACCAAATATCTTCGTTTGTCTTTCTTTGATTTTTATTACTTACCTTTGTGATCCTCCTTTCATCCAGCTAATTTCCCAAGTCTACCTACTGCTCAGCTCACAAGGAATCATTTATAATCCGTTAAAAACGAATGCTATGACCAAAACAAGACTTTTTGTTTTACTCTTCACCTTTGTACTATTTTCCGATCAAAATCTTGCTCAAGTGAACTATACGGCCAATGATTTGGTCCAGCCTTACACGGGTTATTTTCACCCTTCTGCGAATATTGGCGAATATCCTTCATTTTCTCAAAATACACTTGCCGAATTAGCTGCGGGCAACCGCATTATCGATGTACCCGGAGTGGGGGTAAAAGCGTTGCGACCCGGACTTTTCGAAAGCTACCTTGAAGTAGCAGGATACCAGGCAAGTGTACCAACCTTTCAGTTCTATGAATCACTTGGCATGAACGACCACCTGGCCATAATTGGTTTTCCCTCTCCGGAGCACCAGGAAGCCGAGGAGTTTTGTCCGGGGTTTAGATCCGAATTATTTGCAAATATTTATGAGCCTATTTGGGATGGAGGAGAAAATGGTACCCCCGTCAATGAAGATAACTATTTCGCGCTGTATATGTGGAAAATGGTTTCTGAGTACAAGGATTACGTCCGTTTTTGGGAAATATGGAACGAACCGGGGTTCGATTATACGGGGGGCTTGGGTTTTTTACCTCCGGGGGCTCCCGGAAATTGGTGGGATAACAATCCAAATCCGTGTGACTACAAATTGCGGGCACCCATTTTCCATTACGTCCGTTTGTTGCGCATCAGTTGGGAAATCATTAAAGCAATTGATCCGGATGGTTATGTCGTCGTTTCTGGAGTTGGTTATGCATCTTTTTTAGATGCAATTTTAAGAAATACAGATAATCCTGCTGATGGCAGCATAAACAATGAATATCCATTACGGGGAGGGGCTTATTTCGATGTGATGGGGTTCCATTCCTATCCACATTTCGATGGCAGTCTTCAAGAGTGGAGCGATCAGTTAAACGACTGGATATATTACCGGCATTCAGATGCGGCTGCACAAGGTTTGGTCCGACAAAAAGACATCTTTCAGGAAGTGCTTACTGATTATGGATATGACGGTGCTGAGTTTCCGGAAAAACTCTGGATGATCACCGAAGTGAATCTCCCTCGCAAACAGTTTGGTGAATTTATTGGCTCGGACGAGGCACAGCGGAACTTTATGATCAAGGCAGTTACCACGGCTATGATGAATGATTTTTTACAGCTTCATATTTTTAAGTTGGCGGAAGATACCTATTTCGATAATGCTTACTCTGAATTTGATTTAATGGGACTTTATGAAAGGTTGGATTACAACGATGAGTATTTTCAGAAAATGACCCAGGGAGGAATCGCCCATAAAACAGCCTCAGATTTTTTGTTTGGCAAGAGATACGACCCTGACCGGACAGTAGAGCTCAATTTTAATGACGATATCAAGGGAGGTGCTTTTGTGGATGAAAACGGAAACTATACTTACGTAATGTGGGCGGAAACAAAAACAGATCAGTCGGAGGAAGCAAGTGCTGCGTATACTTTTCCGCAAGGAATGATCAGTGGCAGTCTGATAAAATACAACTGGGATGCAGGAATTTCAAAAAATGGTGAAATTGTGGCAGCTGACAATATTCCTTTATCAGGGACACCCCGGTTTTTTGTTGAAGGAATCTTTGCGTTGGACCATTATGCCGGATGTGTGCCATTGCAGGTCCAAGCCTCCCCTCAGGTCCAGAATGTCGTGAATTATGCCTGGACAGTCCGCAATGATGGAGATATCATCGCGACCTCAAATAGCGCTGACCCAACATTTTTCTTTGGAGCAAAAGGTACATATGAAATTGAGATGACTGCCTTCGATGGAAGTGGTCAGGTAATGGCCAGTCAACAACAGTTGGTCTATGTAAAGGAGACTCCCGATCCAGCATTCGATTTTGAAGTGTCCGGGCCAATTGCCCACTTCCAAAACCTATCTCCATTTGGCAATCATGAATTTACCTGGGACTTCGGGGATGGTACTACGAGCAATGATCCGGTTCCTACCCATGTGTATTTGAATTCCGGTAACTACACGGTAACCCTTACTGCTACCACCGAATGCGGCGATAAGTCGACCGTTATGGATTTAACGGCAAATTCCCCGCAGGCGACGCAGCTTACGTTCACTGCAAACGATACCATTCCGGTATTTACCGGAAAATTCCGCCCTGGAATTTCGTGGGATTTTGTGAATGGGTGGACTGAGGAACAATTGGCTGATCTGACAGCTGGCAATCTGAGCGAAGGAGTGAAAGGGGTCGGTGTAAAGTCACTACGGACGTTTGTTGGAGAATCCTTGTTTATCGACCAGGGGTACGACTTTAAGACAGACTTATTCGATCATTATCACAACATCGATTTAAAGGATAACACCTATTTGTTGGCATTCCCTTCAACGGAGAGCAGAGACCCGTACTTTTATTGTCCAGACCAACAATCGACCATATTTAGAGACCTTTATTTGGAAATATGGGACAACGGGGAAAACGGAACCCCGATCAATGACGACAACCCTTGGGCTGCCTATGTTTACAATACCGTGCTCAACTATGGTCCTTTTGTAAAATACTGGGAAATTTATAACTCTCCCGATTTTGATCTGACTGGCGAGCGTGGCTGGTTGCCGCCCGGAGAACCTGGCAACTGGTGGGAAAACAATCCAGACCCCTGTGAATATGAGCTGCGTGCCCCTATTTTCTATTATATTCGAACCTTGAGGGTGGCCTATGAAATCATCAAATATTTAGAACCAGAAGATTATGTGACAATTGCTGGTATCGCCTTTCCTTCGTTTTTGGATGCGATTTGCAGAAATACGGATAATCCGATCAATGGCTCAATTTCTGGTCCTTATCCGCTTAAAGGAGGTGCTTATTTTGACGCAGTTGGTTTCAAGAGCTATCCCCATTTTGACGGCAGTACGATCTTCTTCGACCCCACTATCAACAACTTTGCTTACGAGCGGCATTCAGATGCCGCTGTCAGTGGGATTAAGAGAGTGAAACAAGAATTTGAAGTCGTCCTGGAAAATTATGGCTACAATGGACAGCTATTTCCACCAAAAGAATTTACGATCAGCGAGGCAAATATTCCACGTCGGCAATTGGCATTTTACCTTGGGGGAGATGAGCCTCAGCGCAACTGGACCATAAAATCGTGGGTGGAAGCAGTCCGGAACAATATCCGTCAATTGAATTTTTTCCGGTTGGCAGAAAGCAGCCTGCACTGGCAGGCCGTAGATCCCTTTCAGGTAATGGGCTTTTACCAGGTGCTGAACGGTACATTGCCCTATGAACAAACGGCCAATGAACAAGGCATTGCGTTAAAGACCTGTTCTGATTTTTTATTTGGTACCAATTATAACCAACAAGAATCACAAGCATTGATGCTTCCGGACAGCATTGACGGAGCGGCATTCCAAGATGCAGAGGGCAACCTGATTTACGTACTCTGGGCCAAAACCGCAGCCGATTTTTCTGAACAAGCAGCGGCCAATTATTCATTTCCGGGATCATTGAACATTGGTCAGCTTCGCAAATTTGAATGGGATTATTCCGAGTCGGGTGTTTTTGAAATTATTGATTCTGAAAATGTTCAATTGACAGGCGCGCCGGTTTTTTTAACTGCTGCGACTACAACCATCACGCCACCCGTGGCTGCTTTTGAAGTGGATACCCAAATTGCCTGTGAAGGCAGTTATTTCAATTTCTCCAGTATTTCCAGTGGTGAACCAGTCAACCTGGAATGGACATTTGAAGGAGGAATCCCGAATTCGCATTTTGGGGAAAACCCTCCGCCGATTTTATACCAAAACCCGGGTGTGTTTTCAGTTCGTTTAAAAGTGGACAATGCGGCGGGTGAGCATGAATTTGCCCTTCAGGATTATATCACGGTCGAGGGGCTGCCTGAAGCTGAATTTACTTTCATTATGAATGGCGCAACGGTTCAATTTGAGAATTTATCGACCAATGCCACCACTTATGAATGGTGCTTTGGTGACGGGACATGCATAACGGCAGAAAGTCCCACTTATGTTTACTTTCAAAATGGAACTTATACCGCCCAGTTGACTGCTTCCAGTAGTTGCGGCACGAACACTGTTGAAGAAACTTTTACCATCGGGGCGCCGCCAACCGCCGATTTTTTATCGAACTACACCGGTACCTGTGATATTCCTCAAGTCATTTTAATTGACTTCTCTTATTCAAATCCGGATAGCTGGTCATGGATCATACCAGGCGGTGATCCGTCCACTTCCGATCTGCAATTCCCGACCATCGACTTTCCATCTGGTGGTGAATATGAGGTGACCTTTGTTGCTGGGAATGACTTTGGTACCGATACGATCACTAAAACCATTTATGTAGAAGGTCCGATCGAAAAGACATTTGACATAACCCTTTGTGAAGGAGACACTTATAACGGGATGCAGGTCTTCGAGGATACCACGGTGGTCATGAATTTGTCGACCCAGAACCTGGGTTGCGACAGTACCGTGACGGCGCATATCAATATCACAGAAGAAGTTGGTTCTTCTTTCTTTGCTGAGCTTTGTGAAGGAGAAATCTTAAACGGCATTGTGCTGACCCAAGACACGATTCTCACTGAAACCCTGACATCATCAAGCGGCTGCGATAGCCTGATAACGATTGAGGTAACCGTTTTTCAGGAGGAAGAAACATTTATTATGGAAGAAATTGATTGGGGGGATTCTATTGTGATCGGCGGACAGGTTTTTACGGACGCCGGTATGTACGACATACTGCTTTCTTCAGCTAATGGCTGTGATAGTTTAATTCATTTGGACTTGACTGTACTGACGGATATTGACGAAAAATTAAAAAGTGAATTAGACCTGTCGGTTTATCCAAATCCCTTTTCGGAAAGTTTACAAATAGAATTTAAATTATCTCAATCCGAATGGATGAGCATTCAGTTATTTGATGTCAACGGACGGTTGATCGATACCTACTTCATGGAAAAATTGTTATCACCGGGAAAACATCGATTTAGGTGGGACAGCATGCAGGTCAGTTCTAATGTTTATTTATTGAAAATAACCACGTTGAATGATGTATTCGTAAAAAAGGTGGTGAGGATGTAGTCCTTTTTTTCATGTACTTTAGGTGAACTTGAAAAATCTGTTAGATTTACTGTGGATTCAAAAAAAGACTTTTTTCCACAACAACCGGTGCTGCCATTTTGGAACGGTAACACCGTTATTGCAAACAATATTACAGATTTAAAATTTCAACAATGAATATCCTTTTATTCGGAGCCACCGGAATGGTTGGTCAACATATAATCAATACGGCCATCGCACATGGTCATCAGGTTCGTGCGTTCGGGAGAAACGTTTTTGAAAAATTATCAACAGAACGGCCGGACCTCGAATTATTTAAGGGGTATTTATTTACCGAAAGTGATATCAAAAAAGCGGTTAAAGGAATGGATGTCGTCCTTTCGGCCATTGGTGGCCCGATGGAGCCGGGCAACCGAACCCGTTCATTGGGCATGAAAAAAATTGTTGGCGTATTGGAAAAAAAGGGACCGAAAAGAATTATCGGGATTGGAGGTATGGGAATCCTGGATAGGGTAGTGGATGAAGAAACCGGTGAGCGGGATTATATTTTTAATTCTCCTGATTTTCCGAAAAAATACAAAACCGTAACAGCGGAACATTTTAAAGCTTTTCAACATTTAGAAAAGTCAAAACTTGATTGGACTTTTATCTGCCCGCCTAATATTTTGGATGTGGAGGCGACCAACTATTATTCAGTAAATAAAGATTTTCCAGTCGAAGGGAAATCTGAAATAAGCGCTGGTGATATTGCCTCTTTTATGATGGCTGAAATCAAAGAAAATAATTTTTTGAAGTCCCGCGTAGGAATTGCAGCTTCATTTTCTGAAACCTGATTTATCGTAAAAAGAGTTTTCATTGCATTTATATTTTCTATTTAATTTGTGGAAAATACTGGTTATGAAAACTTTTTTAATGCTCCTTATTGGTTTATTTTTCACTTCTGTAGGTCTGTCCCAAGCCTTAATTCAGGGAACCGTCACCGATGGTATGAGTGAGGAACCTATTATTTTTGGTACGGTCGCTCTGTATCAAAACGATTCTATTATAACAGCTACTGAAACAGATTTTGACGGTTTTTACTCCATCTCTGAAATTGATCCAGGAATTTATGATGTTGTATTTATGTATACGGGATACATGCCCCACAAAATTGTTGATGTTCAAATAATTAGAAACGTTTCAAATAAATTAGATGCTAAATTAATAAATGGCGGTCATGCTCCTGACATCTGTGTAAAATTAACAATTCCAATCATCCATAAAGATGATTTGACACGAGGGTTTTCATTTAAAAGTTCTCAGATATCTAAGATTTCGTTTTAACCTTTTTTTGAAAAAAAAACATGAATTAATATTTATGAAGCGAATTATTCTTGTTTTATTTTTCCTAAACTCTTTAATCCCATTGTTATTAGCTCAAGGGGAAATTAAAGGGTTGGTGCAAGAAGTACCATCTGGCGAGCCAATTATTTTTGGTACGGTAGCCTTGTATCAAAACGATACTCTTATAACGGAGAAAGATACCGATTTTAATGGGTTTTATTCAATTTCCGGAATAAGTCCGGGCAAATATGATGTGGTGTTTTCGTACACTGGTTACGGCGATTTTAAAGTAACGGATGTGATCATTGCAGAAAACAAAACCACTGATTTAAATGCAAAAATGCCCTACATAGATTTAGAAGCCTTTTGGGGCAGTTGCTCCAGTATAAAACCAATGGTCCAAATACGTAACCTTACGCAAGGCTTTTCATTTAACAAAAAACAGATTTCAAAAATCGCTTTTTAATTGCTATAAAAAAATGAAATTTATTAAAATGTCTGAAGCAGCAACAGTGTTTTTATTGGGATTGTTTGCTGTCGTCCCTTTATTTTCTCAGGGAACTATCGAAGGCGTAATGCACGATGCAGAATCAGGGGAACCAATTATTTTTGGCACCGTTGCAATCTATAAAGCTGGGGTTTTGTATACCGGATCAGAAACGGATTTTGATGGATTATATGCTATAAATGAACTTCCAGAAGGTATTTATGAAGTTCTGTTTACTTATACAGGCCATCGGGATTTACGGATATTAAAAGTAAAAGTAAAAAACAAAAAATCAACACGACTTGATGTGAACATAACAAGTGGTCTGGGTGAAAAAGACAAACAGATAGTGTCGTTTAAGAAAAGAAGAATCAATCGGAAACGCCCCTGTTGTATTTATGCAGCAAACAAACCCAAGCTTCAAAAAAATCAGCAATTAAGGTCTACTAAAAAGAATTAATAATCGGCCAGGAAAATAATAAGCAGGAACCATTTTATGCAAATGAACTATTTGTTTTTATAGATTAGATGAAAAAAACTTAGTAATAAGTCATCGTTTTTCAATGAAATTTTCATTTTGGCCAAGTTGACGGGTTCTCCTATATTCGCCCAAAACTGCCCATTATGAAAAATTTTTTTTCCTTTTTAATCTTTTCCTTTTTTATAAGTTTGGTTTATTCACAAAATGAAATGCCCGGGATTTTAAATGAACGCGACCGGGCAAAAGTCGTCGATGAAATTTTAGAAGAACGGCTCGATCATTTATTGCCCGAATTAATGCGGCGGGAAAATATCGATATGTGGATTCTCATCAGCCGGGAATATAATGAAGACCCGGTCATGAAAACCATCCTTCCCAGCACCTGGCTTTCAGCCCGCCGTCGCACGATGATGGTCTTCTTTGATCCGGGGGAGGGAGCGCCAATTGAAAAAATTGCAATTGCCCGCTATGACGTAGGAAAACTGTTGAAAGGGGAATGGAACCTCGATGTATATCCCGATCAATGGGAAGCACTGATGAATATCATTGCAACCAAACAACCAAAAAAAATCGGCTTGAATTATTCGGAAACATTTGCATTGGCGGATGGCCTGGTTCGATCTGAATATGAGGCATTTATGAAGTATTTGCCTGAAAAAATGCATGCCAAAGTAGTTTCAGCCGAGCGGCTGGCGATCGCCTGGTTGGAAACCAGAACTGAAAAAGAACTGGCACTATATCCGATGATTGCGCACATGGGGCATACCATTTTGCAGGAGGGTCTCTCTGAAAAATCCATCCATCCGGGTATCACCACAACTGACGACGTAGTCTGGTGGTTGCGGCAGCGCGTGACCGACTTAGGGCTGAACACCTGGTTTCATCCATCGGTTTCTATACAGCGGGCTACTCGTGGAAAAGAAGGGTTCCTTCGTTCTTTTTCCAAAAGACCGGAAGATGATATTATTCGGCCGGGTGATTTATTGCACGTCGACTTTGGGATCACTTACCTGCGTTTAAATACAGATCAACAACAACATTTTTATGTATTAAAACCTGGAGAGAAGGACGTGCCGGCCGGTCTGCAAAAAGCATTTAATAACGGAAACCGTTTGCAGGACATCCTTACCAATAACTTCGAAGAAGGTAAAAGCGGCAATGAAATATTAGCTGGTGCTTTAACCCAGGCCGCCTCTGAAGGTATACAGGCGTCGATCTACACACATCCGATCGGACTGCATGGCCACGCCGCCGGGCCGACCATTGGTTTATGGGATCAACAGGGAGGTGTACCGGGCAGGGGAGATTATCCTTTGTTTTCCAACACTTGTTATTCTATTGAACTTTTTGCCGCCACAGAAGTGGAAGAGTGGGGTGGGCAGATAGTGCGGATAATGCTGGAAGAAGATGGTGTGTATTCGAATGGACAATTTCAGTTTTTGGATGGACGCCAAGAGAAGATTCTGACTATCCCGAGGAATTAAAGGAGTATGAAAAAATGACATTTCTACCATTTTAAAAAACGGTTTTTTTTTCTAAAACCGAATTTTAGAAAAAGGTAAAAATGTCATTTTTTACAACTGAATATTTAAATGGATAATTTATTTAAAAATTGACGAAGAAAATAACATTAGTTGGTATTCGCATGCCGAAATTAATGGAGGTCCGTTTATCCTTGTCGTCAAAAGTTGGAGAATCAGATTTTTCTTCATCTTTTATTTCGGAAATAGAAGTGAAAAACGACGCTTCCGTTAATAATCCTATACGGTCATTTATCATATATTGGATACCCGTAACCGGGCCGAGACCTAAATAGTAATTTTGAAAAATTCTTTTTCCTTGTGTGATTTTTCTGGTGTTGATGAAATAACCTGTAATTCCATCAAATCCCAACTTGATAGACCAGTTACCTTTTGTCATAATATTTTTTTCAGCCCCAACCCTTAAGTCAAACTCAAACGAAGTTATGGTTGTATTATTAGTTATATCGTCACTGGAAGGGTCGTCGGTGAGAAAGGAGCCATTAAAGCCAAATCCTACCCTTAGGGTTTTATCAGACTTTAGATGCTTCTTGATGGTGAATAAATAGTCATCAAAAGAAGTATTCCCAAAAAGACTGGATACAAAAGCGGTTGCGTTGACACCGACTTCCAGGTTTCTTGCTGACTCATCGGTAGCCTGACTAAATAAATTGATGGTCATTAAAAATAGAATAAACAGCGTGCATGATTTTTTCATGATCTTAGTTTTTAGTGTTTAGTAAAGTTTTTTTTAAAAACGTTGATTGACCTTTTGTAAAAAGGTATTAGTGTTTTTTTAACTCTTAATTGTTCGTTGGGAAATCTTTATAAAGCAAGTATTTATTTCTTGTTTTCTTAAATGTGTTTAATGCTTTCTGCCAACTTTCCCTGATTTCATTTTCCGATTTTCCAGCTATTAATTGTTTGCGTAATTCGTCATTTCCAGCTAATTTGTCGAAGAATAAATTTTCATTAAAAAATCTATTTTTATTCTTATAATTTTGGTAAAAGTCAATTAGGTAATTCAAATTTAATTGAGGTAAGCTTTTTAATTTAGATAAATCAATTTCTGTCAGGTCGTACCCTCTGCACATTTTATTTTCGTGTTTGGGATATTTTGCACCAGGCATTGATACAGGGGTGAACTCAAAATTTCCGTCAGGATGTTCAGGTGCGCCCAATACCTGAAATTGTTTGTCCGTTCCTCTTCCAACACTTACTTGGGTTCCTTCAAAAAAACAGATCGAAGGATATAAATAAATAGATCGCATGTTGGGCAGGTTAGGCGATGGTTTTATTGGTAGTTCATAAAATTTAGTGTGGTCATAATTGTTGCATTTAATTATTTCCAAAGCACATTTTATCCCGTCTTTTAGCCAACCTTCACCATTGACCATTTGAGCATATTCACCGACGGTCATTCCATGTACGACAGGCACCGGGTGCAGCCCAACAAAAGATTCAAATCCTTTTTTTAAAACTGGACCATCCACATAATGCCCATTCGGATTGGGACGATCCAAGATCAGCAACGGAATGTCAAGTTCAGCACAGGCTTCCATCAAATAGCTCATAGAAGATATGTAAGTGTAAAACCTGGCGCCGACATCCTGTATGTCGAAGACTATTAAATCAATATCAATTAAATCCTCCGGGAGTGGTTTTTTCTTTTTTCCGTACAGTGATACAATGGGCAAATTAGTTTGCACATCAATTCCGTCCTTTACCTTTTCCCCGGCATCGGCATGACCGCGAAACCCGTGCTCGGGAGCAAATATTTTTTTTATGGAAATGTTCAGCTTCAGCAGTGAATCAACGAGGTGAGAGTTGCCGATCATGGAGGTCTGATTAACTACCAGGGCTATGTTTTTGTCTTTAATCTTTGGCAAATACAATTCGGTATTTGCGGCACCTACCGAAATTTTTTGAGCTTCATTTTCCTTGAGGCGACTGGAGTCATTGGCTACAACCACCGATGGTTGTTTTGTTGAATTTTTTTTGTGCCCACAAGCGAAACAAAGGAGAAGGAAAAAAAGTGAAATTGAAACAAAATATTTTACATTTGCAAACATATTGGTGAACGGCCGTTGTTTTGGCTATTGTGTGCAAAGTAAATTTTTTCACACAAAAGATTAAATCAAACTTAAAAAGCTTCCAAGATCACGGGGAAAAGTAGAGCCCGGCTCCGATCCATTGTACCCGCATAAATTCGAAGGGACTGTAAGGCAAATTGCCTCTGTAATATTCTGCGACAATCCGTAATGGCATTTTATCCGATTGTCCAATTCGAAGGCCAAATGCAGCTTTTACACTTGGGTTGAAATCATGTTGTTCTAAAATTTTCAGATCGAATCCGGCGGTTATTCCCAATGGCCATTTGGTGGAAAGCGGTTTTTCAAGTTGGCTACCGAATTGACTGCTGAACCTTTTGCGGATGGTTTCTGGCCTGACCACCATGCCAAGCCCTGCATAATAACGGGTTACATTTTTTATAAAAGACCAGGTGAAATCCAATTGCTCATAATTGTTGGGGTTAGGAAAAAAGGAGGTGATGCCGTTGCGAATGACGTAATCATCTCCCAAATGACTGGAAACATGGTAAAATCTTAATCGATAGGAATGCTGATCATTGAGTTGCTTATTCCACATCACGGAGACCTTAAAGTCGGAGTTGAGCAGGTTCCTTTCGATTTTTCCGTCATTTTCCGTCCAGATAAATTGCGTGTGGGCCGAAAAATCAAAACCTATTTCTGATGGTCTTCCTGTATTCCAACGAAGAAACCCTTTGTAAAAGCCCATGCCAAACGGAAGGTAAAGGTCATCGGTATAATTTCCTTCTTCCCAGTATGGGGCAATGGTCCCGTATGCCTGGGATTCCGTAGGGTCGAAAATGATCGGTTGGAACAAGCGGTCGCTTGGGAGAAAGGTGATTTTTGATGTGTCTCTTTGGGAAAATAACACCGTTGGCAATAGGAACAAAGACCAAGCTAAATAGCTTTTGAAGGAGGACATGTTTTGTGGGTTTTTGTCATTGGATTTTATGGGCGCAAGCTACAAAAACCGGGCGAATTTAATTTTTATTCTTTTTATACAAGAAAATTTAGATGGATAAGTTATTCGCAATCATTGATATAGAAACGACTGGCGGACGGGCAGTGAACGATAAAATCACAGAAGTGGCCATCGTTCTGCATGATGGGCAAAAGATACTGGACCAGTTTGAGACCCTCGTCAACCCGGAGCGTTCCATTCCGTACGGCATCACGGAACTGACCGGCATCACGAACGAGATGGTAGCGGAAGCCCCAAGGTTTTATGAAGTAGCGAAAAAGATAGTGCAGATGACCGAAGGAGCCATTTTTGTTGCGCACAATGTCCGGTTTGACTATAGTTTTATCCAGGAGGAATTCCGGCGGCTTGGGTTCACTTATATGCGTAAAAACCTCTGTACAGTTCGCCTGGCGAGAAAAGCATTCCCCGGTTTGCCATCTTACAGTTTAAGTAATTTGATTCGCCATTTTAACCTGAATGTGGGAGCCCGTCACCGTGCGATGGGAGATACCATGGCGACTGTCGACTTGTTCGAGCGCATCATGCAGGTCAACAGTACGGATGAAAACATCCGGCAGATGGTCAATCTGGGTGTGAAAGAATCTCTGCTGCCCACCAATTTTTCGATGGAGAAAATACATGCTTTGCCCGAGCATTGCGGTGTTTACTATTTCCACGACCAGGCAGGGAATGTTGTGTACGTGGGTAAAAGCCTGAATATTAAAAAACGGGTTGCGGAACACTTTAAAGTTAAAACCGAAAAGGCGCGGAAGTTGCAGGCCGCCGTTCATGATGTCAGTTATGAAATCACTGGAAGTGAATTGGTGGCGTTGCTGATGGAATCACATGAAATAAAGCGCCTCATGCCGTCCATCAATCGTGCCCAGAAGGTTCGTCAGTTCCCCTATGTGATTCATGCTTTCGAAAACGAGGATGGATACCTCTGTTTTGAAGTTAAAAAAACTACCATCAAATCGCGGAAAAACTTGCAGGTCATCGCTTCTTATCCTAAGCAGGCCAATGCCAAGTCCTGGTTACGGGGCGTGCAAAAATCATATGAACTTTGTTTGAAACATTGCCACCTTGAACTAAAAAGCGGGGCCTGTTTTGACTTTCACCTGGGACAATGTAATGGTGCATGCATCGGTGAAGAAGAGGCCGAAGTTTACAACGAAAGGGCAGAAGAGGCCATGGCCGCTCTCAATGAAAACTTTCTGCAACCCAGTTTTTTCTTGCTGGATAAAGGCAGAAACAATGAGGAAAAAGCGGTGGTGTTAGTGGAAGATGGTGAATACCAGGGATTCGGTTTTATTGATGCAGAAAACTTAAACGGCCAATTGGACGAATTACGCGATGCAGTCAAATGGAAAGAACATAACCCAGAGGTGATGCGTATTTTGCAGAGTTTTTTGGCCAAACCACGTGGGGTGAAAATTATTCCTTTTTGAGGGGTCAGGGGTCAGGGGCCAGGAGTCAGCCTTATGACTCCTGACTCCTGACCCCTGACCCCTGACTCCTCACTCCTCAAAACACTCCCGATCTTCGCCACCAATACTTCCCCGTGCTTTCTTTTACTTTCAAACGACCAGCCAGCAATGTGCGGAGTCAGTACAACGTTTGCTGCTTGTTGTAAATATTTAAAATCTTCAGGCAGCTGCTGTAAATTAAATTTATCAAACGATTGGTCTTCGTATTCTATGACGTCCAATGCTGCTCCTTTTATTTTTCCGTTTTTTAAATGATTGATTAAATCAGCCGTATTTAATACCAGGCCCCTCGCTGTATTTATGATGAAAATATTTTTATTAAATCCTTGAATTAAATCGTCGTTAAAGAAATGAAAATTGCTTTCCATAAATGGAATATGGAGGGATACGATATCCGCTTCTTCCTGCAATTTTTTCAGGCTTACCTCCTGGGCAAATTGATCGCCATAATTTGATTTGTATTTATCATATGCCAGAACATTTACTCCAAAACCGTTCAACCTTTTGGCAAATGAAGAACCCATGTTCCCGTAGCCGATTATTCCGACCGTTTTGCCCATCAGTTCCAGGCCACGATTTTCTTCCCTTTTCCAGGCACCATTTTTTACCTGGGAGTTGGCCAGGTTTAATTTATTTAACAGCATTAATAGCATTCCAATGGCATGTTCGGCCACGGTGTCCCGGCTGCCTTCGGGTGAGCGTAAGACGGGAATGCCTTTATTTGCTGCATATTCGACTGGAATATGTTCAACGCCTACACCTTCTCTGGCAATGAATGTTAAATTAATTCCTTTATCGATAAAGTCTTCGTCAAGGGTTAATCTGCTGCGCATGACCACGCCAATAAATTCTGGTAATTTGTTTTTAACTTCATTAAGTGAACTGGTTAAATCTAATTCACATGTAAATCCAAGTGCTTCTAATTGATTTTCTAAAACAGGATGAGCTTTGTCGAGAAAAAGGATTTTCTTGTTCATGTTTTAAATTTTTATTTAGGTGGCAATACCACATAAATGACCCAATTTGTAAAAGTCAAATATTTTTAAATTCGGATGATTGGATTTTATGTTTTTGATTAAGTATGGTTTTAAAAAATTAAATAATTTACTAACTGGTCCAGTTAATTTCCATTTATTTATTCGAATAAAATAGCGCAATAATTTGGTGTCGATTAATGTTTCCCTTCTATGTAAATAATATAAATTAGCCACTCCCTTTTTAGTTTTATTTAAAAAAATATCAGTTGGTTCTAAACCAAGATGTTCAAGTGGGTTGTCCAGATGAACGATATTGATTTTTTCCCTGGCTAATTCAAGGCCGAACAATGTATCTTCGTGGCCATATTGTTTTAGCGACTCGTCAAAATTTATTTTTTCAAACACTTTTTTGGGGATTAAAAAATTATTGGTCATGAAGCTGTGCCATGGTGATTTGCTTCTTTCGGCAGCATTTTTTTGCTCACGCATGATTCCATATTTCCAATGAAAAAATAAGTCGGGATCAGTGGGAGGTTGTTCATTGTAACTCCGGCCCCCATACAGCAGCGTACCGGGTGACAGCTTTTCCAAATATGTTTTGATATAATCACTCTTAACGACTTTGGAGTCGCAATCCATAAAAAGCAGGTATGGGTATTTTGCAGCTTGGCCGAGTGCATTTCTGATGGCGGAGCGACCACAGTTTTCTCGCATTTCCTTGTACACCACCTGGAGATTTATGATTTGCCTGTTTTTTTCTTTGTAACCCGCGGTCGATCCATCGTCAAAACAAATGATCTCAAAAGGCTGTCCGGCAGCTTTGCACTGATCGGTCAAATCGGCCACCAGGTGGCGCACATCAAAATTGAAAATCGGAATAAGTATGGAAATCAATTGTTTTTTGTTTTCAGAAAAAACTGAAAGTTGCTATAGTTGTTATTGGTACAGCAAATCATTTTAACTCAAGCAAAAGTAGGAATTGCGGGTGAAAAGGCAAGAAGGGTTGTATGTTTGCGGCATAAAATATAACTCGACAAAAATATGTCAAAGGAACTTCAATTATCCACGGTATTAAATGATCCTCAACTCAGCATTCCGCTGCGGGCCATAGGCCAAAAAGTTATTGACAATGAACGGATTACCCCGGAAGAGGGATTGCTGTTGTACCAGGAAGCAAGCCTTGGTTTTGTGGGCGCACTCGCCAATTTTATACGCGAGAAAAAGCATGGAAACAATACTTACTTCAATCGTAATTTCCACATGGAGCCTACCAATGTTTGTGTGTACGATTGTAAGTTTTGTTCTTATTCCCGCATGATCAAGAAGCGGGGAGAGGGCTGGGAATACACCATGGAGGATATGCTGGATATCGTGAAGAAGTATGATGACCAACCAGTGACGGAAGTGCATATCGTCGGTGGAGTGCTGCCTCAGTACGACCTGGAGTTTTACACCGGGCTGTTTCAGGCAATAAAGAAACACCGTCCTGAGCTGCATGTTAAAGCCCTGACACCGGTTGAATACCATTATATTTTCAAAAAAGCGAAAGTCAGCTATGCGGAAGGGATGAAATTGATGGAAGAGGCCGGACTGGATTCCATGCCAGGTGGAGGCGCAGAGATATTTCACCCGGAAATCCGCGACCAAATTGCTAAAGACAAGTGTACGGGAGATCAGTGGATCGAAATACATGAAGAATGGCACAAACTCGGCCGTCGCTCCAATGCCACCATGCTTTATGGGCATATCGAAAAATATGAGCACCGAATCCATCACATGGAACAATTGCGGCAACTGCAGGACCGGACTGGTGGATTTCAGACATTCATTCCGTTAAAATTCAGGAACAAAGACAACCAGATGTCGCATATTCCAGAAGGCACGGTGGTAGAGGATTTGAAGAACTATGCCATCGGTCGAATCTACCTTGATAACTTCGATCACGTAAAAGCGTATTGGCCAATGATCAGCCGCAGTGTAGCTCAACTTTCCCTGGCCTATGGCGTCGACGATATTGACGGTACCATCGATGATACCACAAAAATCTATACCATGGCCGGTTCTGAGGAGCAGAACCCTGCCATGAGTACCCGCGATCTGGTGAATTTGATTAGAAACGTTGGTAGAAAACCGATCGAAAGAGATACTTTGTACAACGTGGTCAGCGACTACACCGATGTTGTTTTCGAGGAGGATACAAAATATAAAGGGTACGTTGCACTGCCTGTAGTAAACTGAGTTCTGAGTTTTGAATTATTGAGTTTAAAGTGAGGTTTCCTCTTTTTAAAATTCAATAACTCCAAAACGCCCTAACCTTATAAAATGATAAAAGTAACCGCAGTTAGTTACCTGAATACCAAGCCATTATTGTACGGGTTGATCAAAAGTGGTTTGCAGGATGAAATAGATTTGCAATTAAATATTCCTTCGGAATGTGCAAATAAACTGGTAACCGGTGAAGTGGATCTGGGATTGGTTCCTGTGGCCATCATCCCTAAAATTGAGGGGGCTAAGATTATTTCCGATTATTGTATCGGTACAGTGGGAGCGGTTAAAACCGTCTGTATTTTCAGTCAATGTCCGATCGAAAAAATTACCGACCTATATCTTGATTATCATTCCCGAACTTCTGTTGAACTGGTTAAAGTGCTGATGAGGGAGCACTGGAGGTTAGCCCCAAATTTTCTGGAGGCCACCCCCGGATTTGAAGAAAAAATAGCAGGTACGACAGGGGCCGTTGTCATTGGTGACCGTGCCATTGGAATGGAGCAAAAGTGTCGTTATGTTTATGACCTTGGTGAAGCATGGATGGCCTACTCCGGTTTGCCTTTCGTTTTTGCTGCATGGGTGAGCAACAGGCCGATAGAATCGGATTTCGTTGAAAGGTTCAACGCAGCTTTGAAACTCGGCGTCGAGGATATTCCAAACCTGATGTATATCTTGCCGTCACCAGTAAAGGATTTTGATCTGGAAAAATATTTTACTGAAAATATAAGTTACAAATTGGATGGATCGAAACGAAAGGGACTCGATTTGTTTCTCCGTTTGATGAATGAAAATGCTGGTAGTACAGTAGCCAGCAGTTCGCCAGTCCGCCAGTTTTAACTTGCATTTTAATTCTAATTTTACAATATACCAATATCTTAATCACCTAATCATGAGCCACACCGTCAGAAACCTCGAACCCAAAGAACTCTGGAATAATTTTGCGGATTTGAATGCCGTCCCCCGCGCATCTAAAAAGGAAGAGCGAGTCATCCAGTTTATGATGGATTTTGGGAAAAAATTAGGACTCAAAACCAATCAAGATGAAGTAGGCAATGTGATCATCAAGAAACCTGCAACAGCGGGCATGGAGGACCGGCCGATCATTGCCTTGCAGAGCCATCTGGATATGGTGCATCAAAAGAACGCAGCAACCGATTTTGATTTTGATACAGAAGGGATCAAGATGTTGGTAGATGGAGATTGGGTAAAAGCGGAGGGGACCACACTCGGCGCAGATAATGGGATTGGGGTTGCTTCAATTATGACCCTGCTGGCTTCAAGGGAAATACCACATCCACCTCTGGAAGCACTTTTTACCATTGATGAAGAAACGGGTATGACCGGTGCTATGGGGCTGAAAGGAGGCTTACTGGACGCACAGTATATGTTGAACCTGGATACGGAGGATGATCACGAGCTGACCATAGGCTGTGCAGGAGGGATCGACGTAACTGGCACTGGAAATTACCGTCAAGAAGAATTACCGGCAGGTATTGCTGCATTTAAGATCGGTGTAAAAGGCTTGGCGGGAGGCCATTCCGGAATGGAAATTCATCTTGGAAAAGGAAATGCCAATAAGTTGATGAACCGCCTTTTGTACGCAGCTTCGCAAAAATTTGCCTTGAGAATTGCGGGAATAGATGGGGGCGGTCTGCGGAATGCCATTCCAAGGGAATCTTTTGCCAATGTCACGGTTCCCGACAATCAAGTCGCTGATTTTAAGACTTTTATAAATGATCTTACAGCCGTTTATAAAAATGAATATGCCACCACCGATCCGGATTTAACGGTAGTTTTTGAACCCAATGATGAACCAAAGTCAGTCATGGATTCCAACTTCCAGTCTACTTTTCTCCGGTCACTCTATGCCGTGCCAAATGGTATTCACCGGATGAGTCCCGATATTGAAGACCTGGTGCAGACTTCCAATAATTTGGCGAGGGTATTGGTGAAAAATGGTGAATTCACCGTGATGTGCCTGACCCGTGGATCGGTTGACTCTGAAAAAATGGATCTGGCGGAAGCCATAAAAGCTGCGTTGGAACTGACAGGTGCTTCCGTGGAATTTTCCGGAGGCTATCCTGGATGGGCACCTAAACCTTCTTCGGAAATCGTAAAACTGATGAGTGGACTTTATGAGGAAAGGTTTAATGAACAAGCAGATGTGAATGCGTGTCATGCGGGACTGGAATGTGGTATTTTGGGCACCAACTATCCTGAAATGGAAATGATTTCGTTTGGGCCGAACATTCGCGGGGCACATTCGCCGGATGAAAAAGTGCAGATCAGTTCAGTCCAGAAATTCTGGGGATTTTTGTTAGAGACGTTGAAGCGGGTATGATAAAACGAAAAAGCTGCCCCCCGAAAGGGACAGCCTTAACTTTACTCCAAATCTATCTATCTTTAGTCAGTTACTGTCAGTCGATGAGGGTCATTTGCCGCACGGCAGCGAGACCTTGAGATTCAATTTTGTAAATTAAAATACCACCAACGGGCAACCCTTTCTTATCGATTACAATTTCATTGTAACCGTTTCCGTAAGTTCCTTCAATCTCTTTCAGGATTCTTCCGCTGTTATCGAAAATGCTCAATTTGGCCGGTCCGGCCGACGGTAGTTCAAATCCGATGGTTGTCGTCGTTGAGAATGGATTGGGTACATTTTGGTGCAAGGCAAACCCTTCAACTTCACGTCCGATTACTGGTGTCAAGCCCTCGTCAAAGCCGAGGTCGACATCCCATTCATCCATCTCTTCACCGATATAAGCCGCAGCCAACGTGTAGCGGGAACTGATATTGACCACCTCTTGCAGATAACATCCTTCCCTGACTTCAAACTGCAGTGAAATCACTTCGGCATGGTCGTCGAGTGTGAGCATGTCGGTCTCGAACCAGAGGGTCGTGACGGCCCCCTCATGCAAAAGGGACAGACCGAAATTTTCGTATTTCATCATATCCGTTTCATTGATGTGCTGGAAAGCTAACTTGTCTGTGTCGTAGTCAATCGTGAATTGGAATCCGTATACATCAGTAAATTCTTTTGCCCGGAAGATGACCTCGATACTTTCACCGGCATCTACCCAACGTTCGTCGCAAGTAAACATCAACGTTTCATCGCTGCGTTCGTCCACATTGATTTGGCCGGCATTGTTATTTGCGGTGACACTGCCATTCACATCACCAATTTTTATGGCGGTGAAATTGGCGTCCCAAACAGCATCGCTGAGATTGTTGATGTTGATTACTTCTGGGAAGGTTTCCGCCCAGGGGTTGGTTGTTTCAGGGAATGAATATGCTTTGTCAATAAAGCGCCACGAGGAATTATTCGGAAAGGCATCGTTGATATGTAAAATGAGTTTTCTTAGTTCTACTAAATCGAAAGTCGTAATGGAACGGGAGTTGTTGATATCTGCTGCGATCAACTCGAATGGAGAATCCAAAATATCGACTGCTAAAATATGCTTTGAAATAACCACCAGGTCATAAGTCGAGACACCATTTAAATGATCGTCATCTTTTTCTGGCGTGATGGAATAATCTTGATTGGCCGGCAGGAACATGAAGCCATATTCCCCAGTTCCAGGCGTCATTTGCATATCGTTCATCAAACCGTTCGTCAGGTTTACGGTGACATCTTCCACCGGCTCGTCATTGCTATGTGAATTGATGACACCAGCAAGTGGGATGCCGCCGCCTGCGCAAGCGCCCATGTTGTCCTGAAGGATCACATAACTATCGCAGTAATCCTGATTTCCTCCAACATCCGTGACCCAAATCTGTACTAAATTCTGACCAAGGTCGCCGCAATCAAATATGCGGCAATTATCAGTTTCATCGGGCGAGAAAGAAACTTTCATCGTTCCCGGACAATTATCGATAGCGTATTCTAACAGTGCATCGGCACATACTTCTATCATACCCGTCTGCATGATTTCTACAATCAATCCGTTGGTACAAACCGGGGATGGAGGTTTGCAATCCCTAACTTCGAAATCAAAAGATATTTCCGATTCGTTTCCACAGCCATCCTCCACTAAGTAATGGATGCTGTGCCTGCCGAGCGGTATCTGTCCCGAAAACATTCCGGCTCCAGTAATATCATAAGAGTTGTTCCTGTTCAAGTCGATACGGTGGATTACATCGTGGTCAGTGGTACATTCACCGTCGATAGTGATTGGCAGCGAGACGTCGCCATTCGCACAGTCCACGTCGGAGATGCAAAATTCAATGGAATCCGGTGGAGTCAGTACAGGTGGTGTGTTATCGTGAACCTTGATGATTTGTTGGTAAACGTAGTGACCGAAATTGTTGTAGTCTTCTTCATCAACTAACACTCCGAACTCATCGGTGGGGATAATGATCGGATCAAGGTTGGGATCGTAAGTACACCAATTAATTACCTCCCAGGTGCGCACGATCTTATAACAAGCACTGTCATTAGCTGCTGTAAAAAATTCATCCGAAACGCTGTAAGCCATTTGTTCGCAACCAAATTCGCCAATCAAGATATCAATGGAAAAGATCTCGTCGCCACAATCGCCTGTCCAGTTTGGAGGAAAATTGATCAGCCAATCTGATGAAGGCGTAACGTCGATTCGCTGTTCACATGTGCCAAGTGAGACATTGCCCGCTCCATCCACTGCCTGAAAATGGCGGGTTATAAAACCTTGACCACAAGCATCTATGTTTATCGTGTAAGGGGTCTCAATGATTTCTGCACTGCAATTATCATTGCTCAAGGCTTCGCCAAAACTTTCTACCCAATCAGCGGTAATGTCTGGCGGCAACTCCACGCAGGGAATCATTTTTTGTTCCGGAGGAATACATACTGGCGGAAGCTTGTCATTTACTTCAACGCTCACCATGCACTCAGCATAATTGTCAAAACAGTCAACAACCCTGAATACGACCATTACCTCGCTGTCATTGCAATCGAAAGGAACTGCTGGTGCGAATTCGGTATCGGGTTGCCCCATGCGTTTGACGAGCATATCGCCGATGCAACAGTTATCGTAACTTCCATCATCAAATGTTTCAGCAAAGATCAGCGTATTACCAAACTGGTCGAGGCTGGCATCCGTGATTTCATCGCAGATCGCAATTGGTGCCTCGTCGTCGATTACATTGGCCGTGACTAATAAAACTGTTTCGTTGCCGCAATCGTCGATTGCTTTGTAAGTTACTGTGTGAGGCCCCAGACCAAGGCCCGGGTTCGGGACAAACCCGCCCTCTTTTCCGTCTACTCCGTTTACATAGACGGCTTCGCCTATTTCTGTAAATATCTTAACGGTCACTTCCCCACATCCGTCCGAAACAGTTGGAGCCGGCAACAAGTCTTTTGATCGGCAGGCGATGGAAGAAGGGCCAGGTTCAGTGATGCTCAAGGTCACTTGCGGCACACTCAGCGTCGGCTTCGTTGCGTCAATTATTTTGATGATTTGCTCGTTGTCGTTACCTGCCATATCAGTCGTAATCACTTGCTGTGTACACCAGTTCATGACGGTCCAGGTACGAACTATTTTAAAAGTATTACCACAGGTGTAAAGTGTATCGTCCTGATTGCTATAGCTGTATGGGCAGTAAGCACCGGTTGCTCCGATCGGCACACCCGAACCAGTTGTGGCCAATTCGCTCAGTCCTAAAAAGGCAGTCGGATCAGTAATGTTAGGATAGGATCCGTACTGAGAACACAGCCAAACCCGGTCATCCGGGAACATTACTTCCTGGTCGGGTTCTATTTGCAGTACTTGCGTACAATATGATTCATTATCGAAATTATCAGTTGCTACCCAGAATTTCCGGATGGTAATTCCCTGGCAAACATCGCTGTTGTCGATATCAATACCAGTCAGCGAAACCAACGGATCGAGATCGCAATTGTCTTCCACATCTGGGTGTGGATAGCTTTCAATGTCGGTATCGCAGGCGATGGTGTCTGGTTCAATATTGCACTCCCATAGCGGAGCTTTTTTATCTTCTACACGAATGTTGGACCAGCAAGAATTGCCGGTACAGACATCTGTGACCTTCCCAATGATCAGTTTACCAATATTCTCACAGGCAACCTCATTGCCTAAACCGACACCATTGGGTAGTGATAGTGACACGAGAAAATTGCCATAGGATAAATAATTTCCGTCCAGTAACATCTCAGGTGTGACTTCACCAGTTCCACTTTGATCGAGTGAAACATTGACGTTGTTCTCACAGGAAAGGATGTTTTTAGCGATGTAAATGGTTTGTTGTACAATGACTGGTGGGTTTATCCCATCGTCCTCCTGTACCAAAATCCATTGCTCGCTATTGGTTGGTCCATCCCATTGTACAAAGACACCATTGTCTGTTACGGGTGAAATAATGGTACCACCTGAAGAAGTGGACCACAGCCACGAATTACCAGTATTAGGGGTGAAATAGTAATAAACTTCGCCCTGGCAAGGCGTCGTTTCACCACTTATCTCTGGGGTGGGCTGTGCGAAAAGATTGGAAGTAAAAAATAGAGAAATAAAAACTAACACAAAATTGATTTCCCTAAACTCCCGGATAGTAACTGCCGGTTTCATACTGAAATTGTTTAAGTTAAAGAATTGGAGTAGCTGCACGGTGCACGGCAGACAGCAGGCGGACGACGGTAGCTATCGGACCAACGAGGATCTAATCATCTACCATCTGCCGCAGGCTATCAGCCGTTACCGGACAGTTCTTTTCTTGAGTCTTAAAAAATGATGGAAAATAAGAGGATGGAAAAAGGAGTTGCAAGGGCCGAAATAATTTCGAAATCTGCTTCGATGTATGCCCTTGCTTAGGAAAATTTTTTCTCAAAATCTGGTTAAGAGCTATTCAATGGCGCTTTATATCAATCTGGTTGTTTCTGAATGTTGCTTTCCATTTGACAAAAACGTTTCCAGAATTCGGTTTTTTGCCTACCATGCATGGGGTAAATTTTAATATGTTTAAAATTTTAATATTTAAAATGCTTTTTTGCAGTGAATTGCTTGTGCCACGCCTTGTATTAATATTAAAAATAATTTGAAAAAAATATTAATATCTGGATTTGGATTGTTTTTATAACGTGATCCACCATCCTTTGTTATTCTGTACAAATCCCTATTTTGCCTTCCAATTCAAAAATCTCAACAGAAAGACGAGTGGATCAGGCTTATGCACGACTGCCTCATTTACTTGCTCAAAGACATTTACTATGCGTAACTTCTATTCTTTGGCCATGATCCTTGGCCTGACACTCACTCCCATTTTACTGTTTTCACAAAAAAATAAAAAGAAGAATGACGGCAACAGGCCTGCTCCGGTGGTCAGTTTTGACGAAAGCCTTTACAGTTCATTAGAATGGCGAAGCATCGGCCCTTTCCGGGGTGGCCGTTCCTGTACGGTGACTGGTGTACCCGGAAAACCCAATTTGTATTATTTTGGTGGAACGGGCGGCGGTGTCTGGCGCACACAAGATGGCGGCCGTTCCTGGAAAAATATTTCAGACGGATTCTTTGGCGGTTCGATCGGAGCGGTAACGGTGGCCGAAAGCGATCACAACGTCATTTATGTCGGCGGCGGTGAAGTAACGGTCCGGGGAAATGTTTCATACGGTTACGGTGTATGGAAATCTGTGGACGCAGGTAAAACCTGGAAACAAATGGGACTGGAAAAAAGCCGCCACATCTCCCGGATCCGCGTACATCCCACGAACCCGGATGTTGTATATGCTGCTGTTTTGGGCGATTTATTTAAAGACACAGAAGAGAGAGGTGTTTATAAAAGTGTCGATGGTGGAAAGAGCTGGGAAAGAATTCTTTTTGCGAATAGCGGAGCAGGTGCCGTTGATCTCACCTTTGATCCTAACAACCCTCGCATCCTGTATGCCTCCACTTGGAAAATCCGTCGTACACCTTATGATCTTTCCAGCGGAGGCGAAGGTTCCGGTCTTTGGAAAAGTACGGACAGTGGCGAAACCTGGGAATCGTTGAGCGACAAAAAGGGAATGCCAAAGGGGACTTTAGGGATTATTGGTGTTACTGTTTCACCTGTAAATTCACAACGGGTCTGGGCTATTGTAGAAAACAAGGATGGAGGTGTTTTTCGGTCTGAAGACGGAGGTGAAACCTGGAACAGAATCAATCAAAGTCGTAGCCTCCGGCAACGGGCGTGGTATTATTCTCGCATTTATGCGGATACCCACGACGAAGATGTGGTCTATGTCATGAATGTACGCTACCACAAGTCGACGGACGGCGGAAGGACATTCAAAGCATCTAATGCTCCCCACGGTGATCACCATGACCTGTGGATCGCGCCCGAAAATCCTGACCGGATGGTCATCGCTGACGACGGTGGCGGACAGGTTTCATACGATGGTGGACAAACATGGACGACCTATCACAACCAACCGACCGCCCAATTCTACCGAGTGACCACGGACGATCATTTTCCTTTCCGTATTTATGCCGCACAACAGGACAACAGCACAGTCCGAATCGCTCATCGCACCAATGGCAGATCAATCGGGGAAGATGACTGGGAATCTTCTGCAGGTTGTGAATGTGGACATATTGCGATCGATCCCAAGGATAACGAAATTGTTTATGGCGGCTGTTACGGCGGCTTGTTGGAAAGGAAGGATCACCGCACTGGGTTTCAGCGTGCGATCAACGTATGGCCTGACAATCCGATGGGGCACGGTGTGGAAGATATGAAATACCGCTTTCAGTGGAACTATCCGATATTTTTCTCACCACATGATCCTAAAAAATTATACACCGCTTCCAATCACCTGCACGTTTCCACCAACGAAGGACAGAGTTGGGAGACCATCAGTCCAGACCTGACCAGGGATGACAAATCTAAACAAGGTTCATCGGGCGGGCCGATCACTAAGGACAATACCGCTGTGGAATATTACTGTACCATTTTTGCGGCAGCGGAAAGTCCAAGAGTCAAAGATTTATTGTGGGTTGGAAGTGATGACGGTCTCGTTCACGTGAGTAATGACGGTGGCCAAAACTGGGAAAATGTCACTCCTTCAGGTATGCCTGAATGGATGATGATCAACAGCTTAGAGCCGAGTCCTTTTGAAGATGGCGGTTGCTATATTGCCGGCACCATGTACAAGTCCGGCGACTATCAGCCTTATCTGTACAAAACAACAGATTATGGTAAAACATGGACCAAGATAGATAAAGGAATCCAGCGAGATCACTTTACCAGAGTAGTGCGCGCCGATCCGGAAAAACGCGGGATTTTATACGCAGGGACCGAATCGGGCATGTACATCAGTTTTGACGATGGGGCCAATTGGCAAGCGTTCCAATTAAATCTGCCCATCGTTCCCATCACTGATTTGGCAATTAAAAACAACACTTTAATTGCTGCTACCCAGGGACGCAGCCTTTGGATGATTGATGATTTGACCGTTTTACACCAATTGGATAAAAGTATCGCAGAAAAGAAACATCACCTCTATCAGCCAATGGACAGTTACCGGATGCCGGGTGTCCAGTCGAAGAATCCAAGAGGAGCTGGTAAAAACCATCCGGGAGGCGTGACCGTACATTATTTAGTTCCAGGTTTAGATACAGCCGAGACAGAAGTGAAAATTGCTTTTATGGAAGCCGGTGGGAATCTGATCCGGGAATTTTCCAGCAAAGCCAAAAAACGGCGGGACAAACTGAAAGTTGAACCAGGAGCCAACACTTTCAATTGGAACATGCGATATGAAAATGCCAAAGATTTCAAAGGAATGATTCTTTGGTGGGCCAGCATGAACGGGCCCAAAGCAGTCCCTGGCGATTATTTGGTCCGTTTGACAGTAGGGGAGGACAGCCAGCAAAAATCGTTCAAAATTCTGGCCGATCCCCGTTCTGATTCTTCACCAGCAGATTTTCAGCGTCAATTTAATTTCCTCATGGATATTCGGGATAAAGTAACGGAAGCCCACGAAACCATTGGTGATATTAAAGATGTCAGAGGACAGATTAAAGGTTTTACCAAGAGGTTAGATAAAAAGGATGAAAAGTATAAACCGATTTTTGCAAAGGCAGAAGAAATGGATTCCATCATGACGGAAGTTGAAAAAGCACTCTATCAAACGAAAAACAAGGCACGTCAAGATCCGCTGAACTTTCCGATCAAATTAACCAATAAACTGGCCCACATTACTTCGTTGACCAGTGGCGATTATCCACCGACCGATCAGGCCGTTCAATTAAAAAATGAACTGACGGCAGAAATTGATGGCTGGCTAACTAAATTTGAAAACGTGAAAAAAGTGGAAATTCCGGCATTTAATAAAATGATTCGAGAGATGGGTGTAGATGTAATTATGTTTAAATCTGAATGATTTAATCCACCCAGTCTCCAATATCAATTGTCAGTTAAAGAAAAAATGACAAAATATTTTGGGAATAAGGAAAAAAGCGATTTTGGATATTTTTCTAAATAAAAATAGATTGCCGAAATCGCTTTTTTCGATTATTTTAGATTTAAAATAAATAGGATGGTTTGTTTTGTACGGGGTAGAAAATAAAATCAACGAATTAAATTAATTGAAAAATAAACAGGCGGTCAAAAAAAATGGCACTTTTCCTTTGCCTGAAAAAGATTTTTTAGACTTGGAAATCAAACATTTGCCAAATTAAAAGTGTCATTTTTAGCGCTCTTTATTTTTGTTCAAGCACCTAATTACTTATGCCAAAAATATTAGCTGTCCATAAAAGCGCTACCCATACACTAAATAAATACCCGCAAACAAAAATTAATTTGTTGAAAGGTCTTGGTGTAGATGGTGACGCGCATCAGGGTAAGACGGTTAAACATCGTTCTCGGGTTAAAGCAGACCCAACGCAGCCGAACTTACGTCAGGTGCATCTGATTCATTTTGAATTATTGAAAGAATTAAAAACAAAAGGGTTCTCAGTTTTGCCAGGAGAAATGGGGGAAAATATTACCACCCAAGGAATTGAGTTACTATCCTTGTCAAAAGGAACAAAATTGAAACTGGGAGAAACTGCGATCATTGAAATAACAGGTTTAAGAAACCCATGTGTACAATTAGAAGGGATTCAAAAGGGATTGATGAAAGCAGTATTGGATAAAGATGCCGACGGGAATTTAGTTCGTAAAGCTGGAATCATGGCTGTTGTTCAGGAGGGAGGAGAAATCAAGCCTGGTGACAATATTCAAATTGAAATACCGGAAGGCCCTTTTGTTCCTCTAAAAAAAGTTTAAATCCAATTTTTTAAACAATTTATCATCAATTAAAATGGCGTACGACCAATATCTTGCGGACCGAATTCTTCGGGTTTTTGAAAAAGAAAAAACCATTGCGATAGAAAAGAAAATGTTTGGTGGTATTGGATTCATGGTCGATGATAAAATGTGCATCGGCATTTACAAAGTAGGATTGATGGCTAGGGTTGATCCGGAGAAAGTAGGGGAGTTGGTTAAAAGAAAAGGAGCAGAACAAATGATTCATGGCGGCCGTACCATGAAAGGATATTTAACCATATTTCCGGAAGGGTACGACTTGGATGACGACCTGGAATTTTGGGTGTTAAAATGCTTGGAGTTTAACCCAAAAACTAAAAAGAGCAAGAAGAAAAAAAAGTAAATATTCAAAGGAAAAATAAGTAATAAACAGATTTTGATTTTAGAAACTAATAGATTGATAATAAGGGAATTAAATGTCGGCGATGCCGGTTATTTTTATGAACTCAACAAAGATCCTTTGGTAATTCAATATACCGGAGATGTGGCTTTTGAAAGTGAAAAAGCAGCTAAATTATTTTTAGAAAAATATCCGGCCAATAATTATCTAAAATATAATTGTGGACGTTGGGCCGTTATTTTAAAATCGACTAATGAGTGGTTGGGATGGTGTGGAATAAAATATATGCCAGCATACAAAGAGTATGATATTGGTTACCGGTTTTATAGAAAATATTGGGGACATGGTTATGCCACAGAATCTGCTTTGGCTTGCCTTCAGTATGGCTTTGCTGAATTAAAATTAAATGAAATTGTAGGACACGCAATGAAAGAAAATATTGCTTCAATAAAAGTATTGGAAAAAATAGGAATGGAATATGTGAAAGATTATTTAATGGATGATAAATATCCCGCTGTTTTGTTTGTCAAAAAAATATAAATAAAAAAGAATTTCCCACTAATTAAATTTCGGCTGGAGAAATTTACCGAAAACTTCGATCCTGTATTCGTTTTGAATATGGGATATTGATAAAATCAAGATGCCCTGGTTTTACCCTGATATAAAAACTATAGGTGCTAAAAAACGGCTGCCAGGAAAGTCCCATTTCCCAACAATGCAAATCACGTGAAAAAGTAAAATCGGGATAGGTAATTCTTTTTGACTGAAAATCATACCCAAAGTTGCCAACCCGGATATTCCAGTTTGGTGTCAACGCGATACTGCCACTGGAAGAAATAGAGTTTGCACTAATTATGGTTGTGTCTCTTTGCGATTGTATATTGTAACTGCCACGAATCGTAAATGCATGATTGATGCGGAAATTTTCGAGAATACTCAAAATGTCCTGTTCCTGCACCCTGTCCTTTCCTTCTTCTTCTGCCACACGTTGGTCGGTATTAACTCCTTTAATTAAATCCCTTATTCTTCCGACGGTCAAATTGGTAGTGACATTGGCATTCCATGAATCGAGCCGCAATAGTTTTCCTTGCGTTTTAATTAATAATTGATTAATGGCCCTGCCTGTTTCGGCAACTCTTTCGTAGGGGCTGTAAGTCAAATTGGCGCGGAACGTTGTGATATTATTAAAGAAGCTGGTGTTTCCACTGACATTTACGTTGCTCCATTTCAACGAATCGGCGGCGAAATTATAGTTGCCTGAAATGGAAAGCGCGCGCAATAATTTGACGATTTTGTCCTTCTCTTGTTTTTTAGAATAAATTTTTGCTTCAAACTGATTTCCGAAGGAATAATTGAAAGTCATTTGCCGGCCACTCGCCGACGGTTGTTCAAATCCTGATAATCGATTGTTTTGAAAAATATTGTAAAGCTCCTCTTCATCTGTTCGGAGGTCAGTTCTCACCGACTTAAAATAACCCCAATCAGGATTGGTGTAGTCGGGTGTAAAGTTTAATCCAAAGGTGGGAGAGATCACATGGCGCAAACCTTTGAGTCGGCCTTTTTTAAACAAAATTGTTCCGAAAATCCGGGTGTTCATGCTGATACCAAGGTTGTATTGACGCAAAGGGCTGAACCCCCGGTTCTCAATATCGTTGATGGTTCCGAACTTGGTGGTATCGGCAATAATTTCAAATTGGGTAGAATCAAACTCGTTATAAATTGTGTCAAACACAATTGTCGCAGTATCTATGAACTCTCTTTCAAGGTTCCTGAAATACCATACTTCCTTATAAGTCACATTTGGTGAAAAATTGAAATATTTCAACAGATTAAAACTGGTAGAGCTGGTTACCTGTTGCCTTACACCATACTGGGCATCATCCAAAGTTTGCTTGGTAAAAAGCGTAGAATCGGTTGCCTCAAACTGGTTACGGACCTCTGATGAATAACGCACCTGGATCCTTTCATACCATTTCTCACCACCCACCTGCAACTTTCTCTTGAAAGGGAAAAGTGCTTCCGTTTGAAAATTGACCGTTGGGAAACTGACAGACACACGGTTCGTGCTGGTGTTTTGCGAATGTCTGAAACTCGCATTCAAATCAAAGGGGCCATCAAATTTTTGCCGATAACTCATATTTGACGAAATCGAACGCTGGGTTTGCGATTGGAAGTCGGTCCGGTTATTTTGTTGATAGCCACTTGTCTGGATGTTGATGCTACCGCCAAATGAACGATAAGGGTGCGCTTTTGTGTCCTGGTTGTGGCTCCATCGTATGGAAGTAGATGGAGTGAAAAAGGGACGCCCATCGGCACCTTCGGAGCGCTGATTGGCAAAATCAAGATTAAAATCCCCCCTGTATTTATAGCGTTTGTTATAACGTGCGAGGCCGTGTAAACGGAAAGTTCCTTTGAAATAAATATCACCCGTAAGCTGTAAGTCCCAATAGTCGTTCATGGGAAAATACCAGCCAACATTTCGCAGCCCGAAACCCCATGCCTCCGAGAATTCATAATCTCTCGGAAAAATCAATCCCGTTCGTTGGCCCTGGGTCATCGGAAAAAAACCAAAGGGCAGCCAAAGTGGGGTAGGGATGCCACCTACTTCGATGTTGGAAGGGCCGACAATGGCGACTTTGTCCTGTACTATTTTCTGTTTATTGCTCCTGATCCCAAAGTGGGGGTGTTCGAGGTCGCAAGTTGAAAAAATCGCATCTTTGTTATAAATGATGTTTTTCTTTGTCGTATCCTGTCCTGCACCGATGAATTTGCCCTTGGTACCTACAACATTCATTCCCTCCTGGAGGGTCTGCACATCGTAAATGATGCCTTTATAGGTTTTGAAATTATACCTTAATTTGCTGGCGGTGACATTTTGCCCTCCTTGTTTGAAAGTAGGTTTTCCCAACCAGCCCCTGCCTCCGGGCAGCCTTTTACCTTCTGCTGTCATGATGTTTTTGCCCCAGTCGATAATGATATAATTGGCAGTCATATTGACATCGGTATAATCGACCTGTGCTTCCCCGTATAAATGTATTTGTTTGTTTTTCAGGTCAAAAAACATGGAGTCGCGTGACTTATAGTCAATCTGTTCATCCGGGCCATCGTCCGAGAGTTTTACATCATCCCAATTGATGGGTTTTTTACCAGGACTTCTTGGTGGTTGTATTAATGGAATAGAGTCGTTCGGTGAGCGTAAACTATCTGGTAATGTGGTTTTTATACTATTCTCCAACAGCGTATCCGTTGTGTTCTGGGCGTTGGAATGGAACGCCAAAAGCAACAAGAATGTAAGAATAATATGTACCTTTGCTATCAAATGTTATGCTTTGGATTAAAGTTTGACATAATCAATTGGAAAATCAGAATTCATTGCCCTGCCTGTATCTCGTGCCCACACGACACCTTAAGATTTAAAGCAAATTGTTTTTTTTAATCAATTGACAATCTTTTATGCCAATAACCGATTCTAAAAACCCTATGCAAACTACAGTGATGAGAGCTATTTTTTTACTAACAACGATCTGGATTGCCTTTTCCTCATTCGATTTGCCAATCGTTAACAGCCATTTTCATGGCGGCGGCAAATGTAACCAAGCCGAAGGAAATTCTGCGCAATTTTTAGTGCCACCTGACTCTGTCACGTATGTTATCACACCGGAGTTTCGCTTAGCCGACCCTGGGAATTACCGTTTACAGACAGTCGTTATTGATCCTGGTCACGGTGGGCATGATCCGGGCTGTCTTGGCCATAGTACACGTGAAAAACACATCGTATTGGGTATCGGTAAGAAATTAGCAGCAGGGCTAAAGGCTCAATACCCGAACATCAACGTCATTATGACCCGTTCCACAGACGTGTTCGTTCCACTGCACGAACGGGCTTCGTTAGCTACTGACAACAAGGCTGATCTTTTTATTTCTATTCACTGCAATGCGTTTAGCCGTGCTTCAGCTACCGGTACAGAAACTTACGTTTTGGGCTTGCATGCCACTAACGAAAACCTGGAAGTAGCGAAAAGGGAGAATGAGGCCATCCTGCTGGAAGATAATTACCAGCAGAATTATGGCTATGATCCCAATTCTCCCGAGGCACATATTATGTTTTCCATGTTCCAAAATGCTTTTTTAGAACAGAGTATTTCTTTTGCTGAAAAAGTACAAGGGCAAGCTAAGGTTCATACTGGACTCAAGGACCGGGGAGTTAAGCAAGCTGGCTTCTTGGTTTTGCGATACGCTACTATGCCTTCTGTCCTGGTCGAGACAGGGTATTTGACCAATCGAAATGATGAAGCCTATCTCATGACCGACGGCGGACAACAATCTATGGCAGATGCGCTTTTGGATGCCTTCACGGAATATAAAAGAGAAATGGAGAAAACCGAGGCCGCAACTGTTGCTTACCAGGAAATCAAAAAACCAGTACAAAAACCCCTTGCCTATCAGGCAGCGGCACCAACCAGCACCGGACAACAATCTGCTCGGAGTACCAACGTCACTGAGAAAAAAATTGAAATAAATATTGATGAAGAAGTAGAAAAAGCAAAGAAATGGGGCTTGGAAATATCCCCGCCCGGAAAGAAAACAGAAAATGATAAAAAAACCAATGTTTCACCAACCAGAAAAACTAAAATTACACCCAATGTTCCAGTAAATGAAACGGAGAGGCAAGTTGGAAGCAAAGAGGAAACCACTGATACAACGATAAAAGAGGAAAAAAGTAGCGCATCCACTGCGGCAAAAGATGTCCATTTTTGCATTCAATTAGCAGCATCGCCTACTTTGCTGAATGTCAATGTTGGGAAATGGACCAGAATTTCTCAGACTGTTGAAGTAATTACGGAAGGTAAACTTTACAAGTATCAGGTTCGTAACTTCGACTCTTTCAAAGCCGCAGACGAAGTAAAATCACAACTCAGATCCAAGGGGTTCCACGATGCATTTGTGGTAGCCTATAAAGATGGCCAGCGGATTGATCCGAGGAAACTTCGGTAATGCTATAAAACAAAAAGACCTGTTGCTCGTTTTCAGGCTTTAATTGGAATCCTTCAGAGGGAGAAACGTTTTTTGATCTTTATTAAAAATTCGAAAAACGCTTCTCCCTCTGAAATTTATTTAAAACTTCGCCCTTAAATCACTCTGGTAATTTTTGTCACGGTGATTCAAATCTTGAAAAAATAAAAACATGCGCAAAGAAACTAAGATAGGCTTGTTTGCCCTCGTTACGATCGCTCTTGCATTGTGGGGCTATCAGTACCTAAGAGGGTTCAATGTTTTGGCTAAAAAAACAGTTTTGTATGCCGTTTATAATAATGTTACCGGCCTTCGCATTTCTACTCCGGTCATTATCAATGGGTTACAGGTTGGACTGGTTTCCGGATTCGCCCAGGAAGCGGAAGATCTCAATAAGATCAAAGTCACACTGAACCTCGACGACGGCGTCAGGATACCTAAAGATACCCGTGCAGAATTGGTCAGCGCAAGCCTCATGGGCGGCTCGGAAATACATTTAAAGTATGCGGGCAATTGCAGTGGTGCTGATTGTGCGCAAGACGGTGACTACATCGTTGGCGTGACCAAGAGCTTGATCGGCTCATTTACCAGTCCTGACGAATTGAGTGAATATATGACAGTGGTGAGCAAAGGGTTGAATGTCGTTCTCGATAGCTTGAACAGGAGGATTTCTGAAAGTGACGAGTTACAGAAAAGTGTCTCGGATGTAAAGGCTATTCTCGCAAATTTGAATTCGACCACTGGCAGAATCGACCGGTTGATGGGCAAGTCTTCTTCCTCAATCGAGGGGTCACTAAAAAATGTAGAATCCATTACCGCCAATTTGAATGATAACAATGAAAAAATAAATGAAATTCTGGCAAACGCTGAAAAGTTGAGCAAGGATTTGGAAGCCATCAATATGGCTGAATTGAGCGCCGATGTGCAGAAGACTATGAAACAACTGCAGACTACGCTGGCCTCTTCAGATAAGGCGATCAGTGATTTAGGGACACTTTTGAAAAGCTTAAATGAGAATGGAGAGGGAGCTGTGGCAATGCTTTTGCATGATAAGCAATTTGCGGCCAGCATGCAGGAATCAGTGAAGAACCTCGATTTGCTTTTAGAGGATATTCGCCTGCACCCGGAACGCTACCGCCGCATTTTATCGAAAAAGAAAATGCCTTATGAACCACCAAAAGATGGTGGATAAAAAATCACTTCCGGCAAAAAAAGGGGGCCAACGAAAGTTGGCCCCCTTTTTTTGCCGGTAAATAAATATTAATTCACCAGTGTCAAGTTATTGATGCGGTAAGAAGTGTCCAGGTTCCCGCCTACTCCTACGTATTTGAAACCGATGACGATAGTTTTGCCAGCATAGCCCGACAGGTCAATATCCCCGGAGAATACCCAATCGTAGTTGGGTGTACTTTGACCAGCCAAAGTACAATTGACTGGTTGCCAAACTGCTTTGGTTGGGTCGCACACAAAATCGGTAGAAACCCAAACGGTCAT
Source organism: Bacteroidota bacterium (assembly GCA_039819485.1). Lineage (GTDB taxonomy): Bacteria > Bacteroidota > Bacteroidia > Chitinophagales > Saprospiraceae > UBA6168. The sequence goes on along the minus strand of JBCBRY010000006.1, from coordinate 24,216 downwards.
TCCGTCGTGATCCCAAAATGCCTGGGCCGATTCGAATGAAAGTTCGGTACCGTCAGTTGCCTCAATGCCCGGTGTCACCAACCAGGTTTCCATTTCAGGTGCATTGTCCTGAAAAGCGGTAGCCTGAGCAAAAACATCACCACCGAACTCTTCAAAACGCCATAACCTGCTTCCTTTTACGGCAAAATTGGTCCAGCCATCAATGATCAGGTTTGTCCCGTCAGAGCCATTTTGAAAATCTTCATCAATTTCATCAACAGTCAATAAGGAAATACCCTCACAAGGATCAAAGTTGCCACACCGTACTTCATCCATTTGAACATCATTCAAATCTCTGATAAGGAATTGCAGGTCATCTCTGAATCGGCTTAATACACCAATAAAAGTACCTCCACCAGTTGCTACCGGGTCATTCGCAAAATCAGCGAAACCACTGGTACGCACCAAAACGGTATTTTCAAGGCAATCGGACAGATCAATGTTCATGGCATTTTGATTGATCGCATCGGCATAAGTTCCTCCGGTATCCAGGAATATCACATCATCGAGTTGAATCAACGTTCCAACATCATCATAGGATAGCGTGGAAATGGTTTTAACAGTCGGTACAGGCTCTCCCCGGCCAACGCTTCTGACAAGGTGGTCAGTAACATCCACAATTTCTCCTAAGGATCCATCTGAGGCAATGTAGCCACCAATTTGAATCAATTCGTTATAATCTCCAATCACCAACCCATTCAATCTAACATAAACCTCTCGACCACGTGGATAAAGTACATATGACTCCGCAATATCAATCAGCACGGTGATGCCACCAGTTTCATCTGCCAAAACAAATGAACGGAACCAATTGCCAGAAGCATCATCAGCAATCACTACACCCCTGATGATCAAATCTTCAGTAATCTGGGTGTACTGGCCGGAGGTGTGCATATCCTTTAATTCTTGAATAGTGGTGGTTACAGTCAATCCAGGATCTGTTCCTTCCGTAGGTGGTCGATCAAAGTCTTCTTCTATACAAGCATTGAACGACAGAGTGATTATAGAGATGAAGAGAAAAAATTGAATTAAATTTTTCATTTTCAGTTATTTATGATTGAATTTTTTTTATTGAAAATTAAGGTTTTAAGATTATTTTTATTAGAAACGCAAAGCACCCATTAAAAAGAAATTGGTTCCATAAGCATAGAAATACCTGGGTGGGAAGACATTGATGCCAGTTGCTTGTACATCGGCCTGTTCAAAACGAAGCTGCTCAAATCCACCCTGGATGACCTCAGCGTTCAGCAAGTTGGTCACACCAAGAGTCATGGAAAAGAACATGTCGTATTTGATCCGCCAGCTCTTATAGCCAAACAAATCGACCGTAAAGGCACTTGGTATGGCTTCTTGATTGACGACATCATTGTAAAATTCGGAATCCTGTTCTAGGCCAAACACTGCGTCGGCGGTCCGCCTTTCCGGACTAAAATCAATGTAGTTGTGATTAAAATAATTGACGGTTACGCTCAACGACCAAAACTTGGGCGAACGGTAGTCTAACCCGCCACTAAGCGCAGTTTGCGGAGTACTGGGCACGTAAAAGTTTTTGATGTAAATCAGTCCACGATCCCTGATTTGCCCATCATCGTCGATGATGAAAAAACCTCTTGGGCGGGATGTGTAGATATTTTCACTAATATTGGCAGCGGCATTTGCCGTGAGGGTAGGGGTCAGTTTTACCTGCATTGCCAATTCAAATCCGGCATGTCTTTCGTCCAGACCACTTAAAATATAGGTGCCGAAATTAGTAATGTCCCCGGGCAGGAAGAAACGGTTCAATTTTAGGCCATCATCGATTTTCGTATGAAAATAGGTAGCCCTTGCTTTAAGTCCGGGCGACCGGTGCTGATAGCCAATTTCAAAAGAATAAACCTTTTGGTCGGTCAGCCCAGGAATGAGTTGATCCCTGTTTCTGGGTGATGCGTAAGCTATTCTTGGGTCCGGGGCACGGTTAAGGGCGGCTCCGTTTGAGTAAATATAATTGCGGCCATCTATTTTATAAGTAATGCCTGCTTTTGCTCCATAATTTGCAAAGGTTTGTTTTTCCGATTTCCCAAAAGAATTGTCCGGGAAAATAGCTGAACGGGTGTAACCTTCTCTCCAAAATTCAGTGGAAGTCAAATTACCCGCTACGAAGAAATCAACCTTGTTGTACGAAAACTGCCCTTGCAGCCAAGTCGATATTAACTGGCCGTTTATGTCATAGTCCCAGCCATGAATATCACCTTCCCTGACGACAGGATCAGGGTTGTTCAAATCAAATGATTCAAGTCCGGGAGCTGGGGCAAACCGGTTTAAGTTTACGTAATAATCTCCTCCTAACAGGTCGTCGACCGTTTTAAAGTAGTGAACTTTTTCTCTTTGAAAAACCAGACCGCCGTTTATGGTAACATGGTCGTCGACAATACTTTCATAAGTACTGGTGCCATTAAGACGCCAGGTGTCAGATCGTTGTTCCGAAAGGATTACCTGGGACCAGTTGCCTGGTGTATCTTCGAATTGAATGCCATTGTTGATGTTTCCGAAATAGATATCATCCCATTGAACCTGCAGAAGACTTGGGTCGTTGCGATATATTTCGGCGACTTCATCTGCGATTTCCTGATTTTCCAGCGAAAAGAACAGCGGGAGCTTTCTGTAATAATCAGGGCGTGGGTCCGGTGCGTTGTACCAATCCAGCCCGGTCCGGCCGTATCGGCCAAACTGATGGCCAATGGATGTCATCAAAGAGGAGCGGTCATTGATTTTCCAGTCATGGCGTAGGACGACTATTGGTTGGCTGGTTTTTATAACTCGGGAATTTCGTTTTTCTCCATTTTGATAGCCCCAGTTTGGATTGTAAAAGTTTGTACCTACCAGGTCATTGATTTGCTGTATGGAAGATCCCTGTGATCCTCTGGTGCCAATTACATCAAGTGCAGTCAGGTTCAGCAAATGTTTATCGTTGACTTTCCGGTCGACAGAAACAAATCCTGAATAAAGATTATAAAATGTGCCGGGCACGTAGCCTTCTTCCGCCCAGCGCCTGGAGCCAGAGACAGTAAAGGCCCATCCATTATCCATCATGCCAGTGGACCAGGTCCCCATCAAACGACCGGAATAGGCCCGGTTGGCGTACATATAGGAAATACGTTTTCCAGGGCGTTGTTTCGATGCCCTTGTATCAAAGGCTGTAAATCCTCCGATACCTCCGAATGTATGTGAATTGGCGCTCAGGTCGATGGCTGATTCCCGGTTGCGGGTAACATCGTTCAACCCACCCCAACTGCTCCAGTAAATGGATCGGTTTTCAATATTGTTGAAAGGCATACCATTAAAAAGGGCAACCGTTTCATTTCTGAAGCCACGGATGTCAAATCCACCCGTGCTCAAGTTAAACGCCGCAGCCGAAATGAACGGATCACGTGAAGCAGAAAGAATACCGGAAACATTTTGTGGACCCAGCTCACTCTCTTCATCCCCACCAGAAAGGGTAATGATCGGTATTCTGTCCTCACCTGTAATAAGGTCAATTGTTGAGGGAACAAAGGGGCCTTCATTTTCAGGTTTTTCTGTTTGTTCGGAGAAGTAGACAACACCTAAACTGACCTGCGAAAGATCTTTGGTTTTTACTGACCTTTTGATTTCAACCCCTTCCTGATCGATAAACGAAACGCTGATTGGGTCATCGGATGGGGGGAAGGTCAAACGGAAAAAACCACTTTCATCCGTTGTGGTTTCCTGGTTCATTGCAATTACCCTGATGCCCGGCAATGGGGTAAGGTCGGCCGCCTGTAGAATGCCACTAATCGTTACATCTTGACCAATGACAAAGAAACAGGTTGACAGAAGTAAAATAAGGGTAACAAAAAATTTTTTCATACAATTAGTTTTGTAAGTACAAAGTTAGACGGTTTGTCCAATTCAATTCTTTATCAGAGAACAAATTAAAGAGGAGTTAACCTTGGCCAGTAAGAAATGTCGTTAGATGGACGGGTATTGTGAATGTTGTGGGCAGGTTCAATGATTCAGATTTGAGGGTGCAAAATTAAACTAAAGAATTGTATTGGAATAGCTTTCCATAATTTCGTCATCAATTTATTTAAAATTTCTTTAACCCGTTTTGTGCAGTATTCAAGCGGTAGTTATGTGAAAAATTAACGTTCACTTTCTCTTGCTGAAGGATGCCAATCAAACAAATAAATTAGATTTGCAACCGAATCCACTTTGAGCAATTTGAATTTTACGAACAACATGAAAAATTCCTTTCTTTTTCTTTTTTTCTTTATCATTTTATCTACTGTAAGCGCCCAGGAAAACCAGTACATGGTTGCAGGAGTAGGCTTTTACAATTTTGAGAATTTATTCGATACAGTTGACGATCCTGCTAAAAGGGATGAAGAGTTTACACCTGATGGCCGCCGTAACTGGTCGGAAAAAGTTTATCAGGAAAAGTTGAAAAACCTTGCGAGGGTTGTTTCTGAAATGGGTACTGAGCTGACTCCTGATGGCATGGCCATACTGGGAATTTGTGAAATAGAAAACCGAAAAGTACTGGAGGATTTTGTGATACAACCTGCAGTCGCCGATCGGAACTATCAAATTGTGCATTACGATTCACCTGACGAGAGAGGAATTGATGTTGCATTGATCTACCAGCCTAAATATTTCAAAGTCTCCAAAAGTACGCCTATCCCGCTTCTAATTTTTGACGATGATGGTGAGAGGAACTTTACTCGTGATATCCTGCACGTTGAAGGCGAACTGGACGGAGAGCCACTCCACGTACTCGTCAACCACTGGCCATCGCGGAGTGGGGGAGAGAAGCGTTCCAGGCCAGGTAGGAATGCAGCTGCTCTGCTTGTAAAGCAAGTAAAAGATTCTTTGCGAACTATTGACCGAGACGTGAAAATCATCGTTATGGGAGATTTAAATGATGACCCAATCAGTCCTTCTGTCAAGGATGTGCTGGCAAGTAAGTATAAAAAGAAAGATGTCCGGACCGGTGATTTTTATAATCCAATGCACCAATATTTTAAGAAAGGTTATGGAACTACAGCCTGGAGGGATGCCTGGAGTTTATTTGATCAGGTGATCGTCTCCTCTTCCCTGTTAAGGAAAAGACAAAGCGGTTTTCGGTTTCACAAAGCGGTTGTGTTTAACAAACCCTATTTGGTGCAGAAAACAGGAAGGTTCAAAGGATATCCATACAGGACATTCGATTTTGATAATTACATCGCTGGATACAGTGATCATTTTCCCGTTTACTTGTTTCTCATCAAGGAAGTTGCCAACCCATAAAGTGCTGATTTCTTGCTCAAGAATTGCAGGAAAATGTGGTGAAAATCATTGTTGAAATTGTTGTTTAATAATAAACCCTGCCAGATTTTAACTGGCAGGGTTTATAGTTTGTAGCTTCGGGAGGAATCGAACCTCTATTTTATAAAAATCTGACTGCCAAGTGTTTGGATGATAATTTTAAAAAATTTCATATAAGATTTATTGAGACTGAATTATTAACAACACTGCATGTTAAGTATTTTCGTTGGTTGATTTCCTGAGTGTGAACTGAGACACATCTCAAAAAAAATTGCACTAAAAGAAATATTTAAGATACAATGATCCAGTCCCGAACCGGTAATCCAGATCCGGCAATGCATAAGTATAGTAAGTCGCCTGTAGTCCAAGCTCCCAATTATTGTTGAGAATTCCGGAAATGCCACCCTTCAATCCAGCACCCCATTCCAGGTCTTCGTTTTTGGGTTTAAAAACTCCTGGCCCAAGCCCTAAATTGGTGCCCCACACACCTCCAAGATTAAATCGGTATACTCCAAATAAACTACCCCCTAAAATATAGTGGTCCGGATCGAAGCCATAGTAACCACCGACCAGTTCTGCCGTAAAGTTCTGGTTGATTCGATAGGTCAGATCGACTTCAGCCATGAAGGAAGGATTGAAGAGATTGTCGAGACTGTCGAAAGGAAGAGTACCACCGAGATGCAGGCTGAATGCAACTCGACCCATCTGGTCGCCTCCTTTGATATCACCCACTGGATTTTTGAAATCAATCACATAAACAGAAGCGTTGAAATTTTCACCATCCGGAACAGTAATAATGGTAGAATAGGTACCATCAAGGTGGTCTTGCAGCGGCCCAACTTCTGCAAGATCATTGTCGGGCGTCACCCTAATTCTGCTTTCCTGTGCCGGACCTAATTTCTTGTTGAAACGATTGACGGGAGTCAATTCTAACCGATAGATGCGTTCTCCCTCCTGGTTGACGCCAAGGTCGATCAATTGCTCCTGTAGATCGATGTCATCGGGGCGGGCAAAGTCAAAAACGGCAGTCCGGGCTTTCCAACCGGTATAATCCCCCACTTGCGCATTTGTACCTTGCATTTCGACAATCACCCGGCTACCCCCAGTCACATTGATTCCTGTAAACGTACCGGAATAAAAACCGTTTCCATCGTTAGTCAGGGTGATGTCAGGGCTTGTTACTTTGCTTATTTGGTCAATGATTAATTGAGTTTGACCCAAAGTCTCGAATTTGACCTCCCCTAAAGTAAGTTGTGGTTCCGATGGTTGAAATGTGCTGGTATCAGCGGAAGTATTGGCTATTAAGTCACCCAAATCTTCACCTGGTTTCAGCAGTCTTGCAATTACGGTTACACCAGTATCAATAGGCGCTCCCTTATATCTGAGTCGAACCCTGACAGGCAGGTCATCACCAGCATAGAAATCCGTCACTCCGTTAAAGTCGACTCTCGATTTGATATTCTTTTCATCGACGATGGCAGAAACTTCATAGCGAATTGGTTTTTCATCTGAAAATTCAAGCGACCATGTTCCTTTTGAATTTATACCTCCGGGGCTGGTTGGGCTTCCTGGAAATTTAACGTGGTACATGATCATGATGTCATTTTGAAAATAAGGATCAACTTGCAAGGTAACCCCATCTTTTTTGAGGGTGACCTGGGGTTCGATGAATTCATCAGTTACAGCAAAGATTTTCAAAGAAAGGCTTAAAATACTGTCGTGAACGACGAAGGCTTCTTCTATCGTTTGATTCTGTTGAGGAATCTGCCCTCTCCTGACAGCCAGTATTCGGGGGGAACCCGATGGAGCCAATGCGTCTTCTGTAAAATTTTCAAAAATATTGTTGAGATTTCCAGCATCGGCATCTTCGTAATTATTGCTGGTTAGGTTATCCAAAAGGGTCGCATGTACACCTGGCATTGTTCCTAAGCCAACCGCATACATTTCCAGGTTGTGCGAAGCTAGTTCTTCCGGGTAGTCCCCAGCAGGAAATTCAGGAATAATGCCCCCTGGAGGAGTCCGGCCGGCTACCAGCACAAGTTCGTCCCCATCGTCTGCCACCATCGGGTTTTTGTTTTGGATTCCGTCTGTAAACACAACGAGTATTTTTTGTATCCAGGGCTGGCTTCCGGGGGTGAAAAAGTCCAGCAAGGCCCTTAGGATACCACCCCCCAAGGGTGTTGCGCCTCCGGGAGTATAGTTTGATTCCACACTTTCTGCATCATCAAGCGGGTCGCCGTTGTCGTTTGCTATATTCAGATCAGAGCCAAAATTACCTTCCTGGGTTGACTCTGCATCATTTCCTGAAAACAGTATTATGACCTTTCTATCCTCAAGGCCGATGGCATCAATAGAAGACAAAGTACCTAGTTGTGCTTGCGCCACTTCCAACAGCCTCGCCCATTTGGTAGGACCAGCATCTGTCAGTCCGTTCATACTTCCCGATTTGTCAAAAAGAAAGGCAAATTCCTGGACACATGGAATCATGTCCGGTTCGCCAAGTTCATCCGGCAAAATGTTCAGGAAAAAGGTACGTACGGCCGGTGCCGCTCCACCTGCGTAAGTAGCTGAGATTTCTATACTGGGATTTGTAAGAAGTGGTGAGTTACCAATACTTCCCCTCAATTCCCCTGCCGTACCGACAAGGTTGATGTTCCAAGTTCCGCCAGTGTTGTTGTTGAATGGTACATTGTTGTTGATACTCCAGCTTGTTGCCGCAACCTCTACTTCAAGATCTGTGTCCCAAAGCGTTAGCAGAACGTTGTAGTTCCCAAATGTTGTACCTTCTCTTCCATCCGGCAAATCGGTTGACCCACAAGGGCTTTGAATGATAATTATTGCCTGCAGACTTGTACTAAGGGTCGTGATCAGGAATAAAATAAAGAGTGAAATGAAAATGGTTTTTTTAGGTAATTGATTCATTTCTTGGTTGGTTTGAATTAGGTGACGAACCAATGCTGATAAGAGCATTTAATGGAAATACAACTGAGACTTCTGTCTCTTCACCTATTTTCCCTCATCACCTAAATGGGTTAATAATAGAGTGTTTCAGGCATTTGTCAGTCGACAACACCATTCTGATCGGTTTTGATAAACAGCGAATTATATACGGTATTGGAAAAATAGTATCCTCCCAGGGCGAAGCCTTTGTCCTGCGTGTTGATCAGTACCTGGGCGGCCTCTTGCAAACTTCCAGGTTGTGTTGGGATGGGCATGGTTTCCAAATTGCCTGTATCGGTATTTAACCTGAACAAAGCCGCCTGGTTGCCCGCACTTCCCGCCATGGCCAGCCTTCCGTCCTGATCCCAAACTGCATCATTGAAAGCATTATCGGGAAAAGACCATACTTCAAAACTATTGTCCGATCGGACGACGGCCGCCCAGGCAACATTGTTTTTATTGCCAATGACCAGGCAATCTTCTTCATTCGGGAAAATGAACAGTTTTTGGGCGGTCCATTCTTCTCCTAAATAAACCTGGGATACCACGTTTAACGAGTTATTTATTCTAAAAAAAGCAGCTTCATAGTCCGATGTTGGATTTTTGAGGGTACCAGCTACCCAATAACCTGTATTGGTTGGGTTTCTGACCAAGAACCTTGCTTCCACCTTCGAATCTGGAGAAAACAGATATTTCCGGTCTTCCACATTTAAGTCGGGGGTATTAGAAACGGTGGCCAGGTAAATTCCTTGGTGGCTTGTATTTAGAATATTTCCGCAAATAAGATAATTGGAACCGTCTGGGGCTATTGCAGCCCCGAAACCGAGTTCTTGCTTATTGTTACCAGCCGGAGCGGGTTCCTGCAAACTGTCAAACCCATCACTTTCAAAACCGGCATTTATCCTGAACACAAAAATATCTGAATCGTCGCTTGGGATGGAAGTGGTACCGACAAACAAGTATTCATTTCCTGTTTGTACGAAATTGGAAGGTTCCAACGGATATGCAGATCCCAAGAAAAAAGGCCCTTGTTTTACCATGGCCATATTGTCTTCTTCGTCGGTGTTTACTAGGTAGATTGCGGTATTGTTACTTACCAGCATGCCATAGCCCCCTCCACCGAATTCTACTACTCCATAGATCTTCTCAGGGACGATGCCCCCATTGTCGAAATCGTTTCCGTGAGCGAATGTAATCGGTCGGACAATGACTTGGCCCACCGCAGTGTCGCAACCTCCATGCCCACAAGCCTCTAACCAAACAGAAGCAGTTTCCACTTCGTTAAAAGTGGGATTGAAGGTGTCTCCCGTCCCACTTTCATTCTCATTCACAAACCACCTGTATTCATCCACCACACCTGTGGTAGTACTTTGGAAGTTTAAAGATTCCCCAACCCTGATTTGGGAATTCATTGGTTCGAAAGAAGCTTTCGGCCGGGGCACCCCGACGGTTACAGAATCATTCGTGAAGCTTTCAGCCGGACAATCGATCGTCGTCACTGTCAAGTTGACCGTGTAAACATCCTGATCTGGATATACATAAAAAGGATTGATTTCATTAGACGTACTATTGGGGCCGTCACCGAATGACCAGGTATAGGTCAAATCAGAGTTTGCACCGGAATAATTAATTTCGGAAGTAAAAAAAATAGTATCGTTTTCTCCTACTAAATAATCAAAGCTCAGTGAACCCGGGCACAGAATTATATCACTCGGCACTTCCCGGAACTCATTATAACATGAAGTGATGACTAATAAACAGATGAACAAAAAGAACTGAGGTTTCATGGTTGTTAAATTTTTAAGAGTGGTCAAAAAACGCAAACTATCAGTAAAGCATTGAATTTTTGAAGCTACCTGGTGCCCTTAAAAAGAAAGACACCTTTGGGGTAATTGCGACGCTTTTTGTTATTGTTCAAAATGATATAACCGCCAAGAGCGAAAAGGCCAGAACCGATGGTCATCTGTATTTCAGAGGTTCTCTTCAGATCGTTTAATTCCTCCAAAGCAGCCTCTCTGGTTTTTTGCCTTATGCTTTCATAGGTATTGGGGTTGGTAATTCTTTTGTATTCATCATAACCGTCCTGGGCTTCTATCCGATCGGGAATGCCTTTTGCCAACAAGGCAGCACCCCCTATGGCCAAAGCGCCACCAACCCACCATTGCCAATTCTTGGGACTTGGTGGGGCTTGGCCCTCAAACACAGCTAAACCAAAATTGTCGCCATTGAAAACATCGGCATAGGCGAAGCCGTCTTTTTTAAAATGCCAGACAGCCTTTTTACCGGCACCGAAAGTCCCTGGATCATCCAACCATTTAAAATGTTTTATGGTTGGAGCTGCCTGTGCTTTGTCACTGACCACGAAGCGACCTTCGAATTCGTTCGAGACATTGTCTTGGTAAAGGTTATACCGGATCAGAATTGAATCGTGGAATACCCTGGCATAGACCCCCTGCGAATGATTGGATCGAAAACGTCTTTGCAGACTCATGGAGGGTTCCATTTTCTCTCCATCACAAGGGTTTTTGTTGACCTTTTCCCAGAGTTTTTTCTCTGTGTCGTGACCTTTTGAAACGGCTATCATGCGCTGGGTAAGATAAATGCCGGTTGCGTCGGGTGGTAATTCTTCGAATATTTTACCGACTTCTTCGGGGGAGATGCACAAACGAAACATGAGGCCACCAGCGAAGGAATCAGCTCGTATTTCTATGTTTCGTCGATAAACTACGTCCATTTCATCAAAATTGTCTTCATGAATATGGTGGGCCACCTCATGCCCCAGGATAAAATATGCACGTTGTTTTAATGTGCCGCTTGCGTTAAAGTCGGTCAAAAAGTCCTGATTGAAGAGTATTACGCGTCTTCCCTGGTTATCGAAAGTGGCCTTGGCGGTCATGGTTTGATCGCTTCTTTGAACCTTAATATGGGATGAATCGCTGGCGCGGCCAATGGTGACCAATATTTCCTTGACAATGTCGCTGGCAGCTTTGTCAATGGGATTCTGTTGAGCTAAAAGCCACGAGGGGACTAAATAAAGAACAAACAGCAAGATAAAACTTATGTGGTTCATATTGATTTTGATTTAATAGGTTAAATTATTGTGGTGAACATATGTTGAATAGGGGTGGTCACCACATTATTTTATGAGCTTGCCCACTAATGGTAAGCTCTTGGTTTTAAAAGTATTCTGCCAGGTTCATCAAACCAACGGAGAGTCGGTTGAATTCAATTTGTGCTTCATGTACCTGGATGTTTTCTTCTGTAAAATCCCTACTGACACTTGCAAATTGGCTACTGAGCAATAACAATTCATTCAACTGAGACTTTTCCAGATCTTGATATGCATTTTGGTTAGCCATTTGGAAAGCTTCCTTCAGTTTTCCTTGAGCAATCAAATCAAAGCATTTTCTGCTTTTTGCACTCAATCCCTTGGCTTTGGCTTTTGTCCCTGCCAGTTCCAAAATATTCCGATTGTTCGGCCGTGCGATTCTGGCTTTTGAGTAAAAAACCAGAAAATAACTAACCAATATCAAACCCTGAACTGGCAACAGCCAGGTGAACGATAGTAGAAAATATTGGCCGAGTGCATAACCATTTCCAACTACTTGGACTTCTGCCAATATGGTCAAATAGATCAAAATAAAATAGACCAGCGTACCTCCCCACAATGCCTGGTGAATAGCAGAAGGAATAATTTTTTGCGGTAGCCGGTAGCGTGCAGTACTGATCAACAAAAGCACTGCCCCGGGTAAAAGATTGATGACTACCCAAAGCCAGACTCCCAGTTCTATTTCTTCGTATTTGCCATTGACCGTTCGTATCAGGTTTAACAACAAAAGTGGTATGGCCCCATAAGACCAAACTCTCCAACATTTTCGCCTAGTATCAGCCAATAAGGTCCAAGCACTAATCGCCATAAACTAATCTTAATATAAAAGCAAGAGCAGGATAAATCTTTCTACCTTTTACACACTATCCTTCTGTCCAAATACGATTTTCAATAGTCACTTAAGTATGGACTTATCCATAAAATAGCTTCGACATGTTAATGAGTTAAATAATTATTTTAGTTATCTCCCAATCTGTTGCAGGATACCGGCGCCTTTTAAATGAGTTCCTGGTTGAAACATGGGTGGCGTATTTTCATTACCCAATCTTGTACTTTCAAGCACTTCCATTTCATAAACCAGAATGGTAACATGGTGCGACTCTGTAAAAGGTATTCCTGCCACCTCCTTTGTGAGAGAGGTGAAACCTGTCTTCATTAGATTTTCCACATATGGTGGACTAATATTTATATCGCTCTTTTTTTTGGGCACCGGACGGTCACTGACAACGAAAACAAAAAATCGGAAATACCCGTTTCGGGGCCATAGATATCCCTTGAAAAAAGAAAGGATATTGGAGATGTTTTCCTCCGGAGGTACATCGCGCCATCTATATTGTTCAGACAAGCTCAAAGCTTCTTCATGATCCTTGTCGAACTGCTCAACTTGAGTAATAACTGCAAACCCATTGTTCACCATATAATAACCCCACTGCTGAAATCCAGCATTTATCAAAGCCCGCTGTATCAGCTCATCCACATCCCTCATGGTGGCGGTTTTCTGAGAAGTGAAGGTTTTTTTCAGGTGATGGCCGTTGTCACGATAAGTACTTGGAAATCCTTCCAACCAATACCTGGGCAGCGGGAGTTCATCAATTTTACTTTTATCAGAATAAAAACCCGCACTTTTTTTTGCGTTCAACAGGCCATCTGAAAAGGCCCACCCCCGTTCAAAAGCTTCTATGCGTTTGGCTAACGGCACATTGGTGTAACCATACGGAAGGCGCTGCAAACTGTTGAGAAATGATTCCTTCGTTAAGCCTCTTGCTGCGTTTTGAATTTGGTACAACAGTCTGCCAGCAATTTCATCGGCCGAGATTTCCTCAAATATCCTTTTTTTCGCGTTCAGCGTATATGGTTCTTTTAACAGCCCAATGGCATGTGCCAGCACCAAATATTGATTGCTGGCATTGTCCTGATTCGCCCAGAAAAAAAAGCTGCTATAAAGGAGATAGTTCTTTTCCGGGGTCTTTACAACCGCCACTGATTTGACATCAGTCGATACCATCTCAAAATTGATCTCGATTCCGGCGGCTTGGCATATTGTCTTAATTTTTGATTCCACAGCATTGTCTGTGGCATAGCGATGGAGAGGATAATCAATATAAGGTGTCGAATAATTCGAGTAAAAGGAAGTGTCAACCGAAATTTGTGGTTGAGAAAAGGAGGAGGAAAACAAAAATCCTACGAGACCTGATACCAATAGAATTTTGTCAAGCATGACTTTGAGGGGTTTTATAGACTGAGATATAAAGATAGTACAAAGATTTGATTCGTAAAATAAAATTAAGGGGTTATGAAAATTGAATGGTGAATTTTATCAATGCGTATTGAAATAGACTGTTGAATACTTACTACATCAAAAAAGCAATTGTTTTATCTGGTATAGTTGCATGCAGTGTAAGCTTCCCCCTGAATAGGAAAGCCGCTGAAATTCAACTTGATGTACTTAATTCGTCCGATCAAACAGCATCACAGAATAGTCCTTAAAAAATGACCGACTCTTTGTCGTAAGTCCTATCTAAAAATGGAAGGTTCTCAGACGTTGCTATGTCCAACCAGCAATTGTTGAAATGAAGTCGCAACCTATCTAAAAAAAATGGAAGGCTCTCAGACTGTTGGAAGCCTTGTAGGCTCTGTAGCATTAACGTCGCAATCTTCTCTAAAAATGGAGGGCGCTTAGACAAACCATCCGACTTTACAGGCGGATTGCCCAATGATGTTAAAGAACGTCCTTCCGTTTTTTTCAACTATTTGGATATTGGCATCCAAACCCTTGGCTGACCGCCTTGCCCACTGCCATGCCATCGGGGAGTAGCAGGTTGGCGCAGTAGGTTACATCAAATGCCGGGCGCTGAATATTATGGTAACGCTCGGAGTGGGTTTTATGGAGATCAATCAAGTGAAGGTCGAATCGTTGCGGTACTTGCCAGCCCACCCCTGAGCAAAAATTCAGCAGCTGTCCTGGAAGGATTCTTTCGAGCAGTTCCACTTTGGCGCCCAAGTCCTCACAGTTTATCCACAACTGATAGTTTACGTCATTGAATGGCATCCAGCGATGAAGGCGGTAGGTGTGCATTTCTTTGGTCACCCGTAGGCAATGATCTTTCATTTCGAGTCCTTCCATGCGGAGGCGTCGCCGTTTGCCATCTATTCTGATTTCCCAGTCGGTGTCCGCCAATACATTTTGGAAAGCTGTCACCCCATCATTGATCGCAAAGATGGCCGCTTTGCCTTTCACCGAGCGGTACTGAATTAGCGGATAGCGATATAGATATTTGTCTTTTTTTTGTTCGGCAGTTGGCAGTCCGGTTCTTTTAGTACCGTTTTTATGAGCAATATTTTTCGAAGGCGAGCTGAACCTATTCCCATTCTTAATTGACCTGGCAACTATCGGACTAAAGGCCGTGGAACTATTATCATGGTTATGAAAAATCGAATCCCCGATCCCTGCCATGGCAATAAAGGCGCCCCGCCAGGCAGATATTTTATTACCGCTGATTGGAAGGTCAAACGTTGCTTGCAATGTTTTGATGAGGTGGTCTTGATGGGGCATTATTCGATTAGTTTTGCTTTGGCTGCTTTTTGGTATTTCAGAAAACCGATCATTTCATTGATTCGGGCATGGATCGAAAAAATCGAATTGGAGAAATAGGCTTTTTCCGGATAATCGTGCAGGAACTTCAACGTTTTTCCAAAATACAAAAGAACCGGGTCGGTCTTTTCTAAATAATATTTGATCAATTGATGCTGTCCTCCATCATCATCGTACGGGTCGTTATCGAAAATAATGATCTCGATTCCTTCGGCTTCGTGCTGACTCCCCGGTGCTGCGTATTCCACATTCACAAAATATTCCTCCGGCAACAGGTTGTTCAGGTATTTTAACCGGGCCTCCGTTTTACAGACCACCAAAATCTTTTCTGGTATTTCTTCCATAAGATTAAATCCGGGTTTCAGGTCTTTTTCATCTAATAAATCAATAAAATTCAGAAGTCCTTGTAATATTTGATTGGATTCCCTTTTAAGTGACTTGTGAGAAGAGGTTCCACTTAATTTATCTAATTTCCATTGCTTATGCCTGAATCGAAATCCAGCAAATATGTTGAATGTATTTTGCTTATTAATATCCAAAAGGCTATCCAGCCGCTTTAATATACTGTCGATATTTGTAGTAGTCAGTTTGAGTTCTTTTTTGATTTGGTTGAGATTTGGCATGTGTTTGTTTAAGTTTTTAAAATTGAAAAATTACCAGCTAATAGATCAATTAGGATTGTCCTGTTTTCATCAAGCAATGAAATCAGTCAACTTCGAATTTTCTTCAGCAATTCCATTGCCTGTTCCTTTCCTATCCATTCTGCTATTTTTTTCAAATAAGGGTTTTTAGAAAAATCCTTTTTCCATTTATTTAATTCACCTTTGTTTAATTCATTAACGATGGCCACGATTTTATCAATTAATGCATCCCGGAATTGGTCAGGTAAGACTCCATTGTCCATTGCTTTCTTCAACTTTTCATATTTTATTCCATGCCATTCCTGGGCAAACCTTTGAATCAGTTTCTTAAGCATATCGAACGCTTTTCGGTGGCCGTTTTCAACACTGTCAAAATCTGGAGAAGTCTCCCTAACCGCTGCTTTTTTCTCCTCTTTTCTTTTTGCTCTTTCTGCCATTTCAAGTTCCAGTTTTCTCTGGGCCTCCTGTTCCTCCAATACTCCTTTCCGTTGTTTCAATGCCGCTAACAGATTCGCTTTTTCAGTCTCAAATAATTGATAGAAATCAGCATTCGTCTGCTCCTTAAATTTTTCAATGGTTTTTTGCAGGGTTCCTTTTGACTCGTATTTTCGTTTTTCAGCAGCCGCTGCCGCCTTCGCTTTTTGTACGTCTTCTTCCAAAATAAAAGTAGCACAGCTGCGGCTTTGAATATTCTGGAGGTTGGTATATCTGTCCAATGCCTGCATTGCCTTTTTGGCTTCCACAAAATGGTTTTCGCCCCTGCCCATGCCCATTTTCATATAAGCTAATTCAGACGTACCTGTGTTTTCCTGTTCAGAAGCCATATTGATCAGTTCACGCAGTTGTTCGGTATTATGCCATTCAGGGTAATCGAAGCCAAGGGCCGCATTCATGAAGGCTTCGTAGGCTTTTAAAAAAGCTAACTTTTCTTTCTCTGTGATGCTACCAATCCCAATGGAAACTTTCCCATACCCAAGCGGTTTCGCCATTCCGATACTGTGAAAAGTACCGGATGTGTTATGAAAGGTCAATGCACTTAGCAAGGCACCCAGCTCTGTCTCTCTTAGGTTGTGGTAGCGGATTTTGCATTTGAATTCTGCACCGCTTTTCAAGGGGATAAAAGGGCTGGTAATATCGTAATTTACCTTTTCATCTTTATTCCGGGGTGGTGGAGGGGGATTGGTTTTCACCCCGTTCTTGTGGACGGGATACCTTTTCCACCCTGCCGGCTCAGGGTGTGCATCCATGAGCGTCCGGTACTTTTGCACCTGACCCTTGCGGATGTCCTGGCGGATGTAATTGGGAAAATAAGATGCTTTTGGCCCGGAAAGTACTTCTTCCCGCAGCTCCCGGTCCACTTCAATGTTGGCGGATTCAAAGGCATGGCCGATGTGTACCCGACCTTTAAGGCTTTCCCGCTGATCTTCCTTTTCATTTGCAATGAATCCGAAGATGGCTTCCGCCAAATCGGTGGGCACCTTTTCCTGATGAAATTGAATAGCTTCTGAAATGGAATTTCTGTAAGGTAATTTGTACAAAAAGGAGAGCCCCAGATCTTTGACTTTCCCTGCTCCATCTTTTCTGAAAAATACCGGAACCTGCTTGCCTTTTTTCAATTTCTTTCGCCAATGTTGCCAATCAATGGACTGACTGTTTTCATCATGTTCATAATAAGCGAAAAAGAAATTTTCCATGACGGGATTTTCAATTTGCAGCGTTCCTTTTTTACCGAAAAAAATAAATTCAAGATGGTGGCCGGTCCATCTGCCATTCTTCATTTGCTTTCTTGGACCAGGTTGTCCGGTGAAAATGATTTGACCTTCATCCTTGCCATTTTCATCAAAATGATAAACCTGTCGACCTGCACTATCATAAGAGAACGAAAATCGGCTGTTCCGAGAATGGCCATTAAATCGGCCATATTTAAACTGAGCTGATTTCTGTTCATCTCTACGCTGATCGAACCGGCCTTTGTCACTAAAATATGTGCTAAAATCCGTATTGAATTTTTCATCAATTTCCCGATGGGAAATTCTGCCGGGCGCCCCACAGTCTTCCAACAGGTAGGTCTCTCCTTCTTTTCTCAGCCACCCTGCATAAATGTCCCTCGCCTTGAAATTATTCAGATAAATATCTTTGGCTGCGGGAGAAAGATCCCTGATCGAGTACCGGTGGTCATTTACTTTATTGAGTTTTCCAAAGCTCATGATTTCCAGTACATTGCTCAACATACCTTTGATGGAAGAACCCGGAATAAAATGTTTTCCTTGGAATTTCGAGAAATCCCTGGTCTTTTCCTGTGCATTTTTAGCGGCCCCATTCCTGACAAAGATGGGACTATGGGCCGTGATGGTAACATCCAAGGTGCCGGACTTGCCATCCCTGAACGGTATATCGTGGCTGATGTAATCCGCCCACCAGGGGGAGACCACCGTTTTGTTGAGCGGGACAAAATTATAAGGAGCTTTGATCAGGATATTATTTTTCATTTCTTTTAATGATTATTTCTTTAATACTTTGACTAAAACGCAAAATTTTGGATCCGTAAAATTGACACTTCTATTTTGGCAAATGCCTGGTTTCCAAACCTCAAAACTCTTTTTCAGGCAAAGGAAAAGTGTCATTTTTTTTTAACCACCTGCTTACTTATTTCATGTTTACGTGATTTTAAAATTCATCTTTCAAACCCTGCAAAAGCAGACCAGGCCGGGACCAAGGTGGTCATCCCTTCCGGCAAGAAAGGGTCAACGTTTGCTTCCCATCCTTCTACCATGAAATATTTTTTTGCGTTGGTCCGATGTGATAAATAAGATGCCGTAGTAATATTTTTTGCCTCCCTTAAATCAAATTTTGTGATTTGATAGGCCCCGTCAATATGCTTGACCTGAATACTTATTTTTTCAGTGGATGCATAGAAGTTGGCTTCTACGACAAAGGGTAGTTTTCCGAAAATGGAAGTATCCAATTTTTCGGCAGTCAGTTCAACTGGTTTCTGGGCATCGGACAGCCAATAATACCCATCATACTGCAGGTCTGGGATGCCGGTAACCGGGATATGTTGATATACTTTGCTCATGATTTATCGGTTTTAAGATTGAATGGTAAAACTTCCTGCAAAGGCACCATGACCTTTGGTGGAATTCCCCCCAAGTTGGAGGCGGCCATGGCAGAGGTCATCCAATGCTGATTCAAAAGCGTTTTTGATCGTTGCGTCCTGTAGCGCGCTTTTTTCGACATACATGTCTAATGTAAAGGCTTTGGTATGGACTACCTTTTCCTGGAACAGGGCACCATCAATACCTCCGCCGGTAAAACGGTCAATGGCCACGTGGTTCAGGATTTTTTCTGCGGATTCGGACATGGGCAGGTAAACGTCCGAGAAAATAACTTTGCCCCGGGCACCGTCTTCTTTATCTTCTTCTCCATTTTCCTCTTTTGCAAATCCAAAGAGGGCCCTTACGGCCTCGTTGTCTTCTCCGGTTTTCCGTGCTTCGACGCTAAGGACCTTGGCCTGTTCGTCCATATCGGCCTGAAGGTTGCTCCAGGCGGAAGTTTGTTTCACGGTCATGTTTTCAATACGGCTGATCAGTTGCGCCACCGTATCGGAACTGGTCAAAGTGGCCACTGATTCCAGGTCGGTCCCAAAATCCACTTCGTTCAACGAATTTGCGAGGCTGATTTTTTCCTGCAACTTATCCAGGTCAGGACTACCAATATCATCAATGAAATATCCGACATCCTTGCTGGCATTGTAATGAAAGGCTACCCGGTGGGAAATGGTACCTTTGACGGAGGTCGCAGGTATCAATATTTGTTCTTCCGACAATTCTGCCTTATTGTTTGTCCAGATAAAATATTGCTCTTTTTTGGGAAGGTTGTCCGCTTCTAAATCGCCCACTCCGGCACCAAACAAAAAGAAATTTTCCGGCTGCAATGAAACTTGATAATGTATCCACTGGTCCAAATCAGTTGCATTTCCGTTCCATTTCGTTGCTCCCACAAAGCCGCTGTTTAAAGAACTGCTTTTTGCCAAATATGCTTTCAAATCTTCCTGGTTCTTCAAATCGTAAGTCCGGGTAAGGCAGTCAACTATTTCCAGTTGCCCAAATCCTTTCCTGGTTCCTCCTCCCACACTAAATGACGGGTGGTTGAGACAGTGCAGCATGTAATCCCATAGTTCTTGATCCTCCGTAGCCCCTTCTACCTCGATTTCAAAAACAAAACGGACGCCTTTGGGAACCAGTTCTTCCAGGTATTTTGCGTGGTCTACCGCAGTGCCTCTTTCATTGATCCTTACATGGTCCCGCTCCGGTAAGCTTTGCAGGGATTTATAATATTCATTTGAATCAAAATCAATCACCTCCAACCCTTCATGCACCTTGTCTCCATCAGATGAAACAAGTGCCGCTGATCCAAAAATGATCCGACTACCTTGCCCATTCTTATTGTTTTTGTTTTGATACCCAAATAATTTTTCGATCCTCTCGGCCCACTCTTCTTTTTTGTTCAGCTCGTGCCGGACAATACCCGCGAGCGCCGTCCCTGGTATCCAAGGCAGGCCATTGGCATCCCTGGCAATCAAGCGGTCCACGTTGATCCCTTTGTTGCCGGAGCCGATACTCATTGGGGTTTTGGTCTCGACCTTAAACCTTGCTACATATTTGACATCTTTAATGGTTTTGTCTTCCATGTTTATTCTGTTAATGATTCATGATTGGTGATCGAATTAGCTGCTTTTGCCAACTCGGAGGACAGCTTCATGGTGAATTCCAATATGGAACCCTTCGGAACTTTTCCGGATGTAAAGAGGTAATCCTTTAGTTTTGTCCTCCTGTCATTTTCCCTCCATGCACCTTGAGACTTGCCCATGTAAAGGAAGCCGGACTCCTCCTTGAAAACCAATTCTTCGAAATCTTCAACCCTTTGCATACCCTTTGCATACCTCCTAATCTGTCCCCATTGACTGCTGGTAATTCCTTTAAATAACTCGAAATTTTCCGAAATAAAATTGTTGACCAATTTTTCAATGTTATAGGTTTTATCAAGGTTTCTATGGCGGAGAGCCAAATAATCCAGCACGAGCTGGTCATTAGCTCCATTTGGTTGCAGGTAATGGCTTGCCTTTACAGGCAACTGTTGATTCTCGAAATTAAAGTCCAAAACCTTATGCTTATTCATCAAAAAAGAAGGGTTCAAAAGAACCTTACCAAAGCCCTCGGCCCGGTGGGCCCCAATTCCCTTGTCATATCGATGATCATTGATCGGTTCACCCAGCTCAACCACGATCACCGATCCTTTTTGAATGACCTGGCGGTTGGCATCCCTGTTCTGCCGGTGTTGGTTCCAGGTACGGTAGGCATGGGAACGCAATTGTGATTTTTTCCAATTGATGGTGGAGTTTGGGGGAAGTATTAGTTGTTCTGGTGTCGGGGTCAGCGTACAGCGGCCAGCCTGATCATAAAAGCACCAATTACTGGCAGCATAAAGGAAGGCAATTCCTTCTTTGGCATTAGTTTGTTCCGATTCGATTTCACCCACCTTTTCTATTTCAACGAGTCCATATTCTGCTGACTTGGAACGGCCGACCCGGCGCTTACCAACCAATTTATCATTCAAAAGATCGACGTATTTTTCATCATCCACCTCAAGGGTGAACCCCCATTCGGTCCCTTTTTCCAATCCAAAATAACCGTACATCTGTCCGTCCTTTGCACGATATTCCTTTTCATCATAAGCAGACTTTATAGAAAAATTTTGTTTAGGCTTGTAACCCTCCAAGTCATTTGAAAGATACCGGAATTTTTTAGGTCCCTCCAATTGCACTTCCTCTTCAATAAATCCTTTCCGGTCATCCAGGTCGATCAAATGGTACTGATAGGGTGTTTTTTTTCTCCCCCCTTTTGGAAAATGCCAGACAAATGGAACCCAGTAAAGATGTTCGCTATTCAATATCGGGTGTGCATCGCCAAAGCGTACCCTTCCGTTGTGAAAGAGATCAAGCGTTTGTTCGGGTTTGTTGAGATCATAAATCTGGCTGGCGACAATACCTAAAAACTTTGCTCCGGGAATGTAGTCCAGCGATGCCCTGAAGCCCTCGGTTGCATTGGTTGAATTGATGACCACATCGGTGAGCAACGTGCATTTATATTTTATCCGTTTCATTTGTCTGCTTTGGGTTTAATGATTTTAAATTCGCAACGACCCAGGCCTCGGGTCCTGTTCAGCCCAAGCCGTTTTATCCATTGCATACAATATTTCAGTTGCTGCAAATATTTCTTTTCTTCTTTATTGGGAAATGCTTCAATATTGGCATAGAGCGTTAGGGGGATCGTCACCTCAATGGTTCGGAGGGATTTATCCACAGCTACTCCCGCGCTGTTAATCTCTGTTGAGGCAAGGTTAGAATAGAGCAGGTCTTGTTGACTTTCTTTTATGATATTTTCGGAAAGGCGCTGTGATAAATAAGCATTGCCGAAAAAACAAATGCTTTCAGCCAACACCGCTTTACCATGGTCTTCACCGATCCCGAAAACGTCTGTGATGAATTCTTCTGTCACCATATTCGGTTGTAGCCGGTTTATTTTACTTGCCGCCTCCCTCAGTAAACCTTTAAGTGTTTTGCCAGGAATAAAAGGAAGCCTCTCCAGGTTTTTTATGACCACCAAATTGGCATCTGTCCCCGATGACAATCCGGAACTGGTGTGCCACCAGGAGGTCAGGTTAACTTGATAAACTATAGAACTCATAATTGATTATTTAAATGCTGGCGATGGTGAGCACATCAAACAGATGGGTGAATTTTTCCTTCTTTCCACCGTCGTCAATGATAGATTTCCTTTCGGTAAATGGTTTGTTAAGACCAAGTCTCTGGATGTAGGAAGGGTTCATGTTTTTAATGCGTTCCATCATCTGATCGGCCGCTGGTCGGTTGTTGTGCAGTTCTGACAACCACTGGCGAACACTGGATTTGGGTGCATCATCTTTTCTTATTATGTCTACCCAGTTAGTCAACTCGGAGAGCCGGGCATATTCCTCCTGGAGTTGGGTAAAATAAGGTCCGTAATTAAACCGAACCGTTTCCTCTCCTGATCCTGCGGTCAGTTCCCTTTGAACAATTTTTTTATAATCCTCCACAAAACTGGATTGTACCTTATGGAAACTAAGACATGACGGAACGTGTCCCAATCCTTTTTCCTCTTTTATTTTTTTTGCAACGTCCTTGGCATATGGGCATAAAGTTTCACCTGCCAGGTCGACTCCGTAATGAAATGGATAATTGGGTTTGATATACGCAATCCCCGCACATGCGGTAAGGCCATCTCTCAATGAAGAAAGGCTTAATTCCTTAGACATACGGTTCCGGGTCTCTTTCTCGAAATTCTTTAAATATTCGCTGGTAAAATCCAATGCTAAATCACCTCGAATAATCAGGCTCAGATCGTCTCCCCCTAAAATGACCGGTCTTAGCGGTATTTTATTTTCGGGAATATTGTGTTTGTTCATCACGAAATCAAGCGCTCGCCGGGCAGCAGCTTGATTGGCTTCTTCTATATTGCTGGAAAGTCGTTTAAGCACCTTGGGCATATCAGCATCAACTCTTTGCCCAGCGCTGAATAAACCTTGAATTGTCTTGCCAAGGCTATTGGCATCTGCATGGACTATTGCCAACCACCCATCCTCGGTTATTTCGTTGATATCTACAGCAAAGGAATAATGGGCATTGTCGCCAGCTATTTTTTTTGAAAGGCGGTCCTGGCCACCTCTTCTTTTATTGTCTTGATATAGATTAAGTTTGACCTTCTGCAACTTATCAATGACTATCTTCTCTCCATCATCATCAAGTATCCAATCAACCCCTGCCTTCCCAGTCCTTCTCGACTGCTCGGAAATCATCAAGCACTGACCATGTTGCACCGGTAATTTATTTCGTTGGGCATCCAGCAAATATTCCAGTTCAATCAAGTGCTCTTGCATTAACTCCCCGCTAAAATCAACAACTGCCTGACAGACTGAGATGCCGGGGGCAAGTCCCAGAATGGATTTTGGAAAAGTATAGACGATATTCTTGCATTGGTCATAATCCTCAAACAAGTATTTAATCTTGCCAGCGGCACCTTGTATTAATCTCTCGTCATTGAATGCCGGTCCCATCGCTTGGCGAATGGCATCGGTACATACCTGTTCTACGAGTTCACTCGCTGTAATTATTTCTTTAAGTTTCCCGGTTTCAAAAATAAATTCCTGAATACCTTGGACCCTGAAACCATATAGATACTTTTTGCCCATTTGGATTTTTTTTGTGTAAATATTAATTCGCAATGATGAAAAAGAGCTGTACTTAGCCAATCCAAATCTTTTTATTTGAAGTAGCTTAAGCTATCTAAATTCTCAATACATTATTTCTTTTTGGTTTTTTACATTCTATACCCGACAGTAATTCTATCATTGTATTTTGCCCGATAATAGTTGAGGCTAAAAGATCAATTGGTTCAAAAAGGACAAAAATATCTGCAAAAAATAGACAGCTATCTTACCTGAAATATCTGCCTTATATAAGTGGGAATTCCTCAGGTTGGGCGGAGTGTGGGCAATCA
>JBCBRY010000005.1:0-152316 GCA_039819485.1 Bacteroidota bacterium | reverse complement strand
GCATGGACTCATTAAATATATTCTGCAATTCAGTTTTGATAAAATTATTTTGGCTTTCATTTAAAGCCGTGTACTGGTAGTCAATAAAAACCCTGGTCTGTTCATCATTGATCTTTTCCAATCGAATATTAATCCTGACAACGTTTTCCTTTGGTGTAACTCTCAGAAATTCAACCCTATGGTTAATTTCATCATGTTGTGTGACATGCCAAATAGTTTCGAGCTCACCGTGGTGGGGAGTTGAAAAAACACAGTTTTTTTCGATCAATCCAGATTTGGAATAAATCATTTGGTAAGTCCATCCGTCCAGCCAGTCCGTTTCCCGAACCGGGCAAAGAAGTGGAAATATTTCATTCATGGAGCCATAATTAATTTGGGTATACCTGAAAGTTTGCTGGATGCCTTTGAATTCCATAACTGTATTTTTTGTTAACGACTTTTCGACTCTGTCATTCCTGAAAACTTGTTTTTCAAAAAAGTGTATTGTCGTCTATTATGGCGGCAAAGTTATCCTGTACTTCAATAAACCCCATTTACATTTGTTGAGAAAATTTCTTTCTTGCCCTACTTAACTGTGTTGGCGTTATGCCAAGAAAATTGGCAATATAATAATGGGGAACCCGATTAATCAACCCAGGATATTCTTCTAAAAACAATTTATATTTTTCTGTTGAACCCAAGTTGGCGAGTGCAACCAACCGCGATTGCAATTGGGTATTCAATTTGTGGAAGGCCTTGTTAATAATTTCAGTTATTTCGCTGTGCTTATTCACATACGACATGATTTCGGAAAAATCAGCCGTCGAAATTTCACATTTTTCCAACGCCTGCATATTCTGCGAGGACGCCACATTGGGAATAAAATTTCCGAACAACATATCTTGCTCCTGATAAAAATGAGTGGTCACCTCATTTCCGTCTGCATCTAAAATATATCCCCTCAGCACTCCTTTTTCGACCCGCCCAATCCTTGAACTTCTTTGCCCGTGTTTGAGAAAAAAACCTCCTTTTTCAAGCAGCAGTATAGTGTGTAGTGAATCAACGAACATTTGAACGTTTTATTTAACAGGCTGACATTGCATGTAGCATTGCACGAGCAGGTTTGAACAAGATAGACTTTGCTCTACGAGCAATATTTTAAAAGGTGTAAATTACATTACTATCTCCTTTTGTCCGTATTTCATGTGTTTTTGATTTTTAATAGCAAAACACAAAAGTATCGGTTACGGAGGTTATTGTCATTTACATTTGTTGACAAATCAATAAGATCGTGTATAGAGCATTGCCTTTATCTGTCTTATAAATATTTTAATGAAAATAAAATTTAGTTGCTACAGCTGCCAAGAGCGTTTAATTGCAACCCTCCATAGCTTCCTGTGTTTTATTCAGTATTTCATACCATCATTCACCTCCTTACTTAATTGTCTCGTCCTAAAATAAGTTTGTACTATAAGCTATTAGATTTTTTTTCTTTCTTTTCCAGCTTATTTTTATTTTTTTTCTTTTTCGCTTTTTTAGACTTTTCTTTTTTCTTCTTCCTTTCGTTCTTCTTTTTATTTTTCTGATAAATTATGGTGTGAGTGCCATCAGGATTCACCTGTGTTGAAGTATTACCGTTATGGTGAATGATAGTATGGGTTCCATCGGGGTTGACTTGTGTTGAGGTATTACCATTGTGATGGATTATGGTATGGGTGCCATCAGGGTTGACTTGTGTTGAAGTATTTCCGCTGCGGTGGATAATAGTGTGGGTACCATCAGGATTCACTTGCGTCGAGGTATTACCATTGTTGTGAATCACTGTGTGGGTGCCATCAGGGTTGACTTTAATTGTCGTGTCTTGAGAAAATCCAATCGTGGCGCAAAACATCAACAGAAAAACAATTTTTAATGGTTTCATCTTTTTTAAATTTTTAGGTTATTGACAACTGACATGAACGTAGCATAACGTACAAGCTAATGGTTCTTTAGCTTTTCGGCTTCAAATTTACCATCTAATTTTTATTTGAAGTTGTATTTTTTCTTACTTCCTCAATTTCTTTAACAGAGGACATTTCTTTTATCTTATTTTCATCATAATCAATAATCCAATGATGCATTCCATTCGGGCCAAACTCTCGTATTAGCCATTCATTTTTTCTACTTATTGGCATACCTAATTTTAAATAAGGTCAATTCCTCATCCAAAATTTGTATCTATATTTTTTACCGGCCTCCATGCCTTTAATTTTTATTTTTCTCCATTAGCAAATCTGCATATTCCTTAGGCAATACCAATTCATTTTCGTCAACTTCATTCTTTATTTCAATTGCACGTTCAATGGAAAAGGAATTTGGATTTTCCATGTTAACGGTCTTAATTTCCAATGCACACAACTCAGCTACAGGTTCCCAAAGGTGAATCACCAACCTTGCGGGTAATTTTATTTTGTCTGTGACAAATAATTCATATTTATCGACAATTTCCCAATTTTCCTTTTCATTTATCCTTGTTTGCTCAATGTTCATCCTGTAGCAATCATATACTAAAATCGTTTTTCTTTCCGATTTAAATTCTTCAATATTATAATCTATTTTCCAATCGCTCGAATCTGGATTATGATGCAAACTGAACTCAATTAAATTTGCTTTATTATTTATTTCGTCCTTATAAAAATGTTGCATTGTTCCACTTTCAGGAATTATGCGAATAAATTCTTCTGGTCTTTTATTTTGATTCCTTTCATATTTGATGGAGGACTCATTGACCGTGTAAATAAATTTTTGTAAGTTTTCTTTTGCCAACCTTTCTTCCCAGAAACCCGACCAATCTTCTGCAAACTTCTCTGCTTCAATTTTATCTTTTTCAGCTTGAAACCGTTCTTCTTCAGTCTCGAAATCTCTATTTAAATCAATTTCTTCTACTTCATATTCTAAGACCTGGCCCTCAATATTCAATTGAACTCCGTATGTAATTTGGATTATCTCACTCATCTGACAAACTCCATTTTCTGATATTTGAAAGAGAATTATTGCGATCAGTAGTATTCTCATTTTTGTTTGATTGTGCAGAACGAACAGTATATATGCAGTTAGGTGCGTTTAGTGGCTATTGGTATTTTATACGTTGCCGTAAGCAGGCCTTTTTTCTAACTGGCTACAACTTATAAATACCCCAAACCAATTACCGCTATTTCTAATGCAATCGAAATAAACAATCACCAAAATTAGAGCGCTAAATTCCTCAAAACCAGTATTTTGCTAAAGATAAATAAAGTTAATGCCAGCCTATTTCACGACGCTGAAATTTAAATGGAGGTTCATCTCGAAAACCAAGAAGTAAATATAGCACAAAAGGGATGTTATCGGCTCCCATTCTTTCTGCAATCTTTCCACTCCTGACTTCCTGCCGTTCAAGTAAACAATCCCGGATCAGCGCTTTCCCTACCGCATTGTTATTTCACGTCCAAAACCAGACATGTGTAATTTGCGCAACGACTGAGCATTAAAGTTTGTTCCGGCACCGTGTTTTTAACGACAAAGGCGCTAAAGATCTAAAAGCACGCGACTAATAATTTGCGTCCTCCTTGCGTCTCTTGCGTTTAAATAAGTCCCCCCAAAAGCAACGCCCACCCTGCCCTCCGGGTCTTTAAGGCATGCAATACCTGGAATATCAGCCACCCGCCTATTTTTCCCAGCACCTTGAATGTTTCTGGGAGATGACGCTCACCCCCGAAGAAGTGAACAATCCCTTCGAGGTAATGTCACCAGACTGTACTTTTGAGATATTATTTGCCGACCGGCCGGTATTTATTAGGTCAACCAGCGAAAAAACATGGAAACAGGTGCTGCCCGGCGCTACATTTATCGGACAGAAAACAAGCAGTTTCAACTTTGCAGTAAGGGGACAAGCCCATGTTTTCGGCATCCGTTTCAAACCTTTTGCGTTTGCCAATTTAATCAAGACACCTTTATTTCATCTAAACGACCAGGTGCAGCCCCTCCAAGATTTATTCGAACTGAACCGCAGTGACCAAAAAATCATTCAGGAAATTTTGTCCCCCAAAGAGATGGATAAAAAAATTGAACTGGCCGAAGGGTTGGTTTTGCGTCTATTAAAAAAATCATTTTCTATTGACCAGACTTTCCGGGCACAATTAAATTATATCCTGGACCGCAAAGGCATGGTAAAAATAAATGACTTGCTAACGGAATTCAATACCAGTAAAGTTACCCTGCGGAAACATTTCATCCATAAAATGGGACTACCGCCTAAAAGGGTCTCCCGTATCTGGCGAATGAACTATTTACTGGAGCTGCAAAAAATCAAACCTGCCTACAACCTTACCGAACTTTGCCTCGAAGCCGGGTTCTTTGACCAGGCACATTTCACCAAAGAATTCAAATCTTTTTTCAGCGCCTGCCCCCTCCGGTTTTTCAAGCAGGAAAGCCAGTTGGTCAAAATTTCACAGGAAACGATCGTGAGGCGTTTTTCACATCAGTATGATCCAAGGTAATTCGACCGCCAGCAGTCGGCCGACAAACTACCCCCCTTTACTTTTTTACAATTTTCTCAAATCCCCATCTTTTATTTTTGCTTGGTAAAAAAATAATTTCCTTTAACCATTTAGGATAAATATTGCATCTGTCATTATTATTGATGCAGGTCCCCCTTGCCTCTCCAAAGCATGCAGGGGAAGGCCTTAACCAAATAGTCTGTCAATCCTCATCCAACATGAAAAAAATATTTCAACTTCTCCTTTTGCCGGTTTGCA
Source organism: Bacteroidota bacterium (assembly GCA_039819485.1). Classification (GTDB taxonomy): domain Bacteria; phylum Bacteroidota; class Bacteroidia; order Chitinophagales; family Saprospiraceae; genus UBA6168. Next base: position 147,562 of record JBCBRY010000005.1, on the reverse strand, counting down.
TTTTTGGCCTTTGTCTTTTGACAAACGCACAGGAAGCAAACATTGACCAGGCATTTAAGAAACAATCGATTGCCGGGTTAAATGAATTGATGATCGATTTTTATGTCTTTCCTGACGTTGCCCAAAAGACGGCCGACCATTTAAACAAAAAACTGCAAGCAGGCCATTTTGACCAATTCAACACACTGGAGGCATTTGCCGAATCCCTGACCGAGGAAGTGCAGTCCATCAATAAAGATAAGCACATGCGCATCCGGCCGGTTCCACCCTACGTCGCCAAAGAAAATACACCTGAAAGCATGATGGAAGAACGCCTGCACCGAATAGAGCGTTCGAGAAGGGGCAACTATGGCTTTGCAGAAGCCAAAAAACTGGAGGGCAATGTAGGTTATTTTGACCTGCGGGGCTTCGCCGGTGTTGAAAAGGGCGGCCCCATGGCCGACAGCTACATGCATTTGCTGTCCACCAGCGATGCCATTATTGTCGACCTACGGAAAAACGGCGGGGGAAGCCCGGCCATGGTCCAATATTTATGCAGTTATTTTTTCGATGAAAAAGTACATTTGAACAGCCTGTACTGGCGGGAAGGGGACCACACCCAGGAATATTGGACACTCGACGAAGTAGGCGGAAAAAAGATGCCGGATGTCCCTTTGTTTGTCCTGACCAGCAGCCGCACATTTTCCGGGGCCGAGGAATTTTCCTACAACATGCAAACACAAAAACGGGCCACGCTCGTCGGTGAAACGACCGGCGGCGGTGCCAACCCCGGCGGCACGCGGAATATCAATAAAAAACTAATGGTATTCATACCTACCGGACGGGCCATTAACCCCATCACCAAAACCAACTGGGAAGGAGTGGGCGTTGTACCGGAAGTAAAAACCACGTCAGAGGAAGCGCTCGACAAAGCTCACGAACTGGCCAAAATAGCGGCAACTAATTACCGCAGCCAATCAAAAGAAAAATACAGGGCCGTATTTGCGGACTTGCAAAACAACATTCATCACTACAATGGTACGGATGAAAAAATAATCAACAGCATTAAAAAATGTCATAAAGTCGGCTTGCTGGATGAAGGGACGATCAACGGCATGGGCTACGATTTTTTATTGCAGCATAAAAAGCCAAAAGTCGCCGAGGTTATTTTCAAAACCAATACGATCTTATTCCCTCAGTCAGCCAATGTGTACGACAGCTACGGGGAAGCACTGGCCATGAACGGTCAAATGAAGGCATCGGTACATAATTATAAAAAAGCCGTCGAACTGGCCGAGGCCAACGAGGATTCCAATCTGGAACTATTTAAAGAAAACCTGAAAAAAGCAGAAGCAAAAATGAAAAAAGTAAAGCCGTAAAGCCACTGATCAAAATAGAAATCATCCGACGAAGCGCCAGGTACATTTACCTGGCGTTTTTTGTCAATCGCATAGTTGGCTGTGTGTTTCAATATATTTAAAATAGTCAATAATAGATTCCATTTCTGTTTCCGTAATCCTTTTTACCGGTTTCATTTGATGATTATAGCGAAATGATTGTGGACTTTTTACAAAAGCTGACAATTGATCCTCCTGCCAATAAGCAAGAATATTTTTAGGGTAATTCAATTCAGGCCCCATCACCCCTCCCTTTCCATTAATGGAATGGCATTTCATGCAATATTTTTTGAATAAATAAAACCCGTCTTCGGCCGTTTTACCTGCATCCGGCAACAAACATTCTTTTTGTTTTTCCAGGCTGACCAAACGAACGCTGGTCAGCCCATATGGCCAGGGCACATTCCGATCATTTTTTTCACCCTCCCAAACCAAATAAAAAGGTGCATATTTTTGTCGGGAGATCGCTGGCCATTTATCAGGTTCGCCTGCCATTCGATCAACAAGGTAACCACTATATTTCCAAACGTCAGATAAAAGCATTTGAGGATAATAGCCGTCCTTGCAGATTAATTCGATAGCATGGCCTGTTTTCAAACTGTCCAAAACGCCTTTCCCATAAATACCTTCCAAAATATCTAAAAAGGGAACGCCCTCATATTTCACGGGCTTCTTCATGGCGGGCCTAAACTGGACTTCTACCGTTTTTAGCTTCTCCAAATTATATGTTGAAAAAACCTCGTTCAATTCTATTTCCGCAAAAATATCAACCCTCCTCTCCAACTGTTCTCCATCCGTAACAGTACTGGCTTTTTTTTCTTGCTGGCAAGTGGACAAGATCAAAACCAACATAAGTAAATTCGCAAGACCAAATACTTTCATCATGATGCTTTTGTGAAATATAGATGAAAAATAAACACAATTATATCGTTTCTCAAAAGCGGTCTGCAATTCGTTTCTCGGAATTTTGCAGCAGCCTTTTTTATCAGGCGGCTCGTTTTGCTTAATTGTCTAAACATTTGATTTTATCGGGGCATCGAATGCTGTCAAAACGGAAACTTATTTCTTTGTCGTTTTATTGAAATATTTGATCTGGGAAAGGTCTGAACGTTATTTGGAAATGGCCCCGTTCAGGTATGCCGTTCACATCAGTACAATCCTGCAACTCCAACACCGCTTGTTCCTGGCGCTGCCACCCCGGATGCAACTGTCATGACGCCACCGCCCAAAATGTGGCGGGCGCCTGGCATTACACCGCTGCCAATGGCCGCGACGGAGGTGCCGGAGCAGCTGGCAAAGTTGCCAGTTTTGACGGTGCTTCGGCGTACAATCAGCCAGTCATAATTGATGCTTCCAAACTGTAAGTGTTGGCCTTTGGCACAACAAAATGCCAAAAGCCAACAGTTAATGCCCTCTTAAAGATGCTGCCCATCGTAGCAGACTCGGCAAAAAGGTCGTATACTTGCAGTGAGTTCAAAGAGCTCAAATTTATTACGCAGGCGAATTCTTGATAACCCACAGTTTTATTTCTTTCCTTCCTACTGATCGTTAGTTTTAAAATTTCCCGTTATTTATTTTTTTCTTGTCCGTTAATTATGAAAGTCATGTCCGGTTCGGATATAAAGGTGGATTTTACCTTTACTATTTGCCTGACTCAGACATCAGTATTTGATGCTCTTTATTTTTATCATTTTTTAATTTTTTTTAGATGAATATTTTTGTTGCAAAACTCAGTTTCGATACCCAAAGCGATGATCTGAGACGTGCTTTTGAAGAGTTCGGAACTGTTTCTTCCGCTAACGTTATCATGGATAAATTTACCGGCCGTTCAAAAGGTTTTGGATTTGTAGAAATGGATGACGACGGCGAAGCACAAAACGCCATCAATGAGCTGAATGAATCTAACCTGGACGGGCGTACCATTGTAGTGAAGAAAGCCGAGCCAAGAGGCGAGCGTGGGGGCGGCCGCAGAGGCGGAGGCCGAGGTGGCTATGGAGGTGGCGGTGGAAACCGCTGGTAAACACTCACCAATGTGAATCCATCATTTCACCGTTGATGGAAATGAACACAGATATACCCCGGCAAGCAATTTCCGGGGTATTTTTTTTATAGCATGAGCAATCAGAGGTGCCCTCAAAAACTTATGGGCCGTGTTATTTTTCCTGCCTTTTTAGGGGAATCGTAAACTCCAGTTGTCTGGTAATAAAATAATTGGCCATCACCGTGTGAATAAGCCATTTACGATTTCCTGACTAAAATCATTCAAGGATGTTTAAGACCACTTTTAAAACAGTGCAAGCTGTTCTGGCACTTATCTTTTTGTCCAACCTTTTAATTGGCCAAACCTTCCAGCACAACATTGATGAAGCTAAAAAAATAGCTACCGAAAACAACCGGCCAATCGCCCTCGTTTTTTCCGGTTCTGACTGGTGTAAGCCTTGTATCCAAATGCGATCGACTATCTTGGAAGATGACACTTTTGTTGACTTTGCCAATAGAAAACTGGTTTTAATGGAAGTGGATTTCCCCTACAAAAAAGCCAACCGGCTGCCAAAAAAGCAACGCGCCCAGAATGAAAAACTTGCCGACCAGTACAATCCAAAAGGCACCTTCCCCCTCATCGTGCTAACCGACGCCCAGGGCGAGGTGAAAGGCGAATTCAGCTATGATCAACGCCTCTCCGTCGACCAATACATTCAACATATTGAAACCATAATGGCGAACTGAAGGACTTCACGACCGGCTCAGTATCAATTCCCGATTTTCTTAATTTCTAATAACAATAAAAATGCAAGCCACTCTTTCACACCCCGTCCGCAAACAAAAAAAAGCGCACCATTATGTCATCAAACTAATGGGCTGCCGCTTTGTGCTGACCACCATCCATGAAAATCCGCAGATTGCCTGGGACGGCATTCGGGCCGGAGTAGCAGAAATCAAGCGCATCGAAAACTTGATTTCTTCGTGGAAAGACAACTCCTCCACGGGCCGCGTCAATGCTATGTCAGGTATCGCCCCGGTACGAGTGGAGAAGGAATTATTTGACCTGATCAGGCGCTGCCAGAAATTGTCGAAGATCACCAAAGGAGCTTTCGACATCAGCGGCACCCTATCGAGATATTACTGGACTTTCAATGACCAGGCAAGCAAAATGCCAACTCCCGAAAAACTGGCAGAGCTGAAAAGACTGGTGAATTATCACCACATCATACTGAACGAAGAACAGCAGACGGTTTTCCTGAAAGAAAAGGGCATGAAAATCGGTTTCGGTGCCATCGGCAAAGGCTATGCGGCCGTGCGGGCTAAACTGGTTATGCGGCAACTGGGAATCGAAAGCGGTCTCGTCAACGCAGCCGGCGACCTCCTCTGCTGGGGCAGGCCTTTGGCCAATAAGCCGTGGACCGTCAAAATCTCCGACCCTGAAGCCCCTGAAAAACCATTGGCAGAATTCAGTATCCCACACGGCTCCGTCGTCACCTCCGGTGGTTATGAAAAATATGCTTTTATCGACGGAAAAAAATACTCCCACATCATCGACCCGCGGACAGGCTGGCCAGTGGAAGGACTCAAAAGTGTAAGCATCATTTGCCCCAACCCTGAACTGGGAGATGCCCTCGCCACTGCCGTGACCGTTCTTGGCCAGGATGCAGGCCTCGCCCTCATCAACCGGTTGAAAGGCGTTGAATGCCTGCTGGTCAACAATGAAAACGAATTAATTTATTCTGATAAATAGGGGTTAGGAGTCAGGGGTCAGGGGCTGTTTTGCTTTTAGGCTTCAAAGCATTGTTTGGCTGCCCCCTGACAGCGAAGCGATCTGACCCCTGACTCCTGACCCCTGACTCCTGACTCCTGACTCCTGACTCCTGACTCCTAATTTCAAAAAAATAACACATGAAAAAGACCACAAAAACAATTATGGCATTTGCTCTGACGATCACGACACTGGGATCCTGTGTATCGGTCAAAGAGTACCAAAAAATGTATCTGAACGATTCCGAGATGGAGCTTACCGCCCGCAAGGTCGAATATTTCGAAACAAATTTTCAAACGTACCGCGAAGGTGCCTCCGGAGCCAATGGAGGTAAAGTAGGAGGAGGTTGCGGATGCAATTAACAATCATTAGCCTGCTCCTCTGCCTCTTTCTTTTTGCGCAGGAGGTCAAGGCGCAGCTCCGGAACTTGCCCTTTTTTCCACCAACGGACAACAAGAAAAAAGGTACTCAGATCGAACTCGACTCAACTACTTACGACCCTTCCCCACCCGACGCCATTGAACTGGACTTGCTGACCAGCTATTATGCACAGGACGGCAACAACGGCGCCGTTCAGGGTGGCATCGGAACGGAACAACTAACTGACTACGCCTCTAAAGTGTCGTTGAAAATCCCCATGACTGAAAAACTTGGGCTGAACTTCGACGCTGGTTTCGATTACTATTCTTCTGCTTCCACCGAGTTGATCGACAATGTCTTTTCCGGTGAATCCAGCTCCGACATGCGGGTACACGGCAATGTGGGGTTTTCCTATAAACTGACGGACCAGCAAACCTTCGGCTTGCGGATAGGGGGCAGCACAGAATACGATTACAATTCCCTCAATGCTGGTTTTAATTACGGATGGGAATCAAAAGACCGCAATACAACCATCGGGCTGAACGGTCAGGTATTTTCAGACAGATGGGGCATCATCTATCCGACAGAACTAAGGAGGGAGGGGCCACATGTATCCACTGACAAGCGTCAATCTTATAACGGTTCCCTGACCATTTCACGGATAATCAACAAACGTATGCAGGCATCGGTGCAGCTGGAAGGTATTTACATGAAGGGACTGTTGTCAACTCCATTTCACCGGGTATTTTTTCAGGAGCAGGAACAAGCCAAAGTAGAACAATTGCCTGGCAAGCGATTGAAAACCCCCATCGGTGTACGCTTCAATTATCACGTGACCGACTTTCTGATCGCTAAATTATATTACCGCTATTACTGGGATGACTGGGGCGTGCAGGGCCATACGGCCAGTGTGGAACTACCGTTTAAACTGAGCCGCTTCCTGTCGGTCTATCCATTTTACCGCTATCATACCCAGACGGCCGCGGACTATTTCCAACCATACAAGGAGCATACACTGGATCAGGAATTTTATACATCCGATTATGATTTGTCGGAATTGCAGAGCCATACTTACGGGGCAGGCATCCGTTACTCGCCGGTCAACGGATTGGCCAGAATGAAAACACCTTTTAAGAAACGCCCCATTTTTATGCTAAAAAGTATTGATATAAAATACAGCCATTATGACCGGAGTACTGGCCTCAAAGCAAATATCATCAGCGCTGGATTGAGTTTTAGTTTTTGATAAAATAAACAAGGGCCGTTTGATGACAAACGGCCCTTGCCTTTTAAGAATAAACGCAGAAATTTATTTAAAACAAGTTGGCATTTATTTAGACAGCTTTACCCGCACCGCATTTGGCCCTTTCGGTCCCATCTCCACCTCAAAAGTCACCCGGTCGCGTTCCCGGATTTGGTCCATCAAACCATTGGCATGTACAAAAATACTGTCCTTGGTTTCCCGATCAATGATAAAACCATAGCCTTTTTCTTCATTGAAAAATTTGACGGTCCCTTTTCGGACTATGTCCGGTGGTGGACCTGCTCCCTGGCGGGGTATACTGATTTCAATATCTTCTTTACGAATTTTTTTCTTTTTGGTAGGATCTGGTGGAGTGGGTGTCAGGTTACCGAATTCATCGACATACATGATCATGTCTTCAAAGCTTTTGCCTCCACTTTCTTCTGCTTCTGCCTTGCGTTGTGCCTTTCTTTCAGCTTTCTCTTTTTTTCTTTTTTGACGTTTTTTTTCTCTTTCTTTTTTTCCGAACGAATCTGCCATGTTTTGATTTTAAATGAAAATTAATTGCCCACTATGGTCAGAATCAATTGGAAAGGCCTTATCAACAATTCGAATAAACACTGAAAATAACAGGAGGTTACAAAGGTAAGTATTTTTTGGGGTAAGCGCTAAGGAACTATTTTTTAATAACGTAAGTTTTACACGGAAAAAAAACATGAAATATATCATATTGGACCTGGAGGCCACCTGTTGGGAAAAAGGAGGCAAACGCAACGAAATCATCGAAATTGGCGCCTTATGCATTGACGAAGAAAAAAATACACTTGGCGAATTCAGCGAATTTGTCCGCCCAATCTGCCATCCGTTCCTTTCTGATTTTTGCACCCAACTGACCACCATTACACAGGCCGACGTTGACCGGGCAGAAAGATTTCCCATCGTCATCGATAATTTCCAAAACTGGATCCATGAATTTGATGAAGATTATTTTTTATGCTCCTGGGGAAAATACGACCGAAACCAGTTTGCCAAGGATTGCCAGTTGCACGGCCTATTGACAGACTGGTTGAAAAACCATATTAGCCTAAAACACCAATATCCATCCTTCCGGCCACCCTATAAATTAATGGGCATGAAAGGCGCACTCAGAAATGAAAATATAAAATTGGAAGGCACGCATCACCGTGGCATTGATGACGCCCGAAATATTGCTAAAATATTTTTAAAATGTTTTGAAGGGTGGAATTTCGAAATTGCTGAATACTGATTGCCTAGGCGAAAAATTGTTTTAGTAGTTGGATCGTTTCTTTTTAATGCTCCAGTGCAAAAACCACATGTAGATTAAACATCCAATATCCACCTTGGTAATTTTGTGTGGCCATAAAAGAATTGCCCCCCGACATATATTCAGCGTGTACTCTCATGATGTCCGTAAAGCCAAAAAACCGGCGGGCAGAAAACCCCAACCGCAATACTTTTGTTTCTGATTCAGTCAGGCCAATATATACAGGTGCCTCAATGCCTGCCCCCGTGAACAGTAGCGGAAATATTCTTTTCAGCCCTACATCCACCGTTCTTCTCAGGTTACCTGAACCGCCGCCACCAATAACCCCGTCTCGATAGTTAAGGTTAAACCCAAGAGCTCCTCCCCCCTGCAAATATGCAATGGCTTTTTTCCTGGGCCCTATATGTTTTCTTGCTTGCAGGCACAGTGGCAACTGTAATGTATTCATGCCTTCCGTCCCGACGTCAGATTGACTACCTTCCAGGTTGACGGAATAGTTTTGCGGTTTGATGATCAACCCACCTCCAACAGAAAAAACATCGGAATAGTCAACGGTTACTTCCACCCCTCCCGAAAAACCATCTACCAGTTCATCTTTTATTTGTCCGCCAGGGTCCGACAATTGATACGGGTGAAAGCAGAGGCCGAAGAAAAAATCAAGGCGGGTATATTTACGGAGAGTTTGTGCGTCACTATTATTCAGGAAAAAACAAAGTGCAAGAGCGCAGGTTAGCAAAGCGGTTTTCATGATACTGTTTATTTGAAGTAAAATTAGAGAACGCAATGGTTTAATTAAAATTCACTCCGTTTATTTTTAAAGCCCTTTGACCCAGGCAACAAACCTTTCTTTTAAATCGCCTTTCCATTTTAATCAATCATATTCTTTTTTGCCTTTTCCTTTATTGTGTAAAATAATTTTATCGCCAACCACTTCTAATTGATCATTAACTGGCAGGTTTAGCTCATTAACAAGTGTTATCCTATCATGAATTTTTAATTTATTGTTTTTCTTTTTAAAGGAAATACTGTTGTACCACTTGAAATCAAAAAGATAGACGGCGAGTAAAAACAGGAAATTTAAATGATAATAAATATTTTCAAGCACTGGTTCCCGTGAAAATCCATATCCGAAAAATTCTATTATTTTACGGGAAATCCTTCCAGGTGTATGCATTTCCAAATTGTTCATATCATTAATACTCTTATAAACAACCCACACTAAGAACGTCCAGAAGACAATCTTTAAAAAGGGGTTCACTTTGTTTTTCACAAAAAAGACAGTCCCATTTCTAATTTCCCGTTCATCCAAATAAAAAGCTGTGAGCTTCAATACCAAAAGCAATGCAGTAGCCCCAAAACACCATATTGCCATCTCTTCCACCGTCCTGCTTGCTTTGATCAACTTTGTGTAGGGGATGATCATCAATAGAGAGAAGTAATGAACAACGGTTCTCATTTTATTTATTTTTATTTAAATTATTTAGCCCGGCTACGCTGACCTTTTGTGGCCTTAAAAAAACCTCACTGCCAAACAAGGATAAATAATAATTTTAGTGAGTGATATTCACTTAACCAAGCACAGTCAATATCAATAATTAAATTAACCAAATCTTAAGAAAAAAGAAGAAAATTCGGATCAGCACAATTTTTTCACAGACAAGGAAAATATACGTAAATTGGCCGCTGATAATCACAGATTATTTTCACCAAAAAAAATGACCAAATACAAAACCCAGCCCGGCAAGAGTTTTCCGCTCGGTGCCACTGTCCAGCCTTCAGGTATCAATTTTTCCATTTATTCAAAAAATGCAAGTGCCGTGGAGCTGTTATTGTTTGACAGCAAAGACCACAGCCAGCCGACTCATACCTATCCACTTGACCGGAAAACAAACCGTACATTCCACTATTGGCACATCTTCATAGAAGGCATCAAACACGGCCAATTGTACGGCTACCGGGTACTTGGTGAAAACGCTCCTTCGGAAGGCCTTCGGTTTGATGGCGAAAAAGTACTCCTCGACCCCTACACCAGGGCAGTCACCAGCAATACCTACGACCGCAATGCCGCCGTCCGGCCCGGTGACAATTGCGCGCAAGCGATGAAAAGTGTGGCCATCGACAATACTATTTACGATTGGGAAGATGACCGGCCACTGAACCTGTCGTTCGCCCATTCTATCATTTATGAATTGCACGTAGGCGGTTTTACTAAAAATCCGAATTCGGGAGTTGCGGCCGACCTGCGGGGCACCTACAAAGGACTGATCGAAAAAATCCCCTATCTAAAATCGCTGGGCATCACCACGGTGGAACTGATGCCCGTGCAACAGTTCGACCCTTACGACGTGCCCGATCAAAGCCTGACCAATTACTGGGGGTACAACCCCGTCGCCTTTTTTGCCCCGCACAATGGATACGCTTCCAAAAACGACCCCGTGAATGCCGTGGATGAATTCCGCGACATGGTGAAAGCGCTCCACCGGGAAGGGATCAGCGTTCTGCTCGACGTAGTATTCAACCACACTGCCGAAGGCAATGAGCAAGGCCCTACCCTTTCGTTTCGAGGCATTGAGAACCGGGCCTATTACACGCTTGAAAAGGATCAGGCTTTTTACAAAAACTTTTCCGGCACAGGAAACACTTTACGGGCCAACCACTCCGTGGTCCGGCGCATGATCAGGGATTGTCTGCGCTATTGGGTGTCAGAGATGCACGTGGACGGCTTCCGTTTTGACCTCGCCTCCGTCCTCTCGCGCGACGAGGACGGCAACCCGATGAGCAATGCCCCCATCCTCTGGTCGATCGATTCCGGGCCAGTACTCGCCTCTACCAAGATCATCGCCGAAGCGTGGGATCTCAACCTTTACCAATTGGGCAATTTTACCGGGGAACGCTGGGCGGAATGGAACGGCCGGTACCGGGATGACATCCGTCGCTTTTTAAAGGGTGATACGGGTGTGGTTGTCCCTTTTGCGAAGCGTATCGGCGCCAGTCCGGATATTTTCCAAGACCCGTTAAGAGACCCCAACCGCAGCATTAATTTTATTACCTGCCACGATGGTTTCACGTTGAACGACCTCGTTTCATACAATGAAAAACACAATCTCTCCAATGGCGAAGGCAACCGCGACGGCATCAACGACAACCATAGCTGGAACTGTGGCCATGAGGGGCCTACTGATGATCTGGCTGTCGAACAATTGCGGATTCGACAGATCAAGAATTTCATGACCGTTTTAATGGTCTCGCAGGGCACTCCGATGTTTACGATGGGGGACGAAGTACGCCGGACACAGCACGGCAACAACAACGCTTACTGTCAGGACAATGAACTGGGCTGGTTCGATTGGGACTTAGTGGTACAACAAAACGACTTGTTGGGCTTTATCAGAAAATTAATGAAGTTTAATTTGAGCTGCCCTTATTTTCAGGAAGAACAGTTTTGGGAAGCACCTGAACCGGCCAGTTCAACCAAGTTTGAATTTCATGGTATCCATCTGAACCAGCCCGACTGGAGTGACCACTCCCACTCTCTCGCCTTCACCTTGACCAATCCAAATTTTGACTGTTCACTCCACGTGATGGTCAATGCTTATTGGGAACCGCTCACCTTTGCCTTGCCAGAGGAATCAAATGTTCAATGGAAAAAAATAATTGATACTTCAGCAAATTCACCCAACGATATTTATTTACCTGAAAAAGCGAAGGCTGTTGATGGTTTTTCGTGCGAGGTGCTTGCAAGGTCAGTTATAGTCCTTTATTCAGGCTAAAGACCTTTAAAAACCCTTGGTACAAATAAAAGTGTCATTTTTTTGAACAGCCACTTACTTACTTCCTCTTTCCCGCTGCTAAATCCTGATCAAAAATTTCTTCCAGTATTTCATACAGGACCGGATGTTTCTTTTTCAGCAGATGAGGCCGTTCAAAAAAATATTCGCCTAAAACAGAAAAAAATTCCGCACGGTTGGTTGTTGCATAAGGATTTATGTCGCTTTTGTTTTTGACGATAGTTTCAATTTTTTGCTCGATCATGTCCACCCACGGAATTACATATTGTTTTTCCAGCAGCACATGGGGGATACCGTCTACTGCTCCGTCCATTTTATCTATTAAATGGATAAACTCATGAATGGCTGTATTGCGCTTGTCGGTTTCGTTTCTAAAACCTTTGTGCAGGGCTTGCTTGGAAAGGATCATTTTATCTTCCATATATCCCGTGCCGACCATGCCCAATATAGGGCGGTTTTTTCCTTCGGTAGCAAAATTAAGGTCAAAGGAACCTGGGTATAAAAGCACTTCATCGAGGTTTTTATATTTCCATTCCGGAAAGGCGTGAATGGGGATAACGGCACTGGCGGCAATCAATAACCGATCCGTGTCAGTGACGTTTGTTTCGATGCCAGTGATGGTGCAATTCAATAGAAATTCCTGTACTTTATATTCAAACAATTGCTTGCCCGCTTTATCCAGGCGTTTATAAAAAGGCACTAATTTCAATAAAATCTTTTTCCAGTTATCCGGAAAATCCTCTTCTGGTTCCTTCCAGATTCTCCGGTTTTTATAAACAATAAAACCGATCAAAGCAATGAGCAGCAGAATGGTTATAGAGCGAAGATTTAATTCCATTAATTATTTTTTTGCCGCAATTTAGGAAGCATTTTCCGAATGGTTCCATATGACCTTCTGGCATAAATATTTTTCAGCCCCCAACACCGTTAGGACACCCAGCGTATAAGCCAACAAATCCCCCCAATCAAATCCTGTACCGATGACTATCTTCGCCAATTTCGAATGATCCAGACCCAATAGTTTTACTAATTGAAAATACTGGCCCACCTCTATCGCAAATGAAAACAAAAGAACGTATAACCCCACCCGAAAAGGAGAACCATTCCAAAACGATTTGACAAAACAATAGATCAAAATTACAACCAGAAAATCGCCGATATAAGGACGGACAAATCGGTCTTTAATATATATCGCAATAAATACTTCTACCAGAAAAAGCAGAACCGCAGCGACCGCATATTTTTTATTAATGGTCAGTTTCATTTACCGTATTTCTTCTGAAAGGCGACTTGATTTTTTTCTAACAGTCCGCGAATACGATCTATATTGGCCTTTATTTCATCGCCTCGCTGGCTGATCAAATCAGCATTAAATTTTAATTAAATACATAAAATAGCATACCTGGTAATAAATCTAAATTAACCTGACCAGGACAGCCCTTTCACTGCTTTGATGAATTTGATTCAATTTCTTTAATTAAACTGATTCCACTATATTTTATCGGTAAAACAACTATTTTTATCTACTAGTAAAAAAAGGGGCGAACATCTTTTCTTTCGATTGAAAAGGCTACTGTTTCCAGCGAGTTTTACGGAATTTTTTCCAGTTTCTCTGCCGGTTGTTGACTGTTGAATTATCCACTTCCCATCCATGTGGAAAGCACCACGAACAGCCCCTTAAATTGCCAAATAAAAGACGGGCAATAGCGGTTCCCGAAATTTTATTGGGTAAACAGGCGAATCCATAATCATTGGTGGAGAAGGCATCCTTTAATTTCTTTTGATCGGACATATTAAAAGTTAGTATGACATGCAAAAACATACAATCATTTTTATTGGTTCCGCATTACAAATGGACAATCTTTTTAGTACTCTCCAAAATGGTCTGCACTAAAGGATGCTTAAATTTTTCGCCTCGATTTATATTGTTTTCTTATTTTTGAAGGAATTATATTTTAAAGAGCAAATCAAGAAAATACGCTATGTGTAAAAAAGTTATCTCTCAACATACTTTACTATTTCTACTCCTCTTTACCGGCATTTCCGTTCAGGCTCAATCATGGGTCCCCCTCGGCCCGGACGACTTTAACCAGGCCTTTTACCATCCCGTTTCGTGGCTGAGTGCCACTTCCGACCAGGCGGGAACAATTTATACGGCAGCCGTAAATAGAACAACCGACGGGAAGGTGTTTGTCAGGAAATTCACAGATGGACAATGGACGGATGTCGGTAATGGCCCAATAACTGAAGCCGTTATTTCAAATACCGAGATCGAGTACTCTTCTTCTGACGAAGCACTGTATGTTGCGTATCAACACGGAACAATGCCGTTCGATTCTCTTTTGATAAAAAAATTCCACCAGAACGAATGGATTGATTTTGCTCCCGGAATTTATACAAAACTCCCGGGCGGTTATTTTGATCTGAATATTACCTCGCAAGGGGAATTATATGTTGCATATTTTGAATTCGGCAATTCAACTGGCAGCTTCAATATAAAAAAACTGGAAGGCAACAATTGGGTCTCTATAACAGAGTCAAACAACCCCGACTTTTATAACATTCATTCTTTCGTCCTCGATCATAATGACCACCCGGTCGTACTCGACTACCACAACTACAACAATGTGGATGAATTGTTTGTAAAAAGATTTGATGGAAATAACTGGGAAACGGTCGGCAGCAGCATTGACAGCATATCACTGATTTGTACCGACCTCGCAATCGACCAAAACAATAATCCGGTGGTGGCTTACCGGGGCTGGTCCACAGGGTCGGTCAAAGTCGTTTACTATGAAAACAGCGAATGGATTTCCATTGGGGACGACTCTGTGCTGGAAAATATTGGTGATCATAAAATCGCTATAAAATTTAATAGTGAAAATGATTTATTTCTGATGGCTGAGGAGTTTCCAAATTCGCAAAGAGCCGCCGCTTTTAAATATGATTGGAGCAGTTGGAGTAAAATCAGCCCAACTTGTTTGTCCTATTCAAATATTGCCAATTTCGATATTCTTTTTGATGAAGACGCTCCGATATTCTATTTCACCAACAACCAATGGGACCTGCCCCACGTAGGTGGCATCGCCTCCTTTAGAAAATACCATAACAACACCTGGGAAAGCGTCGGAGCAAGAAGCCTTACGAATGACCTTTCCCGTTTCATAAGCAGTACCCCCAACCACGATGGGGGTATTTACCTGATGAAAGAACACTTGTGTGAAGGCGGCAGCAAATTATGGAATTTTCAAAATGGTTCCCTGATAGAAATAGCACATGACAGTTCGCTTGCGGATCCTCAAAAGTACATCATCCGTACAGATACAACAGGCGTCCCGTATTTGGTTTTTAATATATCCAGCCCTAAATCAGGCATTGTCAAAAAATTTGAAAACAACCAGTCGTGGGAAGTAGGGAATTCGATGGACATCACGAAAGAAGGCCATATTTTCGACATGCAGTTTGACAAGGACAACCAGCTTTTTGTCTTGTATGCTGACATTGCGATCAATGCGCCTTTTGAAGAAAATTATCAGATGTTCCTTAAAAAATTCAACAACGGGCAATGGGAATACTATAACGGCTTCTCGTCATCCATTGGCAGGAGCAATGCAGGTAAAATGGAAATCTCGGACAACGGCACTTTTTATTTTCTTTTCAACGACCTTGATTTAGGAAAAACAGTCCTCAAAGAATTCGACGGAAATGAATTAAAAATAACAGGTGACCAAAGTCAGTTCAACGGATCGTCCAATTCTCCTGATCTCACGTTAGACAATAATGGCCACCCAATAACGGCATGGGGAAAATTCATCAATGGGAATTACACGATAACGGTAAAAAAATACCAGGATAACAATTGGGAAGACCTCACAACTGACTTGGATTATTTTAATATTGACAATTATTCAAAAATTGAAATAATTGTAAACGAAAACAACGAGCCTCTTTTAGCCTTCGAAGAAAAGAATGGTTTATTTGAGTGGCTGGCTGTCCACAAACTCAATGCCTCTGGCGAATGGGCACCCTTGAGCAGTACTCCAATTGCTTCCTCTTATGTTCGAGAATTTTCGTTTGGCCTTAATTCTGACAAGCAGCCCTATTTGGTGTATACCAGCGACACCGGAGCAAACTCATTTGGCGGCGCCAATTCAGGTCAGGTCTTTGCAAAAGTTTTCGACCCTACCATTTCATCAAATAATAACAATGCGGCCACCTGGCGGCCAGCCATAATATTCCCAAATCCTTCCGGCAATTTCATCAACATAGAATCGGGTTATTATTTAAAGAACTTTAAAATATTGAATAATCAAGGAGTCATATTGCACCAAGGCCATTTTACTAAAAACATTGACATTTCAGCCTTAACGGCCGGCTTATATTTCGTACTCTTAGAGGGTTTTGACGGGCAAATGGAAATACAAAAATTCATGAAATTATAGACCAATAAACTTAAAACGTAGATTAGAAGAGGCAGGCCATATAAAATTACAACAAGATCTATCGGCTAATTATCGAAAAAGGCGTTTATTCGTTTATCTAAAAAACTGACCTAAAAAGAGATAAATTTTGAATAAATAATATTTTTTTTATTTTTTCACAATGTATCATGAGAGCCACCCTAAAAATTAATACAAACCTGTACGTCATCATGGAATTCAATAAAGAAAAATACGAAGAGTGGCGGCGTGACCCTGCCAATTGGATACTTTATTTCTTTTATTATAACAAAGAAGACCCCCGCCTTTTTCCGCGTAAAAGATTAGGATTTGGCTGGACGATTAATTTTGCCAACCCTTATTCAATTTTGTTTTTTATTTTCATTTTGGTTATAATTATTTTCGTACTCAGTACGAATTTCCACTAATCGCAGCAAACGATATTACTATTAGCTTTTCGCTATTCTGACATTTACCCCCATTTTAGCTATATCTTGTAAAAACGCTGTAGCATCCGCAAAATTTGCCTGATAATAAAACCCAGGCTCATGCTCATATTTCAAATATTGCCTGACACAAGCAACTACCGGAGCGGCCGTAAAAAAATAAGCATCCTCATGCGAAAGGATTATTTTAAGAAATGACTCTTTATTGTTTTTAATTCCTGTTGCCTCCATTTGCAATACAGAGACATAAGGAGGTTTGGAAAAAGTGCCCGCACTCCAAAAATAAAACCGCCCTATCCGCTGTGAAAGCCATGAAATATTTAAATGTGCGCCAACCATGGCTATTGGAGTAACAATATTATCCGTAACCCAATTAAACCCGGCGATAAAAAAACCCGTTTCCTCCAACGATGGTATTTTCTCTGGCAATGTTTCCAACTCATGTAAAAACAGTGGCACACAATTTCGCCGACCGATATCTCCGGCAAAATCGAATTGAAAATTTCCTATGTTCCGGAACGGTATTTTTTCCCATTTTTTATTTCGGAAAACCGTGGGGTCAAAATTTTTTATTTCATGCGTAAACTCTTCCAGCGTATTAGGCGACACATTAAATTTGTTCCATTTAATTCCTAAATAGCTGCTGATATTCGCTTTTTTTAATTGGTCGAAATGAGTGGCAGCATATTGTACCATGGCCGCTGGAACCCCAGGATGAAATCCCCCATCAGCAATTATTGTCCTGTTTTTCTCACTATACGTTTCCTTATACTTTTTGAGAACATTAATTTTTTCGGGAAAGGACAGCTGGGTGTCCAAATAATCAGTGCCGGTCTCTATAGCCGTTTTAATAATTGTTTCTACATGTGGTATGGTCGCTGCGGCAATGATGGCCAAATCACATTTTTGGAAAACTGCTTTGAGCTGATTTTTATCAGCTACATCAAGGGGACAGGCACCCACCCTTCCAGAATTTTTCTTTTTTAATTCCTCTACCTTTTTTTCCGCTTTTTTTTTGTTGCGGCCTGCGATAATGATGGAAGCGTCAGTGTGGTGCAGCAATAGTTTTGCAATATGGGAGCCCGCATTACCGTACCCCCCTAAGATGAGAATGGTAGTGGTTTTCATGGTTGCCTGAATCATTTATTTCAGTCCAATTTAACCACCAATTATTTCTGAAGAAATGATTTTTGCTAGAAAGGAAATGATAAAAGTTCAATTACAAGTCAGATGGGCCCGATCCGCTAATCGGTTGGCATAAATCCAATAGTTCTTATACTCTCTGCGGGCTTTGCGTCCTCTGCGTGGAAATCTGATCACGCAGAGGACACAAAGCCCACAGAGAAATTGATGATGCAATTAAAAAATTAATCCACGCTGTACCCAAGCAATTTTCCGATTTTTGATAATGATGCGATAACAAATTGAGGCGGGGAGACAGACACGATCTCCGACGAGTGGCGCATAAAAACCATTGAAAGATAAATCTTTGATTTCAGGCTGGTATTGTCTACGAGTTTTCCATCGGCCATCATGCGCTCAAAGGTCTTGAGCATGTTTGTGAAGTTGCCTTTAGGGGTAAGTGCATATTCGAACAAGCAACCATCGGGATTCCTCGACCGGAAGGTATGGGGAGTATCCTTCGGGATAATGATCTCTTCTCCGGCCTTCAGCGTTGTCCATTGGTTCTTTTTATAAACCTGAAGTTCGCCTTCCAATACCCGGAAGATTTCTTCCTGGCTTGGGTGTTTGTGAATTGGCGGGCCGTCGGCGCCCGGTTCGATCATGCTTAATCCATTCGCCTTGCCTTTTTGGTCGTCAATGACCATGACGGTCGTGGAAAAAGCTCTTGAGATGTCAACATTTGGTACGTATTTCATGATTTGAGGTTTTGTTGACACAAAAGTAAAGAATTTTTACTATTTAGTAAAATATTTTTACTATTTTTATTCTATGGATAAAAAACCACACATTGGGGTCTTGGTCAGAAAGCCCTATCTGGAAATGATGAAGGCCCTTTACGAAAAAATGGCGGCAGAGGGATACGAAGGCAGCCATATCATGTATAGCGGTATCTTTCAATTCATCGGAACTGGCAAAAGGCCCACCGAACTTGCCCAGCTGTCTGGTGTCTCCAAACAACATATGAAGTTCCTTTTAAATAACCTGGAGCAAATGGGCTACCTCCAAAAAGACAAGGACCCACTCGACAAACGGGCAGTCATTTATTCTTTAAGCGAAAAAGGATGGAAACGAAAAGAGCGGGCCTACGAGATCGTTCATGAAATGGAAAGAGAGTGGACGGCCTTAATTGGTGAGGAAGAAATGGACCAGCTCCGTGAACTGCTGACCAAGTTGGGGGAGCAAATCGATAAAATAGTACCTCCGTCATGATCAGACACTTTCTGTAACTGGACATTTCGCCTCGCAGACCAGGCCATCTTTTCGTGCTGGTAATTTAAATTTTGGCTGCTCTATGACCAATCTTCCCTGATTATCGTTCGCCATAACGCCAATAATGTGAAACATTTGCAACTGCTCCCAAAAAACACCAATGTTTAATAAAGCCCGGCCTCGCCAAGCAGACTGTTTACGACGACATGAAGATTTCACATAGCAAACTCTTTCTTCTAGTTTTATTGCTGTTTTCCAGCTATTCCGGTTATACCCAAACAGAACGACTTTCGGACGCATTGTCCCCTAAAGCCGATGACGAAGAAATGGAACCGGAACGCCGGGGATTCCGATGGGGCTTCGGGTTTAGTATCGGAAACTCATCCCATGCCGACTCCTATTTCATCGACCAATTTGGCAGCAACCGGGAATACCCAGGACTCCGACTCTATAATTTCGATGCCCGTGTCGGCTGGGAGTTTCATAAAAGGATAGGCATTTATAGTATTATTAAATTCTCTCCCGCCAATACCACCGTCTCGCCCTACCGCTCGAGTTATTATGGCGGCTACCTGACCTACTACCTGACCAATGACCCCCGCTATTTCGTGTTTGCAGGGGCCGGAAAGTACAATTCTAAAATCAGCAAGGATGAAACGACCGGCGATGGTGTGTTGATGAATTTCGGGGTAGGTGTTGAACTGCGGCAACAAATCCTCGTAGAGTTGAATGTACTCACCGGCGCCATGGACCACGGCAATGTGACACCTGACCCCTTTATCGACCGGGAAGTCAATATTTCGTTGGGAGCGGCTTTCTTGTTTTGAAATTTATTTGTGGATAAGCTAAGCTGCTGGCGCAGTACTGTTTCCTGGCTGCCTGTCTTAAAAAAAAGACACCAAGGGATTGCAAAATAAATAGCGCTTTTATTGCATCCCTTGCACCTTTCGCGTTTAAGTTTTAATATCCAGACTCCCGCTCAAATACAAATACAACTTTACTGGTCCAGCCCTCTACATCCTGTTCTACTTTTTGCGCCAACCGCCAGCCGTCCCTTCCCAGCGCATTGAACTTTTTTTCCAATTCCTGGGCATCTAACTTAAAGGTTTTGAGCATGCCTTTTGGCTTAGTGATTTCTAAGGTTTTATATTCAAATTTTTTCATAACGCTTTTAAAGGGTTTCCCGCAGAGTTTCGCCAGGTTGCTCACCGTGTTTCGCAAAGTTCAATAATCAAACTCAGCGGTACTCGGCAGAAAACTTAGCGCATCTCTGCGGGAAACCAAATCCTGTTTTAATTCCTGTTTTTTAATACTTCCTTAATCCCCTCCAATCCATCTACAAAAGCCCCCATTTGAGCGACCACCAAATTCACGGGATCATTGGTATCGCCATTGCGGAAGAGTTTTGTTTTCCGGAAGGCCTTTTTGATCTCTTCCCATCGGGCAGTCTCCTCCTCGTTCAGGATACAGAGCAATTCTTTGAGTTTCAAAAAATTGGCCTCGGCATCGGAAGTGAGGGTTTGGCACTCGCCCTCGTAATGGGAAAGGATGAGGGTATCCAGTTCCTTTTGGTTGAGGATCGGAAGCACTTTTTCCGTCAGCTTGTTCATGTTGCGATAGCTGCCCTGCAATTTGAAAGGCGGCTCGTTGCGGTAGTGGTCCGTCATGGCAGCCGAACGGATGTAGGCCTGGTTGACCGACAAGACCACGTCGCGCACATGGAGGAGCATTTCGAGGACTTTGAGGTATTCACTGATTTCCTCAGGAGCATGGTTGCCTTCGAAATCGAGGCCCTCCGTCTGGCCACTTTCCGCCATTTTCAACATTACGTGGAGATCCTTTGGATTTTTGCCTACCAGTTTTTGCAGTACCGGGTTAGAGGTAGCCGCATTCTCGATGTAGCTCAATTTGAACACATCCTCCGTATCGCCGATAATATCACCCAGGTTGTAAATATCCGCCCGGTTGGCAAGCATGTCGGGTACCTGAAATTTTTCACCGCTCTCCGTGTAAGGGTTACCGGCCATCACGACGGCGATGCGCTTGCCACGCAAGTCATAGGTTTTGGATTCACCGTTGTAAACGCCTTCGATCTTTCGCTGGGCATCGCAGAGCGAAATAAATTTCTGCAAAAACTCCGGATGGCAATGCTGAATATCATCGACGTAAAGCATCACGTTGTTGCCCATTTCCAGGGCGAGGTTCAGCTTCTGCAATTCCTGACGGGCGGCTGCATTGGGGGCATCGGTTGGATCGAGCGAGGTGACCTGATGCCCAAGTGCGGGGCCGTTGATTTTCATAAACACCAATCCAAGTCGGTCGGCGATATACTCCATCAGCGTCGTTTTACCGTAACCCGGTGGGGAGATGAGCAGCAACATGCCCATGCGGTCGGTGCGGGTATCTTCTCCGGCGGCGCCGATCTGCTTGGCGAGGTTATCGCCGAATATGGGCAGGTACACCTGGTCGATCAATTTGTTGCGGACGAAAGAACTCAGCACGCGGGGCTTAAATTCTTCAAGGCGCAACCGCTTTCTGAAACCGGCAATCATTTCTTTTTTCAAATCCAAAAACTGTCCATAGCGAGGGACAACTTCCCCACTGAAATGCTCCAGTTTATGCATGAACGCATTAAAATCCAATTGGTACTGACCTTCCTCCAAAGTAGTATGCGTACCATGAATTTTATCCACTGCTAAAGTTGTTTTTGCTAAAACAACCCGCGACTGGTGAAAATCGCCGAGCAACAACAAAGCTGCTACCTCATCCAGGTAGCCGGTTGTTATACTTTTGGTCTTCGACTTTTTAGTGCCATTTCCCTTTTTTTCATTACTTGAAGTATAGGCATGCACCCATTTCCGAATCAACTGGAATTGCTCCACGGACGTTTCGCGCAATTTGAAAACGGAATCGTCAAACTTCTTTTTTGACTTTTTCTTTTTCAAAAATTTCAAAAACGCTTCGTATAAATCGGCAGCGGGCTGACTGATGATAAACTGGTCGCCACGGGTCAGTTCCTGGAACAGGTAGCTCGCCACCTGCTGAGGATCGACTTTGTGGAACAAGTTGCTTTCGGTTAAAAAAGCAGCTACTTCTTCTGCCAGTTCATCAACCAGAAAATCGTACTCGTGGCTGTCGGGGAAAACCTGTAAAATCACCCCGGCACTCTGCAACTGGTTGTGCAGCCGTGTTTTGGATTTTTCATCAATAAATTTTTTCCAAAAAACTGCGCCGCAGGCACGTACTTCGGGAAAGAAGTAAAGCAGGTCAATTTTGCCCGAAACCTCCACCAGGGCAGCAAGGATGTTGGTGGCGTCCACGTCGTGGATACCTTTCACGTAACCTTCTTGGTAACGGGTGGATGCCTCGTGCTGAACGAAGGCCAATAATTCCTCGCTGCCCACTGGCAATTGCTCCTTGGCAGTATTCCGAAACAGGTCGTAGGCCAAGTATTCCGAGCGGTAGACCTGGTGGTTTTCAGAGACGAGCGTTTGGTCCCAAAGGTCTTTGGTAGCTAAAAATTGAGGGTCGTCAATTTCACTGAAAAAATCAGTGCCGGTCAGGTGAAAATTCATGGAGCCATTGTCCCGCACGACGGTCAGGTCGAGTGGCTGCACATTGACAGAGAACTTGTGGCGCCCCAACTGGATGATGTTCGCCCCGTCCACATAGAGTTCCTGCCGATCCTTCAACTGGCGGATGGCCTCCTCTTTCAGTGTTTTGAGACGAGTCTGAATATTATTTGCCTTATTGCTGTCATCAAGTTCGATGAGTTGCTGAATGAGGTCACGCACCTTGTCCACCATGAGGTCGGCGGCAAAAAACCCATTGATCTCGTTCAGCTCTTTGATCGCTTTGACCCTATTCTGGATGCCGTTCAGAATGCGGTCGGCAGCACTCTGCAAAGCGGCCGTGCGGTTGTTGCGGGCTTCCAGCAAAGCCGTTTTACGGCTATCAAAAACGCTGTAAACTTCCTCCCGTTTTTCCGTTATCAAACCGATAAACTCGTCGAACTCGGCAAATTTGCTTTCCAGTTCTTCCAGTTGTACCATCAACTTGGTGAGGTATTCGTCGCATTTGTCGGGCGAGTCGGCGATATCGAGGTAGTTGATTATGCCCTGATCGAGCAGCTTCAACT
Source organism: Bacteroidota bacterium (assembly GCA_039819485.1). GTDB lineage: Bacteria > Bacteroidota > Bacteroidia > Chitinophagales > Saprospiraceae > UBA6168. Next base: position 124,342 of record JBCBRY010000005.1, on the reverse strand, counting down.
GTGCATTGAACTCGGCCTGCGCCTCGTGGCCCATCAAACTTTTCTGCTGTTTTTTCACCGCTGCCTTCACCTGGTTCAACTGAGCATACATGCTGCTGATGTTGTCGATGATGCGCGTGGTGTGGGTGGCATCGTCAATTTTCAAGTTGCTGACGATGTCGATCAGCAGCTCCAGCTCGGAACCTATTTCGTCGATTTCAGCTTCGAGTCCTTTTCCTTGCTTGGCGGTGGTTATTTCACTGAGGGCCGCTTCTTTTTCACCTATTTTTTGCAAATAAGGTTGCAGTGCCTGCTCTTCCAGCAGGAAATTCACACAATCGTCGGAGAGTTGGCCACTGTAATCAGCGCACTGCGCTTCGAGGCTGTCCACCAGTTCCAGATCGGTGTAGCGCAGCTCTTTGAGAGAAATGATTTCACCGCGCAGCACCCGCAATTCGGCCAGTGTTTTTACAAACAAATCGACTTCACTGAAGGTATTGACGCGAATGGACTGAAACAGTTCCTCGGCCCTCTTTTTCACCCGGTTGATTTCGGATGCCGTGCTACGCTCAATGCGGAGCTTTTTTTCAAACTCATCAATGGCAGTGGTGGCCGTTTCCCGAACCTGCAAAAGCGGCTCATTCAGTCGAAAAGTCTCCTTCTTATCAATCCAGTAATAGGCATCGAGGATGTCGGTGCATTTTTTCACCAAGTCATCATAAAGTCCTGAATAGCTGTCTTCCTTGTTGCATAGTGTCAGTACCTCCCGGCATTCGGCCATCGCTTTTACGATGTCTTTGTTGCCTATTTTATAGAGGTAGGTGTCGGTGTGCTCAGAGGGCAAAATGTTGCCTTTGATGAAAGGCGTTTGCCAGATCTGCACTACGTGGTGCTTCGTCGGCTCTTCTTCTGCTTTGAAATAGCACAGCTCTCCATCCGGAAAATGGGTATAGCCGTTGCACAAGATCGGCGTTTTGACTTCCTGTGCAATGAGGTTGTACTGCATGAGCACGTATACTGCACTGCCGGGGTTGTAAAAGACGTAAAGAAAGTCTTCGCCGTTTGGCGAAGTGATCCGCTTTTTGAAAAGCAGGTTATTCAGGTCGGGGCTAAAAATTTTGAACTCACCCGTCTGCAGATAATAACCGTTGGCAAAGATCAGCCCGTGCTGGTCGGGCAGCAAAACACCCGAATGCTCCAGGGTATCGATGCGCTTCGCCTGCTGCATTTTTTCATTGAAAACAAAATAGCGGAAGTCCTCCTGGTACGGCCGAATTTTCAAAACGATGAGATTGCCGAGGTCGGCGTAGAGGTATTCTGCATCATCGAGCGTCTGGTCTTTATACTCAACGTCTTCCCGGTAAATGCCTAACCCGTCGTCGGTATTGTCCTCTACTTTAATGGTCAAATCACCACCTACCGTTTCAACAAATACCCGGTCCATGATAGAGACGTGGGGGTGTTCGCCATTGCGGTGTGCGTCCCGGTCAGCCCTTACCCACTTGAACTCGTGCTGGTCAGGGTATACGACCTGGTGATCGGACCGGTTGTCCACATAAATCAATTCACCATCCTTCTTCAACCATTTGAACGATTTAAAGTCACGCCCTTCTTTGGTGATGTGAAAAACCATATAGAGATACGCTCCGATCTCTACAAAACGGGCAAAATAGGCCTCTTTGTAATAGCGATAGAGGTTTTGGAAATCGGTCTGGAATTTTTCGTTTTCCAACAGCCCCAAGCCCTCGTCATGGAAGCTGTTCCCTTCGAATTTATAAACATTAAAGACATCTGACAGCTTGATGCCCGACCGCAACCCCATGTGTACATTGTACCCAAAAACACAGTACTCCCCGATGGAGGTGATGTCCCTTGCGATGCAATGATTGCTGGTATTGATGCGATCGTTCGCCACCAGCTGGGTCTCGATGGCACCGAAGACTTCCTTGCGGGCAACATTCAATTGACCGAGGCGGCTTTCGAGATCACCGGCCTGCGCCAGGAGGCGCTTGCGGATGATTTCGTAGGTGCCTGATTCGAGTGGTATATTTTGATTTTTGTTTGTCATGCTTGGATAATCGTTAGGCTTGGTTTTTTGGGGCCTGGTTTTTCACAGCGTCGTAGGGGGGCCGACGTTCATAACTTCGGTTCTCGTTGCTTGGCGCGGGGTTCCGACTTTTTGGCGGATATCCGAAAGCCGAGGTTATGAACCTCGGAGACTCATGACAGAACCTGAACCTTAAAAAGCAATTTCATTTTTCTTTTCAAAACGACTTCATTTAGTCATTCAAAAACATTCCGAGAAAACTATGTCAAAGCGCATCCACATCAAGAAGGCGGCCTATTTAATAACTACCGATACGCAAGGCCGTTCCATTCATTTTCAAGAAGATATTTTCTGTAATATTTTAATCGATGTCATGGCTAATTGTCAGAAAATTAAACCGTTTAATTTAATTGGCTTTAAAATCAACCCTGATCATGGAGCCGACGTATTGAACGTCGAGACAAATGGCAAAAATTAATTACCTGGTTAAAAGTCCAACGTTCATAACGTCGGCTCTCAAAGAAAAACTCAAAATTTCTAAAGCAGCCCTTTCACCTTCAACCCACCGATCCCCATATCTGCAACCTGCTCTATGAGGTTGTTAAGGAAACCTTTCTCGTCCTTGCCATCGGCACTGTCGTGCAATTTGATGAGCAAGGCGGCCATGGTCATGTCCTTTACATCGGAGAGGCTGAGACCGGACTTGCCGATGAGGCGAGCCACCTGGGTCAGCAGCCCCCCACCGTTGCCATTACCGTTTCCTAAGAGGGCGTGTTTTGCGTCGGTGAGGTGCGTGCTGCTGTTCATCAGTTTGTCGATTCCCTTACCGCGGTTGATCTGGTTCATGATGTTGTCGACGAAAGCCATGTCGCCACCGACGATGTCGATGTTGGCGGTTTTGAAGGCTTCACCAAGGACGCTGGCCTGCGCTTCGGCAATGTCTTTCTGGACGTTGATCTGCGCCAGTTCGATGGCTTTCTCTTTTTCCAGTTTCAGCTTAAACTCTTCGTGTTCTTTGCCTGCATCGTTCAATTTCTGCATGGCAAGTGCTTTTTCTTCAACACCTTTCGCTTCTGCGATGGCCAGTTGTTCGAGGACCTGGGCATCCACGGATCCTTTTTCCTTGGAGACTTCTGCCTCCATCAATCCGCGTTTCTTCTGGGCATCGGCCAGGGCAGAAATTCCTTTGGCTTCGGCCAGTGCCTGCTTCTCAATGACGATGGCTTCCATGCTGCCTTCGTATTCTTTGGCCTTGGCCTTGGCTTCGATCACCTGGGCTTCGGAGAGCCCCAAGGTAGCTTCTTCGGCGGCTTTGGCTTCGGCGTGGATTTTCCTTGCTTCGGCTTCTTTGGTTGCCGCATTCATGGTAGCTTCGGCATCGATCAAGAGTTTCTCCGCATTGATTTTGGCAGCAAGCTTTTCTGCTTCCGCTACTTTTTCTTTTTCAATAATGGTCGCCTGACCGATTTCCTCTGCTTTGATCACTGCCACCTGGCGGGCACGTTCGGCGGTTGCCAGTTCTTTGGTATCCTTGATTCTTTCCTCTTCCTCGACCACCTTCTTCTCTACCATGATACGCTCTTTGATCACGTCCTGGATGTTCTTGCGCTCCAGTTCGATGGCTTTCTCCTTGGCTATCTCTGCGAGGGTAACGATCTTCTCTTTTTCCGTTGCTTCGAGCAAGCGCTCTTTCTCCAACCTTTCGTTTTCGACTGCTTCGGTGCGCTCCTTGTTCTTGGCAGCGACGATCACCTGACGTAATTTATTTTCCTCAGCGATGGCCAATTCTTCGTCGGTACGGATACGGACGACTTCGGCACGTAGTCTTTCTTCCTCATTTATTTTAGCGATCTCGGCTTCTTCACGAGCCTTGATGTTGGCGATCTCCCTTTTCTGGCGCTCCTCTTTTTCAGCCAATTGGCGCTCGTATTCAAGTATCGCTTCCCGTGCTTCCACGTCTTGTTCCTTGATGGTCTTCTCCTCTTCACGACGGATAAAGTTGGCCTTCACTTTTTGCTGGGCCGTGAGGTCGGTGATCTTCTTGATCCCCTCCGCGTCCAGAATGTTATTTTCGCTTAAATACTCTAACGGAGTTTGTTCGAGATAATCGATAGCACAGTCGTCGAGTGCATAGCCGTTGAGGTCGGAACCGATGGTTGTAAGGATTTCGTGCTTGAATTTTTCACGAGAATCGTACAAGTCAATGAAGTCAAACCGCTTACCGACGGTTTTCAATGCTTCTGAAAATTTCGCTTCAAAAAGGTTGGTCAGTGTTTCTACGGCCGAGGCACGGGCGGTACCAATTGTCTGTGCGACATTGGTGATGTCCTGTACTTCTTTGTTGACCCTGACGAAAAATACGACTTTGATATCTGCGCGGATATTGTCTTTACAGATCAGGCCATCCTTGCTCAGTCTTGCAATTTCAATGGTTTTTACAGACAGGTCCATTTTTTCCACCATATGAAGGACGGGGATGACGAACATGCCTTTGTCGAATACGACTTTCGTTCCTCCACTACCAGTACGGACCAGTGCTTGTCCCTGAGGGACTTTCTTGTACCATGAAAACAGCATGGCCAAAAAGCCAAAAGCCATAAGTACAATAAATACTAATAAAAAAATTCCAATGTTTTCAAGCATGATTTTCAGTTTTTAAGTTGTTTAGAGATGTGCTTTGGGCTGTTGGCTTTTAGCAATAAGCAATTAGCTTTTGGCCGTTGGCTTTTATTTCATTCATACCTATTATTTCCACTGAGGTGGGTAATCAATGAGGTAGAACTGTTTAATATTTTTCGATAATAAAAATCCCCTTCTCTCTGTCTTGCCCAACGATGAGCGCTTTATCGCCTTTGTACAGCGCTTCGGGTTTTTGTTCTGAAACTTTTACGTTTATCAAAAGGGTACTGTTTTTAGTGGCCACTTGCGCTTGTCCCATTTTCGTAGGATTGGCGGGAAGCGTCAGCTGGCAGGTTTCACCGATGTAATCAACTGCTTTTTCGCCTCCATCTAAATTCCCGAATATTGGTACCAGCGGCGTAGTAATTATTTTTGTCAGAAGCAGGCAGACCGCCAGGTTCGGGAAGATCAGACCCAGTGAAAAAAGCAATGATCCGTGCCCAAAGTAGTGGTGCCCCAAAACTGAAATGGCCCAGGCAAAAAAGATCACAAAGCTCATGATGATCATGAAGGGCAATTTGCCAAAATTGAAAAAGTGGAGCGCTCCGGCGAACCAACCTGCACCGCTGCCCCCTGCTCCGGCATCCACATCTGCATCGACGTCCACATCCATATCCATATCCACATCGACGTCTATGTCAAAAGCACTGATGTCCAGAGCTCCTATGATGATACCGAGCCAATAGAAAAGAACGATGCCCAGCAACAATGTATACACTATGTTATATGGACTTAATGCAGCTTGCAGCAGATCTTGCATGATGTTTTGTTTAGAGTAGGCAAGTGGGTGAGTCGCAGAGTAGGCAAGTATGCACTTTCCCCAATGATGAAGGAGGTTCGACTCACGTAGTTGCTTTCATTTAAAACATTGATTATCAATTTTTAAAACATTAACTTATTTCCTTCTACGCATTGCAGTAGGAGGTTGTTTTAAAAAAGAGAACGTTCAATTAAAAGTAATTTACCAATCTGATATTTTGATTTGTGTTGTGTGGTTCTTTGATGATTCAAACTTGCACATTTTTGAGACGAAATGCCTGTTTTCTCGGTCAAAGACGATGAAATTTCGACAAAATGTTAAGGGATTTAACATTTTTTAACGCAAAAGGAAGTTATGTCAGAAGGCAGGTTTGAAAGGAGAAACACATTAATATTTCATCACGGAGACACAGAGATTCACTGTGTCTCCGTGTTTTTTGTTCGGTCATTTTAGCACATCCATCAATACTCATCTTCTAAGCAGAATCCGTAAAAGCCAAACCCAGCAGGTCAGTCCCAGCAGCCCAAATATCAATGCCGATCCGTACCCATCCCAAAATACATCGAAGCGGACATTGGCAGGATCATCTTTCCGGTAAAGGATTTTCAATTCATCCCCAATGGCCCTCTCCTTCCATTCACGGTCTGAACGCCACGTCATTTTTTCATTGTTCAGGGCCACATATTCAACTGTGTAGGCAAAGCAATCATTTAGAATAACTTTTCCTTCTCCATTATTTTCGACATCGTTACATTTTTCCGCATGCTTCTCCACAATGGTTCCGGTTGCCTTGATGGCATCTTTTGCAAAATCACGATGCTCCTGATAAACAAAAAAGGCCAGATAGGAAAGGAACAATGCCAGACCACCAGCCGTAATGGCTCTCTGCCTTTTTCCGTTGGCCCCGAAAAAATAACCGAGTGAAGTCAGTAAAAGCACGAGCGCAATTCCTCCGAGGGCGATATTGGCCAATTTTCTCTCATTGTTTTTTACCAGATAGGCGTCACTGGGGTTATTCTCCATGTAGTACAATTCCACTTGGCCTCCTTTGTCGAATGCCTGAAAAGCAATTGCCCCGGGATCATGGGTATAGGATTTTCCGTCAGATGTATGGAACTGAATAACTGGCCGCGCCCTTCTGTCTTCATAATTGATTTCAGTGACCGTGCCCAGTACTTTTTTCCCACTGTTTTTATATCGGTTATCTTGATTGATGGACAGATAAAAAAGAAAGCCCAAGATAGCTGCCGGCACAAGCAAATAAAACCCCGTGGCAATACTGGTTCCTTTTTTAAGTAGCTTTAATAGCATCGAATAAATGGTTTGAATGAAAAATCAGCAGCCAAAGTACTTATTCATATATTTATACCAAACAAAATTACCTCGCTACAACAAACCGCTTTGTTGTAATTATTTTTTCACCATTTACAAATTGCAACAAATAAACTCCAACCGGCAAACCTGAAACTGAAAGAACCTGCTCCGCACCAGTTATAATATTTTCTCTTTCAAAAATTAAATGTCCGGTGGCATTAAATATCCGGACCATGTTTTTTCCGTTCAAAGAACTGTCCTTGATTTTATATTTTAATAAATCACTGACAGGAACAGGGTAAATTTCTATTATTGAATTTTCACTTAATTCCTCTTGGGCCGAAACAATCTGATCACAAGGCTCTCCTAAAAAATTAATCAATCCTGTTTCGGGTGACTCGTAACAACGCAGACCTCTGATGCCACTGTGTACGGTTGCTGAAACACCCATCATGTACATGCTGGCTGCACTTCCAATATTTTCATAAATGATCGTATCGTAAGGAGTGGGATTAAAATAAAAACTCCAGTTTACTTTGTAAGTCATGACTTCTGTTGAGTCAAAAGTGGTAATATATTTATCCTCAACTGTTACCCCTAATGATGCGCCATATCCAAAATCCTGATTGTAGCATAAAGGCACGCTCCAGCTTTGACCGATCGAAGCATTAAAAACATATAGTAAATTGAATTTATTTTCTACCGCATCATAATAAAAAACGCTGTCATTTTCATTGTACATAAACCGCGAACCATCACAGATTAGCCCAAGGTTTAGCCCGACATTAGCCTTTAGCACCCGACATGGTTTCCCCAACACGGTCGTATCACCAACCACTTCGACTGTTTCTACCCTGGGGTCCAGCCCAAGCACATATTCCGGAACATAAGTATAATACCACTTTGCCCCTATTGGCGCCCACTCTTGTGAATAAATGGAACTGGAAAATATGAGCATTAAAAAAGCAGCAATAATTAATCGATTCATCATAATTTTATCAATAATTTAATTAGACGAATTTAGCCAACTAAGTGCTTGGACAAAAATAAAGAGCGCTAAAAATGACATTTTTATTTTGGCAAATGTTTGATTTCCAAGTCTCAAAACTCTTTTTCAGGCAAAGGAAAAGTGACATTTTTTTTGACCACCTGTTTATTCATTGAATTTAAATTATTAGTAAAAATATGCAAGCAGCCTACCAAATCAATATTTCCGCTCTTGCGAAACTATATTGATTAATTGCTTTCCTTTTTTCATGCGCTGATAATTTTCAACAACTTGTGAAACTGCCGTCTTTATATTTGTCATGCCTGCCACGTGCGGCATCACCGTAATTTTTGGATGTGCCCAAAAAGGATGTTTTTCTGGCAACGGTTCTTCATGAAAAACATCCAGTGCAGCACCCGACAAATAGGCAGCGTCAAGCAGTTCAATTAAATCCTCATCAACCAAATGTGGCCCTCTGCCAACATTTATCAAATACGCACCTTTTTTTAATTTTAATAAATTGTCTTTATTTAACAGGTTTGTCGTTTCTGCGGTAAGCGGTAAAATATTGACCAGGATATCTGTCGTATTTAATAATTCTTCCAATCCATTTTTTCCGAAAAAACTTTTAACCCCAAGAATGCTTTTTTCTGAACCGGACCAGCCCTGCACATTAAAGCCGATACCTGCCATTTTCACTGCGACGTGGCTACCTATTTTTCCTAAACCCAAAATGGACACCGTCGTGTCTTTAATATTTTTATAGCGCAGTTCCTGCCATTCTTTTTTTAATTGTTTTTGAAAAAAAATACGGGTGTTCCTCAGGTGATTGAGCGAAAGCATCAAAACATATTCCCACATATCTTCTGATAACTGCGGGTCGACAATCCTGGTGACCTTAACTTTTTCATCCAGGTGTTGCCCGTCAAAAACATGCTTTACACCGGCCCCCAATGACTGTACTATTTTTAGGTTGGAAAATTCCGAAAACAGTCCGGCTGGTGCCTTCCATACGATGGCCATTTCCACCTTGCTATAATCACCGACGCCGGGATAGATTTCGACTTCGACCGATGGAAGTTTCTCTTTCAATGCCCTTGACCAGTTGGAAGCATAGGGTTCGTTACAGATAATGAGGATGGACATAATTGGCTGTTGGCCGTTGGGCCATTGCCAGTTGGTCGACGACCAACCAGCAATAGCAAACAGCAAGAAATACGTTTTTAGTCAAAAAACCAGACCTTTGCAGCGCAAATGTATAAATCCAATGACCGTTCGCAAGGTTGCTGTGGAGGGTATAGAAATAACGACAACATGACTTTTAAAGATTTGAATCTCATCGAACCGATCCAAAAAGCGCTCGCTGAAGAGGGATATAAAACACCGACTCCGATCCAACAACAAGCCATTCCCCATGCTTTGGAAGGTAAAGATGTACTGGGCTGCGCCCAAACCGGTACGGGAAAAACGGCAGCGTTCGCCATCCCCGTATTACAAAACCTGCTCGACAAACTGTCGCCCAACGGGCACCGAAAAATAAAAACGCTGGTATTGACACCAACGCGCGAACTCGCCATTCAGATTGGCGATAGCTTTAAGGCATACAGCCGCCACGTCAAGGTGCGGGGGACCGTCATCTTTGGGGGCGTATCGCAAAAGCCCCAGGAAAGCCGCCTAAAAAAAGGCATCGATGTGCTGGTGGCCACACCGGGCCGCCTGCTCGACCTGATGAACCAGGGCATCATTTCTCTGGCCGACGTGGAAATCTTCGTTTTGGACGAAGCGGACCGCATGCTTGATATGGGCTTCATCCACGACGTGCGCAGGGTCATCAAAGCATTGCCGGAAAAACGGCAGACCTTGTTCTTCTCGGCTACCATGCCAAAGGAAATTGCCAAGCTCGCACACGACATACTGATCGAGCCGATCAGGGTATCGGTGACGCCGGTTTCTTCCACCGCAGAGAAGGTGCACCAAACAGTTTTCTTCGTGGAAAAGAGAAACAAGAAAAAACTCCTGATCGAGTTATTGAATAACGAAGAAATAGTTTCTGCCCTCGTTTTTACCCGTACCAAGCACGGCGCCAACCGGGTCGCAAGAGACCTCGACCGAAAAGGTATATCTGCGATGGCCATTCACGGCAATAAATCCCAAACTGCCCGGCAAAAAGCACTGGGCAACTTCAAGGATGGACAAATCAGGGTATTGGTAGCGACCGATATTGCCGCCAGGGGCATCGATGTGGAGGAGCTTTCCCACGTCATTAACTTTGACTTGCCCAATATTCCTGAAACTTATGTGCACCGCATCGGACGGACGGGGCGAGCCGGGCTGAGCGGCATCGCACTCTCTTTCTGCGATGTGGAAGAACTGCCCTACCTCAAAGACATCCAAAAACTGATTCGGAAGGTCGTGCCAATGGATAGCGACCACCCTTTCCATTACGATCCCAATAACCCACCTGAACCAGCACCAAAACAAGAACGGCCCCCAAGAAACGGAAGACAGAACAACAACGCAAGAAAAGAACGGTCGGGAAGAAATGACAAACCCAACCATGCTGAAAGAAGAAGCAATAGAAACCAACCAAAAAACAACAGTGGCCGCCACGAGGAAGAGGAAAAGGCCGAAACAGTCAGCGCTTCCCGCAACAGTCGCCGCAGGCCCAACCAAAGGAAAAAACCAACCCGGAACGGGTCGCTGGAAAACAGATCAAAAAAACCAACTGTAAAAAACACGTCCGACCAAAACGCTTCAGAAAAAAATACCAGGGAAGATGGGACAAAATGGAATTCCATTTTCCAAAAACCCAGTTCGGGCAAAAAAGGATTCGTCATCAAAAGTGACCGGTTTGACAAACCTAAAAAGAAATCGGGCAAAAGGACGTACAGGGGCAAGAAAGGGTAATGCTAAAATAATTAATGCAAAAGGCGCAGAAGACGTAAATTGAAATCTGGATATTGTGACTTACGTCTCTTGCGCCTTTTGCATTATATAAAATAGCACGGAGCGCCCCGCTCAAGCAAATTTGTTTCTCCTTTTTTCAAAAACCAATGCAATTCCTTCATCCCTGTTTTTAGGAAGCCAGTTATTTTTAAAATCTTCTTTTTTAAAAACCAATTTGCCGGAGCCCGGATGGGCCACGTAAAACTTCTTACCCCTTATTTTATACAACACCAAAAAATAATGCTCCTGCCAATGCAATATGCAGGGCAATGGAACATCCATCAACGATGGTTTATTTTTTCTTTCGAAAGGCACTCGGATGGGTAAGGCCCTCAAACCTTTTTGTTGTGCAGCATCTTTAAGAAAACGCAGACTCGTACCTTCGTACGGATGGGCATTCGTCAGTTCTACCAGGGCGTCGAGTGAAACATTATATCCAAAATGCTTTAAGACCATGGCCAGTGAGGCAGGGCCGCATTCTCCTCCACTTCGTTCGAAGACCATTGGAAAATGGTCGGGCCTGTTGGTGGGCCAAAACTTCCAAACAATGAATATGAATAGTAGCACCCCAAAAGCATATAGTATTCCTTCTATCAAACTCATATTAATAAATTTGCCTGCCTGAACGAATGTCATTATTTATGCACAACAATTCGCAATAAATGTACAAGAATATTTTTTCCCTCCTTGTTGCGGTCGCGTTAATTTTCCAATTCATTGGCTGCAACTCTTCCGAGGCAAAATTAATTCCCCATCCCAACGTCCTCTTTGTCGCTCTCGATGACATGAACGATTGGGCATCACCGCTCGCCGGCAACGGCCAGGCCCTGACCCCCAATTTGGATGCTTTTGCCAAAGAATCAGTAAATTTCACAAAAAACTATTGTACCAGTCCGGGTTGTAACCCTTCCCGATCTACGTTGCTTACCGGGCTGCACACCTACAACTCCGGCATGTATTCCAATTATCAGGATTGGCGGAAAGTGCCGCTGCTGAAAGGCCGTCCAACATTGAGTCATTATTTTCGACAAAATGGCTATTTTACTGCGGGAGCGGGAAAAATATTTCATTATTCGCAGGTCGATACACTGGCCTGGAACGAATATTATCCTTCCATCAAACAGCCCATGCCGAAAGAATTTATACCCGAAAATGCTCCCTTAAACATGGAGCCCTTCAAATACATGTACAACATGTTCGACTGGGCAGACCTGGATATTTCCGATGAAGAAACCGCTGATTTTAAATCGGTTCAATATATTTCACAGCAGCTGGCCAAAAACCATGAAAAACCTTTTTTCCTCGCCTGTGGCATTTACCGGCCACACCTGCCGTGGTACGTGCCAAAAAAATATTTCGATTTATTCCCCCTGGATAAAATCCAATTACCAAAAACTGTGGAAAACGACACTGCCGACCTCGGCCCCCGTGCAAAAGAACTGATTCGGCGGGGCGGTAATTATCATAAATACGTGATAAAAAATAACCAATGGAAAAATGCCGTGCAGGGTTACTTGGCATCCATAGCCTATGCCGACGCCATGTTGGGCCATTTATTAAATAACTTAAAAAAAAGCCCTTATGCCGAAAATACCATCGTCGTCATTTGGTCGGACCACGGCTGGCAGCTAGGGGAAAAAATGCATTGGCGTAAATTCGCCCTTTGGGAAAATGTGACCCGCACTGTGATGATGATAAAAGTACCTGCTGGATTGGCCGCCCTGCCCGATGGGGCTGCAAAAAACAAATCTACCGCCAGTCTTACCTCTTTACTGGACATCTATCCTACGCTGGTGGAATTATGTCAATTACCTGAAAGAATTGACCTTGATGGCCATTCTTTGACTCCACTTTTAAAAAACCCCGAACAAAATATTGCCCGCCCCATCATCACAACCTATGACTACGGGGACTACTCGATTCGCCACGAAAATTGGCATTTAATAAAATACATAGATGGATCAGAAGAATTATATAATTTAACCAATGACCCGGAAGAATGGTACAACCTCGCAAACGCAGATAGTTTGACCGAAATAAAAAACAAATTAATTGCATTTATTCCAAAGAAACGGGTTGACCTGCCCGAAGAATCTTTAATTGAATTAATGGAACACCACATCCCGCCGGTAAAATCGGAAGCATTTTATTTCAGTGAAGGACGAAAGGAATGGATGAAACGATTTGACAATAATTAATTAAAAATGAAAAGTGAGGAATATTCTTCATTTTTCATTCTTTATTTTTCATTCTTCATTCTTCATTAATCCCCCTTAATACTTTTCGCAATTGATACGCCATCTTTTCCGGAGACCCGGTAGAAAAACAGGTCTGACTGAATATTATTTATTTGTGCGTTCATATTATATTCACCGGCGTCTAAATTTCCGGAAAAAATATTTTGCAAAACTTTTCCATCCTGGGAAATAATTTGGACAGCAGTGCTGCCGCTCGTTTTTATTTCAAAATAAACCGTCTGCTGGTCAATGGCCGGAACCGGATAAACATGCAGGCTGTGTACACCCCGGTCAGAATTAATTTCGTCATTAATTCCAACAATTCCATTGACCAGTAAAAAAGCAATGTTCCGTCTGTACTCGATCTTTGGCGTAAGGTAATTTTTCTGTGCTGCCTTTCTTTTTATTTTTTCCACGTCGCGGTCCACTTCATTTTTATATTTTGGAGCAACGCCCACAAAAGATTGTTCCAGCAGGCTCGCTTCCAACAAGTCCATTTCTTTTTGCAGAAGATCGATTTGCGGATCTAATTTTTCCGCCAACTCCCTTGCCTGGTAAAATGCCTCCCGATTTGTATTGAGTGCCATACGGACATACCGGGTACCTTTCCCATTAAATATCTCCTTTGTCATCAATGAATTAAATTCGTGCATTATTTCTAGCAGATCCACTGCAAAAAAACCAAAATCCCTTTGCAAGTTTTGCCACTCCTGCTCTTCATCTATGTTCTCCTCCAGAAAATCGGCATATAAGTCCCTCAATTCATCTACGGTAATTTTTTCTTGAGTTGAAAGTTCCTTTTCGAGTTTCCCCCTGATCAATGCCCTTTCGGGAATATAGTATGATTTCATCAGGTGAATTAAACTTAAAAACTGCGGCTTCATCTCCTCTATTTCTCTTCGCTCTTCGTCCCTGATCTGTTTCATACTCTCTTTGTACTCTTTTGGAACTGCTTTTTCTTCCGGCGGAGTTTCCTGATGGGTTTCATATTTTTCCAATTGCTCTTCCGTCAAGATTTTTTTCAGAAAAACCTCAGCCTTGCCTAAGAACGGTTCTCCAATTGTTTTTAAAGAATCCAGGTTCAGAGCAACGCTCGTGGCCTGCTCGAACGTGAGATCCAGGTAGTCAAACTCTTCCATGTAGCGGACGGCACTGTTCTGTATTTTCATTGCTTTTCTTCCGTCTGCTTCCGCTTCTACGGCCCGCATTTGTTCGGGGGTTAATACTTGTACCAGTTTATCGTAATATTTCTTTTTAAGCTTTCTTTTTTCTGCTCGTTCATCGTCAGGAAAAAGAAATGCTGCCCGAACATCATGCAGGCCCTGTTGATATTCATAATGTACTTTTTTTACTTTCTCCAGGTGGTACTCCGTTAGGTTTACGCCATCAAGATCAGCATACTCAGTCGGATAGATATGTGCTATTTCTGCATAGTTCTGAGAAATAACGGTGTTATTAGCAAACATTAGAAAAAAAGAGAAAAATAAAACGGGAAGGAATATAGATTTTTTCATATCGAGAGATTTTTCCAGGAAAACATTGTTTTCAATTTGACCTTGAAAAAAAGGTTGCCTTGTGTTGCGCATTAACAAATTTAATAAGTCAACTCTAATTTAGGTATTTTCTGGAAAAAAGTCTTTTTTTTAGACGGATGCAATGATCTTTCAGGCCAGACCATACAATAATCAATTATCTATAAAATATTTACTGAAAATACAATAAAGCGGCTGTTCAAAAAATGACACTTTTCCTTTGCCTGAAACAACGTTTTAAGTTATGGAAACCAGGCATTTACCAACATAAAAGTGTCATTTTTAGCGCTGCTTTGGCTGAGGAAAAGTGTCATTTTTCCTCTTAATTTACTTACATCTTTTCAATTTTCCGAACAAATGTTTTTCCGTTTGACTGGGTAATTTTAAAAATAAAAATACCGCTCGAAAATCCACTTACATCCATTTGATTGATATTGTTTTCTTCGCTGACTTTCTCTCCTTTAAAATTAAATACCTGAACATTCCCGACGGGTTGATCTGACTCGAAGTAAACGGTATTGTTTACAGGATTTGGAAAAACATTAATGTTATCTTCCATTTCTTCAAAATCACTCACCAGGTCACAGTTCGGATCATTGATCCGAAAATCAAAATTCGCCGTTGCCAAAATGCTGTCGGGATTACTTAATTCCGAAAAATACATTTTAAAATCACAGCAGCCCGGCACTGTACGGGGTTTTAAATAGGTAAAAGTACCGATCGTATATTGGTCAGGCAATATGAAAAACGGAAACTCAAACTCATCAGGAATATAATTAGTATTAACAAATGATGGAAAAGACTGATTGAGGTCACCTGTACTAAAGCTCCATACGTATGGGCAATCAGGGGCAATTTCTCTCCGCCAGATGACCCATAATGTATCTGTAGTTTCATTTTGAATGAACACCTCTGATCTAAACTCCTTAGACATACTGGAGATATCTACATTGTCCAACTGTACAATCGTATCAGAGGGAAATACCGTAAGGGTTTGACCATGAATAAAGCAGGAGATAAATAATAAACCAGTACAAAAAGCAATTGCTCTCATCATTTTAGTTTTATGAAAAACACAAGATAAGAATTTTAATTTACCGCAATTCCATCGCTTTTTTCACTTTTGCGTAAACTCTTTCCGCTTCCGCAAAATCCAGTGTCTGCTGCCCGTCTGAGGCAGCTTTTTCCGGCTCGTGGTGTACTTCCATTAATAAACCATCTGCGCCAGCTACAACTCCGGCGAGCGCCATCGGTTCCACATATTTTCGCAAACCAATCCCGTGCGAAGGATCTACCACAACCGGCAGATGGGTTTTATCTTTTAAAATAGGAACCGCATTTAAATCCAACGTATTTCGGTAGGCTTTTTCATAAGTCCGGATACCCCGTTCGCAAAGAATTATTTTTTCGTTGCCATTGGAAAAAATATATTCCGCCGCCTGTAACAGTTCATCCAGTGTGCCGGACATGCCCCGTTTTAATAAAACCGGCTTGTCCACTTCTCCGAGCGCATCCAATAAATTAAAATTCTGGGAGTTGCGTGCCCCCACCTGAAAGATATCGACATAGTCCAGCATCTCTGCAATTTGCTCTGTGTGCATCACCTCAGTGATTATTTTTATGCCATGTTCCTGGCAGCGTTCGTGCCACATTTTTAATCCATCCTGGCCGAGCCCCCGAAAAGAATAAGGTGAACTGCGCGGTTTGTATACTCCCCCCCGCATGATTTTAACATTATTTTTCACCAGGTGATTAATCATTTTTTCCACTTGTTCTTCGCCTTCGATAGAACAGGGGCCGCACATCATGGCCATGCCGCCCCGGAATATTTTCACGCCATCGCCCAGGTCAATCTCCGTCGGTTTTATTTTCCATTTTCTCGACACCAACTTATAGGCGTCACTGACCCGGTGTACATCCTGCACGCCTGGCAGGTTGCCGATTTTTCGAATATCGAATTCTTTTTTTCCGACACTTACCAGATAATTGGAAAACTGCGTGGACACTTCCATCGTTTTATAGCCAATGGAATCTATATTTTCGAGCACATCCTTTTTTAATGCTGGGCTGATGTTTTTTTCTAATTGAATGATCATTATTTGATTTTTTATATGAACATTTAGCGGCGAAGCCGTGATTGGTTTTTATCTGGAATAAATACGCAACAATTCAAAATACTTGGCGCTTTCGGCAGGCTCTGATTTAAAGGCATACAAGGAATCCAGTTCTGTTAAACTCATGAATCCTTTAATCCCTGAAAAATCAAAACTATATGCACCATTTAACTGCACGTCTGTAAAATCTGTATTTTCATTAAATTCAATACTGGAAATATCCGTATCGTTCAGTTTCAAGTTTTTTAACCGCGCATTTCTGAATTTAGCCCCTTCCAAATTTGCTGCATTTATCTCAGCGTTTTGCAAATCACTGTTCCAAAAAGAGCAGCCTTTTAGATTGGCATTGCACAAATTTGTCCCACGCAAATTACTGCTGGCAATGGCGCCATTTTCAAAGCTGGCAAATTGCAGGTCAAGGTTAGAGAAATCAACGTGGGCAAATTTTTTCTTGCTGCAGTCCGCATATTGGAAATCCCCCTTTTCACATATTTCACGGTAGTCGCTGGAGTCAATATTTTCCCTGTCCAACAGAGACAATAAATATCCTCTCTCAGGACTTAAATTGACATACAACAACTGATAGGGCTTACAATATTTAGTGAAATTGACAATACTCGCTTTTAATTCATCAGATAATTTTCTGGAAGTATTGGACGGGTCGGCAAGCTGCTCCCCGATTCTTTTCCTGACAGAAGCTTGCATTTTTTTCCGCCTGTCCCTTTCAGTCCTTTCTCCTTCGATGGTAGGTGGTTCAACCTGTGCAGAGAGAGCCATCAATTGTTCTTCCAACCCCTCTTTAAATGCAAACGTTTGTTCACTCAATGAACTCAGTTCCCCCTGCATCGACTGTCCGCTCTGAAGCAGATCAAGGCTTTGGTGTTGCAGCTTCTCTGTCTTTGTCCCTAAAAAGAAAGTCTGAAAAATGAGCGCAACCGTAGGAAGGACCGTCATCACTTTGGCAAAGGTAGAAGGTAGTTGCGCAATCCTGTTCGCAATGGCTTTCACCATAGCCCATAAGGACCTGCGGGACGGAACCCCCTTTTCCCTGAACTCGCGTTGTACTTCGCTCATCGACCGCCCCATCACCTCGCCCGCCAACATGGAAATGACTTCCTTTTTTGAGATATTCAGTTCTGGGAGCCTTTGTTGGATCATGTCCGTCAGTTCATCGGCTTTTCCAGTTAGGTCATTGAGTTCTCCTTGGGTTTGTCCTTTTTTATATTTCATAGGGATTATCTTTTCATTAGACACATTTGGCTAATTTACATAAATTATTTTTGCCTTCACCCCTATCTTATTTAAGGATCTAACACGAGGAGGTATATTACCTACAAGAAGGTAGTAATCATTTCCCTCTAATCATGCCTACAAAATCACCCACACGTTCCCCTTTTTCCATGGCCCTGATAAATGCGCTTCCGACCACCCCGCCATTTAGATATTCACTGGCGATATTAAAATTTTCCGGCCCGGCAATTCCAAAACCGACCAGTACCGGATTTTTTAACTCCATTTTTGACAAGCGTTCAAAATAATTTTCCTGCGTTTGATCAAAGCGGCCGGACTTGCCCGTTGTGGTAGAAACGGAAACGGCATATAAAAAACCACCGCTCGCCGCATCCAACAACCTCACCCGTTCGGCCGAAGTTTGTGGTGTTACGAGAAAAACAGCGTGCAGTCCATATTTTTCAAAAATGCTTTTATAACTATTTTCAAATTCCCACATCGGCATATCGGGCAAGATCAACCCGTCTACTCCTACTTCCTTGCATTTTTTACAAAATGCCTCCACGCCAAAAACCATGACTGGATTTAAATACCCCATTAAAACAATCGGAATATCCGTTTCCGACCGGATGCCTTTTAACTGTTCGAATAATCGCTTTAATGTCATCCCATTATCGATCGCCTTCTGGCTGCTCGCCTGGATGGTCGAGCCGTCGGCCAACGGGTCGGAAAAAGGCATACCGATTTCCACAATGTCCGCACCGGCCGCATCCAGTTCGAGAATGGTGCGTCGGGTATCGTCCATATTTGGAAAGCCCGCCGTGGCGTAAATGGCAAGGACATTCTTTCTCTTTTTTTGAAAAACTTTATCGAGACGGTTCATGATATATTTTCCAACACAATAGATGCAAAAGATGAGCTGTAAACGGCATCTCTTCCGCATCACTTGCGCCTCTTATGTTTAAAAATGTTTCATATAAGTATTCAAATCTTTATCCCCTCTTCCCGACAAACAGATCACCACAATTTCCTTTTTCTTGAAATTCATCCGGTCCAATAACGCGAATGCATGTGCCGTTTCCAATGCGGGAATAATGCCTTCTAATCTCGACAATTCAATCACTGCCTTCAGCGCATCTTCGTCCGTAACGGGTAAATATTCTGCTCGTTTTGTCGCTGCCAGGTGCGCATGCAATGGCCCAACTCCGGGATAATCCAACCCGGCCGAAATCGAGTATGGTTCGATCACCTGTCCATCATCGGTCTGGATCAAATAAGAACGGCTGCCGTGCAAAATACCCGGTTTGCCGAGGGCGATGGTTGCGGCCGTTTCACCGCTGTTGACACCGAGGCCAGCCGCTTCCGCAGCGATGAGCCGTACGGAAGGCTCATTGATAAAATGGTAAAACGCACCGGCCGCATTGCTCCCGCCACCTACACAGGCCATCACGGCATCCGGTAATTTCCGGCCGGTCTGCTCTGGCAGTTGTTCTAAAATTTCTTCACTGATCACTGCCTGCAAACGGGCCACCAAATCAGGATAAGGGTGCGGCCCCACCACCGAACCGATGATATAATGCGTATCCGCCGGATTGGACAGCCAGTCCCGGATGGCTTCGTTGGTGGCGTCCTTGAGCGTCATGTTCCCGCTGAGGGCCGGGACGACCTTGGCACCGAGCAATTTCATGCGAGCCACGTTGGGCGCCTGCCGTTCGATGTCCAACTTGCCCATGTAAACGATGCATTCCAGGCCCATCAGCGCACAGACCGTTGCGGTGGCAACGCCGTGCTGCCCGGCCCCCGTCTCTGCAATGATTCTTTTTTTGCCAAGCCGCTGTGCCAGCAATATCTGACCGATGGTGTTGTTGACTTTATGCGCACCGGTGTGGCACAGGTCTTCCCTTTTTAAATAAACCTGCGTATGGTATTTTTCGGACAATCTTTTTGCAAAATATAGCGGCGTGGCCCGCCCTACATAATTTTTCAACAGATCCCGAAATTCTTTCTGAAAGGCCGGGTCGGCCAACACATCGAGGTAACAGTCCTGCAACTCTTTTACATTGGCGTGCAACATTTCAGGAACGTAGGCTCCACCAAATTCGCCGTAGTAGCCCCGTTCGTCTATCGCTATTTTTTTAATTTTTTCAGCAACCATATTTTTATTTTGTAAACACATAGAAACATAGGGCACATAGGTTCTTAAATACTTTTCTACCCCGATTAAAATACGGGACGAGTCGTGCCTTTATGTGCCTATGTGTTTTTTAATTTTTTAAAAAAAAGCTCAACTGTTTTTATATTTTTTAATCCCGGCTCTACTTCAAAGCGGCTGTTAATATCCACTCCATATAGTTTCGGGTGATTTATCTTTTTTATTTCCGCAGCATCTTCCGGACCAATGCCACCGCTTAAAAAAAAAGGTTTTTCGCCATTGTATTTTTTTAAAATTTCCCAGTTAAAGGCGATGCCGTTGCCGCCCCTTTCTTTTCCTTTGGTGTCGAACAAAAATAGATCGACAACGGAGTCGTATTTTTTGGTTTGGTTAAAATCGAATTCGTCGTGGACAGAGAAAACTTTGATCACCTGAATATTTTCATCTTTTAATTTTTCGCAAAACTCCACTGATTCATCTCCGTGTAACTGTACTGCGTTTAATTCATATTTTTCAACAACTGCTTTTATTTCACTTAACTCTTCATTTACGAAGACGCCTGTTTTTATTGGGGTTTTAGTGGTTTTTCCTTTCGAGGAAGATTTGGCAAATCGGGGTGATTTTATAAATTGGGAATTTAATGCCCCTTCAGCAAATCTTCTCGATTTTTCATAAAAAATAAAACCGAGGTAATCCGGCTGTAATGGCAGCAGTGATTTTATATTTTCGGTTTGGCGGAGACCGCAGATTTTTATCTTCATTTTTTATTTATAAGGCTTCGCAAAGAGATGGCGTTTTTCCTTTAATTCAGAAATGGGATTCAAAATATTTTTTACTATTCCAGGCCAAATAAAAAATGCCATCTTTGCAGTCTATC
Organism: Bacteroidota bacterium; assembly: GCA_039819485.1. GTDB lineage: Bacteria > Bacteroidota > Bacteroidia > Chitinophagales > Saprospiraceae > UBA6168. The sequence goes on along the minus strand of JBCBRY010000005.1, from coordinate 103,487 downwards.
TTAACCCGTTCAATCTGATTCCCACCCTATTTTACCACAACATCAAAGCGGCATCTTTGTGTTTTTCAATCGCTTCAATAAATTCCAGGCAAGCGATCCCTGGCTGGCTACTTTTCATAAAAGACTCACCAATCAGCAACCCATCAAAACCGGCAGCTAAAAGTCCGGCAGCATCTTTCGGGTCACTGATGCCACTTTCCGATATTTTGGTTACTCCTTCTGGCAAAAGAGGCAATAATGTATGTGAATTTTTTACCGACACTTCAAAGGTTTTCAAGTTGCGGTTATTTACGCCGACCACATTTATATTTTCACAAAAACGGTCAAGTTCTGATGCGTCGTGAATTTCCATCAACACCTGCAACCCCAGAGAGTGCGCAGTACTGCTTAAATTTTTCACCTCTTCCGGTGTCAGGCACGCAGCGATTAACAAAATGGCGTCTGCCCCGATGGATTTCGCTTCAATGATCTGATATTCATCGACAATAAAATCTTTTCTTAGAATCGGGCAATAATTAAATTTTCGGGCTTCCATTAAATCGGCTGATTTCCCACCAAAAAATTCCGTATCCGTCAAAACGGACAAAGCCGATGCGCCCGCCTGCATGTAGCCGATCGTCACTTTTTCCACCGAGGCATATTTATTAATATTTCCCTTGGAAGGTGAACGCCGTTTAAACTCCGCAATCACACCTGACTTATTTTCATCGGTCAGGTATTTCACCAATGAGACGCATTCCGTCCTGAAATAAATCGAGGTTTCGAGCAAATTGGTTGGGTAGAGCGCCTTGCGCTCGGCCACTTCCTTTTTTTTATGGTTGACTATTTTATCGAGTATATGCATTTCTTATTGATGCCAGACGGAACGCAAATCGAACGGATTAAACAGCTTTTAACGGATCAAAATAAATCAGCGAAAACTATTTGAATCCGTTCGATCTGCGTTCCATCTTATTTATTTAATTTAAACTGATCAATTTTTTCAAAACACCGAGCGCCTTGCCCGACGCCAGGGACTCACTGGCTGCTGCGATGCAATCGTCCAATGATTCAGCGATGCCATACGTCTGCAGGGCCAATGCCGCATTTGCCACCACGACCCGGTTTTGTGCGTCTGTTCCTTCACCATTTAATATTTGGGTAAACAGCTTGGATGCTTCTTCCACCGTTTCACCTCCGTAGATATTTTCAGGGGCCACACTGCCTCCAAAATCAGCAGGCGTGAGCATGCCTTCACCATCGTTGGTCAGGTGGGCCGCCCGGTCGGTCAGGGAAACTTCATCATAACCGCCAAGGGTGTGCACCACGGTAAAATTGCGGTCGGTCTCTTGTAAAAGATAGCGGTAAATTCGCCCCAATTCCAAGCTGAACACTCCTGTAAATTGTGCCGATGGAAAGGCCGGGTTGACCAGCGGCCCAAGCATATTGAAAAAGGTTTTGATACCAAGGGCACGCCTAACCGGCGCTACATTTTTCATGGCTGGATGAAACTTTGGGGCATGTAAAAAACAGATGCCCGCCTCATTGATTTCCCGCCGCAACTGATCAGGGTCGTTGCCAAATGTATAGCCGAGGTTTTCCATCACGTTCGACGAACCACAGACAGAGCTTACGCCATAGTTTCCGTGCTTGGCCACTTTCGCACCGGCACCCGCCGCCACAAAACTGGCGAGTGTACTGATGTTAAATGTGTTTTTTCCATCGCCGCCCGTACCACATAAATCAATGGCCGGCATGCCGTCTAAATCAACTTTGATGCAGAGGTCGAGCAGTGCCTCCCGAAAACCGGCCAATTCTTCCACGGAAATACTGCGCATTAAATAGACCGTCAGAAAAGCAGCAATCTGCGAGTGGTTGTATTCGCCCTGTGCAATTTTCGTGAGCACTTCCCGGGACTGTTCCCGGGAAAGTTTCCGGTGTTCGAATAATTGATTTAATATCTTTTTCATTTTTTATTTTTCTTTTTTTTAAACACAACTTGACCTGCATTTCAATCGGGATAGGCACATAGGGCACGCAGCTTTTTTTAATACAAACAAAAAATCGGCACTTTCTCTATCGGCTTCAGCTTCGTAATAAAATCCGGTACACCATCATGGTATTTAAAATCAATTTCTCCACGGGTTTTTAAATACATCAAAAGAGGCCGCAGGTATTTGTCTTTAATTATTTCTTCTGGCATATAGCCTTGCAAATAAATGATGGACCCATCACCAAATTCTTCAATTTCCTTCAGGAACAAATTGAACACCTTCCTGATCTCTTTTTTGAATTTAATGGGATAATTAAAATCTTCTGGAAAAATGGGCTCATTTAAATCATGCAACAAATGCCCCCATTTATTTCGATGGCCCATGCCAAAGTACCAGCTTTTATTTTCTACCAACATTTCTTTTTCCTCTACTTTTCGGCTCTCTTTTTTGGAAAGCCAGAAAAAATCAAAGGTTCCCATCATCTCCGTTTCCAATTGGATTTTGGCCGTTTCAAAATCCAGTTTTGATAAAATGCTTTCCATATTTAAAACAAACATCTCCAGGTCATTTCCTCCTTCCAGGTTTTTGTAGGTTGCGGAAAAACCCAGCGCGTGCTGCTCATAAAAATATTTGGAATCCAAATAATTTAAATTGAACATTTCTTTTTTTAGCCAGGGTTCATAATCGTTGGCCGGCCATGCCTCCAAGGTTTTTTTTGCCTTGTTGGGCGTGTTTATCAAAATTCTGCCGTGGACGATTGTTTGATTTTCCATTTTGTTGAAGTAACTCGGATTTTTAATCCGATAAGTTTGCTCGGGCTCGCAATCCGAGTCAGGGTTGCCCCGATTCATGATCGGGGTTACGATTCAATCCAATTTTTCAGCATGTCCATCCCATACTCCGTCATGATCGATTCCGGGTGAAACTGTACGCCGCGCACATCATATACTTTGTGGGTCAGCCCCATGATTTGCCCATTGTCATCCACGGCGGTTTTATCAAAACAATCGGGCAGGTTTTTATTGGAAACCACCCAGGAATGATAGCGGCCCACGGCAAATGTTTCTGGTAAATCCCTGAACAGTTGTTCCTGATCGTCAAGTACTTTAACCGGGGTAGCAACCCCGTGAAAAACATGGTCGAGGTTTTCCAATTCGCCACCAAACACCTCGCCGATGGCCTGTAGGCCAAGGCAGACACCGAGGATGCTTTTTTCGGCCGCGTGGGTTTTGATCAAATCACATAAAATGCCTGCTTCTTTGGGCAGTCCGGGGCCTGGCGACAATAATATTTTATCGTATTGGCCGGCCTCTTCAACCGTTATTTCATCATTGCGAAAAACATCAGGTCGGGTGCCAGTAATGTCTTCCACGTAATGGACGAGATTATAAGTGAAGGAGTCGTAATTGTCTAAAACAAGAATTTTCATGTCGATTAGTAGTTAAATGTTTTCTGCAATGCCGATCGCTTTCCGCAGCGCTCCGATTTTATTGAACACTTCCTGGCATTCCGATGCTTCCTTTGAGTATTTCACCACACCGGCCCCAGCCTGGTAATGCAGCCGGTTCTTCTTGCTGAAAAATGAGCGGATCAAAATAGCGTGGTTCATCTCACCGTCGAAATTGAAGAAGCCGACGCAGCCGCCGTAAAAGCCGCGGGCATGTGGTTCGATGCCGTCGATCAGTTCCATTGCCCGGTATTTCGGCGCACCGGACAAGGTGCCGGCGGGAAACGTTTCGCCCATCAAACGGGTGCGGGAGGCACCTGCCGGCAAGGTGCCATGCACCGTTGAAACAAGGTGGATGACATGACTGAAATACTGAACTTCCTTGTAAACTTTGACCTCCACGTTTTTGGCCAAGCGGCTGAGGTCGTTGCGTGCCAGATCAACGAGCATGACGTGCTCGGCATTTTCCTTTGGGTCGGCGAGCAAAGACTCGGCAGCAGCCTTGTCTCCCAGATCGTCGCCCGTGCGGGCAACTGTTCCCGCAATTGGATTGATGATCGCCGTATCGCCCTGTACCATGATCTGTGCCTCGGGCGACGAACCAAAAATGCGGAACGCCCCAAAGTCAAAATAGAAGAGATACGGAGAAGGGTTCACTGAGCGCAGTGCCCGGTAAACATTGAACTCGTCGCCCTCGAAAGGCTGGGAAAACTGCCTCGCCAAAACGATCTGGAAGACATCGCCCCGCTGGCAGTACTCCTTCCCTTTCGTCACCATTTGCATGTACTCCTCGTCGCTCATATTCGTCTTTTCTTCCCCCATTTTACGGAAACGGAAACTGGGGAATACGGGAGCATTGATGAGTGTTTCCGCTTGTTCCATCCGGCTGTTTTCGCCTTGCGGCAAATTTTCCAGCAGGGTCATTTGATTGGTAAAATGGTTGATGCAGAGGACGAAGCGGAAGAGTTTGTAACAAAGGGCAGGAATGTGGCGGTCAGCGGCTTCAGGTGCGTTCAAAACTATTTTCTCAAAATGGGCAACGGCATCGTAAGCAGAGAACCCGAAAAAGCCGTTCATTTTTTTGGCTGCTTTGCTCTCCGATTTCTGAATGTTGAATTTTTCAAAAAATGCATCCAGTTCTGCGAACACCAGTTCTTTTTCGGCCATGTTTTTCTGTACTGGCTTTTGTCCGGGGAGCATGGTTTCCAATTGTCCGTTTTCCAGCGTGATGCTCGCAATGGGATCAAAACAAATGAACGACAACGCGTTTTCCTTGCCATGATAGTCAGAACTTTCCAACAGCAACGAGCCGGGATAACGGTCGCGCAAACGGAGGTACAAACTCACCGGCGTGATGGTATCGGCGAGGAGCGTTTTTTCCAGCACGGTTAATTCAATTTGAGTATTCACTTTTGGTTGAACAGTCGCTTGCATTTTATTTATTGCTTTAATTTTTTTTTTCAATCAGGGTGGTTAGCTTTTCGAAAGCTAACCGATTTTACGTCTATGGTTTCTGAAGTTTCACAAAAACAAAAAAGGCTCGCCGCAACGACGAGCCTTTTTTGTTCTATATATTGAGTCATATCAATCAGGCCAACTTCCGTTGCGGGTTCGCTTCAGAAATGTGCCACCACCAATTGATATGATTAAAGTTATTCATTGGATTGATTTATGTCGCAAAAATAGGGAAGTTGTAATGGAAAAAGCAAGTGCTGAAAATTAGTTGCCAAAACAACAATCAATTTAACTCATTAAAAACCAGCAATTTAGCAAACCTATTTTTTATAAAAAATATTTTTTTGCCCATCCCCTCTTGACTCTCCCCTTACGTCAGCCCCTACCTTTGTGTCATAATTGTATTTCGTCATGACAAAGTACTCCGTCAAACAGTTGTCGGCATTAGCCGGCGTGAGCATTCGTACGTTGCACCATTACGATAAAATAGGCTTGTTGAAACCGGCCTTTCGTTCGGAAGCAAATTACCGCTATTACGGCCGCGCAGAATTATTTCGGCTACAACAAATTCTATTTTACAAAGAGCTTGATTTTCCATTAAAAGAAATAGTAGCGATCATGAACGATCCTACTTTTGACTTGATTGAAGCCTTGGAATTTCACAAAAAAGAACTGCAACAAAAAGCTGACCACACCCAACTATTGCTGACAACTATTGACAAAACCATTAATGAACTGAAAAACAAAAAAATCATGATGACCGAAAAAGAAATTTATGCAGGATTTTCTGAAAAGGAAATTAAAAGTATGAAAGCAGAAGTTGCCGATCGCTGGGGCGAAAAAGAGTTAACAGCGGTAGAGGCCCGTATCCAAGAACTCGGAAAAGATGGCTGGGACGACCACAAAAAGAAGGGCGAGGACATCAACCGCTTGCTGGCGGACCTGATGGATTTACCACCTTCCGATGTACGGGTTCAAAAAGCGATTGCCCTGCACCACAAACATTTGAATTTTTATTACGAAGTATCAAAAGAGCGTTACCTGGGCCTCGCAAAAATGTATGTGGAAGACGAACGCTTTTTTAATTTTTATGAACAATACCGGCAAAACCTGGCGGCCTTTATTCATGGCGCTGTGAAAGTGTATTGCGCAAATGGAATGCAGGTGGCAGGATAGGCCTCGCTCAGCGGTGTTACCGTCTGCGAACGGTAACACCGCTTGCTCAGACCACCTGGCTGAAAATGGCCCCTTCGGGTCGTTTCTTCCAATAGCGTGCGTCGACGGCCATGCAGATATTCCGAATGAACATGCTGCCTTTTTCCGTCACTTTTAAACAAAATGGATCACGCTCTATCAATTCATCGCTTTCTAATTCTTTCATCCTGCTCAACCCGGCAAAAAGTGCATCACATTGTTCGGTTTCTTCCTGCCAGGCCGTTTCATACTGGCACATAATATTTAAAATATGACGACGAATAATTTGATCTTCCTTATTTAATAAATGGCCTTTGATGATCGGAAACTCACCCTCTTCAATTCGCCGCTGGTAATCTTCAATTTTCTTTTCGTTTTGTATAAATGCATACCAACTATCGGAAATAGAAGAAGCTCCGAGCGCTAAATTTAATTGTGTGGAAAAAGGTGTATAGCCCATAAAATTGCGGTGCAACCTTTTATTTTTAAAAGCAATGTATAATTCATCATTTTCCAAAGCGAAATGGTCCATGCCGATTTCATGATAGCCCATTTTTTCGAGCAGTTGCCGACCGAGTTCATACAATGCTCTTTTGTCGGCACCAAGCGGCAGGTCTTTTTCGGAGTAGGCCCGTTGGCTTGGTTTTACCCACGGTACGTGTGCGTAGCTGTAAAATGCGATACGGTCAGGCTTTAAGGTTTTTAATTTTTCGAAATTGTCGTAAATATTTTCTGGTGTTTGCAATGGCAGACCAAAAATCAAATCAAAATTAATGGACTCGTAGCCCAATGCCCGGGCATTGTCCACGGCGGCTTTTACCTGTTCATAACTTTGGTGCCGATTGATTATTTTTAATATTTCGTTATCAAAATCCTGCACACCGATGCTGAGTCGCCTGAAACCCAAGTCAGCTAAAGTTTTTAAATGTTCGTAAGTAGTGCTTGCCGGGTGCGCCTCAAAACTGAATGAATATTCACTTGCTACTTTGGCATCCTGTAAAATATTCCGCAATAAATAATCCAGGTGTTCCGGTGAGAAAAAAGTAGGTGTTCCACCTCCCAGATGTATTTCCCGCACGATGGGTTTTTCCGGCAATATATTTAAGTACATTTTCCATTCTTTCAGTACCGACTCGATATAAGGCTGCTCCACATTGTGGTTTTTAGTAATGCGTTTGTTGCAACCACAATAGGTGCAGAGGCTTTCACAATACGGCAGATGAATATAAAGGCTGATTTCTTTATTTTCTGCAAAAGAAAACCGGACGGATTTTGTCCAGTCATTTTGGGAAGGGGCTTCCGTTTGCCAGTACGGCACCGTCGGATAGCTGGTGTAGCGGGGAGCGGGTACGTTGTATTTATTTAAAAGATCGTGGTGCATTTCAATGTTGCGTTGAGGTGATGAAATTGTTTTGCAAAATTGAAACTAAACGGAAGTTGAACAGGTGACAAAAATCATTGCCGGGATTGATGATGAGCAATAAAAATCACCTGTTAATATAAATCTGTATAAAATACAAAAGCATTGCAATGAGTTTAAACCCCAATAATTAAAAATTGAAATGCTAATTGTATGAAGTGTTCTCTCACGTTTTTACTAATCTTCTTTTCTACTTGTATTTTATTTTCTCAAAAAAAATCCGTGGGTTTTTCTGCCGGCATGAGCCAGGCCAACCTATTATTCGACCACGGGCTGGAACTGAACGAGGAATGGCGCCGCTTATATGACCTGGCCGTAGTTATTAACTTCACCTATGAATTTGACCAAAGAAATGCGATCCGGGCAGAGCTGGCCCATGAGTTCAAGGGGTCCTATTTCAAACATATCTATCAATATGTTGATGGCCAAAAATATGGACCATCTTCATTCAGTGCCCTATTTCAACCCATTGGCTCCAGCAGTTCGACGGGGACCAGGTGGTACGAAAATAAGTTTAGATATGTATCCATCCCTGTTTTATACCAGTACAACCTGGATCGAAAAGGAAATTATTATTTCCATATTGGCCCGTCCGTCGGCTATCTGGTAGATCACAAAGACAATTATCACTACCGCTTTCCGGAGGGGTTTACCCGATGGGACTTTTCCGCAATTGCAGGTATCGGTACCTGCCTACCACTGCGAGACCGAATTGCCATACAAATAAATGCCAGGACTGCTTATGGGCTGAACAGCATAAAAAAAGATGGAGATGTTACGCTCAAACATTTGACCTTTAGCGGGCTCGTCGGTTTTCAATATTTGCTTGATTAATGACTGAATCCCTTTACCCAAAAATCATATATTTCTCGGATAAGCGGGATGTTTTTTAATATTTCGAATTTGCATTAAATGTCGGTCGGTATGAGCGACGCCCGTTAATAATAGCTGATGCAAATCACGCACATCACCAATTTTAATATCCGCTAATTTTTTTTCGCCCCCTTTATTTCTAAAAGTCATTTTTTTTCGCAGGTCGACATCGGTAGTTTCCACAAAACCGCGGATGCCGTCGCAGGCTCTCTGAAAAGCGGAGATCGATTCACGTTTAGACTCAAATCGGCCGAGTGGCTGCAAAAACCATTTTGCCTGACCTTTGGTGGGATCGGTTGCATATTTTTTAAAATATCCGTCTTTGCCGGAAGTGATGGGCAAATATTTTGGCAAAGCGGGACCGTTAGAAACAGCGGATATTTCGCGGTAATGTAATTCATTTTGCAGGATCAGGTGTTCCACGATCTCATTAATATTCCAGCGGGACCTATGCTCCCGGAACGTCCATTGGTCAAAGCCCAGTTTTTGTGTTTCTTTTAATAACTCTTTGGTGGTCCGGTCCAGTTCTGCTAAAATATATTGGCGGTCTATTTCTGTCCACAGTTTTTCGGTGGGAAAGATTTGTCCGCCTTTTTTTTCCATATCTGGAGCGTTTGATTGGCAAGCAGCCATCAATAAAAACGGGATAAAAAATATAAAGCTCCTAATTTTCATAGATTCAATTTTCCATCGTACGCAACTCGGATTAGCTATCCGAGTTACTTGACGATAAAATCTGAATAAAAAAATTCGCCCCGTTGCCATAGGTGCTGTCGCTCATTATCCACCCGGTAGGAAGGCCGGTAGGCATTAAAGCGCAACCCTCCTGCCTCCACAAATTCACTATTATAGATCAGCGCAAAATAATCGCCGTGATCCACCATGTTGGCTGTAAAATCATAATTGGATTTATCAAAATAATATTCCCACTGATCGTTGGTACTGTGGTTGGTATTTTTTCCTGTATCATAATTAGCAGCAACCGCATATACATTTTTTGAATGGGGCAGTGAAACTGCTCCTTTATAGGACAACTCCACTCCGGGGTCCATTAATTTAAATGGCATAAACAAAACATAATAAGCCGCCATACAGGTCTTCTTCAATGCCTCCTCATCTGCCTCTGCAATTTTTTTATTAATTAATTTTCTTGCTTTGTTTTTTTTATAAATAATTTCGTGCTGGTCACCTTCCTTTTCCCAGGAAATCGACATTGCCAGATAGGGCTTCAATTGATATGCGTGGAATTGGGTGATGTCACTTTCCATTTCCCCGTTGATGTCATACAGCACCGTTCTTTTTTTATAAATAATGGAATCCATTTTTTGGTAATTCTCCCAGCCGCCCGCGCGGGCAATTGATTTTTCTAAGATATCTTTTACTTTCCCGTCTTTGACGTGGGCAAATGGAGATGGTTGGGTCTCATTATTTTTACAGGCAAATAAAAATAAAACAAAAATTGCAAGAAAAATATGGGACGGGTTTTTCATGATGCGTACAAATTAGTTCAGCGCAAGGTACGCAAAGTGTAGCCGCATTGATCCACTGTGCGGAAATAATTTGATTTTATCAAACAAGAGTGGACATTATTTTCACGTCCCGACCGATTCACAAATATAGTCAGGAATAATACCATATGAACGGATCAACACTTCGGCCCTTTGCCTCCTGGTATTACCGGTCAGTACCAGTGCGGTGTCCACACCAAATTTATTTCCTCCAAGAATGTCTGTGTACAAAGTATCGCCGACCATTAATATTTCCCTTTTATTAAATTCACCTTTTTCCATTAGTTGCTCCAGTGCATACATGAACATACTTCCATCTGGTTTTCCAAAATGTATGAATGTTTTTTTTACGATTCTTTCAACAATATCGGCCACGCCACCGGTGGCGATGGAAACTACGTTTTTGGATGCCGGATAAGTCAGGTCAGAATTGGCGACAATGGAAGGGATATTTTTCCGGCGCAATAAATTTACTGCTTTGCTGATGTCCGAATTCCAGTCAAAACCTTCGTCATCCAAAAAAACAAGTGCGGAAATATCGTCAATATCATCAATGTCTAAATCGGAAATAGACACCATGGCCAGGCCTGCGTCGTCTATATAATGTGCGGCATCTTCCGTACCCAGGTACGCCACCCTGCCACTCCTGATTTTATTCACCAGATACTCCTTGGCCATCATGCCCGAAGAAATGATATGTTCGGTTTTTATTGATTCCAGACCGATGGCATGGAATTTATCGGCCAATTGTTTTGGGCTGCGCGAGGCATCGTTGGTAAGCACATAGAATTCGCGGCCTGATTCAATTATATATTGGATGGTTTCAATGGCCCCGGGAATGAGTCCTTTATAAGTTTTTAAAACGCCGTATGAATCAAGGAATACAACCCGGTAATTTTTAACAATGGAACGAAAAGGCTGGATGGTCATTTATGGAAATTGGAAATGAGAAATTGGAAATTTCTCATTTCCAATTTCTCAATTTCATTTGATCACTTTTAATAATTTTTCGGGGTCAAAAGTATCGATTTGGGGGAAATAAATGTCGAAAGCTTCTTTTTGCAGTTTAGTGGCATATATTTCATGGAAAAAATAACGGCCATTTTTAACTACATAATTTAAAATAAAAAATCGGTAAGCTTCTTTTAGAAACAGGATTTCATTTTCCGTTAATGGGAATATTTCATGGTAATGTTTCAAAAACATCAAAAACCGATCCTCCATTAATTGGCTGATGGTATAACTAAAAACAGAACGATCACCAATATCTGAAACAACTCTGCTAAAAAAATAAAAGTCCATCATGCGGTTGCTGATCCGGAACCAGTCGTAATCCCAGCGGGAGTATAATTTTGTATTTGGAGTAACCGAAAAATTACCAATATTCCAGTCCACGAAAACAGGAATCGTATCAAATTCATATACGCCCAATGCCTCAATATTTCCCAGGAACAAATAACACTGCTTCTTGATTTCGTCTAAATTATTGCGGTGTTCATAACGCCCCATGTCCGTTTCCAATAATTTTAAAAAATCGCGTATGTCCCACGACAAAGTTTTGGAAGAAGGCGGCATGGTGTGCCGGATAATGTGACAGGTTTTATGAAATGTTGCTATTTCTGTAGCCAATTTCTGGATATGGTTTTCAGTCAATCTTTTGGGCATCAACTGAACAATTTTCACGGGCAGATAAAAAACGACCCATGCATCAATTTCCCCGTTTTGAAACCGGTGAACAAATAACTTGTCCCCTTTCATAAGCGAACGGGCAAGAAAATTATCGAATGGGGCCGGCAGGTTATTATTTAAAACATTGATGATCGTATGGTCTTCTACAAAATGTTCAAATTTCCCGAAGTAAGACAGTTTGGCAATCACCCACCCACCGTCTGCCAACACTACCTTATACACATGGTTGGTCGACACCCTCGCACTGATGTCATTGATATCGGTGATACTGCGGGTGTCATCATAAGCCATCCACGAATTTTTAATGATGGTGATATAGTCAATATGTGTCATGCCTTTTAATTGGTGTGAAGCAAATGTCGCGAAACTTTTGGTTTCCCGACGCCTAGTGCAGAGTTTGACTTTGCACAAACAGGCCCTTGCTCAAATAGGTCATTTTTAATAATAATGACCTATTTATTCAGGCCTTTTTATTTAAATATAGCATTAAGTTCTCTTACATAAAAAACATCTTCTCATCAGATCAAAGTAAGTGGCTGTTCAAAAAAAATGACACTTTTCCTTTGCCTTAAAAAGAGTTTGGAGGCTTGGAATTCAAACATTTGCCCAAATAAAAGTGTCATTTTTAGCGCTCCTTATTTTTGTCCAATCACTTAAACCTTCTTATTTATCAATAGTCAAAACCAGAAACCAGAAACCAGAAACCAATAACCATTCATTAATATCCCTTAACAGAACTTTAAAACAAAACCACCCAACGAACGACCACCTTTGTTTCGTCTTTACCACAAACACATCAGCAAAATCTTTTGTTATGAAAAACCTAATTCGTTTCTTTCTATTTTCATTTTGCGTTACTGTTATATTTACAAATTGCCAACAAGACAATGAGCTTGACAAAGTCGGAACACCAATTACGGTCGACTTTGAATTTAAAACACAGGTAACGGACGACCTTAGCATTTCTTTTGAAGAAGTGACCACAGACAGCCGATGCCCCTGTAATGCCGCCTGTATAACGGCGGGACTAATCGGCGTCAAACTGAAAATCGAAACCAACGGAACAACCCTGACCAAGCTCTTTACATTACCCAATTACGACGGCCCGGAGGAAGGAGTGTACGATACCGATTTCATGGGTTATAATATTGAGTTAAAAGACGTCCTGCCTTTTCCTTGCAATGGAGAGCCGGAAATAGACAGCGACTATTCTGTAGAAATAATGGTGACCGAACTATAGCGGTTTCCATTTGTTTAAAAAGTACTCCTGTATTTAATTCAATCGAAAATCACTTTCATTTATATATCCGAAATTATACGGCCCGTCCACAAAGGTGGACGGGCTTGTTTTTTATGCTTTTAATTAAAAAGATAAAATAAGTAGGCATGCAAAACCAAACTTATAATTAATAGCTGCATCAAATCATTTTTAATTATTGAACGGAATTTTAAAGGAGCAGCGAAATTGACAATACGGATTACTTTTAATTACTTTACTTTTCCAAAACAAAATACTTTCTACAATGAAAAGCAAGTTCTTTTTTCTTCTCTTTTTTTCTACTTTAATGATCCCTGCTTATGGACAGACGAAAAAGCACCAGCCTCTAAGAATCGGGGTGGTCGGCCTGGTGCATACGCACGTACACTGGATTTTGGGCCGTGAAAAAATCGGCGACATCGAAATTGTCGGCATTGCCGAACCGAACCGGGAACTCGCCCAACGGTACGCCGAGCAGCACGGCTACTCCATGGACATTGTTTTCAACTCGACGGAAGAGATGTTGGAAAAAACAAAACCAGATGCAGTAACCGATTTCAGCACTATTTTCAACCATTTAAATACGGTAAAATTATGCGCTCCAAAAGGCATCCACGTCATGGTGGAAAAACCATTGGCAGTCAATTTAGCGCATGCGAAGAAAATGGAAGAGCTGGCCAACAAACACAATATTTATTTATTGACAAATTATGAAACAACCTGGTACGGCAGCAATCACGAAGCAAAGAAATTAATTAATGCTGAAAAAAATTTTGGCGACATCCGAAAAATAGTTGTGCACGATGGCCACCCCGGCCCCATTGAAATTGGGTGCAACGAAGAGTTCTTGGAATGGCTTACCGACCCTTATTTTAACGGTGCAGGCGCATTGACTGACTTTGGCTGTTATGGTGCCAATTTGACAACCTGGCTGATGAATGGCGAAAGACCTTTGACGGTAACGGCCATCACCCAACAAATAAAACCAGACCTGTACCCAAAAGTGGACGACGAAGCAACCATTATTTTGACTTATCCAAAATCACAGTCCATTATCCAGGCAAGCTGGAACTGGAACTACAATAGAAAAGATATGGAAGTCTATTGTAAAAATGGATACGTGCACTGCCTCAATGGTTCGGACATGGAAATCATGCGCTCGGAAAAAGAAGGAAGCACCCCACAAAAAGCGAAGGATTTAGTTTATCCATATAACGACCCGTTCGCTTATATGGCGGGCATTTTAAATGGGACAACAACCATAAATGAAACTGATTTGAGTGCCCTGGAAAACAATATGACCGTAATGGAAATTCTGGAAGCCGCCAAGATATCAGCAAAGGAAATGCGGACGGTCAAGCTTTCGGAAATTGTTGACTGAGCATCATTGACCAGCAAGTTTTCTCCGTTTAAACACTGTTTGTCCCTCTGCGTAACTCTGCGTAACAAAAAAACACATTAAGTTGTGCGGAGTCAAAACAGCGTTTAGGCAGCGGCTTTTATTTATTTAATTTAAAATAATCAAATTCATATTTAGGTATTCAGGCAGCTGATCAAAAATAAGGCGTGCTAAAAATGTCACTTTTATTTTGGCAAATGTTTTATTTCATGACCACAAAATTCTTTTTCAGGCAAAGAAAAAGTGTCATTTTTTTTTGACCACCTGCTTAAAAAAGTCACCTCATCAAATTCACCTCTCCTTCAAACACAATTACTTTTCCATCAATAAACTCCACTTCCGCCATCCAGATGTACACCCCTTCCGGCGCTTCTGTATTTCGCCAGAGGCCGTTCCAACCGGTGGACAAATTGTTGGGGGCAAATTTTTCCAATTTAAACACTTGCCCTCCCCACCGTTCAAAAACGGCAAGCTGCCGCACCTCGGCAACATTGTCCCCGCCAAAAACAGTAAACGTGTCATTGTTGCCATCGCCATTGGGAGAAAAGGCATTGGGCACGTACATTTCATGTACAGGCCTTACCAGGATATTAACAGATGCCTCGGCAGAGCAACCGTTTTCGTCGATGACCGTCACCGTGTAATTGGTCGTTTTCAGTGGGGTTGCCGCAGTACCCAAGCAAGTGGGACATGCAAGCCCCGCAGCAGGCGACCAGATAATGGAATCGGGCGCAAACAGATTAGTCGTCGCCTGTAATTCTGCACTTCCCCCCAATCGCACTTCCTCCCCATCGCTAACCTCTACCCAAACTTCTTCAGGTGTAATGATTTCTACTATATCTTCCCAGTAACAACCAAACTGATCTTGCACTTGCAGAGAATATTCGCCTGCCGACAGATCAGAGAATTCCGCTTCTGTAGCAAAGAAATCACCTCCGGTGACGGAATAAATATAAGGTTCGAATCCGCCGGTAACATCAGTGAAATTAATCGAGCCGCTCAGATCATCATGACACCTCAGGTGTTCGATCTCCGTTTCGACGGAAAGCCCTGATGCAGTCACTGTAATGGCTGTTTCGTTGGTACATCCGGCACTATTGGTCACCGTTACCTGAAAGGTGCCAGCACCGGTTGCGGTGATGAAATTATTCGTTGAGCCATTGCTCCAAAGAAACTGGGTGCCGCCCGTTGCAGTCAAAATGGTTTCATCCCCCTCGCATATTTCGGCAACTCCAGCTATGCTTGCCGTTACTGGTGGCTCTACGGTTAAAAATACTTCCGTAACAACACTATCACAACCGTTCAAAGAGGGAATGCTTTCCGTAAAAACGATGTCTTCTTCATATAGCACTCCCTGGTACAGTTCCCCGAAGCAGATAGACGTGTCCGAGATAAAATATTCTGGAACAGTAACATGAATGGTGGTGGTGATATTGCTATCGCAGCCGAACACTGTTTGGAAATTTTCCACAAAAGTTGTGTCGTTTTCATAAACAACTCCAGTCGTGGGGTGAGGCTCACCTGCGCAGAGATTGGCAAATGCCGTAATGTAGTAAGCTTCATTTACAGCCAGGTCATATACCAACAGACTGTCAAATCCGCTCACACTCACAAGGGTATCGGTAAAAGTGGTGTCTTGTAAATAAAAAATACCGTTATAGCTTTCTCCGAGGCAGATATCGTCACTGATAAATGTGGGTTGCCCACTGTAAACGGATACATGCACCGTGGCCACACTGTCACAACCATTGGCATTGGTCAGCGTGGCGATTACGGTCGAATCGGAAAAAACGGCAACGCCGTTGACTATATCTCCGGTCAGTACGGTCAAATTTGTTTCGGATTCAGTCGGTTCCACTAACCGGATCAGGTAGGTCACTGTGCTATCGCACCCCTGGGCAGTCGTGTAGGTTTGATCAATCACGTCGTCCTGCAATATTTCGATGCCCTTAAATATATCGCCTTCACATATCGTAGTATCCACCGTCGCAAATAATTCCTCCTGAATGATTATCTCCGTCACCAACACACTATCACAGCCGACGGAAGAAGTATAATGAATATCGATCGTCGTATCCCGATCATAGGTAATTCCCTGATACATGACCGAATCGCAGCCAATCCGTTCGTCGACCGTTTCATCCGTACAAAGTGTTTCTGGCGTACCGGGTGCTGCCCCTGTCCCCACCGTTCCGTCGTAAAAATTGGTCCCGAACCCTGCCAGGATGGACAAAAAATTCCGAACGTCCACGTTCAAAGAGTTATCGATCAATGGGTCTGTTTCATTATCGATGATATAGACACTGTCCGCACAATGTGCCCCTCCGTTGCGAAATGAAAATACCGGAACCGAAACACCTGCCTGAAAATCATAGACATCCACACCTGCTGTCGTAAGTCCAAAGGAAAAATAATCCCAGGAAGGGGCCTCTACCGGAGCCCTGATGATATCGTTTGCCTGCCACGAAGCACCAGGGGTTTCCATGGTCAGATCGACTACGGAAAATGCATTAACTCCGATGCCATGAGGCATGCGGATCGTCACCTGGCCAGAAGCCACCTTATTTTGTGGTGGAGCGTAGGTGTTGCTGGACACAAAAGAAATGAGATACGTCTCATTGTCCGGGAGCAGTTCAATTTCATATTTGATTTGTGAAAACAAAGAGCTGCAAACAAGGATCAGGAATATTGAAGTCAATAGCTTTTTCATGATAAAATCACCTTAGAGTAGTGTATTGACCCATATGAAGGAATTTGAGATCTCTATTTCACCTGACCATGCTCAATGACAAAATACAAAGGACCATTGGTGGCAGGCGCTGAGCCAGTCAATACCAAAAAACAAGGGGGGAAGAATTCAATTTTTAATTAAACGGAGAAGCAAAAAACCTACGGTGAATATTATTCCACCATATCTTCGGAAGCATATCATACTTTAAAACAAAACGCCAGCATACTTCTTACTTGTGCTGATTGGTCAACTTAGGGTCCAATGTTCGCTAAGTTGGCGCCGCAGTCGGCCTGTCGGCCCCTCAGACCCCTCCTCCGCCCGGCGCTGCGGAGCAGCGACTCGGGCGACTGCCATACATTCAGGGCTGTCCCCATGTTTATCAATCAGTACAATTACTTGCTAAATACTGCTAAACGGGGGATAAAATTTTTCTTTGCTTAACGTGCATATTGATGCCATATTTTGGCTTAAGTGTCACCAACGGCTGTGGCACAACCGGCACGTTGGACACCAATTCGAAATCGAACCGGCTCACCAACATGGCCAGTAGCAATTGCATCTCCATCAATGCAAAATGGTTGCCAATACACATGCGGGGACCTGCACCAAATGGCATAAAGGCCATGCGGGGACGTTTTTTCTCTTTTTCAGCAGAAAAATGTTCTGGATAAAATGCATCTGGCTGCTCCCAATACGCAGGGTCGCGGTGTACCCCGCAGATGCTCAAAAACACCACCGAGCCCTTGGGGATCCGCACACCGAGGATTTCGTCATCTGCCAGGGGCTCCCGCCCAATCGCAAAAGCAGGCGGGTACAGCCGCATCCCTTCATTGATGACCTGCATGGTGTAGGTTAAATTTCGCAGGTCAGCAAAAGAAGGTGTTTTGCCATCCAACACTTGATCTACTTCCGCCCTGAGCTTTTCCATAACCACGGGGTGCTGACTCAACAAATATAAAATCCAGGAGAGGCCGTTCGAGGAAGTCTCATGGCCGGCCGCGAACAGGGTGATGGCTTCATCCCGCAGCTGCTGGTTCCCCATGGGCTCGCCTGTATCCTCGTAACGGGCATGTAGCAACATGGACAGCAGGTCGTTGGTCGGTTGGCTGTCCTTTCTGCGCTCTTCGATGAGGCGGTAAAGATGGCCATTAAACCACTCCATGTCCTTTTTAAATTGCCGGTGTTTGCCGTTGATATAGCTAAAAGGTGTTTTGTAAGGGGCGATGGTACGCTCTACGATGTACTCTTGCGAGTGTACCATGATACGGTACATTTCAGAAATCGCAGCGGGGTTTTCAGAACTGAACAAAGCCTTCAACACAATATCCGCCGTGACGGACATCATCTCTGTGGAAATTTCGACCGTTCCGTTTTCTTTTATTCTTTCACCCAACTGCACACAGTACCGCTCAGCCACTCCCGTCATGGCGTTGTACAAACCTTCGAGCTGGGTCTTGTAAAAGGCGGGCTGAGCCAGGCGGCGATTGCGGCGCCAGTCTTCTCCTTCACTGGTCACCAGGCCATTGCCGAGGGCCATTTTCAAATTTCGGTAGGCTACACTTTTTACATAGTTTTTCTGGTTGACTTGCAGCACATGTTTGATGACTTCTAAATTGGTAGTAAAAAAAACTTTCCGAAAAAAAAACGGCACGCGGAAGAAATCGCCAAAATCCCGGGCCTTGCCAATGGAGAACTTATAAGGGTTGCGGATAAAATCAGCACCGGGGAAAATCCGGTTTTTACTCTTGTATACAGGGATGGAAGCCATACGGAAAGTTTTTTATTGCAAACGTTTCCGTAAAAGTAAAGTTGGGATTTTGGTTTTTAAGAGGAAGGAGGGAGAAATGTCATTTTTTTGAAAAATGACATTTCTAACTGGCTTATTCATATTCGAACAAAAAAGTAGCCTCGACATCTCTCAACGAAATAGCAGGAAATCCAGCATACTGTACATCCGCTGTGATCCGCGCCCTTACTTTAAGTCCGGTGACTGGTTCTTGTACCCCCACTTCGACAAAATCTTCTATTTCCAATATCTCAAAAACACTTTCTTCATTCGGTACTTCTTTCGTACTTCCAATGTACCCAAAAAAGACATAATCCGGAAGGCTGTCGATCGGTGGATGGTGAAATCCAACCTCTACCTGAAAAGGACCGTCGCCATAAGTGTACGGCCTCCCCACTTCCAACATTTCCAACAATTCAGTCCTGCTAAATTTTCTGTCAGCTTCTGATCCGGGCCGGTCACTCACCATTTTTACAGCAATAAAATTGCGCAACGCATTCAAGTAATAATTGACCGCATTGGGGCCCTCTGAATGCATCCGTACGGCCCCAGGGTCGGTACCGGTTGCCGATAGAATATATTTGTTCCCGCTCCCGTTCAATGCACCTTCCGTTGAAACAGAGCCGGTGTAAATTACTTCGGTGGTTCCCTCCACATCATACTCAAAATTATCTATAGAAAAATTCGTCGCAGTATCGTTTTTATGATCAAACAAATTTCCGTTGGCATAAAAATGCTGCACATATGGTTCGTTGATCAGCGCCTCGTTAATGTCAAAATCTTTTTTACAGGAAAACAAAACGGATAAAAAAAGAATGGCAAAAATTAAATTATAATTCCTCATGATTTAAAAGCTATTTTTATTCCTGCATATTTTATATTTTTTTTTCCAAAACAGTTTTATATAAAACATGTCAGTATTTTTTTTTTAGAAAATAAAGCGCAATGAAAATTGCAGGTCAGAATTTAAATGGACCGCATCGTCGTTGTACAAATTGTCCGGTGTAATATCCCGAAATCCCTGGTTCCACCGTAAATCGGCCACCCACCTTGACGACAGGTAATATTCTGCACCTAAAATCAGGTTTAAATCATAATTCCAGAATCCTTGATCGGGAATATTTTCCGATAATATTAATTCCGGGGCAATAATACCCGTTGATGAAAAAGAACTTATGCTGGCAGCATTCTGGCTCACCCCCAAGTAACTGAACCTTACTCCGCCCAATAAACCAATTCTTCTTGAGGTTGCATATTTTAAAACCAATGGAACATCCACAGAAACATAACTCTTATAAACCTCCACCGCACTTTCCCTGCTGATGCTTCCGCCAGCTCCAAACACAGTATTTTCCCACTCTTGACGAAGGTCATAGTTATTTACTGTTTTCAAATGCACCTCCGCTTGCAGTTCCAGTTTTTCCGATATTTTTTTATTGGCAAAAAAACCAATAAAAGGCAAGTGCGAAGTGGTCATCGCCTCATAATCGACAATGGCATTGTTGAGTCCCAGCAGTACACCGAACCTAGTCCTTTTTGAAAATTTATTTTTTACCGGCAAAACACTTTCAGTCCCTGCCCCCAATATTTCAGCCTCAGCATCGAGCGGCAGCAACTCTACAGTAGTCAGCAAATCAATGGGTTCCAGATCAATTACAACTTCTTTTTCTTCTTTTAAATTAATTGATTCAATTGGCCCGGTTGCCGCCAGGTCAGGGTTTCCCTCACTGACAAATTTCTCTTCGGCAGCCATTCGGAGATTTAAGTCTCCGGTTGCCAAATCTGCCGAACCATAATTTTCCGTTAAATTATTTTCTTCGTTCGCTGCCGCTGTATTTAATAAATTATTTTCACCAGACTTATCAGTAAAATTATTTCCAGTATTTGCAGCAATTGAATTTTTAATTTCAACCGAATTATTTTTTTCCTCATTTTCTAAAGTATTTACGCCATTGTTGATTTCCTGGTTTTTGCTATTATTTTTTTCAGTATTGTTATTTACCAAATCAGTCACCACCTCCAATTTACGCTCTCCTTCATTCGACTGGCCAACATTCTTTTCAACAGAAGTGACCGTTGTATTTTCTTCCAGTCCGCTATTTATTTTCAGATAAACAAATAAAGCAGCTGCGATAATCAATAACCCGATAGCAAAACCCTTCAAATAAAAATGGCCATTTATTTGATTGCCGTTTTTGGCGGGAAGGTCGTTCAACATTTTTTCCATGGCCTCCCAGTCGCTGGGCGAAAATTCGTCGGGCACATAGGCCGACACTTTTTTCCCCAGATCATCCCAATTGTCATTTAAAATTTTATCCATGATTTTTTTATTTTAAACTGAATAGTTTTTCAATAATTCTTTTAATTCCTTTTTCGCATTCAACAAGTGCCACCGGGAGGTTGCTTCTTTGATGCCGAGCTGTTCGGCAATTTCCCGATGTTTGTAGCCTTCTATCACGTGTAAGGAAAAAACCATCCGACTGACCGGTGACACTTTCTGCAAGCTGGCCAGGATATCTTCAGCGGAAAGCTGGCTGACGATGTCGTTCTCGATGGTGGCCTCTGGCAGTTCCTGAGGTTCCATGTAGATCATTTTGTTGCGGGAGCGCACATGGTCGATACAGATATTGATGGAGATCCGTCTGACCCAGCCGCCAAATGCGCCGGTTGCTTCGAATTTGTGGAGGTTCTTAAAGACTTTGAAGAAAGTCGTATTGACCAGGTTTTTGGCTTCATCCCGATCGTTGGCATAGCGCAGGCATACCGCAAAAACCTGATTGTACCATTTTTTGTACAATTCCGATTGAGCCAGCCGTTCGCCCTTCACGCACCTTGCGATCAGTTTGGCCTCCTCGCTCAAAGGTTCTGCTTTGCTTTTTGCCTGCATCATGATGGTTCTTCGCACCTCCATTTGCGCTATGTGGTTTACAGTCATATTTTTAGAAATTTTATCCGGTATCATCTAAGTCTAAGCGCTAAAAAATAGTTGATTGAGTTGGATTAAATTGAATTCATGAACATGACGGCTGGCCTGAAAAAAACGTTTGGTGCGAAATGATTTTTTTTGATTTTTTTTGAACAAGGCCCCGTTTTTCGCAGGAGTTCTGCAATATTATTGAAGTTGTTTGAATACAATTCAAGGGTATGCACAATTTTGATCAACATGCCTATGCCACAACGGCAACAAAAAAAGCCCCCGGGCGATCCCAGAGGCTCTCATCATATACTATCAGTTGAATTTAGTCTCAGAAACAATATTCTTCTGCTGCTATCAGCTGCTCTGCCACCAGACGACGGGATTTCTTCACATTTGTTGGGGCATACTGGCCAAAGTGCTGTACGCCTTTCAACATCGTTTTCAAAAGATCTCCCTCAGCAAAGGAGGCCAGCGCATCCTTGGCGCTTTTCTGAATGCGGTCAGACGCATCGGTGAAGAATGTTTTCAGGATGGCATCATAAACGGATTGGTCAAACTTCTTATCCGCTTTATCCGCCAGTTTCTCCACTCGCAACAGGGTGGATTCTGCCAGGTAGGTATCTGTCATCATATCCGCTACATTCATCAATATTTCCTGTTCCTCCTTGAGGTTGAGCTTTCCGTCCATTTGCATTTTTACAGCCGCGCCTGCTACCATCAAAATGGTCTTCTTAAAATCTTTTAGTGCTTTTTCCTCTGCCCCGTAGGTTCCTTCTGGTACGATCAGCTTTGGCAGTTCTACCAGTTCCTTTTGCACGGCCCATGCGGGTCCGACCAGGTCGAGCTTGCCTTTCATGGCCCGTTTCAGCAGTTGCGAGACCATGAGCATCCGGTTGATTTCGTTCGTTCCTTCATAGATGCGGCTGATCCGTGCATCCCGGTAGGCACGGGCAGCAGGGTACTCTTCCGAGAAGCCGTTACCGCCGTGGATCTGCACTACTTCATCCACCACATAATCAGATACTTCCGAACCATATACTTTTGAAATGGCACACTCGATGGCGTATTCTTCGGCAGCTTCCAATTTGGCATCGGAGTAGCTCATGCCTGCCTCCATCAGTTCTTCCTGTTTGCCATGCATGAGTTCTGAAATACGGTAGATCATGCTTTCCAGTGCAAATGTCCGGATGGCCATTTCACCTATTTTATATTTTATGGCACCAAAACTGGAGATCGGCACTTTGAACTGATGGCGTTCATTGGCGTACTTGACACCCATCTCGATGCTTTTCTTGACACCGCCCAAATTCATGACACCCAACTTGTAGCGGCCTACATTGAGCACATTGAAAGCGATCAAATGCCCCCTGCCAATTTCACCCAAAACATTTTCTGTGGGCACTTTTACATTTTCAAAAAACACCTGGCGAGTGGACGAACCTTTAATGCCAAGCTTATCTTCTTCCGCACCAAGCGTCAAACCCTCCATTCCTTTTTCCAAAATAAAACCCGTGAATTTGTCCCCGTCTATTTTAGCAAACACCACAAAAATGTCTGCAAACCCCGCATTTGAGATCCACATCTTCTGGCCATTGATGATGTAATGTTTTCCATCCTCACTGAGGTCAGCACGAGTCTTGGCCGCCAAGGCATCAGAACCAGAACCCGGTTCGGTCAGGCAATAAGCCGCTTTCCATTCACCTGAGGCCAATTTGGGGAGATAGTGCTTTTTCTGTTTTTCTGTTCCAAAATACAATATTGGCAGCATGCCGATGCCTGTGTGCGCAGCAAAAGTTGTGGTAAAACCACCTCCAAAGCCTCCGGTAGCCTCGTAAAGGATAGTGATGGTATTGGAATCCATTAGCATACCGCCATACTCGTTGGGAATATGGGCGCCCAGCAAGCCAAGCTCACCGGCCTTGTGCATCAATTCTACCTGATGTTCCAATTTTGCGCCCTTGTCGCCCGATTCTTTGATAAAATCGTTGACCATTTGCCACACCATTCTTTGCTCTTCGCTGAAATCTTCCGGAATGAAAGTGTCGGCGGCAAAGGCGTCGTTGATAATAAATTCGCCTCCTTTAAGTACGGGGGCCTTGGATGCTGTATCTCCCATTTTCTTTAGTTTTTTTAACTTTTAACAGAGGTCAGAAGTCAGCCTGTTTCACTGCCAGAAGTCAAATGATTTAATTATTTGAGCAGCTTGATCGTCCGACCTCTGAATTCTGACAGCTTGGCGGTCTGACCTCTCATTAGCTATTAGTTTTCTATTTGGATGAAATAAATACGCTTTGATTTAGCGAATATTCGCTGACAAAATTAGCATGACAAAATCAAAAAGGCAATATTTATGCCTTTAAATTTAGCGAATATTCGCTAAAAACTGCTTTTATCTAAATAAATATGGAAGGAAAAGGTTTACAGTGGGAATTATTTTACCTGCCCGGTACGTTACAAAAGCCAATACCTTAAAACTTATTTAACGATTTTGGTCTGTGATAATCCTGCATTTCTCAAAAAAAATTGGCTGTTTTGCAGATTATAACGCTATTGCTTTCGTTATTGAGTAAATAAACCGTTTTATTGATCGCCTATTTAAGAAATCACAAAACAAAGACCGACTCTCTCCTTCTGACTACTTCATCTAAAATTTGGACTATCCGAAATCATGCTGATCCGCCCTTTTGGGTGTTTTCCTTTATTTGGCCAAGGGCCAATTTGCATAGGAAAGCGGCAACCAATTTTAATCATCCGCAAACTGTCAAAAGATTATGAAAAAATTCGGCCTGGCTATTACCGCCACATTACTTCTCAACGGACTATTTACGTTGATGCTCTTCCAACACCTCAAACAAGATCTGGCTACTGAAAAAACCGCCCCTTCACCATCCGTCCAGTTTACCGGGTACAAAAATCAACCCCTCAATGAAAAACCGTTCACCAGTAACTTTGTCCCTGAAAATTTTGTGGAGACCTCCAAGCGCGTCACCGACGCCGTTGTCAACATTACCGTGAAAAGCTCAAATGGTTACGAACCCCTTTCGGGAGGTTCAGGTGTCATCATCTCCAACGATGGCTACATCATCACCAACAACCATGTCGTTGATGCCGGAGGCCGGATTCAAGTGACCCTCGCCAACAAAAGAAACTACCGGGCTACCATTATCGGAAAAGACCCCACCACGGATTTAGCACTCTTAAAAATAAATGCCCGGAGACTACCGACCCTCCGCTACGCCGATTCTGATGACATAGAGGTGGGCGAATGGGTTCTGGCCGTGGGCAACCCGTTTAATTTGACTTCTACCGTAACGGCTGGCATTGTCAGTGCCAAAGGCCGCAACATCAATATCCTGCAAGGCCTCTACGCCATCGAAAGTTTCATACAGACCGATGCCGTCGTGAACCCCGGCAACAGTGGCGGTGCCCTGGTCAACCTGAAAGGGGAACTCGTGGGGATCAACTCTGCTATCATGAGTGAATCGGGCGGCTACGAAGGCTATTCTTTTGCGATTCCGGCCAATTTGGTCAAAAAGATTATCCGTGACCTGAAAGAGTTTGGCAAGGTCAAGAGGGCCTTGTTAGGCATCCGTATTATTGATGTAAATGAAGAAATTGCCTCCGACCTGGACCTGCCCGAAGTGGCCGGCATCCTTGTCCGTCGCGTTGACCAGGGCAGCGGTGCCCAACAAGCCGGCCTTGAAATGAACGACGTCATTATCGCCGTTAACGGCCAGGAAACCAACACCGTACCCGAACTGCAGGAGCAGGTCGCCCGTTTCCGACCCGGCGATTCGATTTCGGTGGATATTATCAGGAACGGGAGAGTCATAAGAAAGGATAATATTCAGCTGAAGGGAGTGGATGATATAAATTTAAACCGATGATAAAACAATAAAAAAAGGGTTGCCAGTTGGCAACCCTTTTTTTATTGTTCTTGCTTTGAATTTGGTACCATTCAAAAAATGGAGGGGCCGTTTGTTTGATCCAAAATTTTACTCCTTCACCTTTGTATCCATTACGATCGTCACCGGCCCGTCGTTCAGCAACCTTACTTTCATATCGGCCCCGAATTCGCCCGTACCGACTTGCAGGCCCGACACCTGCCGGAGTGTTTTCACAAATTGCTCATAAAGTGGGATGGCCACATCTGGTTTGGCCGCTTTGATGTAGGAAGGGCGGTTGCCTTTTTTCGTACTGGCATGCAGGGTAAATTGGCTGACCACAATAATCGACCCTTTCACATCTTGTACAGATAAGTTCATCTTGCCTTCCGCATCACCAAAAATGCGCAGTTGACTGACCTTTTTACAAAGCCAGTCGATGTCTTCCTGCCCGTCGACCTCTTCGATGCCCAGCAAAACCAAAAGGCCCTGGCCGATTTCAGCATTCATTTTTCCTTCGATGGCGACGGACGCTTCGGATACTCTTTGTATGACGATTCGCATATTAGGGGAGTTATTGGGTTATTGAGTTATTGAGTTATTGAGTTATTGAGTTATTGAGTTATTGAGTTATTGAGTTATTGAGTTATGAAAAACAAAGATAGACATGTCATTTATTTAGAAGTATTTTGAACAAAAAGGCGAAGTTTGGAAAGTACCGATCAGCGCAGTACTTTTGCGGCGCGATCAAAAAATACTATTCATTAAAAAATATAATTATGGCAGATCATATTGAAAACGAAGGTAAAAAAGGTAAATTCATGATGTGGTTGATCATCTACGTACTGCTGTTCATGATTTTGATCATTTACCTCTATCAAGTCAATGGAAAACTGGTTTTCAACTAAACGCAGTTGACGCCATGTAAAAGAAGCCTTGATTCATGTCATTGGATCAAGGCTTCTTCTTTTTTCTGCCTATCAAACATCTTGATGTTATCCGGAGAATATAAACCATCCGTTGTCGGGTGGATCTCTTAACATCCGGGCGCTCGGAATGGCATTCCGAGTTACTCGCCTACTCACCTACCCTACTGTTCCCGTTCCATATCGCTGGTAAAATGAAACTCCACTTTGGGGTGGTTGTCCTGCGCCATTTTCAATGACCATGCACTTTCGGCCAAATAGACCAGGTGGCCGTCTTTGTCACGTGCCAGGTCTTTTGAACGCCGCGTGGTGAATTCCTTAAAAGCCACCTTGTCATCGCAAGTGACCCAACAGGCCTTGTAAAGGCTGGTCGGTTCGTAGCGGCACTTGGCGCCGTATTCATGTTCGAGGCGGTACTGAATGACCTCAAATTGCAGGGCACCGACCGTACCGATGATCTTCCGACCGTTGTTTTCTTTTGTGAAGAGCTGTGCAACCCCTTCGTCCATCAACTGTACCAGGCCTTTTGCCAGTTGCTTGGATTTCATTGGATCAGCATTTTCCACGTAACGGAACTGCTCCGGTGAAAAACTGGGAATCCCCGTAAAATGCAGCTGCTCGCCCTCCGTCAACGTATCACCAATTTTAAAGTTACCGGTATCGTACAAACCGACCACATCGCCCGGGAACGCCTCATCCACAATTTCCTTCTTGGAGGCCATGAAGCTGGTCGGATTGGAGAAGCGCATTTTTTTGCTTTGCCGCACGTGGAGGTAGTTGGTATTTCTTTGGAACCTCCCCGAACAAATACGGAGAAAGGCAATCCGGTCGCGGTGGCGTGGATCAATGTTGGCGTGTATTTTAAAAACAAACCCCGTGAAATCTTTTTCCGTTGGTACGACTTCCCGTTCCTCCGTCATGCGCGGCAGCGGGGTCGGGGCAATGTCCACAAAACAATCGAGCATTTCCCGTACACCAAAGTTATTGACGGCCGAGCCAAAGAACACCGGCGACAGCAGGCCATCCATATAGTCCTGTTTATCAAACGGCGGGTAAACCTCTTCGATCATCTGCAGCTCTTCCCTCAGTTCGTTTGCCGGACCTTCACCAATGTGCTTTTCCAGTTCATCGCCCTCCAGATCACTGATTTCAATGACTTCTTCCTCTTGCTGTTTGCCATGTGGCCGAAAAAGTACCAGCTTGTTTTCGTACAAACTGTACACGCCCTGAAAGCGCCCGCCCATACCGACCGGCCAGGTCAAAGGCCGCACGATGAGGTTGAGTTTTTGTTCCAGTTCGTCAAGCAGGATGAATGCATCTTTCCCCTCCCGGTCGAGCTTGTTCACAAAAACAATGATCGGTGTACTGCGCCGACGGCAAACGTTGACGAGTTTTTCCGTTTGTGATTCCACCCCTTTGGCCACATCCACGACTACGATGGCACTGTCCACTGCGGTCAGTGTCCGGTAGGTATCTTCGGCAAAATCCTGGTGACCGGGGGTGTCGAGGATATTGATTTTCTTATCCCGGTAATTAAAGGCCATCACCGAGGTTGCGACGGAGATTCCACGTTGTTTTTCAATTTCCATAAAATCCGATACCGTAGTTCGCTTGATCTTATTGGATTTTACGGCACCTGCCGTTTGGATCGCTCCACCAAACAGGAGTAGTTTTTCCGTCAGGGTCGTCTTGCCTGCATCCGGGTGGGAGATGATGCCAAAAGTTTTGCGCTTTTCTATTTCTTGCTGAAGTGTCATTTTTTTTAAATTGGGGCGCAAAGGTAGGGAATGTTGGATATTGTTTGGAAGTAGGCAGAACTTTGTAAATTCACCTTTTTAGTTTTATCATCTTATTTTCAAATCAAAGAAGTTTACTTTATTCATGCTCTTCCAATTTTTTATATGTTCTCTGTTTGCAGTGCTCACACCGACCTAATAATAAAACATTCCAAGTCCATAAAAAACCAAGAGCCGGCAATAACGGAGCGCACGGTTGCAATCATCAGGATACACCGAAAAAAAACATGAAAAAATTAGAAGAATATTCATGAAAAAATTCATGTAGCAATAAAACACCTGAGCAATTAATTGTCGATTGAATTAAATTCATAAACAAAAATAAATAAAAATGAACACCACTAATGAAAAAGAAAAATATAAAATCGCCAGGAAGAAAGTTGCCGAAAAAAAGGGGTTCTATCAGCACTTAATCTACTTTGGCGCATTTGCTGTTTTGTTTTTTATTTTAAATATGATTCGCACCCCTGGAAGAATTTGGTTTCACTACCCCATTCTTGGTTGGGGCATCGGCCTGCTTATACATTATCTCAATGTATTTGGCATTCCATTATTAGGAGACAAATGGGAAGAAAAAGAAATTGAAAAAGAAATAGGGAAAATGGAAGAAAATTCAGATCATTTTAGCTTTACAGAAAAGGAAGAAAAAATGGAATTAAAAGAGCTACGAAAAAATTATGATGAAAATGATTTAGTTTAATCCAGACGGCCAGTCCGGATTATGGCTGCCAGCCTTTTGTTCTTGGCAACCATCTCGGCACATTATTTTTATAGGCGACATATTCCTCACCAAATCGCTTTATTAAATCAGGCTCTTCTTTAAAGGAAAAATAAATATTATTAATAATAAAAAACAAAAAAGCCCAGCACATTATATAGAAGGATTCCAACAAAAAGGATTCTGCTGTTAAAATCACAACAACGCCTAAAATCATTGGGTTCCGCAGATGTTGGTACAGACCTTTTACGACCAGTTTTTGCGTAGGCTTCCAAGGGGCAAGGGTCCCTTTACCTATTTTTACAAAAAGCAAAACAGAGGCAATAAATAAAATCAACCCGATGCCTAACAAAAGGCAACCAACAACCACAGGATATGGAAAACCTATTTTAACAAACAATTCATTTGATTTTATTTTTGCAAAATATTGAATCAAAAACGGGATGACGACCAATACATTAAAAGGCAAAACCAAGATGGATTCAAGGTGGTCAAATGCAGATATTTTTGATATTGGCTTGCTCATTTTTTTCCAATAAAGATAAATATTTTTAACTACCTTTATCCCAATCGATTACAAAATCCAAAGAACATGAAATCTCTATTTACGCTTTCTACCTTTTCCATTTCTTTTTTCGTTTTCCTTTTTTTCTTTTCCATTATTTCTAAAAATCAATTGCGGGCAGAAGGCTCCAAGGATTTTGTCAATTATCCAGGCCACCGCATGTTTCTCGACACCCGCGATCCACAACAATTAAAAGTCTACGCCAATGAAGGCGAAACCATTAATGTGGGGAGCAGCCACGTGGGAATTCAGGGAGGGTTCATTGCTGTATATGATCCCGACGGGAACCAGGTAGCGCTTTTTGGCGATTTTGGAGCAACCACCGGGTTCGCCATTATCAATGATAGCCTGCAAGAAGCGAATGGTCCCATTGGAGGTGGCACTACAAATGGCGCCGGCTACATTCCGGGAGCCATTGACGTCCCAACTGGCCAGACAGGAATCTGGACCGTTGTTTTTGATTACCCCACTTACGTCAACACTCGATTCAGTAATTTACTGAACAGTGATTTCTGGACAAGAGCCAACGATCAGCCCCATACGTCGAGGGCTATTTTGGCATGGGACATTACCGTTACCATTGGTGGTGCCGGCAACATGGGCGGGCAGCCCGTGGAAGGGAGGGTCTATTCCAACGAACATATTTCCCTGGTACAAGACAATACTTCGCCTGGAGACACCGTCAACGTATCTCCCACTTTTTATGTACTGACTCAGGATGGTTATATTTATCAGGTCGATATCAGCGAGGCGGACCCTTATCGTTTTCCAATTTCTTCCAATTCATTGGGTCTTGTGGACGGCTTGCGAAATCCGATTTATCAATCAAGACCGGAAGATGATTTTACCCGAAGCGAAGATATCTTATCATGGCTACCAAATAATTTCTACCTCTATGAGCCACAGGTCAGGGACATCGGCCCACTCATCAATAATAAGATCTTCTTTAACCCGCCCGATCCTAATCTCCCTTCCTCTGCTTCGGTAACCGATATTTTTAGAAATTCCACCTACGCCACCTGGCTGCTCAATGACCTGGAGGTTCTGGAAGTTGAGGATTTTTACCTGACCGGTGAAGGGGCAGGTGGCAATCCTTGCCAGCCAAACACTTTGGAGTTTGCACAAGGTGGCTCTTTTATATTCGAAACCAACCTTGGCGGCGTGGCCACTTTGCTGCTCGACCTCAACAACAACGGCCTGTTCGACGATCCGGTCGATGTGATTTTGGAGGGAGCCATCAATCAGGGTATCGACCAATTGTTTTGGGACGGAAACGATGGGCTGGGCAATCCGGTTCCGGTGCAACAGGGCTTCGTGATCAATTATCAGGGCTCGATAAAATTCGGTGAACTGCACATCGCACTAACCGATGTGGAAGGTATAGAAGGAGGGGTTGCTTTCGAATGGCTGAATGCACCTTCCGGTTTTACAACAGATCAATTTTACTACGACCATACCTGGATCGGCGGGCCAGTAAGCGGCGGTGGCCAAACCGGCCATGCACTGCCCACAAACATTCCTTATACATACCCCTTAGACGAAGGGAACAACGACTACATAGATCACTGGATGCTAATCTCAACCCCGATCCAACCGGGCAGTTTTACCATTGATATTTCGCCAGACTGTTTTAGCAACAATCCGGAAATTGAAATTGAAACCACTTCGGAGGCATTCGACCGCCCAATCGAAATTACCAACTGTGGGGACGAGCGCCTGTTTGTAGCAGAACAGGGTGGAAAAATCTGGTTTTTGGATGCTGATAGCAATAAAGCCACCACGCCATATTTGGATTTGACGGCCATTATTGGGCTACAGCCTGAGGAGTTGGGGCTGCTCGGTATGACTTTCCATCCCGACTATTTGAACAACGGCTTCTTTTACATCAATTATACATTTTTCTCAGGGGACGCCTATTTCTCCAGAATATCCCGTTTTTCGGTTTCCAATGCTGATCCTGATTTGGCCGATCCCAACAGTGAATTTATATTATTGGAACAAGGCCAACCATTTTTGGACAACAACGGCGGTGGACTAAAATTTGGCGCGGACGGTTATCTCTACATTGGTTTTGGCGATGGCGGCTCGGCAGGCGACCTCCAAAAGAACGCGCAAAATACCGCAACCGTTTTGGGTAAAATACTCCGCATTGACGTAGACAATGGTACGCCCTATTCCATTCCTTCCGACAACCCTTTCGTTGGCGATCCAGATGTTTTGGATGAAATATGGGCCATTGGTCTTCGCAACCCCCGACGGTTCAGTTTCGACCAGGCAACTGGGGACCTTTGGATAGGGGATGAAGGTCAGGACGCATGGGAAGAAATCAACCGGCAACTGTCCAACAGCAGCGGTGGCGAAAATTACGGCTGGCGCTGTTACGAAGGCACCCATGACTATAACACGGCAGGCTGCGCTTCGCAAAACGCCATGACTTTTCCGGAATTTGAATATCCTCATTTCTTCACTACCGGTTGCAGAGTGGTTGGCGGGTTCGTCTATCGGGGCTGTGAGTTTCCGGGTTTGTATGGTCAATATATTTTTGTTGATTACTGTTCTGGCAGATTATGGCGCATGGTGAGGGATGCCTCCGGCCAATGGCAGGCAGATGAGCTGGCCGACATGAACAACAACAATTTAAAGACGATGGGGGAAAACAGCCAGGGGGAACTTTTTTTGGCGGGACATACAGATGGAAAAATCTACAAGGTGACATCTACCTTTCCGATGCTCTCCGTTATTCCTGCGGGTTGTGACAACCAAGGCGGTGAAAACATTTCGTTTAATATCCCTACCGATCAATTAAGCAATCCCATATGGAGCGATGGCAGTAATGAAATGGAGCGCTCCGGACTTGCGCCCGGCACCTACTCCGTTACGGTTACCAATGCCAGAGGCTGTACTTTTACCGAAAGCATCGAAATAGAAAATACAAATGCAATCTCTGTAGAGTTGACCGTTTTAAACAATCTGGCCTGTCATGGAGAAAACAACGGGGGGGCTTTGGCTGAGGTAACCGGAGGAACTCCACCACTTACTTATGTATGGGACAACGGCGAAACTACTGCAAACGCCATCCAGCTTTCGAGCGGTACACATACCGTTACTGTTACTGACGCAACCGGCTGTGAGACCACCGCTGAAGTCGACATTCAGGAGCCCAGTCCTATTGTTGTAGAATCTATTAACAAAGTGGATATTTCCTGTTTTGGGCTTTCAAATGGTAGTGCCAATATCACTGTTTCAGGAGGAACATCCCCTTTGAACGTTGTCTGGAACAACGGGAACACCGGCCCCCAAATTGACAACTTATCCACTGGAACATACACGGCCAACATCACCGATGCCAATGGCTGTGAAATGACTGCTGAAATTGACGTTCTTGAACCCAGTCCAATTGTCGTGGACTCTGTTGGTATTTCAGATGCTTCTTGCTTTGGTGACGCAGATGGCAGTATCAACGCATCTGTTTCAGGAGGAACTCCACCTTTGGATATTAGTTGGGATAATGGCGAGACTGGTTCTCAGCTTGAAAATTTAACAGGAGGAACGTATATCGCTAACATCATTGACGCCAATGGATGCACGTTGCCCATAGAGGCCATTGTCGGTCAACCTGATCAGATTTTTATAGATAGTATTGACATTGACCATATTAGTTGTTTTGGAGAAACTGACGGGAATATTTCAATTGTCCCTGGAGGCGGATCCGGAAACCTGGAAGTTTTTTGGCCACTGATTGATAATGGCTTTTACGGCTCAGTGGTAGATAGTCTGCCCCAAGGTTATTACAAGTTAATCATCCTCGATAGTACAACTGGTTGTCAAAGGCCCGAAGTTATAAACATTCAAGAGCCGGATAGTTTAGAGTCCTCGGTCTCTTCCCTAATCAACCCATCCTGTGCGGGAAACAGCAACGGGTTGATTTCACTTGACATCAACGGTGGTACGCCTGTCTATCAAATCAACTGGTCTAATGGCGATACAGGCCCTTTTATTTTAAACCTTTCAGCGGGTATCTATACGGCAACTGTTACTGATGCGAACAGTTGTACTTCAACTGTTGAAGCGACAATGAGTGCCCCTTCACCAATTGTTATCGATATAGTGAACTCGGAAGGCCCAAAATGCGGTAATCCAAATGCCGGAGATGGAAGTATTACCATTTCCGTATCTGGAGGAGGGCCGGACTATCAAATCAATTGGAGTAATGGTGACACCGGCGAAACAGCTGACAGTTTATCGGCTGGCATTCACTCAGTGACCGTTACAGATAACTTTGGATGTGAAAGGAGTTTTGATTTTGCAATTACTGCACCTCCACCGATTATACCAGGACAGACAATTGAGGATGTTAGTTGTGCCGGAGCTTCTGATGGCAGCATCACACTTACTCCCACTGGAGGAGTCCCGGACTATACCTATGTTTGGGAAAATGGAGAAACCGGGCCAACTATAGACAGCCTGGCTTCCGGGCAGTATACAGCTACGATTACAGATGCTGGTGGTTGTGAATTCACCCACACGATCTTAGTCTCAGAGCCTGCCCCCTTGATTGCTTCCTCAATCTCCAGTACGCCTGATACCTTGATGCAGGGAACCGGCACTGCCAGCATCTTTCCAGGCGGAGGTAATTTCAACTATAGTTATGAATGGAGTACAGTCCCGGTACAAACTACCCAGACCGCAACTAACCTGACGGCTGGCGACTACACAGTAACGGTCACCGATGCTAAAGGCTGCGAGTTGATAGAAACAATTATGGTAGATTTATTTACTGATACCAAAGAAATAATGATCGGGAAGAATGCGGTTCAGGTGAAGGTTTTTCCAAACCCAATAACTGACAGTCCGGTCTTTGTCTTTATTGATGGAAAAATAGACATAGGAGCCAAGGTGAGATTAACCACAATGTTAGGTCAACATTTATCAACCGGCCAAGTTATGCCCAATACCCACAAGTCTACGCTCTCCTTTGATCTCAGCGGTTATCCTGCCGGAATGTACCTTCTGAGCATTGAAACGGAGGCAGGGGGAAGCTGGCTTGCCGGTAAGGTTATAAAATATTGACCCGGGCACAAGGCTTGATTTCCAACTGTTTGGTCAAGCTAAAAATCGGATTGTGAAATCGCCTGCTCTAATCACAGGATAGTTAAGTTGTGGACTTTTGTCAATCCCTTTACGACGTTTGTCCCAAAATCTCATTAACTTTCCACCTGAAATTCTCTCTAACCAATGACTTTCGGGTCATTGACATTTTAAACCATAAGCAGCACTCTCCAGCCGATTTACGTTTAGAAACTACACAAAACAACTAGCCTGGAGGGAGCTCACAAGTAATCAGCAACTGCATGGACATCGCAATACCATTCGGTTATCAGGAACAAGATCTTATCAAAGCGTGCATTCGCAAAGAGCGTTGGGCACAGAAAATGCTTTATGAAGATCACTATCCCAAAATGATGGGTGTCTGCTTACGTTATGCCGGCAACCAAGACGAAGCTCTGGATATACTCCACGAAGGGTTCATTAAAGTATTCAAAAATCTAAATAAATACGAACCCGGCACTTCTCTCTATTCATGGATACGGCGCATCATGGTCAATACAGCCATTGATTATTATCGTAAAATGGTTCGGCGCCGTACCGATGACATCGAAACAGCTTATGGCGTCAGCACCAAAGATGCCGACGCCCTGAGTCAATTATCAGAACAGGAAATACTGGAAGCAGTACAAGAGCTTTCACCTGCCTACCGGGCAGTATTCAACTTGTATGTTCTGGAAGGCTATTCCCACAAGGAAATAGCCGATCTACTGGAAATTACCGAGAGCACCTCACGGTCGAATCTCGTAAAAGCCAGAATTAAACTACAAGCTAAACTGACAGCCAAGAACATGATTTACAATGGAGCGAAGTAAGAACATGGAAGAGCAGATAAGGCAGCAACTGGAAAATCTGGAGGCAGATTTTGACCCTACCACTTGGGATAGGCTCGCAAACCGTATGGACTTTGAGGCACAAGAAGCCGTGGATGGCCTCTTCAAAGACCGTTTGGGCACAATGGAAGCTCCCATGATGACCGGTGGCAGTTGGGAGGCAATGGAGCAATTGATTGAAGCAGATGAAGCGATGGAAATGATCGAAGGGGAAACAGAAATCGACCAACTAGCTTACAACAGCCTCAATAATCTACGTGTGCCATTCTCAGAACAGCACTGGGCGTTAATGGCCAAACGCCTCGAAGAAGAATTTTCTCTCCGTCATCTTTTATACCGCTATAAAGTAGCAGAAATGGCCCTCATGGCCTTGCTCCTCCTGTCAATTATCCGATTTGCTCCACTGGTAGAGGATTGGATGGATTATTCCCCAGATACAAGTCACAACCCGACACATGAACCAAAATCTCCCCTATCTGCTCCAGAAACAACGACCCGGCCAATAGCGGCTACTATAAACAGTGAAGCTTCCGAAACCCGGCAAAACAACCCAATAAAGTTATCAGCAAATTCCCTGACTGGCACAAGCAATGAACGCTTTCATTCCGTCTTAAATGAAGGCAGGGAACTGAACACTTCAACCAATGATTACTGGAGAGGACAATATCTAAGTATCCTTCCCCAAAAAGAATTTAAATCAGTCGAAGCCACAAAAAGCGATGGTACCATCCCCCCAATCCAAGCTTTTGACAGCAAACAAAATAAATTGCTGGCTATTTCCAAGAAAAGAGCTGCTTTGCACGCACCAGTGGTTTTGCCTCCGATTGCCAGCCTGAACGACGATTATTCATGGGAATTGCCAAAGGTGGAATCCAGTCCGATCAGAAAACAGAACCAACTCCGTTTCAGCATTTTTACCACTACGGATTTCAATTATGTGACCTCTCCGCCTAATGAAGTAAGGGTATTCGGAGAACCCGTAAAAACTGAATCCAACACAACAATGGCCAGTGGCTATGGCGGTGGGGTGACGGTCAGTTGGAAAAGAAATCGCTGGGAATATCAGACAGGAGGTATTTATTCATTCAAACGATATATTCCCAATACCCCAATTTTCATTTTTGACACACCAAACTTCTTCATTAAAGAAGATTTCAACGGCATCCAACTTGATATTTTCCAGGTACCCGTCAACGTTCTTTATCATTTCAAAAACCAGGGCAAATGGCGTTTCTACGCATCTGCTGGTGCCTCTTCCTATTTCATCACTTCTACCATCTATGAAATTGACCACCAGAAACAAGCCCTGCACACCATACCTCCGGGCCAGGGATCACCGGACGACACCAAGAGTATCAAAGATTCCGGAGGCTATCGTTTTCCTCCTGGGCTACTCGACGGAGGTATTCTACAGGACAACTTTTACATGACCGCCAATATCGGACTTGGGGTAGAACGGTACCTGTCTCCAAAATGGACTGTATTTTTCCAGCCTAATTACCAGCACTTCTTTATGTCCGAAGGCATTGGCGACAATAGGGATAAAATCTATACTACTTCCTTTTATCTGGGAACCAAGTTTAACCTGAAATAAATTTTTCAGAAACTCCGGTTCCTTTATTGAGTCCATCTGAGTGATTATGGAAGCTGTGGTGGAAAGCTTTCCGGCTGCCCTATCTCGGTACTTCTATCTTCTTTAAGATATCCTCTACAACATCCTTTCCATCAAACCCTTCCATCTCCCTTTCGGGAGTTAAAATAATACGGTGATTCAGAATAGGATAGGCAACAAAACGGATGTCGTCCGGCGTCACAAAGTCCCGGCCACTCATTGCTGCAATGGCTTTCGATGCTTTTAAAATGGCCAGGGATGCCCGAGGGGATGCACCAAGGTAAAGATCGGCGTGGTTGCGGGTGTGATGGATCACTTCAGCAATATAATCAAGCAGTTCCTCCCTGATCTGCACTTTTTCCACCAGCGACCGGCACTGCGCAATGCCTGCTGCGCTAAAAACGGGCAGCACTTCTTTCTTTACCTTTTGGTTAAAGTCATTTCGGAAACGGCGCAGGATGGCTTTTTCTTCCTCCAGTTCGGGGTATTCAATATTAATTTTAAATAAAAAACGGTCGAGCTGGGCCTCTGGCAGTTTGTAAGTTCCCTCTTGCTCAATGGGATTTTGCGTAGCTATCACAAAAAACGGTTCGGTCATTTTATGGGTCGTCCCATCCACCGTCACCTGGTATTCTTCCATCACCTCGAAAAGCGCTGCCTGTGTTTTGGCGGGAGCCCGATTGATTTCATCAATCAAAACTATGTTGGAGAAAATCGGCCCTGCATTAAAAGAAAACTCCGAAGCTTTCATATTAAAAACCGTCGTTCCTACTACATCGCTGGGCATCAGGTCGGGTGTAAATTGGATGCGGGTAAAGTCGACTGAAAGCGTTTGGGCCAACATCCTGGCGGACAAGGTTTTGGCAATGCCCGGCACTCCTTCAATCAAAATGTGGCCGTTGCAAAAAATGGCTGCAATCAACAAGTCCATCATCTTTTCCTGACCGACAATGACCTTTTTCAGCTCTTTTTTAATGTTGCCGACGGCACGATAAATGGGTGCCAGGTCGAGCCGGCTTTGTTCCCACGGCGGTGGCTGTTCGGAAACGGTGTCCGTACCGGTTTCGGTAATTTCATTTAAAATGGGGGTGGCATCCTGAGAGGGGACTCCCGGACCAGTTTGTTGTGGCAATTTCTCTTCTGGCGTGTTGGTTGGATCGAGATGCTCGTCTGTCATGCTAAATGGGTATTGGAAATTTTAAACGCTAAATTAAGTAAACGCAATGATACCCGTTTCCTGCTATCTCAATAGCCTTCTACTTCTTTAATCAGAAAGAATCCATCACTTCCCTGAGATTGGTAAAGTGGCATTAAGATCAGGCCATCTTCCGTTGCGTGGATAGTCCCGTGGCGATCATGGCCTAGGTGGTCACCTTTGCGGACAACCTGGAAATTACGGAACCCCGGTATCATCGTAAACTCATCCAGAGGCCCAATAGAATGAACTTTGATCAATTCGGCAACTTTTGGCAAATTCTTAGAGAAGTCCTGCAGCAAACGGTCGTGTCGATTCTCCACATCTTCGGCCCTCACGCATCCTGCACTTCTCATACAATTGATGATGGAAGCGATGCAACGGTTTACCGACAACGGGTCTTCGTGTTGTCCAGCTTCGAATGCAACACCGGTCACGGTAGCATTTTCCGGCAATCCCGGAAAAAAAAGCTCAATGTTTTCCTTTGTAAAAAAGTGGAGGGTAGTGCCATGGATGCCTTCCAGCATACCAGTAACCACGGGCGCATGCAATTCTACTGCAATCCTGATGCTTTCGGGATCGTCCGTCGCAATTGTAAAAATCCCCCCATGCGCAGATGTAGTATGTAAATCCAGTAATACTATTGACTCGGGCTGGTAGCTTTCAATTTGGTCTTCCAGGATATCCATCAATTCCCTCAATTCTCGCTCTTCATACAGTAAATCTTCTGCGTGTATTCTCTGCAACCGGGCAACATTTTCATTGGTCCATAATCGATTCAGGTCTTTTTTGCTGTGCCGGTTTCCAGCTTTGTACGCTTCTAAGTTCCCT
This sequence comes from Bacteroidota bacterium, assembly GCA_039819485.1. Lineage (GTDB taxonomy): Bacteria > Bacteroidota > Bacteroidia > Chitinophagales > Saprospiraceae > UBA6168. Next base: position 64,371 of record JBCBRY010000005.1, on the reverse strand, counting down.
AAAAGCCCAATAATTTTTCCCTTAAAATCAAAGCTGGGATTGGAGACAGGTTCTTTTTCCAGTAATTGAAAAATGATCTTCAGGGCCTGTACACCGGCAGGTTCGTTACCGTGCATTCCTGCTAAGCAGATGACGAGCGGGCCTTTTGCCTCGCCCTCGTATTCTCCGATTATGTGTCCTTTTTGAATCGTCGTTGTCATTTATTTTCTCCGGTCGCTAATTTAGAAGCTAACTATAAATGGAAAGGGGATAACGCCAATGATTTACATCAGTTCACTTCCAGGCTTTCCATTTTTTTCAAAAACCCGATGAGCTTATCCATTACCGCCAGGTCCAATTTTTCATTATCGGCCCAGGCATGCACATGGCCCATGTAGTCCATGCCTAAGTAATCGGCACTTTCTTTAAAAGGCATGTCGAAACCATTTTTCAGATCGTCGTGGCCACTACAACTGACAACCCCCATGGCCTTTCCCCGAAGGGTTCTTCCTAAATCCTTTTCCCATATCAACAAATCAGAAATGCGGTCGAAAAAAGTTTTCATGATAGCGCTCATAGAGTACCAGTATACAGGTGTAGCAAAAATTATGCGCTCATAGCGGGAAGTGATTTTTCTCATGAGCGGTAGAAAGTCATCATCCCTGTTTTTATTGTCGTAGTCAAAATAACCAATTTCAAAATCATTGAGATCAATCAAGTCAAATTCCACATTATCCAATAAAAAATTTACGACCGTCCGAGTGTTGCCATCGCTGCGGGCGCTGCCCAAAATAATGACGGTGTCGTTGTTGTTTATTTTTTTCAAAATTTTGTATTTGTGCATGGCCTTGATCTCAACCGGCATTCATTGAATACCCGTAAAATCTCATCCTGCGGCTCTCAAATTTGCCACCACTTTGCCGTTCCAAAACGCAAAAGCCATCTTCGGCGTATTGTGGGCAAATGCATAGCGGCCATCTTTCTGAATCCCGATAATGCCCCCCAATCCATTTACTTTTGTCTGTAAAATTTCAATGCTTTTCCGGGCAGCAATCATCGATTCATTTGTTCTAAACAAATCAACCGCCGTTTTGCTTAAAAGAATTTTCATAATACTCTCTCCCCAGCCAGTAGCCGATGCTCCGCCAAGCTCATTATCGGCATAGGCACCCGCTCCGCAGATGGGGCTGTCCCCTACCCGGCCGACCATTTTACGGGCCGTTCCTCCTGTGGAAGTTGCCGCAGCTATATGGCCCTTTTCATCCAATGCTACTGCACCGACGGTATCCATCGGCAGCTCCCGAAATTCAAATGGATGGTGGGTTTTGAAAGAAGGCTCGTTTTTAATTTTTTTAAAAAAAGCCAGCTCGCGCGGCGTCAGTAAGGATTCGGGCGGCAATTCTTCAAACCCCATTTTTTTGGCAAACAACAAGGCCCCTTCCCCAACCAACAGACAATGTTCCGTCTCCTCCATCACCTTCCTCGCCACACTCACCGGATGCAGCAAGTTCCTGACGGCAGCTACTGATCCAAAATCCAGGTTCCGACCGTCCATGATCATGGCATCCAGCTCTACCTCTCCACGTTCGTTCAAAAAAGCCCCCCTCCCTGAATCAAAAGTGGGATCTTCCTCCAGGATGTTCACGGCTGCTTCCACGGCTTCCAGTGCCGACATTCCTTTTGCCAACCTAGGAAAGACGGTGGAAACGGCTAGAGTCACTCCATTTAGATGGGCTTCATCATATTCGTCGGGAATATTCCACGCACCGCCGTGTACGATTAATTTTGGTTGCATAAGTAAAAGTGGACGCTAAGTCCGCAAAGTTTTGACGGACTTGCCGTCGGTGTTAAGTTAGTGTTCGAAATTGGCCCTTGATCACTGCACTTAAAGGTTGAAACAACTGCCCATCCCAAACCCCAAAAAAAGAAGATGGACGTCCGCCGCTCATCGCTACCATTTTCCAACCCAAGTCTCCATTGGCCGAAGTGGTCAGCTGTTTGTTTGCTCTATCGACGAACACAAAGTTATCATCCCGAAGTGAATCCCGGGCAGGTACAACCTCTTTCAAAAAGGCCGGGAATTGTTGAAGCCAGGGAAATCGACCAATGGCCTCGGCATAATCATTTGCGAAAGCGGAAAATTCAGCATAACCATTGTGCAGGTCGAATGGCCGGTCGACCGGCGTGAAATTTTTGAACAACACCCGCTGCGGATAAATGGATGGATAAAACACAACCTCCCCTTGTACCACCGTTCCCAATTTATAAGATGCTTCAAAAGTTCCTCCCCACGCAAAATCCAGGACCAGTGCATTCTGCTTGGTTTCCTCTCCCACCAACCAGGTTCTTCGTGCCGTCAAATTGCCTTCTTCCTGCGATTCTGTTTGGCCGGCCACCAGCCAATAATCGGATACGCCGGGCCCTTCCAGCACCTCCGCTTTTTTGAAATTCATCCCGGAAAGTGAAAGCAGGTCATCCTGTAGAGGCTCAGGCAGGTTTTCCATATTTCTAAACCCCCTAACGATCAGGTAGATATCACCAAGCGCTGCCAGAAGCAGTTCATGCCAGTCGTCTTTTGACATCAGCAGGGGCAATTGCCGCAACCGGCGGGAAATGCCCGTCAGGCTGGCATCGGCCATCCGCGACTGAAGGTCGTTCCAATATTCAGCAGAATGATTCTCCAGGGTGGCAAGCCCTTGACGAAAGAGGTTGGCCAGCCAGCTTTCAAGCTCTTCAAGACCGCCTTCCATATTTTTCAGCCGCTTGTCCCGATTGGCCTTTCGCTTTTCTGAGAGGGCCTTTTCTTCTGCGGGCGTGCGTTTTATTTCAATCGTTATGTTCTGCTTTTTCCTGCCCTTTTCGTCCCTTTTTTCCAGCCACGTACCGACCCATTCTGGCGGATCGGTCACCACTTTAAATGCGTCGTTGTTTTTGGCAAAAACCAGTAGTAGGGCAATTGCATGTTTGCAAGGCTTGCGCCGTACCGGGCAAGTGCACCGGAAGGCCGGCCCCTCAAAATCGACCGACACTTTGAATGGATCAAGTGCATAGCCATAAGTCCCCCAGATGGCACGTCCGTTCCCTTCAAGTGAATGCCAGATCTGGGCATGGGCAATGCCCGTGGCCCGTTGAGCCGTGCCAGGGTCGGGTGCATAGGATTTTATTTTTTGTGGTGTAAGGTTCAAAAGAGGAATTTAATTTTGGACACATATATACGCGTCAAGATGAGGATTTTTCCTAGTAATCAAATTAAAAATCCATGGTAAAAATAAAAGGTTTTTCGTCATCCTATTTTTCCGATTGTAGCTGCAAACCGATTCCGATATTGAATGCAAAATCAATCGGCATTAATTCACTAGACGAATAAGACACTTTTTCTTCTCTATCAGGTGCTCCATGCTCCCAATTTTGAAATATCTTTTGAAATTTATAAATCGTCTTTGTTAAACCAATATCTATCAGTAATTTTTTCTTTTTAATAATAAGGATTCGGGGAGTTATGATAAAATGCGTACTGATATTGGTTTTTCTGAATCTTTGACGAGGGTAAGTTTGGATACTTATAGGCTTCTTGCGTTCATATTTTAAAGAGGACAAAATGCCTGCTCCGATAAAAAACCTGTTCCTTGAATTTTTATGACTTAGTTTAAAATTATATTGCCATTTAGGTTGAATAGTAAACACCAGGTCTTTGCTATAGCTTCTGTAATGAGTAATACCTAGTACCGGAACAAATTCCCTGATTTTTCTTTTTTTGTTGCTGATTGAAAAGCCTCCTACTTCTATGTCATGAAAGTTCCCGGAACGATCAAACCAGACCAGGCCCAAGTTCACCAGTTGTAGGCCTAAACCTTCAATAGAATCAACATTATAAGTTCCTCCAAAAATGTCCCAGTTCACGTTATGAACATTTTTGTCATAACTTATACTTATGGTGTTCTTAATCCATTTATCAGGCTTATCCTTTTTTTGAGAAAAGCAATTGATGAAGCAAAGAAGGAAGGGGATCAGGCAAAGCGCGTGTTTTTTCATAATGGCGGTTTCTAATAAAAAAATGAATGAAAATCATTTCAGCCAGTCAAGCAGCATCTTCCACAAAACCATGAAAGGTACTAATTCCACTGCATTTGCACTAATGCTGGGGGTCGTTTTTTCTAGGTTGGCAATATAGGATTGGGCCTTCCGTTCCACGGCCACCCTGTGGTAGCCGCCGCGTTGGACACATTGGAGCATGCGTAAAAAATGGATACTCCGGTTGCGGTTTTTCCCTCGCAGATGTTGGTGAATGTATTTGTCCATTTGATCGATCCGGTCATCATATTCCCTTAGCTTCTGGGCTTTGAGCAGGTGCATCAGCCCTAGAATAACCACGTTGACATTCTGGCCGGATTTATCGGACTCCATCAACGGAACACTGTTGAGAAAACGGCCCAGGCGAAATTTTTTGGGCAGTTCAAAATCCATCAGGGCCAGATAGGACTCAACGATCATCCACCGTTGCTGTATCGCTTCCGTAAGGTGTTTTTTGGGTACTTGGGTAGATTTGTTCCAGGCCGAAAAGGCAATCGCAGGTTTTTCTGAATGAAATCCGAGGAGCGCCCGGTTGAGCATGATGATCTGCCAGTTATGACGGCCAGTTGCTGTTTCTTCCAGCCCCCGGTTGATCAGCATTTCAGCCTGATAGAAATCTTTCCTTGAAATCAAAACACTGATGGCCCGGTAGTAAAAACTGAATTTGATAACATATGGCACATCATCATACGATTCAAAGAATTTAAGTGCCGCCCTGCATGCTTCCAACATTTCCCTTTCTTTGCCAGAGTGTTGCCAAAAAAGCACTTTAGCCAACCAGCGCATATAGTGAAATCGATAACTATCAACAGACAATGAAGCCAATCCTTCAATTTTCTTTTTAAAGTCCTCGATCGGCATGCCTTTGTTCAAACTGAAGCCCAAATCGTAGAACACATCCTCTGCTTTCAGCTCATTCATTACCTCATTTATCAGATATTTTTGTTTTTGGGTGTAGTACTCATAAAGTTTCTTGTTGGGACTGGTGGGGCCATAGTAACTGCGCAATTCCCTGCTCAAATCCAGCGCTATCTGGTTAAGGCCATATTTTTCCGCCTTGCGCATAGTGGCCCTTGCCAAAGGTATTCCGGCAGCTTTTTTGTCCGACCGTAAAAGGAGCATGGCAGTGGTATATTGTTTCCTTATGCCATGGTGCAGTTTGGTTACTTTGCTTTCCGATTTAATCGAGCCACTCAGGACGCCGTTTACGAAATTATCTTTTAGGTTTTTATAAACGACATTGAAATGGTTCGAACTTAGATCTAAGATTTCCCTGGCACCTTCCCTGCTCGCCCCAGCAACCGCCAGCTCGTATAATCTAAACTGATCGCCATTGGTCGGCAACCAATTTGACAGTTGTGCATATTCCTTCAGCTCTTTCATATTCTTAATTTTTCAGAAACTATCAATCGATAATACGTCACTGAAAATCAACATTTTAAGTAGACAAAGTTTCAAATTACAATTAAAATAATCCCTTAAGTTTTAGGAGATAATCTTCATAGGAGAGCTTTTTCCCAATACTTTTTTTTGCATGGTCAACAAATTTTTTAATCAAAGCCATGTAATCATGAAAAACACAACAGAAAAAAGAACAATCACTGTATTCACAAAACACCAAATCAACACCGTACAGACGAAGGAAATTAAAGGAGGAACAGTTGTAATTGAGGATACCAACGTAAGCTAATATTTTGATAACCTGCATATCAGATGGGGGCTTAAAAAGCTCCCATCTCTCATAACTCACTGACGATCAGCATACTTCTCTGCCAATAATCGCTCCAGTATGGTCAGGAGGCTGGCAACATATTTAGAGGCAAGCTGAAGCCTTTTTTCCTCTAAGGAATCATTCCGGAATTTTTTATTACTTGCCATAAGCCAAGGATTGAGGGTCTAGCAATCAATTTAACCCTATCAAGATACAAACTTTGGCCTGTTCCCCGTCTTATCAATTTGTTTTTACCAATGGCGTTCCATCAATCTTGTTCCATTTGACTTTCAAATTTTTTACCAAAGGGAAATCCTGGTAAAAATCCCTGAAGTTTACATCATGCGACATCGCTCTTCCACATAGCGGGCTGTTCTCCATTATCATCCAATAGATTGTTTTTCATGGAAGGGCTGACCTTGAGGCATAGAGTATTTTTTCAGAAAAAAATCCAATTTTTGGGAAAAATCCAATATTTTACTTTACCTTGGCGAGAGAATTAGCAATTATAGTAAATATGCTCAAAATTTCAATATCAAAAACGTTACGAATTTCTAGGTAAACTCAGTGACCAGCTACAAAATAGCAGGTTCTCTTACATATAGGTTTCCATTCAATGACTAAAAAAGTTGGGAGCTAAAAACGGACCGGAGCGGTGCTTCCGGTTCGTCACAATCTTCCGTAGGGATCCAAATCCCGATAAGGCAAAACGCCCGCGAATCAAACAAGGGCCGTGCGGACTATGAGCAAATCTACCAAGGAAATGTAGCCACGGCGAGAAGAGGCCCTTGTTTTACTTATGCTAGTTTTCATTTGGTTTTTTGGGGTTAATGGCCGGGGGCAGGGAACAGCCAAAGTGTTCTCGCCTCCGGCCTTCTCTTTCCATCATTTACGCCTCCACTACTTCCATTGCTTCAATCATCACATTGGCCAGTGTGGTGTAGGCAGTGGTCCACGCAGTGGCTACGTCTGGTTGCCAGGCATCTCCAAGTCCTTTTTCCAGTGTCCACAACAATGCCTCACCAACTTTGTCAAAATGTGCAGGCTCGACACCATATTTGCCATGGCGTCTTCCCAACTCCTCCACCTTGGGGACCAGAGTCCCCAATTGGGTCAAATTGGTAACAACCATGCCCAGCATGCCCATGAGCTTGGCAATTTGAGGTTTAAGGTCATCCCCAAAGAGAGGCCTAACTTCCGGGGCAATTTCAAATAAACGGTTGTAAAAAAGGGTGCCTGCTGTCTCGGCGATTGGCAATACCTGCTTCCAGCTTTGCTGTACTAATTGAATTTGATCAGTTGTCATCACTATTGATTTTTATAAGGTTAAAAAATATCTCTAATGAGAATTAATGGATGATCAAATTTACCGGCCAATACAAAGGGCCTTCACTCCGGATGCAGTGAAGTGGGATAAAAGAGCAGTAAAGTGGATTTTTAAATTCGCCCGGCGGGAAAATTTCTATTTGTCCCTACATTTACCCCATGAACACAACCCAGATAGAATCCGCCTTGTCAGGGCTTTTCGAACAATGGGCCGGCGACCGCCCCGACCTAATGCTGCCATTGGCACCATCAGCATCTCCGAGAATTTACTACCGATTGTCGAAAGGTGAAAAAGTGGCCATCGGTGCATTCAACGCAGACCGGAAAGAAAACGAAGCTTTTCTCCATTTTTCAAAACACTTTAAAGATAAAGGGCTGCCGGTGCCGGAAATATATGTGGAGGACCTGGACAGTCATGCCTACCTACAGGAAGACCTCGGCGCCACCACTCTGTACAGTTACTTATTGCAGGCCGGCTCTCCCTTTCCAGACTACCTGGTCCGCATCTATAAAAAAGTAGTCGAGAAGTTGGCTTTGTTGCAGGTGAAAGGTGGAGAAGGACTGGATTTTTCTGTTTGTTATCCAAGGGCTGCATTTGACAAACAGAGCATGTTATGGGATTTCAACACGTTTAAATATTATTTTTTAAAACTCGCCAAAATACCTTTTGAGGAGCAGGCATTGGAGGATGATATGCACCGCTTTGCCGAGTATCTGCTAACGACAGATTGCAACCATTTTATGTTCCGTGATTTTCAGACCCGGAATATTATGATCAGAAATGGAGAACCGCTCTTTATTGATTATCAGGGAGGACGGAGGGGGGCCTTGCAATATGACCTGGCTTCTCTTTTGTACCAGGCCAAGGCCAATATTCCAAATGATATCAGAAAGGAACTTGTCAACCATTATTTAGACGCTCTGGAAAAACTTATCCCGATTGACCGGGACAAATTCTTCGAATATTTTTACGGTTATGTTTTAATCCGAAGCATCCAGACTTTTGGGACTTATGGTTTCCGCGGGCTGTTCGAACGAAAAGAATATTTTATCAAAAGCATTCCTTTTGCAATCCGCAATGTCAAATGGATTTTGGAAAATGCCGATTTCCCTGTAGAGATGCCGCATTTGAAAAATGTATTGCAGAAAATAATTGCCTCTAAAAAGTTCGAACCATTCGATAAAATCAAAGCAGCGTCCAGTTTGCTATCAATCACTATCAATAGTTTTTCCTTCAAACAAGGGGTACCAACCGACCCCTCCGGTCATGGCGGAGGATTCATTTTTGACTGCCGCTCCATCCACAATCCCGGTCGTTACGAACCCTATAAAAGACAAACAGGGAGAGATGAGCCGGTCATCAATTTTTTGCAGCACCATTCACACATGAGTGAGTTCTTAAACAATATCTATTTGATCGTAGACCCTGCCATTGAAAATTATATCGAAAGGAGCTTTACCAGCCTGACGGTCAATTTTGGCTGTACCGGCGGCCAGCATCGCTCTGTGTATGCAGCCGATCAATTTGCCAAACATGTGAAGGAAAAATATGGTGTAGAAGTGAAGTTAACACACGTTGAGCAGGAAAGAAAAAGATGGAAAAATTAAGGCGTTATTGATTGTTGATTGATGGTTGCTTACGTGGCAACCGACAATCAACAATCAACAATCAGCAATTCCTATTGTGCTGGAATCCGTAAGATCTGACCTGGGTAGATCTTGTCAGGATGCTCGAGCATAGGTTTGTTTGCCTCAAAAATAACGGGGTATTTCATGGCGTCGCCATAAACTTCTTTGGCAATTTTCGAAAGTGTATCCCCCCTCTTCACTTCGTGAAAAGTAGACTCTGGCTCAGGGTTGGTCACGGTGATGTTGTCACCTACAGAAGCAACGCCTTCCACGTTTCCAACTGCTAAAATGATCTTTTCCCGATCGGCATTGGTAGCCGTGGATCCGGTCACACTTACGTGTTCAGCAAATTCGATTCCCAGACCATTCACTGGAATGCCCAGGCGGTTGATTTCGGCCTTGAGCGCATCAGCTTTTGACAACTCCACTTCCTGAGGCACGACAGGAGTCGCCTTGTCTTTTTTGCCAAATAGTTTTTGTCCTGCACCTTTGATAAAAGAAAATAATCCCATAATAAATTTAAGATTTTTTTGGTGAATGATTAAAGGGCGAAAGTACGATTATAGACAAGGGAATCCAACCTGATGAAAGTCAATTTGAAATACGTTCCCAATAATCCATACATGCCACGGGATTGTGACGGACAAAAGGAAGATAGTCACACCCCAACCACAAAAGCGGGGGCAGGTCCCGATAAAGCCTGCACCCGCTTTTGAACATGGCGATAAAATCGTTCGAAATGTTTATTCCTCTATCACCTCCATAAAATACCGGAAACCAATTTTAGGAGAAGGTTCTGTAAACCCAGCAAATTCATCCTCCGCATCAATCTGTATATAATAGCCATAACTGGCCCAGCTTCCACCTTTCGTACGACCAGGTTGGGCAAGCATTTCTGCAACATTGCCAGAACAGTTATGCAGTCCAAAATCGTTGGGTATAAATGAATTGGAATGAGCGATCATAGTGGGGGCATTCATCTTTGCAATGAATGAAAGGTCCTCTATTGTTTCCAGGCGCCCATCTTCTGTGAACTTCTTAAAAATCGTTTGTGGCAGTCGTTTGAAATTGGCCAATACTTGTCCCTTGCTGTCCATTACATAATAACCGCCCCAAGGGAAAGGCGCCATCTCGTGGCCCGCCCTCGCTGCTTCAACCCATTCTTCTTCGGTCGGCAATCGGAATTTCACTTTTTTAAATTCCCTTTTTGGATAAGCATTGTAAGTATCGGTCAGCCATTCACAAAATGCAGTCGCACCGGCATGGGAAACGTTTACCACCGGGTAATTATCATAAGATGGATGCTGGTGATAGGTGTTCACAAAAGGTTCATTATAAGTACCATCTATTCGCCAGTTTTCATTGAAGATTTTCACTTTTCCCAAGAGTTCACTGTCTCCTTTTTTTTCAATATGCTTTAGAAATTCCCGGTATTCCAAATTGGTCGCTTCATATTTACCTGCATAGAGTTGGGGCGTAACCATACCCAATTTTTTTTCAAATTTTTTGAGCGTAAAAACTTCTTTCCTGGGGGGTATGACTAAAAAAGAAAGGCTCATAAAGGACAAGAGGAAAAGCGTTGGTGTTTTCATAATTCAGTATTTTAATTGATAGAAATAAATTCAACATTGAACCTGAAAACATAACTTTCATTTGCACAAAGGCAGCATACAGCATGGCTGTATTAATTGTAGGTTTATGGTCAAATCGGTCAAAAAAAAAATGGCCACACCAATTACAGGTGCGGCCATTTTTCAAGGGGTCAGCCCCTTTTGCCGGTCATTTTGCAATGTTTTAACGAATCACTTCCCGGCAGCTTCAGCAACTATTTTTTCCAGTTCGTCCTCATCACCTGGTACATAGCCATTGTGCTCATAAACGATTTTTCCATCTTTGGCAACCACAGTTTGCGGGATGGTCTGAAAATTAAATGCGTTGCGCATGGCTTCTTCATTGCCCGCAAAAATCACGTATTCCCACCCTTTCGTTTCTACAATGCCGGGGACTTTGGGCAGTGCCCGTTGATTATCGATGGTAATGGCGATCAATTCTACGTTATAGTCAGCCTGCCAGTCTTCGTAGTAATCAGCAATGGCATCAAGTTCTTTTTTACAAGGAGAACACCAGGTGGCCCAAAAGTCGATAATGTAAACTTTATTGGGGTCGGAGGTAAATTCCTTAAGGTCGTGGGATTTTCCTTCCAGAGATTTTACTGTCACACTGGGCACTGTTTTTTGGCCAAATGAATTGACAGCGCAGAATAAAGTGGCGACAAGTAAAAATGTCAGTTGCTTCATATTTTCATGTTTTGAATGGTAAAAAATTGTTTTAAGCCAGATCGGATTCGCTACCTTTGGGACGCTAAAACCGAAACGACTGCAAATGTATCTTTAATTCATTTTAAATGCGTGGAGTTCGGCCGACATTAACCTGCCATTAACTAGCAAAGCAAAAGCCAGGTGGTGAAAGATTGAAGGATAATAGAAATGGTTTTCCCGAATTAAACCCCCTGTGTTTTTTATTATTCTACAATGACTTATTGCTCTCCATCTTAAGCAAAACAAAACGAAATTATTTCTACTTTATGAAGACTCAAAAATTACTACTTTCCATAATAATACCCATTATTATCCTGGCCGGAGCCACTGTCGTCTCTGTGGCTCAGGACGGAGCACGGATTTCAGGAAACCTTGAGTTCAGCGGTAATTTTTTCATACGCGACTCCAGTATCAATGCCGCTAACACACCGCAGTACGACCGCCAGAATTACGGTGCTGATGCATGGTTAAACCTGAACTATAACTATAAGGGATTTGACGTTGGTGTACGTTTCGATATGTTCCAAAACTCGTACCTGATCAACCCCGGTGGGTCTTATACCGCCCAGGGAATCGGCAACTGGTACGTAAAAAAGAAAATCGGTAAGCTGGGTATCACTGGTGGGTATTTCTACGACATTATAGGCAGCGGGATTATTTTCAGGGCATATGAGTCCAGGCCGCTGGCCATTGACCAGGCTCTGTTCGGCGTACGCCTCACTTATGACCTAAATGAAAACTGGATGGTCAAGGGATTCACCGGGCGGCAGAAACAACAATTTGACTTGTACCAGAGCAATTTCAGAGGCCTGAACATCGAAGGATTTGTCAGCCTGGATTCCTCCAAAGTGACACTTGCCCCTGGGTTTGGTGTCGTTGGCCGCACCTTGGACGACAACTCCATGAACAGCCTTGTGGCTACCTTAAATGGATACCGGCAAGAAGATATCAAAGCAATGTTTCAGGATACAGTACTTGGCGGTTACAGTGGGCCAAGTTATAACACCTATGCTTTTTCGGTATACAATACACTGACAGCAGGCCCATTCAGCTGGTACGTGGAAGGAGCTTATAAAACAAAAGACGCTATCTTCTCGCCTCTTCTGGAAAGGGAAACCGTTTCGGAAGATATCGTCGTAGGCCGGTATATTTATGAACCTGGCACGGTACTCTATTCAAGTCTGAGCTACGCAAAAAGAGGATTAGGCGTCACTGTAGAGGGTAAATACACAAAAAATTTTGATTTCCGGACCAACCCCCAAGCGGAAGGCATTCAAGGACTGATGCATTTTCTGCCTCCAATGACCAGGGTAAATACCTATCGCATGCTGGCCAGGTATGCCCACAATATCCAGTTCATTGGAGAGGGAGCGGTTCAGGCAGATGTCCGCTACCGTTTCAATAAACGTTTGACTGTAAACGTCAACTTCTCAAACATCGGTAACCTGGAGGGTACTGAACTTTACCGGGAAGGTTATCTGGAGTTTTATTATAAATACAAACGTAAATGGACGCTAACTACCGGAATGCAATACCAGGAGTACAATCAGGATATTTTACAGGGCAAACCTGGGGTACCGTTTGTAACTTCTTATACTCCTTATTTTGACTTTTTATACAAACTGGAAAAGAAAAAATCAATCAGGTTTGAGGGCCAGTTTATGTATATCGAAGAAGAAAATGGCGTATTGGGGGATTATGGAAACTGGGTTTTTGGCCTGGTAGAATACAGCATTGCACCAAATTGGACATTTACCGTTTCCGATATGTATAACATCAAACCAGGGAAACTGGCTCCTCCTGAGGGTGGGCCTACAGAAGGAAAAACCAAAAAGCACTATCCCCGGTTTGACATTTTTTACACCAACAAGACCAACCGTTACTCCATATCCTACGTTAAGCAAGTGGAAGGTATCGTTTGTTCGGGTGGCATCTGTCGCCTGGAGCCAGCGTTCAGCGGAGTAAAGTTGGCTGTTAATTCTACATTTTAAGGAGGAGCCAGGAGTCAGGGTTCAGGAGTCAGTTTTTCTGACTTCTGAGCCCTGACTCCTGGCTCCTAAAAAAACAACTGATATGAAGCGTTTATTTTTTCTCCTCTCCTTCATCGCATTTTCATTTCTTGCCTGTGAAGAAATCTCTCCCGTAGTAACCGGTACCGTAAGAACGGATGACCCGCCACCTCCACCACCGGAAGACCAGAAACGACAGGTTTTGGTGGAAGAATTCACTGGTGTAAAATGTGTGAATTGCCCAAATGGTGCAATCCTCATTGAGGAGGAGCTCGCTAAACATGGAAACCAGTTGATCGCTATTTCCATCCACGCAGGTACATTTTCCGACCCTTATCCGCAAAGTGCTATTGATTTTCGCACCCAGGCCGGCAACGATCTTTTAAACTACTTGGGCCAGCCTTTCGGCTACCCTTCAGCAGTAGTGGACCGGAAAAAATTTGAAAACGAGTTTGATCTTCAATTGGGGGCCAATCAATGGGCAGGTTTTATTGCGCAAGAAGCAGCCAAGGACCCTAAAGTCAAAATTGATGTCCAGCACACTTTCAATGCCTCTTCCAGAGAAGCTGATATAGAGGTATTACTTTTTGTCGAGGAGACCATTAACGAACCGGACGTTCGGCTGAGCCTGCTCTTTACGGAAAATGACGTCGTGGACCATCAGCTGACACCGGCGAGCAGCCCTGATACAGACCCTAACTACAAGCACAAACATGTGCTCCGGGGCAAGGCCACTCCTTTTGATGGGAACCCCATTACGGATAATTTAACAGTAGGTAGCGTCATTACTGAATCGTTTGATTATTTGATACCACCAGAATGGAACGAAGACAATGTCAAGATAGTCGCGATTGTGAGCCTGGCAGGGGAAAAGAAAGACGTTCTTCAGGCATTTGAAATTAGTTTGGTCAAATAGTCCGATAGACGGTTTTTAATTTTTCTGTGGAATTTTACGCAAAACAAGATCAACAACGAGGACACCTTTAATCGTTTATTAATTGTAAGTCGGGCACCATCTCAAACATTAGCAACATTATTGCTTTTATGTCATTGAGCTGCCCAATTGTAAAGCACGTTTTCCCGAACTGAACGTTATTACAACAATTCAAATCCTGTAAATGAAATATTCCTCGTTTTATACCATTATCATTTCCTTGTTGTTCCTGGCATTGGGCTGCAAGATCAATGAGTTGACCGATGCAGAGATCACCTCAGGTGAGGCTGAATTTGCAATCCCTTTGGGTAAAATGACCGCTACCGTTGAGGAACTGCTCGATAATTTTGATGAATTAACGGAAGTAGAGATAAACGACGACGGGACAATCCACCTTGTGTACAGGGGCGATGTCCTGACACAGTATGCGGAGGAATTCCTGACGGAGGCGTCACAATCTATTCCGCCGATCATCCCTGTACTGGATACCAACTTTTTTGTCCTGCCCTTTTCTTCTCCTGAAGTACTGGAAGTCGACCGGGCCATCTATAAATCAGGCACGGTCAGTATTGGGGTCGAATCCACTGAATACGTTGGTCCTGTAAAATTGAAAGTAGTCCTGCCCCAAGTGAAAAAAGAAGGAATCCCGCTGACTTTTGAAACCGTTTTTGAATCTCCTGTCGTCGGTGCTTTCCCCGATGCCGGCCAGGAACTGCCGAACATGGCAACCGATGTATCGGGTTATGAACTGATTCCTGAAAACGGTGAAATAACGGTAGAATACGAGGCAGTTACGGAAGCAGGTGCAGGCGACACGATCATATTGGATGTAGTTTCTTTGATCAATCCCAATATTGCCTTTTCCTACTTTGAAGGATACCTGGGCAACGAGAAATACAGTGGCAGCAGGGATACGATTGAAATCGATTTTTTTGAAAGCTGGACGCAGGGCGATGTGTTCTTTGAAGATCCTACCATAACCATTTTTATCGAAAATTCTTTCGGTGTGCCTACCCGTTCTGTGATCGACATTTTTGACATCATAACCGTTGACGGCCAACGCATTCCGCTACAAAGTGAATTCATCGATACCGTCGACGGAATCGACTTTCCCTATCCGCTCAACAATGGGGAAATAGCCAGTTTGGCATTTGATTTTGATACCACCAATTCTAATATCGACCAGGTGTTGGGCTCACGTCCCATTGCGCTCGACTATGAAGTAGATGCCCGCATGAACCCGGACACCAACGTAACTTTGCGGGGTTTCATTTCCGAAGAAAGCTTCTATAATATTCAGGTAGAAGTAGACCTTCCACTGCATGTCCGGGCTTCCGGCTTCGGCATCTCGGATGAATTCGAAATTGACTTGAGCGACCTTGACAGCGTACTGGAGGCAGAGTTCAAAGTAGTGGCTGACAATGGCACTCCACTACACATTGTTGGCCAGGCCTACTTCGTTGATGGAACTGGCGCTATTCTTGACTCTCTTTACGAAGACGGCCCTTCCGTCCTCGTAGGTGCAGCTGTAGTTGATGATGACGGAAACGTGATTGCCCCCTCCACCGAAACTTCCTTTGCCATCTTTCCCGCCGAGCAATTTGCCAAAGTGAGAACCGCTGAAAAGATTACACTCGATGCTTTCTTTTCTACTTCAAACGACGGCCAGCAGCCGGTCAGGGCCAAGGCAGGGCAGGAAGCCGAAATCAGGATGGGCCTTCGATTGAAAACAGAGTAAAGATGAACAAGCTGCTCATTTTCACTCCCTCCGTTTTACCATCACTTTTCAACTAAACAAAAATGTTCAGGAACATTTTCACCACCTTCTCATTACTCCTGCTCACAGCCCCCATCTTTGCCCAACAGGAACTCGGCCTCCATTTTTTGCGAAACAACTGGCACGCCAACGAAACCAACCCAGCTATCGTCATGGATAAGGGTGGTGTCTTTCGACTGCCTGGACTGTACAATGGACTGACTTTTGACGGGCCGTCTTACAGCCAGTTGGTCACTAAAGTAAACGGCGAACCCGTCATTGATGTGAATACGGTCATCAATTACCTGAATGACGAAAATATCATCAAGAATGATTTTCAATTACAGACCATTGGCTTTGCCGTTCCTATCAAGAAAAAATTTATCTTCAGTTTTGGTCATGCTGTGAAGTATCACGCATTTTTTAAATATCCAAAAGAATTGGCCCAGGTAATCTATGAAGGAAATGCACAGTTTATCGGACAGACCATTGACATCGGGAACGAGCTCCAACTGTCTGGTTACCATTCGGTCGATATGGGCCTGGCCTACAAATGGAAAGAGTTTACTTTTGGTGTCAAAGCAAAGTTCCTAAGTGGCTTTGTAGATATTACCACCGACCCTCAGCATAAATCAATTGACCTGTATACCGATCCTGATATTTATCAACTGACGTTGGAGGGTGATTATATCCTGCACTCGGCCAATGCGCTGGAATACCGGTCTTATGATGATTTTGATTATGACCTGAATTTCGGAACGTTCACCGCCGACAAATTTTTTGATGGCAATACCGGATGGGCATTTGACCTTGGCCTTCATTATCAAAAAGACAAATGGGATGTGGCTGTCAGTGCAGTCAACCTGAGTGGCGGCATCAACTGGAAAACACGGGTGACCAATTTCAAGGTGCAGGATTCGTATGAGTACAACGGGCTTGACTTCTCCAATGCATTGACTGGAGGAGCTTCTCCTGACTTTCAAAACACCCTCGATTCACTGGAGGCCATTTTTCAACCAGTTCAGACAGAAGAAGCTTATACAAACAATATCCCACGTCAAATTTATGTGAGCGGCATGTATCAGGTAAAAGAAAAATGGCAGGTTGGAGCGGTGTTTTTCAACGAAGAATTTCGCGGCGTAGCAAGAAATTCCTTTGGGCTGCACACCAATTATGACCTCGCCGAATGGTTCAACTTTGGCCTTACCTATTCGGCCAATGGAGATACTTTTGACAACGTTGGGGGAAGCATGACGTTTCATGGCAAGTCCTTTCAACTGTTCGCCATTTCCGATAATGTCATTGACTTGATCAACCCTACCCAGGGAAATGCATTTGCCATCCGGCTTGGTGGTAATTTGTTTTTCTGACCACTTTCTAAAGTTTCAATTTGTTTTGAAAATTACAGGCCTGATGGACATCTATTCTCCATCAGGCCTGTTTTTATAGTAGACAAGTAAGTTAAGTAGGCAAATAGGCGATTTCATTTGTAGAATGATTATTTACTCGCTCCTCGCCTACTTAGCCTGCCTGCCTACTCGCCTACTACAAACAATTGTACCTTTGCCTTATCATGAAAGCCAACCTGCATTCCATCAAACAGCCAATCGCCAAAGAACTGGACGATTTTGAGGCGCACTTCCGCAAGGCCATGGCCAGTCATGTTCCACTGGTAGACCGCATCATGTACTACATTGTAAAACGGAAAGGAAAACAGGTTCGCCCGATGTTCGTATTCCTGAGTGCAAAACTTTGCGGAGAAGTCAGTGAGGCAACTTTCATTGGTGCGTCTTTGGTCGAATTGCTGCATACCGCTTCGCTCGTCCACGACGACGTCGTGGACGATTCATATGAGCGCCGTGGCTTTTTCTCCATCAATGCCCTTTGGAAAAACAAGGTAGCTGTGTTGGTAGGTGATTATCTATTGGCCCAGGGGCTGTTATTAGCTCTGAAAAACAAGGAATTCAGGCAGCTTGAAATCCTCTCCGAAGCAGTCAAGGCCATGAGCGAAGGCGAGCTGTTGCAATTGGAAAAAGCCCGCCGCCTTGATATCAAAGAGTCGATCTACTACGATGTCATCCGCCAGAAAACAGCTTCCCTGATCGCAGCATCTTGCAGTGCGGGTGCAGCATCCGTTACCAAAGACGAATCGGTCATTGAACGGATGCGGCTATTCGGCGAGCACATCGGCATCGCTTTTCAGATCAAGGATGACTTGTTCGACTTTGGAACCGACGACGTGGGCAAACCTCTCGGTATCGACATCCAGGAGAAAAAATTGACCCTCCCGCTCATTTATGCATTGGACCACTCTCCGAACGGTGACAAAAAACACATCATCCGTTTGATCAAAAAATACAGCGACCGGCCGGAAAAAGTAAAAGAAGTCATTGAATTTGTCCGCCAAAGCGGCGGTATTGAATATGCCAAAAAAGCGATGGAAGAATACTCTCAAAAAGCATTTGACATATTGAATACTTTCCCTCCATCTCCTGCCCGCCAGTCATTGAAAGACCTGGTCGTCTTTGTGACCACAAGGAAGAAGTAAAAATTAAAAAGCCCGGACTCGCTAAATTTCGAAGATTTAAGTAAATCAGATTTAGCGCCCGTGAGGTCTTCTAAATTTTGGAAATTTAGCAAATTGGCGGGCCATTTTAATTCAAAGAAAAAGCAGGTACATTTATATTTTTCGAAAAAGAGATTTCTTTGGAAATACTATATATTTTGAACCGGCCATTGCATTCGTAGTACCAGTCTTGTTCAAATGCGACCATTTCCATAAATCGGGAAATGTCATCCTGAAAAGCAATAAAGCCATGGCTCCGCAACATATTCTTCACCTCCAGCGTCGTCGTAGCTCCGTGCAAATGGATCAGATGGGTAGCAGCAAATTGCACATCCGATTTATCGGCAAATTTTTGTGGGGATTTAAATTGACACATAATTTTTTTGTTTTTAGCTGTTAGTGATATTGAAGTTGTTTAAAAACTCCTTGCTGGCCGCAAATCCAGTCTTTTGAGGGGAGGTGGCTGAAATTTTTTCAGCGATAACTTGTCCCGAATTCACTTCGGGAGCGCTGCTATCCCTTCTAAAATTTCAGCCACCTCCCCTCAAAATCCTAACATTTTCGACTCAACAGAAATTTTCAAACAACTTCATTGACAACAAAACTTGTATACCCAAAGCCCGCAGGGAGTTGTATCACAAAAGTTTTTTGTCTTTAAAGTTTACGGCTAGCCAATTACAAACAGCAGCAAACTATTTTTCATTTTCCGTTGGTCAGGCTCGCACTTCCACCAAATAGCGAACCGTACACTGCGCCTGGTTATAAACGATGTATTCGTTATTAATTAAATCTGCTCCGCCTTTCGCAAAAACAGAGTCATAATTTTTCCCGCGCTTCTTTAGCGCCTCTTCTGTCAACTGCGAACACCAGCTGGCGTGCTTTTTTATTTTTAAAGAATGCCCCAAATGCACATCGTAAAGAGCCAGGTATCCTTTGCCGGAAGTACCCCCCGCCCAGAACGACCCACGGACAGAAGAATAATTCAAAGACTTGCGAAACTTATCCGCAAAGTACAGTCCATAGCCAAACATTTTGCCGGTGATGATGGCGTTGGCGGGCCGCAGCACCAAACCGGATTTCATGATCGAAAGCCAATTTTCGTTGCGGCTGCCGTGCCAGAAGAGAGCGGTTTTCTGGTCATCACTTTTAGCGACAAATTCGTCGAACGCCTTTTGGGTACGGGCATTGGTCACTTTGAAGGCCCGGTGGAACTTGCCACTGTCCTTTCCCATCATTTTTTTGATGCTCTGGATGAGTGATGGGTCGGTCAGTGGCTCCACCTGAATTCCCATTGCCTGAGTGAGTGTTTGTTTTTTGCCGGGTTGCTGGACATTTTGCTGTTCGAGAGCTTCTACTTCGCCCCGCATGACATCGAGTGTGGCCTGTTCTTCGGCCAGTTTCTTTTGGATCGTTTCGAGTTCTTCCTGGTTCGTTGGTTTTTTGATCAAATGATCCTGCACCTTGGTCATCCGGCGGGGGATGATCGTGTACAGTCCGATCAATTTATCATTGAACCTTTTCACCTGCATGCGTTGTAACCGGACCATGCCGACCAATTGATCGAGGATCGACTGCGCCTGCTCCACCTGCTTGCGGGTTACCTGGTCGGCCGCTACGTTGTAATTACGAAGAATCGACTGGCGGGAATAATTCACTAAATCGTCGATCAGGCAGCGGACATCGGTATTTGGGATGTTGGCATAATCGCCCACAGAATTCACTTTCGCAAATAAATAAGTCTGGTCGACATAGCCTTTCCGGGTCTTTTCGCGTAGCTTGCTGTTCCACTGGCTCATCGAATAAGTGGCGGTGGAACTACTGCTCCCCACCCTTCCATAATAAGCTGTAAACGTACCATCTCCGTTTTCCTTCATTTCATAAAACTTATTATTGTTGGCAGCGGTCACCATGATGAGTTTGGCGTGACGGCGGAGCGGGGCTTCTTCCTGTTCCACAGAAGTGGAGCTGACTCTATATCCATCGACTGCGGGCCGGGCAGCAGATTGCAACTTTTTGCTGTAGGAACTAACCGGTACGGGGGCGGCAGTTGGCGAAATGAGTTGTTTGATGAAATTCAGCATGGTATGTTGGCTTTACTTATGTAAACTTTTTGATGTTACTATAAAACAAATATGCTGATAAAAAATACATAATGTCAAATTTTTGGTGAAATATTTTCATAAAAAATAAATTACAATCGGATTTAACACCAAATAAGTTATATTTGCCGTAAATATATTTTGAAGGAGCTTCCCGGCATTCATAATTTTGAATTCAACAGAAAGAAAATTTAAAATGGAAGAACTTTTCGCCCTGCTACTCACTTACCCTGGCGCCTTGATCAGGTGGGCATTTTTTAAGGTTTTTGGCAGCAACAAGGAACTAAAGGAGTATTTAAAAGATCAATACACGCAAAATGTACTGGTAGGCATTTTGGCATTTATCATTGTTCTTATGACCATCAAACTTCTTTAAAACCTTTTTACCATTTCAGCACAACTCAGTAACTTTGAAAGCATTAGAAGATGCGCCATTATGTTTTGTATACTTCAATTAATGTCTTTCCCCGGGGCCATCATCAGGTGGGCGTTTTTTCGGGCACTCGGAAGCAAACAAGAATTGGAAGAGTACGTTGCTGACCATTTCATCCTCAATGGCCTCGTGGCCATTTTTGCTTTAACGGCTGTTTTAATTTCCTTTGAAATATTACTCCATCAGTTTCCCGCATTACGATAAAAGGCCGTTCCTACAGTTCACTCCCCCATTTCTACAATTCAGCAAAAACAAATAGCGCCCGGCCGTTTCCCGCCACATCTTTGCTTCAGTTTTTCATCCGACTCAAAATATTATTCTACAAAATGGAAATTACCCGCTACTTTTTTATTTCCCTTTTACTCTTGTTGCTTTCGGCAACCGGTTTTTCCCAGACGCAGACCGTCCGGGGCATGGTGCTCGACCAGCAATCCGAGATGCCCCTGATCGGCGTTACTGTTGAATTGATGAACGTTGCCGAAGCCGTTGGTGCGGTGACCGACATAGATGGCTCATTCGAACTGAAAAATGTCCCCATTGGCCGGCAGGTCTTCCGCTTCAGCTATTTAGGCTTTGAGCCCGTGACCATTCCGAACGTCGTGGTGACCGCCGGCAAGGAGGTCTCCCTGGACGTCTCAATGACTGAATCACTGGTGCAATTGAACGAAGTGGTCGTCGTCGGAGCCGTCGACAAAGACAGGGCAGGCAATGAAATGGCCACTATCTCTGCCCGCCAATTTACTTTGGAAGAAGTGACCCGATACTCCGGTGCCAGGAACGACGCCGCCCGCATGGCCGCTAATTTCGCCGGTGTAAACATCAATGATGACAGCCGAAACGACATCGTTGTGCGGGGCAATTCGCCGACGGGGCTGCTGTGGCGCCTTGAAGGCATCCCGATCCCCAACCCCAATCATTTCTCGACCCTCGGCACCACGGGAGGCCCGGTGAGCGCACTGAACACCAATTTGTTGAAAAACAGTGACTTCCTGACTTCTGCCTTCCCCGCAGAATACGGTAACGCATTGTCGGGCGTATTTGACATCGGTTTCAGAAGTGGCAACAAGCAGAACTTTGAAGGAACGGCCCAACTCGCCGCTTTCAGTGGCCTGGAAGGCATGCTCGAAGGCCCGATCAACAAAGAAAAAAACAGCTCATTTTTGGTGGCCTACCGCCATTCGTTTATCGCACTTGCCGACGGCCTCAACCTCGATTTCGGGACCGATGCCACCCCTAACTACAGAGACCTTTCATTTAAAGTAGACCTGCCCAAATCAAAATTGGGCAATATTTCTTTTTTCGGCATCGGTGGTTTGAGCGACATCGACTTCCTGGGCGACGAACTTGATCCTGGTGATTTTTACGGAGAGACGGACCAGAACAGTTACGTGACTTCTGAATTCGGTGTCATCGGCATGAATCACCGCGTTTTGTTAAGCGAAAAATCCTATATACGAACCACCATCTCTGCCTCCCGCTCCGCGAACACTTACAAGGAAGAACGCATCCTCGAAAATGAAACGACCAGAGAACAAGTTGACCTCGACGACGGCACCAATCGCTATGCGATCAATTCTTATTTCAATAAAAAATTCAATGCCCGGCACACGCTGCGAATCGGCGTTCTGGCCGAACTGCAAAATGCGTTCAGTACCGTACTCGACCGGGAAACAACCCCTGACTGGATTTTGGTGAGGGATTTTGACGAAAACCTCTTCCTCCTTCAAGGCTATGCGCAGAGCCAATACCGGCTGAACGAAAAAATTACGCTGAACGGAGGCCTCCATACTCAATATTTGACCTTCAACGACACCTGGGCCATAGAGCCACGTGCCGCTGTCAATTACCACCTCAGCCCAACCCAGACCATAAGCTTCGGCTATGGCATGCACAACCAAATGCAGCCACTGCCCATGTACTTCTACCTCTCTCAGCTTTCCGACGGCAGTTACGTCCGTAGCAACGAGGACTTGGATTTCACCGAAAGCAACCAGTTTGTCTTGGGATATGACCTGAAAATTGGCAACAACTGGCGGATCAAAGCGGAGACCTACTACCAGGCCATCAGCGACGTACCGGTGGAAAGCGTACCGGGGACTTTTTCCATGTTAAATGCCGGTGCTGATTTTGTATTTCCAGAGGAAGGTTTTTTGGTAAATGAAGGTACCGGGAGGAATTACGGTTTTGAATTAACGGTCGAGAAATTCTTCAGCAACAATTATTACGTCCTCGTAACGGGTTCTGTTTTTGAAAGCAAATACACCGGCAGCGATGGTATCGAGAGAAATACCGCATTTAACAACAATTATACTTTTAATTTTTTAGCGGGCAAAGAATTTCCACTTGGAAAGGACGGCCGCAACGCCCTGACGTTCGACACAAAGTTCACCACGGCGGGCGGACGTTATTTTACACCCGTCGACCTGGAAGCAAGTGCCATGATCGGCGAGCAAGTACTAAGAGACGACCTGGCCTTCACAGAACAATTTGATCCGTACCTCCGCTGGGATGTAAAATTCGGTTATCGTACGAACAGTAAAAAACGAAAATTATCGCAGCAGTTTTTCCTCGACTTTCAAAACGTGACGAACAAAGAAAACATTTTTGCTTACCGCTATAACCGGGCAAGGAACGAGGTACAGAAATCGACACAGATTGGATTTTTTCCGGACATCCTGTACCGGGTGCAGTTTTAGAGACATGAGAGAACAGGAGAGATGTGAGAGCAAAATAAAATTGGAATTTATTGTTTAGATGATATTTATGGCGCTGGCGTTTGCTGGCGCTTTTTTTATTCTAAAACTGATGGATTCGCACAAAAACTATTCTCCCATTTGCATCGGCCCCATTGTCCCAAATCATTTTTTCGCCCTCAAAAGATACATTCCAACGCAGGTCAAATTCGTCTCCCTCATCACTCAACAACCGCACCTGATGACGATGGGCATGGGTATTCCATACGCCGTTTTTCCTTCCTTCAGCATACATAATGGAATAACGCCGGTCCATACGGATAAATACTTTTGTATTTTGATTGAATAAAACCGGGCTAACCGTTACACTCGATTCCACTTGCCACAGGCCCAGCATTTTATCGGAATAAGCTGCGGGAATTTCCTTGATCTTTTTCAAAAAAACTTTGACGGCCATTCCCTCTTCTTCCCGCTGCCACGTCATTTCACCGTTATTTATTTGAATAATAAAACCACCAAATGGATCCTCCGTGCCATTGCTCGTTATGATATTTAATTTCGAATTAATTCCTTCTAATTCCCAGGTCCCAATACTGTGCTGCACCCAGCCATTACCTCCCCGATGTGTAAGGTCTGATTTAAATTCAACCCATTTGGCGATGGGTGTCATTTGTTGTTCACCAACGGTTACCTTAGTAACCCCCCAAAGGCCTGGCAAGTCCGACTTGACAGTTTGACCAATAAGATTTTGACAAGAAAAAAATAAGAAAAAGAATAACAGGTTCTTCATTTTGATTAATTTATTTCGAGAAAGATGCGCATTTAATTAATTTTGGTGCTTGATTCCGAGCAGAAACTTTTTCGGATAAAAAACATTAGCGGTGTTACCGTCTACAAACGGTAACACCGCTGACTTTATCAGACTTTTTTATGAAACAAGCAACTATTTTTATTTTTTCATTTTTTATTCTTTATGCCTGTCAAAAAGAAAAAAACACTTCCCTAAAAAAAGGTTTGACAATTACTGAGTCGACTGTAATACTACAAGATACTTTTAAACTAAACGGCTCCGACAGCTTGAACCAACCCTTGATCAACATCGAAGGAGAAAACATTACTGTCGACTTTAACAATGCGGTCCTCATAGGGTCTAACGATAAAAAATGGCCGAATGAATTTTATGGCACTGCGGTTTTAATCGAAGGAAAAAACATAACAATTAAAAATGCAAATATTCATGGATTTAAAATAGCGGTCATGGCAAATGGCGTGGACAGTCTAAAATTAGTAGATTGTAATTTCAGCTATAATTTTAGACAGCAATTAAAAAGCACGCGGGAACGGGAAGACGTTTCCGATTGGCTCAGCCACCACCAAAACAACAATGATGAATGGCTACGTTATGGTGCCGCGATATACTTAAAAAAATGCAATAATGCCCTGGTCAAAAACATAAATATAACAGGCGGGCAAAATGGTATTTTGATGACAGAATGCAACGCTGGATTATTTTACAATAATACTTTTCAATTTAATTCTGGCTTAGGCATCGGCATGTACCGAAGCAACAACAACAGAATAATGCACAACCAACTGGACTGGAATGTACGGGGCTATTCACATGGCATTTATCAGCGAGGGCAAGACTCTGCGGGCATTTTGGTTTACGAACAGTCCAACGGCAATACTTTCGCTTACAACTCCGCCACCCATTCAGGAGATGGCTTTTTCCTTTGGGCGGGGCAAACCACAATGGATACCGGCAAGGGTGGCTGCAACGATAATTTAATTTATAAAAATGATTTTTCCCATGCGCCCACCAATGGTGTAGAAGTAACTTTTAGCAGCAATAAAGTTATCGAAAACAAAATGGAAGAATGCAGATATGGCATCTGGGGCGGCTATAGTTTTGAATCATCGTTTATCGGAAATAAAATAGATTCCTGCAATTTTGGAATTGCCGTTGAACATGGACAAAACAATGATATTTTGTACAACGATTTTAAAAAATTAAAATCCGGCATTCAATTATGGGAGCGTGACCAACAACCTGCTGACTGGGGCTACGGTAAAAATAAAGACATCGATAGTAGAGATTACAAAATTATTCACAACGTTTTTTCCAACACAGAAATACCATTGAAAATAAGCAGTTCAAAAAACGTTTTAATTTCAGGCAATAAATACGAAGGCTATAAAAAAATATTGGCCAGTGAAAAACCAAACAAGAATTTATCTATGAATGAAAATATAATCAACTACAATAAAGAGGAATTAATTAAAAAGTACCACATCGACCCTTTGTCCGACGGAATCATTGCGAAATTGCCGGCCGATCAATTAAAAGGTCGTCAATATATATTAATGGACGAATGGGGGCCTTATGATTTTCGTTCGCCTTCCATTTGGCTGCGGGAAATAGATGGCAACGAATACACTTTCCTTTTACTCGGTCCACCAACCGGAAATTATAAAATTGTGGACGGAGAAGGCTGGGCCAAACTCAACAGGGTAAGCGGAGCTTTTCCCGCCACTTTGATTGGCACCAAAAAGGAAGGAGCTGAATATTTGACTTTAGAATTGGAATTCATTGGTGAGGCCTTTACCAACCGGTTTGGGAAGTACAATAAAAAAGGAAAATTATTCCCGTTTACATTTAAACGTTTTGAAAAAAAATTTGACTGGCAAACCCGCTTTTATAATTATGATGAAAAAACCGACCCTTTAAATAATTACGAAGCATTTAAAAATTTAAAAAACAAAACACCGGATCAGTCCGAAACAAAAAAAGAATTATATTACACGTGGTGGAAAAACCCTCATGAAAATATCAATGCAGATAAGTTTGCCACTTTTTCTGAAACCAAATTTGAGATAGAAAATGGAACCTATAAAATATCACTCACCTCTGACGACGGGACCAGGTTATTTTTGGATGGTAAATTAATGATCGACCACTGGGACATTCACGAACCCGCCACGGATGTTATTGAAGTGGAACTGGGCGGGGTTCATAAAATTGAGGTGGAGCATTTTGAAAATGCCGGTTTTGGAACATTGGGTTTCCGGATGGAGAAAACCTGAGCTGTTTTCACGCAGAGGGCGCAAAGGACGCGAAGATTATCATATGGACTCTCTGCCTCCTTTGCACCCTCTGCGTGAAAACATGTTATCTTTCCTTCCTTGTTGCCTCCGTACTTAATAAATCCCTGCTCCGCAAACCCAGGCGGTTGCCTTCACAATCTTCAAACAAGCCCATGTAGCCCTGTTCCGGTGAGATCATTTTTTTGGGATGAATCACTTTCCCTCCTGCTGCTTCGATGCGGTCTTCGACGATTTGCAGATCAGGGCTGGCATCAAAGAACACGACCGTTCCATCAGGCGATGGAATATAATGCCCGCCCCAGCAGATAGCACAACCGACTTCTCCCCCACCGGGAAAAATGCCCATTTTAAACAGTCCGGTATCAAACACCTGGGTGATCTGCATATCGAAAATCGTTTCGTAAAATATTTTGGCCCGGTCGAAATCAAGGACAGGAACCTCAAACCAAAAAGTCCATTTATCTTGCATGATTGATTCATTTTAATTAATTCAGGTTGCGGTGCAGAAAGTAGATGGACGATGAAAGAGAGGCATGAGTGAAAAGCACCCGAAAAAACAGGCAACCCTGATTAAGAAAGGTCTTTCTATCTTCCGTCATTTACTGTCTGTCAAATTGTCTGCGACTAGAATTAGTGAGCGCGTAATTTAGGAGCTAATTTGTATAGTTTCACATCTTAAACAGATATTTCTTTGGGCATCATTGTGCCTTCTTTATATAAGATCGTAGAATTTGACTTTAAAATTTTTCAAAAAAAATCCGCCTCACATTCCAACTATTTAAACCACCTTGCATCCTTTCATTCGTAACACCTGAAAACGACTGCATTTGCTAAACGAAACCACATCCGACACCATTTTGAAAGCCGCTTTCACACCGGAGGAAAAAGCATTGGTGGACCGCGCCATACGCGGCGATCAGCAAGCACAATTTGCCTTGTACCGAAAATATGTTGGCGCCATGTTCCATACCGTCATCCGGATGGTAGGCAACCGCGAAGACGCCGAGGATGTGACGCAGGAAGTTTTCACCAAAGTGTTTCAGCGGTTGGGATCATTCCGGGGCGAGTCCACGCTGGGTGCCTGGATAAAAAGAGTGACTGTAAATACCGCCCTGAATTTTATGCGCAAAAAAAAGCGGATAATTTTCCAGGAACTAAATGAAAGAACAAACGCTATTGACGAAGCAGAAATCGACGAAGCAGCATGGGCGAACGATATCCGGCAAATACACGAGGCCATAAAAAAATTACCGGACGGCTGCCGCATGGTATTCAACCTGTACATGCTGGAGGGATACAAGCATGCAGAAGTAGCCAATATGCTGGGCATCACGGAGTCGACATCAAAAACACAGTTCAGGAGAGCAAAAAGATTGCTAAAAGAAATAATACTAACGTAACTCGGATTGTTAATCCGAGCACGTAACCATCTCGGATTAACAATCCGAGTTACTCTAAAAAATGGATTCATTAGAAAAACACATACAGGAAAACCGGAAACAAATGGACGAATTGGAATTCGTGCCAGTGGATAAAATGTGGAACAACATTGCACCGGAAAAAAGTATTAAAGGCGAGCTAAAAATTGCCCATTCCAGCATCTGGAAAAAAATAGCCATTGCTGCTTCACTTGTGGCACTGCTCGGCTGGGGGCTTTGGTTTTCTCAAAAAACAGAACCCACGGCAACGCTTTACTTAGCAGAAATAGCGCCTGATTTAGCGGAACGAGAGGTGGAATTAAAACGCCTTATCACCCAAAAAGAAAATGAAATCAATTTCGGCAATATCGATACCACGCTCTACAACGACATTTTATCTGACTTGAGAACCATTGATCAAAATACAGAAGAAACCATGTCTGATATCTTAAAAATACCGGACGAACGGGCCGTCGAAACACTGATCAGAAATTATGAATTAAAAATCCGAATCCTCGAAAACCTGAACCGTCAAATCCAAAAAAATAAAAATCATGAAAAACATATTTAAAGTACAAAGTGCAGAGAGCAGAATGTCCAGCAACTTTTTTTTCTCATTAAACGCTGCTCTGTTTTTTCTTTTGCTATTTTTTGCGCAAACAATTTTTGCACAAGTTGAAGATAGCAAAACCGTAAAAAAAGATTTTGCCCCTCAGGACATCGTCCGGCTTCAACATGCGCATGGGCCAATGGTGGTGAAAAATTCCACGAACGGAAAAGTACATATCGAAGCCGTATTTTCCGCAAAAGCCAAAGACCAGAAAAACCTCGATATCTTCCTGGATCATTTTGATGTAAAAAGTGCTACCAGAGGAAAATTATTGGAAATATCCACTACTTCAGATATTGAATCATGGAACTCTAACAATAAGGTCACCACCATTAAATTCAGCGACGGCCAAAGAGCAAAAGGCATCCAGGACATCGTCATGTCCGCTACGTTATATGTGCCAAACCTCGAGGAACTACAATTGAAAAATAAATATGGAGACATCGACCTGGACGCCAAAGCACCGGACAACTTAACAGTTGAATTATTTAGCGGCAAACTGGAAACCACTAATTCCATCAATGAATTTGACCTGACCATAAAATATGGGAAATGCTACATCGCCGATGCAAAAAATGCAAAGCTGAATCTTTTTGATTCAGATCTGCGCACCGGCAATTTGGGGACAACCGAGGTCCTCAGCAAATATTCGGAATGCGAAGTGATGGACGTTAACGGGGATTTCACTATGCAGACTTTTGACGACAAATGGGAAATACAAAACATCAGCGGACAATTTAAATTCAACGATAAATATTCCGAATACAAGGTGGAAACATTTGGCGAAGCCGACGGGACTGTTTTTGATGGCGAACTGATCGCTACCACTGGCAAAAAACTGACCCTGCGCGACAGCAAATATTCCAAATATAAAATCAGCAGCCTGGATGAACTGACCGGCCATGTCATTTTTGATGATGATTTTGAGATCGGCAACATTGAATCGATCAACGTGGAAAACTCTAAATACACCAGCTATCGGATCGATGGACTGGAAGATGCCTTTTCTTCCAACCAGGCCTTTGATGATGAAATCAAGATCGGAAAAATTGCTGCTGATTTTGACAATGTTTTCCTGGAAGGGAAATATACCAAAATGGATTTTTTCATCGAAAAGGACGCCCAGTTTGCGGTTGATGTAGCCATGCAGTATGGCAAATTTGACCACCCTGATTTCGATGTCCGGATCCACAAGGAATTAAACAGCAAAATAGAGCTGAAAGGCTTTGTTGGCAAAGAACAGACAAACAACACTAAAAAGCTGACTATCAAAGGTTTCGACAACCAAGTTTACTGGAAGTAAGGTGGTTTTCCTACAAATATTTGGTCGCATGCCATTTAAAGGAGTAAATTTGCGTGCATCTCAACCGAATTAAACCTTTTGAAACACTGGCTGTTTAGCCGTAAACATTGAAGGATAAGGATAATCCTGGCAGTGTCCCACAGGGCCTGCCAGGATTTTCTTTTGTTAAAAATCAGCTTAATATCATGGCCCAATTTAAAGCATTTAAACACCCCTATAAAATCAACCCCAAATACAAGCAAAAGGTCGCCTACTTCTCGATGGAGTTCGGGATCGACCAAGCTTTTAAAATCTATTCAGGCGGGCTCGGATACCTCGCGGGTTCGCACATGCGCAGTGCTTATGCACTGAAGCAGAACCTGGTAGGCATTGGTATTTTATGGAAATATGGGTACTACGACCAGACCCGCCGGGGCACCGGCGAAATGGATGTCCTTTTCATGGAAAGGCACTACAATTTCCTGGAAGACACGGGAATCACGTTCGACCTCGATGTCAACAATCATCCCGTCAAGGTGAAGGTCTGGTATTTGGCGCCTGAGACGTTTGGTACCGCACCGATGTTCTTCCTGTCTACCCTGACACCAGAAAACGACTATTTGTCGCAGACTATCTGCCACCAATTGTACTCCAACAACCTGGAAGCAAAAATTGCTCAATATATGCTGCTGGGGCTGGGAGGTGCCAAATTGCTGGACATCCTGAATTTCAATCCCGACATCTATCACCTCAACGAAGCACACGCATTGCCGGCCGCTTTTCATTTATACGACAAATACGAGGTACTTGAAGAAGTGCGCCAGCGGATCGTTTTTACGACCCACACACCAGTGGAAGCGGGCAACGAAAAGCATGATATTTACTTATTGGAAAAAATGGGCTTCTTTGGCAAACTGAGCTTGGATACCGTTCGCAAAATCACCAACATCTACGACCGCACCTTCAACCAATCGTTGGCAGCTCTTCGCTTTGCCCGCCTGGCCAACGGTGTTTCTAAAATGCACGGTGAAGTAGCACGTGAAATGTGGGGCAAATTCGACGACATCAGCCCTATCACCCACATCACCAATTCTCAAAACCACGCCTACTGGCACGACCCTGAACTGGACAAGGCCGCCACAAAAGACAAGGACAAAGCCCTCTGGAAAAGAAAATTGGAATTGAAGAAAGAGCTGTTTAAAATAGTGGCCGACCAGACCGGAAAGATTTTCGATCCGAATGTCCTGACCCTTGTCTGGGCACGCCGGTATGCCGGCTACAAACGGGCCGACCTCATTACCAAAGACTGGGGGCGCTTTGAAGAAATGGTGAAAAATACGGAGCAGCCGATCCAGATCCTGTGGGGCGGTAAGCCTTACCCATTCGACCACCAGGCCATTGGCACCTTCAACCAGCTGATCAACATTTCAAACAAATACCCAAATGTGGCCGTCCTTACCGGTTACGAACTGGCCTTGTCAAAAGCCATGAAACAAGGGAGTGACATTTGGCTCAACAATCCAAGAGTACCGCGGGAAGCCTCCGGCACCAGTGGCATGACCGCCGCAATGAACGGCTGTGTCAACCTTTCGACACTCGACGGGTGGATTCCGGAGTTTGCCAAGCACGGACACAACTGCTTCACAGTGCCACTCGCGGATAAAAGCCAGCCGCTGGAAATGGTCGACGAATTCGACCGTCGGAACCTGATGGATGTTCTCCAAAATGAAATCTTACCTACCTATTACGACAACCATAAAAAATGGATCGAGATCATGAAAAACGGCATGAAAGAAGTCGCTCCATTTTTTGATTCTGACCGCATGGCCGACGATTATTACCAGAAGCTTTACGGAGCAGGCGTCAAAGCAACCGTCAAAAGTTGACAATTGTTTGTTTTTAAATAAAAGCGGGATATGGAGCCCCATATCCCGTTTCTTATTCTTAGAATCGGACAAATCAGAGCGGCATCGAGCCGCTCTGATTTATAACAAAAGGCTTTAAAGGGAGGGGCAAAAGATGGCCATAACCTTAGCTGCTAACCGGCACTGATCAACCTGTCAAATTCCCGATCGTATTTACCAATCAATTCTTCCCAATCATACTTCTCTACAAATTGCCGCCCATTAAATTTATTTTCACAATTAAATAATTGAATCCTTTTTTTTAGCGCATCATAAAATTCATTTTCACTTTCATAAAAATGCGTTCTGATTATCCCTTTTGAAAAATGCTCAGGATAAGCCAACCGGTTCGGCAACAACGGCTCACAATCACAGTAAACACCCTCCACCACACTCCCGCCAAAAAAATCCTGCCGACTGGTAACGGGCAATATATCTGTCTGCCAGATCAGCGAGGCATATGTTTCAAAAGAATCAGCATAACCAAAATGAATGATTTGTTCTTTTAATTCTTTTTTTGCTCTCGCAAAAACCGGCGGACTTTTTTGGTAGGACTCCCCAAGAACAATTAATCGAAAATCAATAGGTTCTTTTTTTAATTGAAATAAAGCATTAAAAAAAAGATCGGGGTTTTTATCATATTCCCAGCGGTGGTTCCATAATAAAACTGGAACATTATTTTTTGGCCGGGCGTTTTTAAAAGAATCAAATCGTTTTAAATTCATTCCGAGGTGCAGCACTTTACTTTTATTCAGCAGCCCTTCAACGTGATGCAAACCTTGATGGTCGGGAAATTGAGAAAGAAATACAGGCAGGGTATTTAAAAATTCCTCTTTGTGAAAATTTGAATTAAAAAAAACACGATCCGCTGCGAGCGCCGAAGTATAATTGACAAACCCATATTGGTTATTGCGCCCCGATTCCACATCGGCATCATCAGGAGACCACGGATAGGTGATTTGATTTTCATGAAAATAAATAGCCACGGGCACATCTCCGCTCTTCTCCCTTGTGAGTGCTAAAAAAGTAGTCAGGTCGAGCATGTCCGTCGCCAATATTAAATCCGGCCGGTATTTTAGTTGATTAAATTTTTCAGCCAAAACAACCGCTCCTCCGTACATCCGCCATTTCCAGTGCCGCCCCTTCAGTGAAAGTATTTCTATTTCATACCGACTATTTTTTTGCAAGCCTTCCGCCCATTGCTGATGGCTCCCTGTAAAAAAGGGCTCTATTAAAGTTATTTTTTTAGGCACTTATATTTACACCTGACTTTAATTAAAAATCTCTGTCTAAACGCTGTGTGATCTGTTTAAAACCTGTGCAAGCATTTTTTTGTTACACAGAGTTTAAACGGAGAACCAAACAGTATTTAGACAGAGATTTATTATGTATCAAACAATCGAGAATTAACAGTTAATGCTCCTCCTCAAAATATATTTTATAATAATTTTTCCCTTTTTCCTCGTCGTATCCTTTTTCAATCAGTTTGCGATCACCATGTATATAGACGTGGAAATTTTTATCCAATTTTAAAACCGATTTTAAAATGCGCGCCTGTTTTTTAACGGCTGGCTCGGAAATTTCAAATTCGTCGACGAGAGGCAAATCATTTTTTGCCTGGTACTCCTTCCGGAAATTCTGAAAGGAAGTGGCTACTTGCTCATCCTTAAAAACCTGATCGGCATATTCTACTTCGTTAAATTCATCATTGTCGCGAAAATAAATAACCGACGAATTCAGCATATCTATTTTGTCCGCTTTTTCCATTTCAAATTCATTGTCAAATGCCTTTGATGCAACAAATTTTTTGGTGGCTTTAATGAAGCTCTCGGTAAAGTGATAATTGTCCGCGCAGGGCATCACTTGTAAAAAACGGTCTTTCCAAAAACGAGCCTCTTCACCCCGGTTCGTTTTATCGATCACACACAGCTTGAACCCATTGGCCTCATTCGTATTTATGATCAAACAGGCCTTGTCCAGTTTATCGGTATTTACTCCCCGGTCATAATTCAGGATAATGTTTTGACCATCCGACCCCGGCTTTAAGAATGCCTGTTTGGTTTCCGATTTAAAGAGGCCGATCGCGTCGGTAAGTTCATCATCCAAAACAACATCCCGGATCAGTACCACAAACAGTTCGCCTGATTTAATATTCGGATGTTCGGAATTATCAAATAACAACTGGGCTATTTTTTTCGACTCTGAATGAAAATCCAATTCTCCATTATTAAACAGTTCTTTCGTTAAGTTGAATAGCGGGTTCTCCATTCCTTCTTCATCGGTCATTTTAAAACTAAAATATTCAGGCGAGGAAAAATGGGACAGAAAATAATGCTGTAATATTTCACTCAGTTCGGGGTCTTCCACTGCTAAAGGATTTTCGGAAAGAACCAATTCTTCGCCATTGTATTTATTCCCGATCAAATGAGCAGAAATATGTTGGACTTGGCATTCGCTTGTTTGTATCATGTGTTATTTTTCTGTTAGTTATTAGCTGCAATGAGTTATCAAAAATGATAAGTAATGGTATAGCTACCACTTTTTTTGTTTTCTTTTTCGGGGGTCGCCTTTTTTTTCTCCACATAACTGTACTGCACCGCGGTCATTTTTTCTACAGGCTTCTTTTTGGGCAGACGAAAATGGATCTGGATGTTTTTATGAAAAATGACACGTACCCCCCTGTTCTTTGGCACTTTGAATTTTAATAATTTGGCCAGGCGCATTGCTTCTTCATCACAGCCATGGCCAATTCCCTTTATCACCTTTGCATCGGTTACGGTTCCTTTATAGTCAATGTCGTAACGGACATAAACGGTGCCTTCTACCTTATTTTCCAATGCTGTCTGTGGATATCGCAAATTTTCACCTATGAACTTTTTCATCGCTTTTGGCCCTCCTTCATAAATGGGCTTTTTAATAAAATGCTTATCCTTTGCTTCTTTTTTCATGGGGAATTTATTGTTTGCTGGTTGTTCGTTGTCAGTTGTCGGTTTTGGCTTCCTCAATATTTCACCAATCAACAATTTCCTCAACCATTTAAATATTTTTTCAACGAGGCAATTTGCTCCCGGTTGCCCAAAACGATAAAACTTGAGCCAGACGTTAACACGGTGTCAGGGTCCGGGTTCACGGTGTAACGACCATCACTGGTGCGAAAGGCAATGATATTAGTGCCCGTTTCTTCTCGGATATTTAAATCACTTATGGCTACTCCCTGGCTGGAGGCCGGCATATTTTCGTACTTTATTTCTTCAAATTCAATGTCCGATTCCAGCTCCCTGGTGATATAGGAGAAAAATTCCGTTGCACCGGGTTTACTGACCAAAGTAGCCATGTAGAACCCACCGATCTGATCCGGCATAATGACGTGGTCTGCACCGGCCAGTTTCAGTTTCTGTTGCGAGCGGGCTTCCGTTGCCCGGCTAATAATATTAATTCCCGAATTTAATTGATTGGCCGTCAAAACAATAAACAGGTTCTCCGAGTCGTCGGGCAGTGCGGCAATCAATGCCCTCGCCCGCGCTATTCCTGCCTCTTTCAGCACTTCATCTTTGGTCGCATCTTCATGTAGGTAGAGCATTTTGTGTTCGTTATGCTGTATTTCATCAATGACTTTCTCGTCCCTTTCCACGACCACAAAAGGTATTTCATGGTGTAAAAAATGATCGCATACCTCCTGCCCGTACCGGCCATACCCACAGATGATCACGTGGTTTTCCAATTGAGATATTTTTTTCCCTATCATTGAAAGATGCAATTTTTTGAATATCCTGCCCGTACTGGCATAATAAGAAAAAACGGCCAGCACATAAGCGAATATGCCAATATTTACAATGATGATGATAGTAGACAAAAGGCGGCCCGCATCGCTCAAATCTCCAACTTCTGTGTAACCCACCGTCGAGATGGTAATGACCACCATGTAAAATGCTTCGAACACAGACATTCCTTCCAGTTGCGTATAGCCGACTATTCCAAAAATGATCTCTCCTAAAATTAAAAAAACCGCTAAACGAAGCCTGAGGAAGTTATTGGGCAGGGTGTATAGTCCCGGCCCGTTATAGCGCCTTATGTACTGTTTCTTTTTCAAAAAACAATGAGTGAATGAAGGAATGAGTGAATGAAAGAATATTCACTCATTCCTTCATTCACTCATTCACCCATCATTAATCCAATAATGCTTTTATCCGATCGTATTCCGTCTTATTAAAATTGGTACCCGTGCAAGCAAGTTCCTTCGACCGGGCCTTGATATCGTTCACCCGGTTGCCTGGGTCAGGGTGCGTGCTGAGAAACTCTGGCGGACGTTCGCTCCCTTCGCTCTCACTCTGTATTTTTTCAAAAAAACCGGCCGCCCCGGAAGCATTGTAGTCCGTACCGCACAAATAGTTGACAGAATAGTTGTCGGCTTCCGCCTCGTGCTTACGGCTGAATTTCAGGGAAACCAGGCTCAGCGCCAACTGGCTGAATGCATCGGCATTCTGGTTGCCCGTCAAAATTTGCCGCATGGCATCGATCCCATAAATCTTGGTCAGCTGCCGGGTAGAGTGACGCTGTGCAGCGTGGGCAATTTCATGGCCCATTACACCCGCCAGCTGGTCTTCGGTATCGAGGTATTTGATCAGGCCGGTATAAACGTACAAATAGCCGCCCGGCACGGCAAAGGCATTCAGCGTTTTGATGTCGTCGATTATTTTGACCTGCCAGACAAAATCATTGCGGTAGGCAACACTGCCGGAGTTCAGGATCTTATTGGTAATCCCCCGGATGTAGCGATAAAGCTCTTCGTTGCCGGCCTCCGGCATGATTGGGTAGTTTTCACGGTCGCTTTCAATCTGCTTGCTGAATTCCGCTCCCAGTCTTTTATCGTCTTCTATGCTGAACAAATTGAAACCACCGCCGGGTTTGGTGCCGCCACAGTTCCAGAAAACGCTGGCAAAGGCCAGGGCTACAAATAAGATGATCTGTTTTGATTTCATGGTTCTACTCAAATTGGTGATAGTTAGTTCGTTGGTTTCCCGACCTGTGGTGCGGGATTTCATTTCGCTCAACTTGGTGCTTGATTAAAAATGTCATTTTTGCAAAAATGACATTTTTGGGCTCTTCCTGAAAGTTGGACGGGACATTAACTGTTTTACTTCGTTAAATATTGGTTAAATGGATTTTTAGTCGATCTGCATTACCGCTTTGATTCTCTTCACGGTAGAGTTTCCCCCTTTGCAAATCCCAAAAATCCAGCGTCAAAAATAAGACGTCAATACCACCTCACCACGTGTTGGCAGGCTTTTTTATAAAAGCTCGGCTCAACCAAAGTTCATTCTTATCGTTTTCGTGATATTTGCAAGCCAATACAAAGCAGGCTCATGGCAACATCGCTGTGGGCGGCTTGGCGGGATGGCATGGCGGTGTTACCATTTGCGGACAGCTGGACAGTTAGAGGCCAAAAGCTAACACCGCTCGCACAAACGCAAGAACCAGCCCGCAACGCTTTTAGCTTAACGATTTTTGAAAAAACAGATTCCCACAATGAAGAATATTTACAAATTATTGCTGCTATTAATTGCCTCCGTTTTCTTCCTGCAAAACGGCATCTCCCAAAAACCGGACAAATGGACCTCCGCGGATATTTACCATGCGCTGAAAAAGGCAAACGTCCTTGGATCAGCACTCTACGTAGCCGCCCATCCCGACGATGAAAATACCCGCCTCATCTCACACCTTTCGAACGGCATGTACATGAACACGGCCTACCTGTCCCTGACTCGCGGCGACGGTGGCCAAAACCTCATCGGAACGGAAATCAGGGAACTCCTCGGACTGATCCGCACCCAGGAATTACTGGCCGCCCGACGGACCGACGGCGGTAGCCAGATGTTCTCCAGGGCGAATGATTTTGGCTATTCCAAAAGCTCAGACGAAACCCAGCAGATCTGGAACAGGCAACAGGTCATGGCCGATATGGTCTGGGCCATTCGCAAGTGGCGCCCCGATATTATCGTCAACCGGTTCAGCCACAACTCGAACCGGCGAACGCATGGGCACCACTCCTCGTCCGCAGAACTTTCGGTGGAGGTCTTCAACATGGCTGCCGACCCAAATGCTTTTCCCGAGCAATTAAAATACGTGGACACCTGGCAACCAAAACGCTTGTTTTTCAACACCTCCTGGTGGTTCTATGGTGGCCGTGACAAATTTGCGAAAGCGGACAAATCGAATATGGTGGCCGTGGACGCGGGCATGTACTATCCGCTGAAAGGAAAATCAAACAACGAAATTGCTGCCGAAAGCCGCTCCATGCACAAATCGCAGGGCTTCGGGAGCATCGGCACGCGGGGCGAACAAATGGAATACCTTGATTTTATCAAAGGAGACAAACCTAACAGCAAGACCGATCTGCTGGAGGGGATCAACACCAGCTGGACCCGCATAAAAGGTGGCGACCAAATCGGAAAAATTTTAAATGAAGCACTGCAAAATTTCAGCTATGAAAACCCGGCAGCCAGTGTCCCGCAATTGATGAAAGCATATGACTTGATTCAAGACCTAGAAGACGAATATTGGAAAAAGGTAAAGTCGGCAGAAATTAAAAAAATAATTGCCGCCTGTATGGGATTATTCGTGGAAGCCATTGCCGATGATTATTCCGCCACGCCGGGACAGGAAGTCGAGTTAGCCATTGAGGCCATCAACCGCTCGGCCATCGATTGTCGGTTAGTTTCCATTGAATATTTGCCGCTGGGGCAAGACTCCGCCATTAACATGGCACTGGAAAACAACCAGGTATTTAAATATTGGAAAAGAGTAAACCTGCCAACCGACATCCCGACCACCAACCCATATTGGCTGAACGATACCTGGGAACTGGGCATGTACAATGTCGAAGAGCAACTGCTACGGGGACAACCGGAAACGCCACGCAATTTTAAAGTGAAATTCAACTTCATCATTTCCGGCGAAGCCATTGCATTTGAAAAAGATGTCGTGCATAAATACGACGACGACGTAAAAGGGGAAGTGTACCGGCCATTTGAAATCACGCCGCCCGTTTCTGTTAGCTTGACCAGCGATGTGTTTTTATTTACCAAAAACGAGCCACAGGAAATTGACATTTTAGTAAAATCGGGAAAAGAAAATGTAAGCGGCAATGTCACCTTGTGCCACCCCGACACCTGGAGAATCGAGCCGGAAAAAGCGGATTTTGAATTAGCGTTAAAAGGGGAGGAACAGGTCTTTACCTTTAAATTATATCCGCCAGAAAATAGCGAGGAAAATTTTATCGTCCCATTGGCCAATGTTGGGGAAGAAGGTTACACAGATAAGATGACCACTATCCAATACGACCACATCCCAACACAGACGGTATTCCTGGACGCCTCCGCCAAGGTGGCAAAAATGGATTTAAAAATCGCCGGCAACCGCATCGGTTACATTATGGGGGCAGGGGATAAAATCCCGGAGAGCCTGCGTCAAATTGGCTACCGGGTCGATTTACTGGAAGACCACCAAATTAACGCTGATCATTTAAAAAATTACGACGCCATCGTCGTGGGCATCCGTGCCTATAATGTCCGGGAGCGAATGAAGTTTCACCAGCCCAAATTAATGGAATATGTAAAAAACGGCGGCACTATGGTAGTACAATACAATACTTCCCGTGGCCTGGCGATGCCATCGGAAGAAATCGGCCCCTACCCTTTCAAGTTGTCCCGCGACCGGGTCAGTGTGGAGGACGCCGAAGTCCGCATCCTTGCCCCTGAGCACCAGGTTTTGAACTGGCCCAATAAAATCACCGATAAAGATTTCGACAACTGGGTGCAGGAACGGGGCCTCTATTTCCCCAACGAATGGGCCGATGAATACACCCCGGTCCTCAGCAGCAATGACCCCGGCGAACCCGCCCGTGACGGCGGCCTCCTCGTCGCCCAGTATGGACAGGGCCATTATGTGTACACTGGCTATTCCTGGTTCCGGGAACTGCCGCCGGGCGTGACGGGGGCTTACCGGATCTTTGCGAACTTGGTGGGGCTGGGGCAGCGGGAACGGCCGTAACTGTAAAAAATCAAAATAAAAAGCCGCTGATTAAACATGGTGTTTAATCAGCGGCTTTTTATTTTAGTCTTTTCTTTATGAAGGAATTTTTAAACAACTTCATTCAATTAAATGGCTAACTACCCCCTCCCATCCGAAAAAATAAAAGTCCCCCGCTTCGAAGAAGCCGCAGGCTTTTACACCTCTGCCCAGCGCAGTCGGATGATGTCGAAAATTCGGGGTAAAAACACCCGGCCTGAAATGCGGCTCCGGAAAGCCCTCTGGAACGCCGGCCTGCGCTACCGCACCAACCGCAGGGACGTGCCCGGCAAACCGGACATCGTCATTAAAAAATGGAAGGTCGCCATATTCGTCGATGGTGAGTTCTGGCATGGGTACGACTGGGCGAAAAAACGGGAAAAAATAAAATCCAACCGCGCTTTCTGGATTCCAAAAATCGAACGCAACATGCAGCGCGACCGGGAGGTGAATGCGGAATTGAAAAGAATGGGATACGAGGTGTTCCGGTTTTGGGAGTTTGAAGTTAAAAAGGAACTGGGCGCCTGTATCAAACAGATACTCGATTTTATTGACCACCGCAAAAAATACGGCTGACCATTTCCACGTGCTATCCTTTTGTGGCGCAAACATTTTCTCCAACACAAAAGGGCAACAAAAGAAAGACAAATATTACGCACGCTCCTTCCCCTCCCTTCCATAATTTCCCTTTCTTTGCAACCACTTTCCCAAAATTCCGTCTTGTTAATTTTTGAAACCTGCGACTGGCTCACGAGTGCACATTTGCATAATTGCATACTTGCCTATTTGCCTTCTTCGCCCACTTGCCTACTGAAACATGCATTGGATCGACTGGACTGTTCTCTTCACCGTACTGATTGGAATCATCGCTTATGGCGTTTACCGCACCCGCAACGTGAGCAGCGTAAAAAGCTACCTCATGGGCGACCGCGAGCTCAGTTGGTGGACGATCGGACTGTCGGTCATGGCAACGCAGGCAAGCGCCATTACCTTCCTCTCCACGCCAGGGCAGGCCTATGACGACGGAATGCGGTTTGTGCAGTTCTATTACGGAATGCCGATTGCGATGATCATCCTGGTCGTTTTCGTCTTACCCATTTATTATAAGCTGAATGTTTATACGGCCTATGAATACCTGGAAGGGCGTTTCGACCTCAAAACGAGGACGCTGGCAGCCATCCTGTTCTTGTTTTCGCGAGGCATGGCGGCCGGTTTTACCATAGCAGCACCGAGTATCGTACTGGCCAACATTATGGGCTGGGACTTGCAAACCACGATTGTTTTGATAGGGGCAGTGGTCACTTTTTATACGGTCTTTGGAGGTACCACGGCGGTGAGCGTGACGCAAAAACAGCAAATGATCGTCATTCTGCTCGGGCTGGTCGCGACAGCTTTTATTATTATCAGCCAGTTTCCACAGGGAGTTGGCGTAGGCGATGCCATTGCGGTGGCGGATTCCATGGGGAAGATGGACATGTTTGACCTGGAGTTCAGCTGGACGGAGCGGTACAATGTGTGGTCGGGGACGACGGCTGCACTGTTCTTGTTCCTTTCCTATTTCGGCACGGACCAGTCACAGGTGCAGCGTTATCTGTCGGGGCGTTCGCTGCGGGAGAGCAGCCTGGGACTGCTGTTCAATGGTTTTATCAAAGTACCGATGCAGGCGTTTGTGCTGTTTGTGGGCATTCTGGTATTCCTCTTTTTCCAGTTTTCCAAGCCGCCCATCCACTACAACAAAGCCAACCTGGCCAAACTGGAAGCGAGCGACACCTACCGTCCGCAAGTCGAAGACATCAAACAAGAATTTGACGGGGTATTCCAGAAAAAACAACAGGAAGTCATCAATCTGGTCAACGCGCAGCAGCAGCAGGACGAGCTTGCCATCCAATCCGCCAGGGCCAAAGTGATGGATTTGAACGACAAAGAATTGGCCCTGCGAAAAGATGTGGACCAACTGATCGACAACTACTCTGCCGACACGGGCAAGAAACTGGAGGCCAACGACAAGGATTATGTTTTCATTACGTTCGTTGTGAATTATTTGCCGAAAGGCATGATCGGCCTGTTGCTGGCGGTCATTTTCTGTGCGGCTATGTCATCCATCGCCTCAGAGCTCAATGCGCTGGCCACGGCCTCGGTCATCGACATTTATAAAAGGAACCTGGTACAGAACAAATCGGATGCGCACTATCTCAAGGTCTCGAAAGGCATGACGCTGGGCTGGGGGGCACTGGTCATCTTTTTTGCTTCTTTCATTTTATTATTTGAAAATCTCATCCAGGCAGTCAACATCGTTGGGTCGCTTTTGTACGGTACCATTCTCGGTATTTTCCTGGTAGCTTTTGGTATCAAAAAAGTCGGTGCAACACCCGTTTTCATCAGTGCACTGATCGGCGAGGCCGTCGTGTTGTTCGTGTATTTTTATGACCGGGCCGATGGTGTGGAAGACCTCGGCTTTTTATGGTTGAATCCGATCGGTGCAGGGACGGTGGTGCTGTTCAGTATTCTGCTTCACTTTTTGATTGGCAAAAAGAAGTAACTCGGATTGTTAACCCGAGCTCCCATTTTGCGGATTAACAATCCGCATTACTTCTATTTTTTGCCGATGTTTGCAGAATAATGGCGGACAGGGCTCAACCTGATGTGACTTTCCGTTATTTTTCCATCAAATACAAGTCAGGCTTTGTCAACAAAGCATTTTTTCAAAACAAAAAACATATAACCAATGAGACCTATACTCATCATCCTTGTTGTTATTTTCGGCTTGATCGCCGCTTTTTCC
The DNA here is from genome assembly GCA_039819485.1 of Bacteroidota bacterium. Classification (GTDB taxonomy): domain Bacteria; phylum Bacteroidota; class Bacteroidia; order Chitinophagales; family Saprospiraceae; genus UBA6168. Next base: position 21,679 of record JBCBRY010000005.1, on the reverse strand, counting down.
GGTTGCAACACTTACAATGGATTTGTGGATAGAGATGTGGAAGTGGAAAATTCATGGGCAGATGTCCAAAGTGATTACCAGCGCCGTGCCGACCTCATCCCCAACCTGGTGGAAACGGTCAAGGGATCTGCCGAATTTGAACAGTCAACACTGAATGCTGTCACCTCCGCAAGGGCCCGGGCCACCAGCATCAATATCGATCCTAAAAATATTACTCCCGAACAGTTGCAGGAGTTCCAGGCAGCACAGGGCGAACTTTCCTCTGCTCTCGGCAGGTTGCTAATGGTCACGGAAAACTATCCAGACCTAAAAGCCAGTCAGGGCTTCCGCGACTTGCAGGTGCAATTGGAAGGGACAGAGAACCGCATCAAGGTAGCCCGCAACAAGTTCAACGATACGGTATCGGATTACAACAAAGCCGTCCGCCGTTTCCCTGCCAACTTCTGGGCGAATATTTTTGGCTTCTCGGAAAAAGCCATGTTCGAAGCACAGGAAGGCGCACAGAATGCACCCAAAGTCAAGTTTTAATGAAGAATGGAAAATGAAGAATCTTCAATTCATTCTTCATTTTTCATTCTTCATTCTTCATTCTTCATTAATAGCGTGGTCAATTTCTTCAGCACAGCACAGGAACAAAGTATCATCGCAGCCATCAAGGAGGCGGAACGGCAGACCTCCGGGGAAATCCGTGTACACCTCGAACGGGAACTGATCGGCGATGCACTGACCGTAGCCGCACGGGTTTTCCACGAACTCGAAATGGATACCACCGAAGAGCGAAATGGCGTACTGATTTTCATTGTACCTTCCATGCATCGCTTTGCCATCATCGGCGACTCAGGCATCAACGAAAAAGTACCTCCAAACTTCTGGGATGACATCCGGGATGTGATGCAGGACAATTTCCGGCAAGGAAAATTCACAGCAGGTGTGATCGAAGGGGTACGGCGGGCTGGGACTAAATTGAAGGAATTCTTCCCCCGCAAAACAAATGATAAAAACGAACTGCCCGATGAAATTTCATATGGATAATTAAAATGAAAAATGAAAAATAAGGAAGAGCAAACTTCATTTTTCATTTTTCATTTTTCATTTAATTTTAATTGATTCCATTTTTAAAAAAAATACTACCCATTCTCATTTTGCTATTGCCACTTGCGGCGATCAGCAAAGAACCTCCCCCTTCCCCCAACCCGCCCCGTTTGGTCAATGATTACGCAAACCTCCTTTCCCCAGGTCAGGTGAGTGCATTAGAGCGCAAATTAGTGGCGTACGACGACTCTACTTCAACACAAATTGCCGTCGTCATTGAAAATTCTTTAGACGGGGATGATATTTTTGAATACTCTTTTCGACTGGCGGAAAAATGGGGCATCGGCAGGGCAGGTAAAAATAATGGCGTACTGGTGTATATCGCTTTTCAGGACAGAAAATTGTACATCCAAACTGGCTATGGCGCAGAAGGCTTCCTGCCCGATGTAATGGCCCGCCGCATCATAGACCAGGTGATCGCACCCAGTTTCAGAAACCAAGATTATTATGGTGGACTGAACAGAGCCACCGATATTATTATGAAACTCGGTACCGGCGAATACCAGAATGACGACGTTTACCGGGAAGACTTTCCCTTCGAAGTCCTGTTATTTATCATCATCTTCATCATTATTGTCATCATTATCAACAGAGGTGGCGGCGGTGGTTATTACCGTGGCGGCCGTTATGACTCTGATCGCGGCGGCTGGATCATCATTGGCCCGGGCGGCGGCGGTGGCCGAGGCTGGCCCGGTGGCGGCGGCGGCGGTTTTGGTGGTGGTGGATTCGGCGGGTTTGGCGGCGGCGGATTTGGTGGTGGGGGTGCCGGTGGCAGTTGGTAGTTTTTTCTGATTAACGATTAAAAAATCAAGGATTAATGATTTTTGATTTTTTAATCGTTAATTGATCTTTCCCGTAGGGGTACTTCTTTCTTTACTACATCTATTTTCCGACAGCTCTTGTAAGCTCTTTTACCCGACAACATTTTAACTCAGATTGTCTACCTGATTAGGTAAATAGCCATACGAGTTTAATTTTACCGATTGGCCGATCTTTCCGAATCACTTCGGGGTCACGCTCAATCAATTTTATTCGTATAATTGTTTTTGTTCACCTAAGTGCTTGGACAAAAACAAGGAGCGCTAAAAATGACACTTTTATTTGGACAAATGTTTGATTTCCAAGTCTCAAAACTCTTTTTCAGGCAAAGGAAAAGTGTCATTTTTTTTGACCACCTGTTTACTTAATCACAGCAGTCTGAATTATTTTAACTTTTTAAAAAAATGAAAAATATTTTACTGTTCAGTTTTATTTTGTTTTTGACTTCTTTTTTTTCAGCTCCGGTTTTTGCGGCATCCATTAATGCTCCCAATAAAACGGTGATTACCGAAAAAAAGAGTGAAGTAAAAAAAGAATTTAAAAATTTACGGAAGCAGCAAAAAGCAGAAAAAAAACTCAACCGGTTTCAACAAAAATTAAATAAGAAAATAGCAAAATTGAAAAAGAAAGGAAAACTCGATGCGAGTTTTGATTTAAATACCATCAGTCTTATCGTTCTTTTATTAGGTGGTTTATTTATTTTTCTCGGAATAGTTCTCTCCATCCCAATCGTAGGCACTCTATTTATTGTAATTGGCGCCTTGATTGCCTTTGCCGGGTTGGTGATGCTGCTGTTGTTAGATGGGGCAAAAATACGTACTTCGAGTCCTTCGCATTAATGGTGAACAGTGAACAACATAACATGATCATTCATCCTTTATTTTAATTTTACAATTCACGCATTGATAGTATTTAATTACGAGAGCCGATGTTTCTGAACATCGGCTCTCGTGGTATTGTCAATTTATTAATCAAGTATTTTTCAATAAGCGCATTTTTTCTAAATTCTCCCGAATACCCTATCGAAATACTCTTTAAGCGCATCCCCGTTTACATCCCGGCCTTCACGTGATTCATCCACTTTTAATTCGCCGTTTTCTTCTGATAAAATAAATTTAAAAATATAGTCATTTTCTTTTTCAAATTCCCCATTGAAAGACCCGTAGCGCAGGTCATTCATTTGCAGGCGACCATCATTCCTTTTAATTACGTTCCAATAACCCTTGGAGAACCATTTCAATATTTTGACGGCGCGCTCCTCATTCAGGTGGGCAACCCATTCATGATTTTTTGGCAGCTTGCTGAATTGTTGAATGTTTGGTTCTTTATTAAAAAAAGAATAATAACCGTGGTAATAATAATCGTCGTCCTCTGCCACACCGAGCCATAAAAAATTTTGTAAAATCGTTGGGCCGCTCATATACCGGTTAAATTCAATTCCTTGCTCGACCATGGATTTTTCGAATATTTTATTGAATTGTGCTTTATGATAAAAAGTGAACGCCATATACAAAGAGGAAATAACAATTCCCGCCCAATTTATGATATGCCTTTTATTATTATGTCGGGAAATAAAGGAAGCGATTAATACCCCCAAGAATAGAGGGATCGTGTAAAGCGGATCGGCCACAGAAATATTGTCCCACGAAACGCGGGCATCGGAAAACGGCCACAAAATCTGCGTGCCATAAGTTGTAAAACAATCTAAAATCGGGTGGGTGACAATGGACAGAAAAAACAACCAAAACCAACCCGCCCTGGAAGCAGAGACCTCTTCCAAATCTTTTCTTAAATAACTCGTCCACAAAAACCAGCCAATGACGGCCCCTCCGATCACCCCTCCGATCAGTACATTGGGTGAATTAAAAATCATATTCATGCCCAAGATCAAAAGTGTGTAAATAGAAAAAATAAATACGGTAACCAATCCTTTATACCGTTTTCGTCGGTACACATTCGAACGGTACAGCCACTCTACCATCCAGGCCAGTATCAGCGCAGCAAAAATGGAAAAAAGAACAGAGTGCATTGCCCCGCGGTGAAAAGCGAGGGCCGTAATTTCATCAGTAAAAAAACGGGCAAATACATCGAAGTCGGGTAGCAGGCCTCCGAATGCCCCCCAGACCATGGCCCGGTTGCCGACCTTTTTTCCCAGCACTGCTTCCCCGACGGCAGCACCTAAGGTTAATTGTGTAAGAGAATCCATTTATTATTTTTAGGAATTGGAATGGAGTTCCAATTGTATTTTTTGAAAACAATGCTTGGGTTTCCCACAGAGGGGCACAAAGTTTTTTCGCAGAGTCTCGCAACGTTTGGTCATACTCCGCGAAACTTTGCAAAACATGGCGAACCATTGCGGGAAACAAAAGCAAGACGAGTATTAAAAAAGTAAAACCAAAAAAGGTTGAGGACTGATGATAAAAATGAATAAAACCGATTATCAAAATTCAGAATAGAGATGTCCGCTGCGGTATTGTTCCAAAACGTGGCGGACAGTAGTGGATAAATTGTCAGGCAGATTGTCCAACTGGAACCAGGCCACTCCGCGAAATTTATTGGGCTCGCCCGTCTTTAATTTTCCAGCCCAATTTGATGCCTTGAAGTAGAGTGTGATCCTTACCTTTTTGACTTTGGGCCGCTTGTGTAGCACATGGGCCAATTGCAGGTCTTCCGCTTTCAGTATGAGGCCAGCCTCTTCTTCCGCCTCACGGATGAGAGATTCTTTGGCAAATTCTGTTTTTTCAATAGTGCCTCCGACAAGGGTATAGTTGCCTCCTTGTATTTTTTTCTGCCGCAGCAACAGGATTCTACCGCGGTTGTACAGGATCAAACGGACTTTAAGTTGGATATCAGCCATGTTAAATTGAGTTGAAAGCTATGGGGTAAAGATATGGCAATTTTTACCGGAAAATAGCATTGCTACAAGAGTGTTGAGTGATTTTATAAATAATTGATTTTCAATAAAAAAGGATGCAAAGTAGGAATCCTCAAAAATCCAGACTATTTTTGCAGCCGTTTTGGAAACAGCCTTTTTGACCGGCTGTGAATTATTTATTTTGAGATTTGGTTTAATATAAAAACAACCGTTTTAATCATTGATTTTCAATTATTTAAGGTTTTTATTTTTTCTAAATCATTAGGATCAGGGGAAAATTTTAATTTGAAACAGGCCTCACCTAAAATGGCTACTTCCCAGCAAAACAGTTTGAATTTTTACCTGCTGCCTTTTTTATTCATATAAATTTAAATGACAGATCAAGTGACCTTTGAGGATTTGGGGTTGTCAGAAGACATCCTGGAGGCCCTCACGAAAAAAGGATTTAAAGAACCCACCCCGGTACAGGCGCAGACCATCCCATTATTGCTCAAAGGGGAAAAAGACATCATCGGCCAGGCAAAAACCGGCACCGGTAAAACAGCTGCTTTTGGATTGCCCATTTTGGAAAAGATAACCCCCGGCAAGCGGAAAGTCCAGGCTATCATTGTCGCTCCTACCCGCGAATTGGCCAACCAGGTAGCCGTGGAAATGGAAAGCATGACGGCCGGCAGGGATCTGCGGATCTTACCTGTTTATGGCGGCCAGGGCATGACGACGCAGCTACGCCAACTGAAGGCAGGTGTGGACATCATCGTGGCAACCCCGGGGCGGGCCATCGATCACCTGAACAGAAAAACCCTGAAACTGGACGAAGTGGAATATGTGGTACTGGACGAAGCGGATGAAATGCTCAACATGGGTTTCATCGAAGATATCGAAGAGATTCTTTCTCATTGTAATGAAGACCGACGCATGCTGCTCTTTTCAGCGACCATGCCCAAGCGTATCCAGAAGCTCGCAGAGAAATTTATGGGCGATTACGATATCGTTCGGATCAAGTCGCAGACGGAATCAGCCGATACAGTGGAGCAGGTTTATTACAGCGTTTATGAAAGGGACAAGTTGCGTGCTCTGCGTCGCTTGCTGGATACTGAGCCAGAATTTTATGCGCTCGTTTTTTGCCGTACCCGCGCTGGTTCGGATCGTTTGGCCGAAAAACTAAACAGCATGGGCTTTGATGTGGAGGCATTGCACGGCGATGTTTCGCAGGCACAACGGGAGCGTATCCTCGCCAAGTTCAAAAAGGGCCACACGAACATCTTGGTAGCTACCGATGTGGCAGCAAGGGGGATTGACATCAATGACCTTACCCACGTTATCAATTTCGATTTGCCGGACAACCCAGAACAATATGTACACCGCATCGGTCGGACAGGCCGTGCCGGTAAAACGGGAAAAGCCATCTCCTTCGTTGCACCAAGAGATCGCCATAAACTGCGTCAGATCATGCGGATGACCAAAGCTGACGTCACCAAGAAGACTTTCCTGGCCGGTCAGGAAGTCATCGACCTGAAGAAGCAGGCCATGGTTGAGCGGGTCATCGTATCGGCAGAAGATGATATGCCCCAGGAGTTCCACAACATTGCCGCAGAGCTGCTGGCCTCCAGCAAACCGCAAATGATGGTGGCTGCTTTGTTAAAAATGCATTTTGGCGGAAAACTCAACCCCGATTCTTATCCTGATCTGAAAGACCCTGATAACAGGACTGGAGGTTCGTCCTATTCGTCGTCCTCTCGTAGAAGTGGCGGTGGCAGAAGGGGTGAGAGAAGTGAAAGACGTGAGAGGGGCGAGAGAGGTGAGAGAGGCGATAGAAAAGGTAGGGGATCAAGAAGTGAAAAGGCCCGTTCCGAGCGCAATAAAAAGAGAAAAGAGCGTCGGGACAGAAAGTCATTTGCCAAAGTGGAAGAGAAGAGCACTCCTCAAAATGAGCGCACTGAAAAGAAGCCATTTTCCAAGCCGGAAAAAAGCGGCAAAAAGAAATTCAAGAAAAAATTCAGCAGGCCGGAGGGAGTCGGCAAACCTGCTGACAAGCCTAAAAAGAAATTTAAGAAAAAGGCTAAAATCAAGGTGTTTGGGTGACCTTTTGGGCACAATCGGACAAACCAGGGCGGCATCGAGCCGTCCTGGTTTGTAAAAAGGTTTTTTAGATTGGGGCCCACCCGTTTATCTTTATTTCTTCGCGACCGGCAGCGTGAAAGCAAAATTGCTTCCCTTACCCAATTTACTGTCCACCCAAATCCTGCCTCCCTGGGCTTCCACAAATTCTTTAGAAATAGCGAGACCAAGGCCGGTACCTTTGGTCTTATCGCCACTTGCCCGTCGGTAGGGCTGGAAAAGTTTCCTCTGATCTGCGGCAGAAATGCCAGGCCCTTTGTCTTTCACATAGAACTCGACCGAGCCGTTCTGGCGTTGCACACTGATCTCGATGGTTTCTTTTTCCGGGGTATAGCGGATGGCATTGGTAAGGAAGTTGACCAGCACAGCTGTAGTCTTGGGGACGTCGGTGCGTACCGTAGGTAAGTTCGGCTCTATGTTTTGAATGATTTCAATATTCTTTTCAGCAATAAAGGTTTTGACATTGTCCAATGCTTTGATGACTACTTCATCGGGCTGGATTTCTTCAAATGTCAGTTGCAGTTTACCTGATTCAATGCGGGAGATGTCGAGAATTTCATTGACCATTTTCAACAAGCGGGCAGAGTTTTGGCGGATTGTGCCGGCCAGTTCTTTTTGCTCTTCGTTGATATCGCCGATACGTTCGTCCTCCAGCAGGTTGAGGCTCATGTTGATCGCGGAGATGGGCGTTTTTAATTCATGTGACAAAGTGGCCATGAAGTTGGTTTTGGCCAGGTCCTGTTCTTTCAGTTCCGTAATGTTTTTCAGGATGACCACAAATCCGACATTTTCGGGGTCACCCTCTTCCTCGCCATAACTGTCAACTACCAAAACATCCTTGTTGTAATATTTCCGTTTTCCTTTTTTATCAACACTGATCGCCGGGAACGTCTTGCTCTGGTTTACTTCACCTCGCAGGATTTCCAACATGAGTTTATTGAACAATGCATGGCGGGTGGCCAGGTTGCTGGCAAAATGACCGATCAACTCGTGCTCATTCAGGCCGAGCAGTTCCAACGCTGGCGGATTGGCAAACAGGATCAATTTATTATTGTCCAAACCAATGATGGCCTCGTTCATTCGGTTGACCACCAACTCCGTCCTTCTCTTCTCTGTTAAAATCTGGGAGACATTAATGCTTTCATATTCTTCCAGTTTTTCGGCCATTTTATTAAAGGAAAATGCCATTTCCCCGAGTTCGTCCCGGTGGCTGATTTCCAACCGTTCACTGTAATTCCTTTGCCCGATCTGTTCGATACTTTGGGTCATACTTTCAATCGGTTCGGTGATATAATGTGGAAAGTAGAACATGGCAAAGAGGGCAAATACAAAAAAGAAAAAGCCCAGTAAGATCATGTAAAAGGTGACATTGTTGGCAGAGTCACTCGCCTCTTTCACTTGGGCATCAATGATATTTTTATTGGCCTCCTGAATATCGTCCAACAAATCCTGAACATTTAAAATCTTCATATATGTCCGGACAGGAACCTCACTACTGTAGCTGGCTTGCAGGAGTACCTCCTTGAAATCTTCGTATGCCAGTTTCAGATCAGACATTCGCTGCAAATCTTTCTCCTCTTTCATTTTTGCTTCGACCACATTAAAATGAATCTCAAACTTGGCATCGGCCTGCAGCAACTCTTGCCGACGCATGGCGGCCGTCGATTTTTCGAGGGTCATGGCGTATACCATATCATTGACGGCCTTGTACATCTCCATGACATTGTTGATCGAGTTCTGGCCGCTTCGAATCGTGATAATGGCATCGCTGGATGTACGTTGCACATAGTTCCCCCCCAGCATCCCCAACAAGGTGATGGCAGCGAAAAGCAGGACCAGGGCAACCCTGATTTTTACCTTGAGCTTTAACGAATTCAGGTATTTGAACATGTTTGAAGACGTTAAGTTAGCCTTTTTTCGTAATCGGTTTTTAGTGTCGCTGTAATCAGTTTGGACAAGGGATGGAAAAAGAGAATGGAGCAGGTTGCGCAGTGAAAGTAGCAGTTTGTCAAACGCACTGGAAGGCTTTGACGTCGGTTTGTTCTTTAAAGGTCTTAGGTTTGGTGTTTTCATAAAACGGGCATTCAGTTCGATAGGATCTGAATGAGGCGGAAGAGAGTAGGCTTAAGCAGGCAAGTAGATGAATAATAGGCAAGTAAGCGAGTAGGCCAGACAAATTCGTTATTGCCTACTCGCTTACTTGCCTACTTGCCGCCTACTTCAGACTCAGTTAACCGCAGTAGTATCAAAAGCGTATTGGAACTTGATCAGCTCCATCAGCTTTTGCCGGGCAAAATAGATACGGCTTTTGACCGTACCAATTGGGAGATCCATTGTCTCGGCGATCTCTTCGTACTTAAATCCTTCGAAAAACATCAGGAAGGGCTTGCGGTAAATGATATCCAGTTCGCCCATGATGCCGTGCAATTCTTTCATCGTCATGTTCGACTGTGCTGCGTTGTCAACAGCATGGTCCTCATTGATGAAAATGTAGCTATCGGTCGGTTCGGAGCTGGTCGCCCGGTTTTTCTTTTTGCGGTAGATGTTGATAAAGGTGTTCCGCATGATAGTGGTGACCCAGGCTCGGAAATTCGTACCGGTTTCAAATTTTTCTTTGTTGTTGAAGGCCCTTAATGCGGTTTCCTGTATCAGGTCGCGGGCATCTTCATAGTTGTTGGTCAGTTTGTAAGCAAAGGGCAGCAGTTTGTGCTGTAGGTTGTCAAAATGGCAATTAAATTCGATGGTACTCATAAACGAGGTGTTGGTTTTGGTAATATAATCGGTTCACAAAATCGGTGAAAGGGATTGTTTGTTTGAAGTTGGCGAGTAGGCCAGTATGCTAAGTATGCCAATAAATTTTTACCTGCTTACTTGCCTACTCACGTACTCGCCTACTCCTAATTTTTGGCTTTCCGTTCCCTGACGACCTCTATCACCAAGAGAAGTAGGATCGATAGGTACATGGTCAGAAAAACAAGGGCTACTAACATTTTTATGAAAATTAAATTCAGATAATCAGAATATGGATTTCCAGTGAGGTGTGTCTGTTCACTTGATTAAAACCTACATTCTTCCATCTTTTCAAGTTACTTCGGTTTGTTGTTGATGTCCCGCTCATTTGCGAAGACACTTCCTATATGCCAAACTACGTTCCCCGAAAGTTGATTTTTTTTGAAAATTTTATAAAAAACTGATTATCAACACAATAAGTGACGTATATTTTTTTTTATAATTTTTCAGAAAAGAAAAACCCTCTCAAAATGATAGGGTTTGATTTCATTTTGAGAGGGTTGGAAAAGACAGGAGGATACTTTACGGATGTCAGCCCTTCTTTATTTTATTTTTCTGTTTATTCATCTAGCCAGAATATCGTTTGGGGCCAAGCCTGTAACTGACGATAAACGCAAACTGAAAGCCACTTTAGAATCAGGTTCCGGGAACACAATATCCAATGCATCACACGCTACCTCCGGTCCAATTACTGGCGTCAGGCCGGTAACCGGAACTGAGGCCAACATCCATAGCGGTCGGCATTACCGGAATTTTGGCAGCTCTCCTTAAATTAAAGGTCCATTCAATTTTTCCAGGCAGAACAGGTGCGGGTGGTCAGACTGGACCGAACGGGGCATTACACCATGCCCGTTTTCTGTAAAATCGGCAACTGCCCCCGGTACGCCTTGGCAATATTTTCTTCGGTAAACGTATTTTCTGTATCGCCAAAAGCGATCAGCCGCTGGTTCAACAAAATTACTTTATCAAAATAGGCATGCACCGTGGAGAGGTCGTGGTGCACCACCAGGAGGGTCTTTCCCTCTGAAGCGAGTTTTTTTAAAATGGAAATGATTTTTTCTTCCGTGGTAATATCAACGCCGACAAAGGGTTCATCCAGCAGGAAAATTTCAGCCTCCTGACAAAGTGCCCTGGCCAGGAACACGCGCTGCTGCTGGCCGCCGGAGAGTTCGCCGATTTGGCGGTCTTTTAAATGCTCAATACCGATTTCTCTCAAAGCTTCCAAAGCTGCATTTTTATCTTTTTTCCGCAGACGCTGAAACAGCTTTATATGTGGGTAGCGCCCCATTTCCACAATGTCCATTACCGTAGCCGGGAACTGCCAGTCCACATCGTCTTTTTGGGGTACGTATACGACATTCTTCCGTTGTTCTTCAATCGGTTCCTCATTTATCAGCACCCTGCCGGCGTTCACTTCGATAAGCCCCAGAACAGCCTTGAACAAAGTGGATTTGCCTGCTCCATTTGGACCAATGACTCCATAGACTTTCCCCTTTTCCAGTTCAAGGAAAATATTGGTCAGCACAATTTTACGGTCATAAGAAACCGACAAGCCTTTTATGGAGATAGGGTTCATGATTGATGGATGAGTGGTCGAATGACTTATTCAAAAAAAAAACGCTTAACCGTTCTGCCATCCAACCAGTTTAACTAATTCACTTTTTTCCAAACGACCAAAAAGCCGCCAGCCAACAGGAGTACAAGCACTCCCCACATGAGCCAGCCATTGCCTTCTTTCTCCGGCACTTGTGCCGGTGCCGATGTTTGGGAAAGTGCTTTGACGATGGTATCAGTATTGAATTTCAACATGTCGAGATAAGTGGGCGCATCGCTGTTCTCATCTCCGATGGAATCGGAAAACAGGCTGCCTCCAATTGCCACGTTGTTGTCTTCCGCAATGCGCTTGATTAATTTTGGATTGACGGTCGTTTCAATGAAAACCGCAGGGACACCGCTTTCTTTAATGATTTTGTTCAAACGGATGATATCGGAAGTCTGGGCTTCTGCTTCCGTGGAAATTCCAATCACGGCCTCCAGCCGAATGCCATAGCGTTGGCCAAAATACCGGAAGGCATCATGGGAGGTGATGAGGATGCGGCGTTGTTCAGGTATTTTTTTCACGTGCTCAAAAATGTAAGCATCCATATCTTCCAACTGGCGGCGATAAACACCATGGTTGAACTCGTATACTTCTTTATTGTCCGGATCAGATTTTATAAAAGCATTTTTGATGTTTTCGATATACTTCAGTCCATGAGAAGCGTCCATCCACGCATGTGGATCGGCGGAGCCCTTGTAAGCAGAGCGGATGGCTTCGATTCCTTCGGTAATAGTGACCACTTCCGCTTGCGATCCTGCGCTCTCGATCAAGTCGTCAAGCCAGCCTTCAAAGGTCAGGGCATTTCTTAAAATTATATCTGCCTGCGAAATGAGTTTTGCATCGGCAGGTGTCGGCTCGTAAATATGCGGATCACCGCCAATGGGCACGATGGTCTTTATTTCCAGATGGTCTCCTGCAATATTTTCAGCCATATCGGCAAAAATGGAAGCAGTGGCCAGTACCAGTTTTTTTTCCTGGGCACCTAAACCGTCGAAAAGCAGGCTGCAAAAAAGAATGAAGATGTATTTTTTCATAATTGATTTACAAATGAGTAGACTGAGTGCTCAACCATTTTATTGTTTTTGAACCAAAAGATTGTCGCTGACTTTGTTGGAGATGGTGAACTCCTTCCCATTGGACAAACGGACTTTGACAGAACTGTCAAACTCAAAAATTTCAATCACTTTTATCTGCACTCCCAATCCAAGTTCCATTTTGTCCAGGTATTGCAGGAAAGCAGAAGAGTGCTCTTGAACGCCCACCACTACACCTGATTCCCCTTCCTTGAGGGCGGCCAATACAATCTGTTTTCGTTTCGTAAAATTGCCGTCTGCGTCGGGGATGGGATCTCCATGTGGATCAAATTTGGGGTTCCCGAGGAACTCATCCAAGCGATTGATCAGCTCTTCCGATCGAATGTGCTCTAACTGTTCGGCCATGTCGTGCACTTCGTCCCAGGAAAATTTCAAAACGTCGCAAAGAAACACCTCCCACAGGCGATGTTTCCGGATTAGCATTGTAGCCAGTTGATTCCCATCCTTGGTAAGGGTCACACCGCGGTGAGGCTTATAGTGTACCAAATCTTTCTCTTTTGCAGAAAGGCGTTTGAGCATATCAGATACTGCTGCTGCACTAGTTTTCAATTCACTGGCTATCGCATTAGTACTAGCTGGTTTGTCTTCGCTTTCGCAAATTTTGAAAATGGCCTTTAAATAGTTTTCCTCTGCTTGAGACAGTTGATCCATATTAGTTTTAAAAAATGGGAAGTACCTTCCTCGATAATTAGGGCAAAGGTAAAATATTTTTAAGCTTACTTAAAACCGAAGAGTAAAAACTAAAAAAGGCGGTACTCATTGAAGTACCGCCTTTTCAGGTCATATTTATAAAAAAATCATTCTTCTTCCTGGTCGCCTCCCCCATCCTCGCTGGCTTCACTTGGTTCAGCTACAGGAGGTGTTTCTTCTTCTGCCCCATCAGAAGGGGCAGAGACAGCAGGAGCTGGTTCCTCAGGTTTGGTGGCCTGAATTTTATTCAGAAGTTGCTGGGCTCGTACGAGGAAATCTTCTTTATGTCCATAAAATTCATTGTGCACCATCAACAGCCGGGCAGCATCCCAGGCAGCAGAGCCCGGATAGAGCTGCTTGGCAGCAATCGGGTGCAGCCAATATTCCTCATTATTGGAACGGAGGTAAGAACCGTCCATGTCAAACCCGCAGATGACCGATAATTTGTTCAGGGAGAACAAATAGTCAGTTTCCTTATTCAGTTCTTTTTGCAGATCAACGATCAGCACTCTCCCGAAACGAACACCGGCGCGTTCGCACAGAAAGATATCTCGTCGCCCATCAAAAGTTATGATTGTTTGAATACGGTATTTTCTCAAAGAGTCCAACATGAACCGTTTTACGCGGTTGTGCACAGGGCGCAGTTGTTTAAAAGAAAACTGCAGGGCTCTTTTGTCGATTTTGAAATCCTCCATGAAAGGCCGACGGCGTCCGCTTCTCATATTAACGACTTCTTTAAAGCGGCCAATGGTATGGCCAAGTTCATTGGTTTTTGAATATACGCTGACGTAATCAACATCAACTTTGTTCACAAAGGTTTCGATGAAAATCTTTTTTGAACGCTGTTCAAATACCAGCAGGGATACTTCGGCAATGGCAAAAAAGTTTGGGAATCCGCCGTAAATGTTACCGTACTTCAGCTCTAGAAATGCAATGTTGTTCTCCACGACTTGTTGTTGTTATTATATAGTGTTGTTTTGGGAAAAAAGGGTTTCAGAAAAATACAAGGTTCGTTTGGGTTTCAAATGTGCCGCCAAATTTAGGAAAATTGGTAGCAATACTACCATTTTTTATTTCAGAAATTTGTCGAAAACGCCTTTAAATCCTTAATATCCAACCTTTTATCCCCTATATCAGGAATTTTCCACTGTCATAAATTTTCTCACCGTCTGCATAAATCTCCCCGCCATTCTTCATATCGGCAATCATGTCCCAATGGATGGAAGACTGGTTTTTGCCCCCAGCCTGCAGATAGGACTGTCCGATGGCCATATGAACGGTTCCTCCGATCTTCTCATCGAAGAGGATGTTTTTGGTGAAACGGTCTATTTTGTAGTTTGTTCCAATCGCAGCCTCTCCAAATCTACGGGCTCCCGGCAATTCAAAAACATTGTCCAACATTTGCTTTCCCTGCTTCGCTTCCCATTTTTCGATATATCCGTCCTTCACCCAAAGGGTGATGCCTTCCACTGCATGGCCGCCGTATATAACTGGATAGGTATAATGGATGGTTCCGTTAACGCTGTCTTCCACAGGCGAAGTATAGACCTCTCCAGATGGCATGTTGGTCTGGCCGTCGGAATTGATCCAGGTGCGGCCTTTTGCAGAAAATGAAATATCAATGCCTTCTCCTTTGTAGCGAACCGTTTCCCGGCTGTTTAATAAATCAACAATATGCTGCTGTGAGCGCCGTACTTCCAACCAGGCGGCCGTTGGATCGTCTTCGTACAATCGGCAGGCATTGAATACAAAATGTTCGTAATCTTCGTACGACATGCCCGCCTCTTGTGCATTGGCCAGGGTCGGGTACTGGCAAAGGTTTCGTCTCAGTTCCCTGGTAGCGGTCCGCTCAAAATACATTTTGCTGAGAGGCGCCAGTGCTGCTTTCCTTATTTTTGATTTTTCCTGATCGGCCCCCTGATCTTCCCGCAAATTGAAGGGAGCCATGACATTCAGGTAGGCATCAAACTCCCGCATGGCGGTCTCATACAATGTAGAAACATATTTCAATTGCTCCCCCTCTGCTTCTTTCATAAATATATTTCCTTTTTCCCGGAAAGCCAGCGATACCTCCACAAGGGCTCCTTTTCGCAGAGCCTCCCGGTAAATTTCACGCACGAGGGGTTCTGCCAAGGTTGTACTGGCAACAAAAAGGCGATCTCCTTCCTTAATTTCTACGCAATAGTTTACGAGAAGTCGGGCGTATTTGGCAAGCATGCTGGTCATAGGCGACGATTGATTGGGGGTTGGGTTTCTGCGTCTTGTTTTAAATTTTCTGAGGAGTGGCAAATGTCCTAAAAATTATGCTTTATGAAAAGCCTTACTGTAAAATTCGTTTTTACACACCAATTCCTATTTCTCATGCATCCATTATTACAAAGACAGACACTTTCATCTAACAAAACTATTCAACCAAATATACAGCTATGCATACTTTTACAAAGCGACGGATGGAAGCTTCCGTCAATGCCAGCTCCATGGCAGACATTGCCTTTCTTTTACTGGTTTTTTTTCTTGTCACCGCCACCATTGATACAGACAAAGGAATTTTGGTAAAATTGCCACCAATACAAAACGAACCATTCCCTCCCATTGTCGCAAGAAATTTATTTAGCGTCAAAATTAATTTCAATGATGAACTGATGGTCCGGGGCGAACCCATCAAAGTGGAAGAACTAAAAGACAAGGCCAAAGAGTTCATCATGAACCCTGACAATAAAAACACCCTGGCAGCAGCTCCCAACCAAGCCATTATTTCACTGCAAAACGACCGTAGCACATCCTATAATATTTATATCACCGTTTATGACGAATTAAAAGCGGCCTACAGGGAGCTGTGGGAAGAAGCGGCGTTGGAATCCTTTGGAATTTCTTTTGAAGAACTGAGTCGGAACAAACAAAAAACTATACGAAATAAAATACCCCTGGTTATTTCGGAAGGAGAGGTCGTTGACCTTAAATAACCGATGATTTATAATTGATGGTTTATGGGGCCCATAAACCATCAATTATAAATCAATCAAACCCATCAATATATTCGACGTCATCGTCATCTTCCCATTTAGCGGTTTCTCCAAAGTCTTGCCATTCGACAGGTTCGCGGAGCATATTTAGCGGTGCGCCAAATTCTTTTATTAGTACCGCCCGGATTTGCCTTTTTTGTTTTTCACTATCGGCAAACATGTTTTTCACTTTTCTTTTATTGGTCTCGTAATCAAAATCGTCCAGGGTTCCAAAAATATTAAAATACAAATTAAAAAAGCCGTCTTTTTTTGCTTTTATCGGTTTTTGATTAGACCCTCTTTTTAATTTATTCGCCAGTACTTGTCCGGCATTTATTTTGATGCTGTAGTCTATTTTATCATTAAAAGTCTGTTGGCCACAAACGGACATATTCATGGCATTATTCTGAATAAACATAACAGGTAAATAAAATTTTCCGCTTTTTATTTCTAACCAATTCTGCATGTCCACAAAACGTACGTTGCGCAGATCTCGGACTTTTACATAATCCGAAAACTCCTCTAATAAAGCAAAGTTTTTCAACTCACCATTATAAATGCCGAGGCCCGCCCATACTCTCAATTTGTCCGAAACAAAATGTCCCGTCGAATCCCAATAGGCTTTTATCAACATTTTTGCGTTCATGTTGCCCGCCAGGTTTTTGTATGTCAAAACCTCCTGCCCCGCATTGTTGGTCTGATAAAAGAATTGATTGACATCAATTTTATCGCCACTTATTTTTGCTTTTAAATAGGGTTCTTTTTCAAAAAACAGGGTTCCTTCGAGCGCAAATTTACCGTCCATTCCTTCCGCTTTTCCTTGCACTTGCATTTGTGAGTTTTCAAAAAACAATTGACCGGAAAAATTTTCACCAGTTATTTTATCATAAGTAAATTCATTTATTTCAGCCGTAAAATTTCCGATTAAAAAATCCGTAACCCTACCCCGCTTGATATACTTCTCGGTATTTAAAGAATCATATACAGCTTCCCTCACTTCACCTTCCTCGACCGGGATATCTGCCATTTTTCGCAATTTCAGCAAATCCATTTTCTGTGCAAATAATTCACCTGTAAATTTTAATTTGGCATTTTGGGAGTTTAATGAATCTGCAAACAAAACCGGCAATAAATTTTCGGCCGTCCCTTTAAATAAAATATCATTTCCTGCACCTTCTATTTCCACATCCTGTAATGACAGTAAATTGTTTTCAAAAATAAATTTTCCTTTATCAATGACAACTTCCTCTTCGTTTATCTCCAACGCCGCATCATCGAATTCCAAGGCACCTTTCATTTCCACATCTGCAATATGGTTTATGGAAGACATGTCCCGATACAATCCAGCTATGTCAATATTATTTATTTCGATTTCCCCATCGCCACCGGTAATGCCCGGATGCTCAAAAAAATCGTAAACATAGGCTACCGGAATAGCGCCATCCATTTGAAAATCGATGTAAGGGTCATCAAAATCTTCTACTTCCAAATGCATGGTCAATAATTCCCGGTGCAAGTAGCCCTTAAAATCTTTTATTTCAAAGGAAGAAGTCTGCATGGAATTGCCTGCCCCGTTGGTCATCGTTGCTTCAAAAGAAACATCCTTAAAAGGCTCTTTTAAATACGGGTGCGTTAAGCGGCCCCTCTCCAGGCTAAAAGTAGCTTCGGTCGACGGGCTTTCGGTCGGGCTTAACTTTCCCAGGATGTCCATGGAAAAATGAAATTTGCCCTCACTGGAAAAATCACCTAACACATCCAATTGCTGCTTGGGCAAAATCGAAAGTGCAGAAGAGAGGTTCGCATCGTCTGTGGTTGCAACCAGGTCAAAAAAGGTATAGCCTTTTTCTTTTTTAATATTTCCGCCCAGGCTAAAAGAATTGTTTTCAACCAGTACCACGACCTCCTTAAAATCGTATTGTCCCTGTTCCAGATCGACGAAGATATTAGCATTGTACCCCCATTTTTTCCCGGCAAAATAGCGCACGTCATTGAGGTCAATAAAATTTGAAACCAATCGTCCCGAACTGTTCAGGTCGTATTTCTTACTAGATAGTTCACCTGAAAAATCCGCCTTTTCCACCAGCATCAGTATTTCCTGCCGCAGCTTGTCATCCCGATAGGCCAATTCGATATTTTCCAGCTCTGCTTCCTTCAGGGAAATGTTGAAATTACTTTCCTCTTCCGTTTCCGACGGCTTGAAAATATCATAATTAGCTCCCCCCCTGCGATCGATGCGGACATTTAAAGCCCCATCCTTTATTTTGACCGAATGCACCTTTACAGTAGACCCAAACAGGCTTAGCAACTTAAAATGGAAAGCAACGTCTTTCGCCTCCAATACGCCTTCTCCAAACCTGCCTTTCACAACAACATCATGCAGACTGGCCGTCGCATTGGGAAAACCTTTGAGTAACGACAGGTCAAAATCTCCCACCGTCAGTTCCGTCGTCAGCTGCTTGTTTATTTCCGAGATCAGCTTATTGCCAACTGCTTCCTGAAAAAAACTGGCAATAACGATCAAAGCAATCAGCAGCAACATCACAAGGACACCTATTCCAATTATTAATTTTTTGAAAATTTTGCTCATACGGGTGAAACTATTTGCACTATTCCTATTGTTAAACAGGCATTAAAGGTAAAGCAAACCATTCTGTCCTTTTGTTTAGGTCACATGAAAATTTTTTAAAATTTTTTTTGCCAAATGAGTTGACAGTAAAGGACAATGTCTATACATTTGCACCCGCTTTAAAAGAAAGGCGAATATTCAATAGATAAAGCACCTTTCATCGCAAATATTAAGGGCGAATAGCTCAGCTGGTTCAGAGCATCCCGATCTCGCATCGGGAGGGTCAGGCGGCTCGAGCACTTCATCGCAAATGCTAAGGGCGATTAGCTCAGCTGGTTCAGAGCACCTCGTTTACACCGAGGGGGTCAGAGGTTCGAATCCTTTATCGCCCACCCAACCGTTCAAATCCTTTTCGATCTAACTTCGGAAAGGATTTTTTTATTTCAAAATGCTCCAGAAACATGTTCCACACTTATATCCTTTACTCCGAGGACATCGACCGGTACTACATCGGTTACTGCGGCCACGACCTCGAAAGCAGGCTCAGGGCCCACCTCTCCAACCACAAGGGATTCACGGCCAAGGCCAAAGACTGGAAGGTTGCCCACGTCGAGACCTTCACCTCCAAAAAAGAGGCGATGGACCGGGAGCGGCAGATCAAAAAATGGAAATCAAGAAAAATGGTGGAGGCGCTCATCTCTGGCGATTAGAACCGCTGGCTCAGGGTAGGTCATAAAGCTCGCATAAACTATGAGGAGATTCACAAAAGAGTAGCCCTCAATCGAAAGCACTTGTCATATTGGCTTTGCCTGGTAGTAACTCACTTTTTCATATCCAACGCTACATCCACGATCATATCCTCTTGTCCACCGACCATTTTCCGTTTGCCCAATTCCTCTAAAATATCCCTAGTATCGATGCCATATTTCTCAGAAGCTCTTTCCGAGTGCAACAAAAAGGAGGAATAAACCCCCGCGTATCCAAGTGACAACGTCTCCCGGTCTACCCGCACCGGCCGGGTCTGCAAAGGCCGGATGCGGTCATCGGCCGCATCCATCAATTTGTATAAATCGGAATTGTGTTCAATGCCCATTTTGTTCAAAACGGCAATTAAAACTTCGAGCGGGCAATTGCCGGCCCCGGCCCCCATGCCAGCCAGCGATGCATCGAGGCGGTTGGCACCGTGCTGCATCGCCACGATGGTGTTGGCGACTCCGAGTGAAAGATTGTGGTGGCAGTGGATGCCGATTTCTGTTTGGTCATCAAGTGCATCCCGAAATGCCTTGATGCGGTCCGCTACACCGTCCATGAGGAGTGCCCCGGCCGAATCGGTCACATACACACAGTCCGCCCCATAGCTCTCCATGAGCTTGGCCTGTTCGGCCAATTTTTCAGGCTCGTTCATATGGGCCATCATAAGGAAGCCACCAACATCCATCCCCATGTTTTTAGCAGCTTCGATATGTTGGGCGGAAATGTCTGCCTCGGTACAATGGGTAGCCACCCGTACGGATTCGACGCCCAGTTCTTTTGCTTTTTTCAAATCATGGATAGTCCCGATGCCCGGCAAGAGCAACGTCGTCAGTTTGGCGTGTGTCAGTTTTTCAGCAATGCCTTCCAGCCATTCCCAATCCGTATGCGCCCCAAAGCCATAATTGAAACTGCCCCCCGCCAGGCCATCGCCATGTGAAATCTCAATGGCATCGACCTTGGCCTCGTCCAGCGCAATGGCCAGTTCAGTGATTTGTTGCTTGGTGTATTGGTGCCGGATGGCGTGCATACCGTCACGGAGGGTTACGTCTTGAATGTATATTTTATGATTCATTTCTATTTAAATTCGAATGCCAATAAAAATTAATAATCAAACGGCTTCTTCCACCTCCACCAACTTCTCCCCCGTCGCCAGCGCCGCACTGGTCATGATATCCAAATTACCTGCGTACTCCGGCAGATAATGCCCGGCCCCCTTCACTTTCAAAAGCACCATTGTTTTCAGTCCATGCCGATAGCCCAACCCTTCGATGAAAACGGGCCGGTCCTCTGGTATGTTTTCAAACTGAACTTCCTGGTGCAATTCATAGCCAGGTACATATCTCTGCACCTCCGCCACCATGGCAAGGATGCTTTGCCGGATGGCTTCCCGACCACCCTGCTCGCTGAGGGTCAACACCGTATCCCGCATAACCAGGGGTGGCTCGGCAGGATTTAAAATAATGATGGCCTTTCCTCTATCCGCTCCACCTACCTTTTCGATGGCAGCAGCGGTCGTTTCTGTAAATTCATCAATATTCGCACGGGTACCTGGCCCGGCGGATTTGCTGGCGATCGACGCTACAATTTCACCGTAATGTACCTTCGCCACACGGTTCACCGCTGCTACAATGGGAATGGTAGCCTGCCCCCCACAGGTGACCATGTTGACGTTTTTTACGTTCAGAGTTGCATCAAAATTGACGGGTGGGATGAGGTATGGCCCAACTGCTGCGGGCGTGAGGTCGACCATTTTTTTATCGCTGTATTTTTTAACGACCTCCCAATTGAACAAATGGGCCTTGGCCGAAGTGGCGTCAAACACCAATTTAATGTCTTCCCATTCGGGCATTTCCACCAAACCATTTATACCTTCGTGGGTCGTTTTGACCCCCATCCTTTTCGCACGTGCCAGCCCATCCGATGCTGCGTCAATACCGACCAACACAGAAATTTCCAACACTTCCGATGTGCGGATTATTTTGATCATTAAATCGGTGCCGATGTTGCCGGAGCCGATGATGGCGACTTTTATCTTAGTCATATTAAATATCAATTTTTATTTTTTTATCAACATTGGTTTCATTTTCATAGCTACCAGAAACATAACTAAAATAGAGCATCGATTTTTCTAAAAAAAATTTTTCAATTGAGTATGAGCAAGATTTTTTTATTAAAATAATTGATGACTACATTATTTCTTCAAATGAACATGACACTTTAATTGTGACCAATTCGAAAAATAAAAAACAACAATTAATTCCGTTAGACCCCCAACCAATC
>JBCBRY010000004.1:0-176923 GCA_039819485.1 Bacteroidota bacterium | reverse complement strand
AACACCCCTTCATAGCATTAGATATTTTAATCAGCTGATTTTAATAAAACGATTGTTTATTTATCCGGAAATATTTGATTTAGATAATACCAGTTCGGATTACAGGTATTGGTGGGTCATATATTACCTACAAATTAAAAACAACATCATGAAAAAAATTCTTTTTATTTTATCTCTCTTTGTTATCTCCGGCATTTTGATCTCCGCAACACTTTCTGATAAAAAAGCTAAAACAGAGACAGAGACAACGTCTTTGGAAACATCGGCTGAAGTAGAAGCTGACGTTGCGGTGGGGCCTCCGTGCAAATGCTATTATTCCATTACCCATTCTGGAATTTCGTCGTTTGTTATTTACTCCAACGGCAGCCCGCACAAAACATTCAGTGGCCTTGGATCGTACAGTGGCAGCACCACCCTTTCTGCCCCTTATACCTACGACCTGCACTTGGAATCTTTGAGCGGTGGCAGTGCAACCATTCTTTGGCAGGCCTGTAACGTGTCTACGGAAAATTATTCAGGAACTATGAATATTGGCGATAATTTTCTGGACTCCTATTCCACCTCAGGCTGTGCGAGCAGTTGTAGTCCAGCTTTTTAAATATTGCCTGAGAGACGAACCTGTCGCATCCATATTGCTGAGCTGTGGGCTATTGCCTTTTTGGAAATAGCCCACGCTTACTGTATTGCACCTGTTATTTGCTTTCTAAAAAATTTAATGTCCATACTTTTCCACTCTGTCTTTAATTTTAGAATAATCCTTTTCCGAAATCTCAATGTAACTTACAAAGGGGTCACCTATGATCAACCTTACATACTTATAAAAAAAATTTTTCTTAAGCTGTACGTGCTTTATTTCTCTCCACGGAATTAATAAATTTGATTGCTTTAAGATCCAGGAAGGCTTTAACAACAATCCATTATATGCCTCATAAAACTTGATAGCATTTTGATAACCCATGCCCCCGATATTACAATTTCTGATCTGCAATTTTTTGACAGGGCCATCTTTTGGGTCAAGGTCAGTTTTATATTTTTCAGCAAGATATTCCCAGTCACCTAACTTTGGCAGGATGTATCTGAAGAGGACAAAACCAATAATAAAAAAAATAATGACAGGAACAAGAACAAGAGGATTGAGCATGGTTTCAAATGTAAGTATTTATAAAAGTATAAATATCAAATGTAATGAATTCTTCTTGCACTGCCCACGGGTCTTGTGCTGACTTAGCTGGACACATGGCAAGATACACGTCGTTAAACCTGCAACAACCGGGGCATTATTCTAACCGCTCAAATTTTAATGAAAGGGAATCCCTGGCTCTTTCGAATCCGACAAACCCGATTTCTTCGTTGAAATTGCAACTACGAGGGTTAAATTCCTCTAAAACGTTTACTCAAAGGTAATCCTTCTCCATTGTCTCACTTCATTGTAAAATTCCCGTCCACCGTCTACCTCCCCTCCTCCCCCACCCCTTACCTTTGCGCCCGCTTATGAAAAACATCGATCGCCTCATCGGCCTGTACCGGGACGATGCCCGCACCGAAACCATCGTTCAAGCCCTCGATGCTCCGACACCCGCCCGTTTACAGATCAAAGGAACAGCAGGTGCGCAGGATGCTTTTGTCCTTGCCGGAACCTACCTCGCTTCTCCCCGCTCCCAACTATGGATCGCCAACGACAAAGAGGAAGCCGCCTACCTGCAGAACAACGTGAGCAATTTGCTCGAAGACAAGGTGGTGCGCTTTTTCCCCGACTCGTTCAAACGGCCGCAGAACTTCGAAGTGCTGAAACCGGAAAACGTGCTCGAACGCACGGAGACCATCAACAAAATCACCTCCAAGGGCGGCTCTCCGGAAATCATCATCACCTATCCCGAAGCGCTGTTCGAAAAAGTGGTATCGCCGAAAGTGCTGGACGAAAACCGCATCGAAATCGTTAAAGGCGAAGATGTAGACGTGGATTTCATGATCCAGATTTTGATCGAGTATGGCTTCAAGCGAGAGGAGTTTGTGTACGAGCCGGGGCAGTTTTCCATCCGGGGCTCCATCATTGATATTTTCTCCTACGGAAACGATTATCCGTACCGGGTCGAGCTGTTCGACGTAGAGGTGGAAAGCATCCGAACCTTCGATCCGCTCACGCAACTGTCGGTGCAGAAAATTGCCAAGGTCTCCATTGTTCCGAACATCAATACCAAATTTGACCGCTCGCAAAAGGTAGCGCTGATGGAAGTGCTGCCGGAAAACACCGCCGTATGGGTAAAGGACACGCAGATGTTGCTGGAAAAATTGCAATTGTGTTTTGACAAAGCCGAAGAATTTGCGCAAAACCTGCCGCTGATGGACGAGAGCGAACTGGGGGAGTTTTTTAAAGACCGGGCGTTTATCAAACCGGAGGAAGTGGCGGTACGGCTGGAACCGTTCAACTTGATTTCACTGGGAACAGTACTTCCGGAGCCCTCGTCGGAAGCTGCACCGAAGGGAGCCTCGACGATCCAATTTAACGCAAAATCGCAGCCGGCATTTAACAAAAACTTTTCGCTGCTGATTGATAATTTAAACGGCAATACCAAGGCAGGCATCGAGAATTTTATTTTCACTGAAAACCCCAAACAGATCGAGCGTTTTTACAACATTTTTGAAGACCTCGAAGCGCATGTGAAATTTGAACCGGCAATGAAAGCCATCCACGCCGGCTTCATAGACCTCGATCATAAAATTGCCTGCTACACCGATCACCAGATTTTCCAGCGGCACCACCACTACCGCTTGCGGCAGGGTTTTACCGCCGACAAAGCGATCAACCTGAAATTGCTGCGCAACCTGCAGCCGGGCGACTTTGTGGTGCATATCGACCACGGCGTGGGACGTTATTCAGGCTTGGAAAAAATCACGGTGAACGGGCATACGCAGGAAAGCGTCCGTATTTTTTACAAAAACAATGACGTGCTCTATGTGAGCATCAACTCTCTCAATAAAATTTCCAAATACTCCGGCAAGGACGGCGCCGTGCCCGCCCTTTCCAAACTCGGTTCCGACGCCTGGCAAAACCTCAAGCGCAAAACCAAAAAGAAAGTCAAGGACATCGCCAAGGAACTGATCAAGTTGTACGCGCAGCGCAAGGCCTCCGAGGGCCACGCCTTCCCGCCCGACAATTACCTGCAAACGGAACTTGAAGCCTCCTTCATTTATGAAGACACTCCCGACCAGGAAAAAGCGACCATCGACGTGAAAAACGACATGCAGAAGCCGCACCCGATGGACCGGCTGATTTGCGGGGACGTTGGCTTTGGCAAAACGGAGGTGGCGATCCGCGGAGCGTTCAAAGCCATTTCCGACGGCAAACAGGTGGCCGTTTTGGTGCCGACAACGATCCTGGCACTACAGCATTACAAAACATTTTCAGAGCGACTAAAGGATTTCGATCCGAGCATCGAGTACGTGAACCGTTTTAAAACAGCGAAGCAGAAAAAAGAAATTTACCAAAGGCTCAAAGAGGGCAAAGTCGACATCGTGATCGGTACGCACGCCCTGCTGAGCAAGGATGTCGGCTTTAAGGACCTCGGCCTGCTGATCATCGACGAAGAACAAAAATTTGGCGTAGCCGCCAAAGAAAAACTCCGCAGGTTCAAGGTCAATGTCGATACACTGACCCTGACCGCCACCCCGATCCCGCGTACCCTGCAGTTCTCCCTCATGGCTGCCCGCGACCTTTCCGTCATCCGCACCCCGCCCCCCAACCGGCAACCCATCCACACCGAGGTGCGGGTGTTCAACGAGGGGCTGATCAAGGATGCGATCTACAAGGAAGTCCACCGCGGCGGCCAGGTGTTTTTCGTACACAACCGGGTCAGGACACTGCCCGACATTGCTGCGCTCATCAAGCGCCTTTGCCCCGATGTGGACGTAGCGATGGCCCACGGCCAACTGGAAAGCAACAAACTGGAAAAAGTGCTCATCGATTTCATCGAAAGAAAATACGATGTGCTGGTCTGCACCAACATCATCGAAACCGGCCTCGACATCCCGAACGCCAACACGATGATCATCAACAACGCCAACCAGTTCGGGCTCAGCGATTTACACCAGTTGCGCGGGCGCATCGGCCGCTCCAATAAAAAGGCTTTTTGCTACCTCTTTGCCCCGCCCATCTCTGTACAAACGCCCGACGCCCGCAAGCGCCTCAAAACCATCGAGGAGCACAGCGACCTCGGAAGCGGCTTCGACATCGCCATGCGCGACCTGGACATTCGGGGGGCAGGCAACCTGTTGGGGGCCGAGCAAAGCGGCTTCATTGCCGACATTGGTTACGAGACCTTTCAGCGCATTTTGGAAGAGGCCATTGAGGAACTGAAAGCCACTGATTTCAAAGAAGTCTTCTCCGAAGAAATAGAGAAAAAAGTCACCTTCGTGCGGGACGTCACCGTCGATACCGACGTGGAAATGCACCTCCCCAACGAGTACGTTGCCTCCGTCAACGAGCGCCTCATCCTCTACACTGAGATGAACAAAATCAAGTCGGAAGCCGAACTCGAAAAATTTGCCAAAAACCTCGAAGACCGCTTTGGTAAAATCCCTAAATCGGTCCATGAACTTTTCCACGGCATCCGCCTGCAATGGATCGCCCGGGAACTGGGCTTCGAGCGCATCATCCTGAAAAGCAACAAATTGCGCTGCTTTTTCGTGGAAAATCCGCAATCGCCCTACTACGAAAGCGACACTTTCCAGCAGGTGTTCGGCTACATCGGCAGCAAGGGCAAGGCAAAGGGGCTATCGTTCAAGCAGACCGCCCGAAATTTGATCGTGATCAAGGAGCATGTAAAAAGCCTGAAAGCGGCGCGGAACGTGCTGCTGGATATGCAGGAAGCAGTGTTTGGGGCAGTGGAAACAGCTTGAATCCGGTGTATCGCAAGGTCAAACCAACTTCTTCAGAACCCCCACCGCCTGCTCCATTTCCGATTCATTCACGGAGGCAAAACCCAGACGGGTGGAATTCCATTTCCGGTCGCTGGCCTTGTCGATGATGGAACCACTGGGGATGGCCAGGCCATGATTTTTGGTTTTTTTGGCCAATTCAATCACGTCTATTTTTTGGTCAAATTTTGCCCACACGGCCATGCCGCCTTCCGGTTTTTTGAATTCCAGCACGTGCCCCAGTTCGGTGGTTAACATTTCACAAAAGACGTTGCAGCGGTGACGGTAAATCTTAAGCGCCTTTTTCATATGCCGCTGTATTTCACCCAATTTAAAAAGGTCGGCCATCGTCTGTTCCAGCAGCCAATCACTCTGCACGTCGATGATGTGGCGGCGTTTGCCAATTTCATTTAACAGGTTTTGAGGAGCCACAATAAACCCCACCCGCAAAGCAGGCGCGAAGGTCTTGCTCAGCGAACCAATATACACCACCATGTTGTGCCGGTCGGCGCTGGCCAGGGGCAGCAGGGGGCTGGACTGGTAATGAAAATCATAGTCGTAATCATCTTCTAAAATGGCGAATCCGTATTGCTCGGCCAAAGCCAACAACTCCATCCGCCGGGGTGCGCAGAGTGTTACAGAAGTTGGATAATGATGGTGAGGCGTCACATAGATCATTCTTACTTTTTTGCGCCGGCAAACCTCTTCAATTGCTTCGGTGACCAAACCATGTTCGTCGACAGGCACCCGCTCGATGGCAGCGCCAAAATTGGTGAACGTCCGTTCTGCGTAATAATAACCCGGATTGCCAGCAAGAACAACATCCCCCTTTTCTAACAAAGACATAGCAATCAAAAACATCCCCATCTGACTACCCCGGGTAATAAACACCTGCTCCGGGCTTGTTTGCAATCCCCGCGATTCATTGAGATAATTGGAAAGCACCCGGCGAAAGTTGTGATTGCCTTCTACCGGATTGTACCGCAGGTAAGGAGTAATGGTTTTTCGGGCCAATACGCTCTTGTATGTTCTGGCAACCAGCGCTGACGGCACCAGCCGCACATCAGGCCCGTCGTGCAGCCCCAACATGTTGGGTGGGGCATAAACAGGCGTATGCAGGTTATTGTAATGCTTGACCGCAAACCCCGTCCCAGCAGATTTTTCTACGTTAGAACGAAATGGCTTGTTCAATTCCAGGGGCCTTCGGAGCGGAAGGGTATTGTGAACAAAAGCACCCTTGGATGGATGGATTTCGATCCAACCCTGGGCCTCCAGTTCTTCATAAGCAGCCACTACTGTTTTTCGGTGCACACCTATGGCCTCTGACATGGCCCGGGTACCGGGCAAACGGCTGCCGGCTGGGGCCCTGCCCTGTTTGATCTCACCGGCAATGTCGTTGGCGATCTGTACATAGACAGGTAACGGGCAAGTGGCTGAAATGTCGATGATGGATTTCCATGGAAACATATTCTTGACGGTTGATGGTTGACGGATCTGTTAGAAATGACATTTTTCTAAAAAATGTCATTTCTGAAGAGGACTGCAACCGGACTACCTGGCATATAAAAACCGGATGACAAAGGTAGTCCAATTTTTCCGTTAATTTGTTCTCAAAATAACTTCATTTATTTTCATACTAAAATGATTTAATCTTCACCTCCGGCTCCGCCGGAGGCTTTTTTGGCCATGCAATTCAATTTAGCAAAATCAATAGAAATCCTTGAACGCACGCCTTTTGTGCTCACTCAACTCCTTTCCGGCCTCTCTGAAGACTGGACCCATTCAAACGAAGGTACCGACACCTGGAGCCCCTTCGATGTGCTGGGCCATTTGGTCCACGGTGAGTTGACTGACTGGATTCCACGTACAAAAATCATCCTCGAACACGGACCATCCCAACCTTTCGAACCGTTTGACCGGTTCGCCCAGAACAAGACCAACAAAGGCAAAACCCTTCAATCCCTCTTGGAGGAATTCACCCGACTGCGAAAAGAGAATTTGCGTATTTTAAAAAACTTTCAACTGGATGGAAGTGCCCTTGCCAGGAAGAGCACCCATCCAGAACTGGGTGAAGTGAGACTCGACCAGTTGCTGGCAACCTGGACGGCACATGACCTCGGGCACCTGGTGCAAATCAGCAGAGTCATGGCCAAACAATATAAAGGAGCAGTTGGCCCCTGGGAGGCGTACCTGACTGTGGTCAATGAATGAAGCACAAAAGTTCGGAAGCTTGATTAGCAGAACAATTGAGTTCAAAACAATTATTTCCAAAACCTATTTTTATGACACCTTTCACTTTGAGTTTCCAGATTGAAGATTTCAAACCTGAGCACAAGCCGCGCTGGAAAGAGATCAACGAGGCGTGGGTCAGCAAGGATTTTTACATGGAAGAAATAGACCACCTGCATTGCAGCCACCCCGAACAATCCATTCTGGCTGGAGGGGGGCAGATTCTGGTAGCCACGGTAGATGGATTGGTGGTGGGTACCGTCGGTTTATTAAAGGAAGAAAACAATGTGTTCGAGGTGATCAAAATGGCTGTGGACACTGAATATCGCGGGCACGGTATCGGTAAAGCACTGTGCATGGCCGCCATCGAAAAAGCCAGAACATTGAATGCGAACCGCTTGTACCTGTATTCAAACACCAAAGCCGTCCCCGCCATCAACCTGTACCGAAAGCTTGGTTTTAAGGAGACGCCGTTAGGCCCGCAGGAATTCGAACGTGCTGATATACGGATGGAAATACAGATCGGCACTTAGACAGTTAGACGGTGCATGACTTAATTGAAAAATCTTTAAACAGGCTTCAACCGACGAACCGACGGACTCATATTTCCTACTCCCAATTTTCAATTTCAAACATCTTTTCCATACCTTCGTCCTCCCTTCCTGGTCTTATTCTATCCCTGTTTTTATTTTCTATGGCTTACATTTTGCGAATTAAACAGCGTTTTCAAAAACGGACGATCCGGGAAAAATGCCTTTGATTTAGCAAAACTTCCCCTGATTCACAGACTATATTTTTCACACCATACGTTTCTTGGTCTCCAGGAAAATCTATTCCTTTGGATGAGCAAGCCAAATGCTTATGAAGAAACTCAATATATTTTTCATGCTATTGCTACCGCTTTGCATTTGCGGTCAGCAAAAAGTTGAAATAGGCGGTTTCATGGGACTCGCCAATTACCAGGGCGACCTGGCACCCGACCCGCTGGTACTTTCCGAAACCAAATATTCTTTCGGAGCCTTTGCCCGCTATCACTACAGCGACAAGGTGAAAATCAAGGCCAACGCAATGTTCGGCTTCATCTCCGGCAGCGACCTGAACGACAACAACGGCGGACTTCGCGCCCGGGGCTGGAGTTTTGAATCCAATCTTTTTGAGTTCAGCGTGGTGGGAGAATACCACCCACTGGGCAAATCCAGGTTCGGTGAAACAGGTGTTTTTGAAAAGCAAATCTCTCCCTACGGGTTTGCCGGCGTTGGCTTTGTTCACTCCGATCCTAGCATAATGACCACCAGAATCGAAGACGCATCGCTCTTTCCTGAAAATGATTTCTCGCCCACTCATTTAACCATTCCGTTTGGCCTCGGTATCCGGGCCGATATTTTTGAGTTCGCCTCGCTCGGTGTGGAAGGGGGCTGGCGTTTTACCAATAATGATTATCTGGATGGCGTAAAACAAAATGGCAACCCCGACGGAAGAGACCTTTATATGTTTGTAGGGGCAACACTCTCCTTTTTTCTCGGAGCTATCGAAGGGTTTAATTTTTAACGAGCGTATCCCGGCACCAACATGGGTGACTCAGCAGCCTACTTTCCACTGACAGAAATATCATCCGGAGCTACCTCACTTCAATATTGCCCTGACCTGCTCCAGTACGTTTTTAATGAGACCGTTTACATCTTCAGAGATCTTGAAATAATATATGGACGGGACATAGACCAATGCAACCAACACAGACCGCAACACCATATCCACCACCGCAATTCCCGTCACGGGCATGTTCCAGGCTAATAAAAAGGTGGTTCCAGCAATGATGAGCAGATAAACCGTTTGGAGTGTAAATGGCTGCCATTTGAATTTCCACCAAATAAAAATAAGTTTGACCAGGTTGAAGAAAGCCAGCGCTCCTACTGTCCCGAGTGCTGCTCCGACAATTTTGTACTGAGGGATAAAAAGGTAGTTCGCTATGATGTTAAATGCAGCCAGGGCAAAAAGCCCCACTATACTGAACTTAAAATATTTTGAATAGCTGATGATCAGTCCGTTGGTACTGGCCCCCATATCAATGATCCGTCCGAGGCCGATCAGCAAAACGATCATAAAGCCCCCGGCCATCTCTTCGCTTTTGGGCATAATACTGAAAAGGTCTTCGATGGAAACCACAATGCAGATCAAAAGGAACAGTCCTGCCAACAGCAGGTTAATCGAAGTCTGTTTATACAGTTGGCCGATGTGGGCCAGGTCATTTCTTCTGAAAGAATCCGAGATAATGGGAGCTGTGATCCGCAAAACAGCCAGGGCGGGTATGGCGATAGCATTTCCGATGAAAGCAGCAATCGCATAAGCCCCATTGCTCTGGAAATCCAGCATGCTCGAAACCATGATATTATCAATATGGATGATAAATATCGAATCGAGCCCCCCCAGCAGGGAAAAAAGGGCATACACCCTGATCTCTCTTTTCCGCTCGGCCGTGAACCAGCTAAAATCCGGTTTCCATTTCAACTCTCCCAGCCAGCGGAGGTAGCCCGTCGCCAAAATAAGTGCAAGCACATAAGTCAATACAACCCCCACGACAATCCCTTCTGCCAATACCTTCTGATAATAAAAAAGCAGGATCAGGGTCGGCAAAGAAAACCGGATCAGGTTCTGCATGATGGCCGGCACTACAATCCGTTTGAAATTGGAAGCATAGACCGAAAGCAAGCTGAAAAAGGCCATCAAAATGGCCAGTGCAATGGCGTGCGGGAAAAACTGTTGATAAATTCTCGGACGGTCCTCATAGAATGATCTCACTTCATCGCCGAACACGCCCCACAGCAAAACAAAAATAAAAGACCCGGCCGCAACTCCCGCCATAAGAAAAAAAAGAAACCCCTGCCCGTTTTTACTTTCATGCCGAAACTGGGGAAAAAACCGAATGCTGACTCCATTGAGCCCCAGCAAAATAAACGGCGCCCAGAACTGGGCCAGGCTCAGGATGAATGCCGCCAATCCGTACATCTCTTTTTCCAACGGGTATATAAAAACAGTGCTGATAGCCGCTACCCCTACCGCCGCGTAACTGACGATGCTCTGCTTGATACTTTGTCGTTTGATGATACCCATTGAAAATGAAAAATGAAAAATGAAAAATGAAAATTTCTCTTTTCCAATTACAAGAAAAGCGACTTATAATATGACCTGACTCTTTCAGCTCCAAAAAAATGCGTGACCAAATGGGGATTGTCAGGGTTGGCTCCTCTTTTAATATTTGCCAGGTTAAATTCCGCTACATCAAAAACTTCAATACCATAAGATTTTAATAATTTAAAAACCGGCACCCCAGATGGCAAATAGACCTGCATGCCCAAGTACAGGCCAATTAAAATAGTACCTACTCCTCCCGTCCTGTTTGAATTCCAAAACATGATATTGTAGGACGACAACAGTTCAACGTAACCCGTGTAAGAAAGATATTCTTCATGAAATAAAACATTTGCCCCGAATGCATTTCGGGCCTTTTCCTTCAAATCTTTTATGTATGACTCATGCCCGCCATAACTCAGAATAAAACCAAATTTGATTTCTTTTAAATGGCTGAACCGACGGATCAGCTCATGGTGGCGGTGGTGCAAAGCTGCACTGTTAGAAAGCAGGGCTCTGGGTATTTTTACCTGGTGCGCAGCCCCTTTGTACTTTTCCAGTGTCGTAAAATTAACGGCGATCCGGGTAAACTGAAATGGCACCCTCGGCAAATTAGTTTTTAAATATTCGTTCACCAACTCTACCTCTGCTTCGTTAAAATGGGCGATGGCATCTATTTTATCGATGATGAATTTATAGATTTTTTTTCTGAAAACCCTGGTGTATTTTTTATACCAGGCCTCCGCTTCCAGATTGTAAGCATCCGCATAAAAGGTATTGTAAAACTCTCCGCCAAAAAACACCCAGTTAATTTTTATTTTTTTTAAACGGCATATTAAAATGGCGGGCAAATAATTGTAACTAATCGCATGCAGAAATAATTGATTGATATTTTTTGAAAATAAAATTTTTAAAAATGCATTTGAATAAAAATAATTATCAATACGAATATGGCTTGAATATTCGGCTGCCAGTTTCTTTCCCGATTGATGATTTAAATAAATTAAATTATTACCATTCTTATCAAGCTTTGATAAAAAGCGGATGAAGTCATTTAAAAATTTGACTTCCCTTGATAAATGGATATTCATTTTTATTCTTGAAGTTGTTTGAAAATTCCTTTTTAAAACCAACAGGGTGTATTAAAATACAATTTGGATGGGCGCAAAGCCCATCCAAATTGTAAAAGAGGTTTAACTGCGGACAAATCCCGCTGACGATTATATGTCTTTATTTTTTCCGCTTGTTGCCCTTGGTTTTCCTGGCACGGGTACTCTGCGTTTTTGGTTTCGGTGATGGCTTAGGCTGTTGCGCCGCCTCTTCCTGCGCTTTCTGTACTCCTTGCCAGATAATCCAACCTAAACCCAACAAGACCAACAGCGAAAAGAACAAAGTGGCCTTGGTTCCGACATAGTAGGAGGCCGGCTGAAACTTAAATTCAATGGTATGCTCTCCGGCAGGCACCCGCATGGCCCTTAAGGCATAATTGGCCCGAATGTGATCGGCTGACTGTCCGTCGACATAAACGTTCCAGCCTTTGTTCGGGCCGTACCATATTTCTGAAAAAACGGCCAGTTGTTCACTGCTCGTATTGCTTTTGTAAGTCAGGTGGTTGGGCTCGTAGCTCGTCAGTTCGATCGTTCCGTTTTTCTGGATATTCAGCCCTTCGAGCTGCTCCTGAAAATCAGCATGGACGATGGCTTGCCGGGCAGGGTCTATCCCCCGGAGCCCATCAATCTCTTCATTGGCAGAATTGACCACTTTGTAAGAATCAACAAACCAGGCGTTGCCCAGGATATTCGTATTTAGCAGTGGATTGCCGTCCGGATTGATGATGAAGTACTTCGTGTTCAACATGTTCAGCACGTTCACCTTCTTGAAAATGGAATCTACCTGCGACATGGTTTGGATATTCGACAAGCCCGACCGCAGCAATTGGGTCTGCGGGGTAATATGACGTTCGATCATATCCTGGTAACGCTGCAATTTGGCTGGATGGTAGCCACCAATGGTTTTATGGAAATAAGAAGTGGAAGAAGAGTTGTAAGTATTGATGGTCAGGTCTTGTACCCGGAAATTAGGGTCCACATCTTTCAGTATGATCTCATCGACGGGTCGGGGACGACGGAAGGAATCGAATTGTGATTTCTCGACAAATTTGTCGTGCCCGAGGTACCGTTTGTCCACCTGCCACAAGTCCCAAACGGTAATCAGTGCCAATCCACCGATCAACAGGCTCTGCTTGATTTTATTATTTAAAAATGCCCATAGCAAACCAGCAGCTACCAGTATCAGCGCCAATGAACGGAACGAATCAGACTGCATCAGCGAGGCCCGGTCTTCGCGAAGAGCCGTCAGGTTTATGTTCATGCGGGCTTCATAAGCAGCATCGCGGGTATGGGAAAAATCAAAAAATGAACTACCCATCAATGCGAAAAACAAGCAGGTCCCACCTAGTACACCCGTAGAAATGTACAATGCGCGTAGCGCTTCTTTTTTATCTATGTCCCCTTTCAGCAACCTCGAAACAGCCAGTATACCAAGGATCGGCACGAGAAACGAAGTAATGGCCAAGATGGAGTTGGGCGTCCGGAACTTGCTGTACATCGGAAAGTAATCAAAAAACAAGCGGCTGAGCCCTGCAAAGTTATCTCCCATCGACAATAGTAAAGTCAGCAACACGCCAGTACCGACCCACCATTTGACCGGCCCTTTTACCACCAGCAACCCCAGAAAAAACAGGAAGAAAATGACCGCTCCGTAATAGATTGGACCAGCCGTGGACATGGTTTTTCCGACTTCCCCCCAGTACAAAGGTGCACGCAGGTTGACCAAGTTTCGGCCACCTCTTTTTTTAAGGTCATTCGCAAATGCAGAATTACTGCCCACCGGCTCGCCGGCACCGCCACCTACCACACCGGGTATAAAAGAAGAAAACAAATCGAGGAAACCATTGCTGTACTGCATCGCGTAGCTCCACTCCAGCCCTTCGGTATTGCTACTGCTCTGGGGGACAGAAGCATCGCTCTTCAGGATCGGATCACCACGCATGGTATCTTTTGAATATTCGTAAGTGGTCCACAGGTTGGAGGTACTCGAACCAAGGGCTACCAGGCCAGCTACCACCAAAAACCCCGCAGCCTTTCCAAAATCAGCCAGCTCGCCTCGTTTGAAATGATCGTACAGTTCAACCAAACCGTATATCAGGTAAGTGATAAAAAGATAATAGACCATCT
This sequence comes from Bacteroidota bacterium, assembly GCA_039819485.1. GTDB lineage: Bacteria > Bacteroidota > Bacteroidia > Chitinophagales > Saprospiraceae > UBA6168. The sequence continues at coordinate 163,418 of JBCBRY010000004.1, read as the reverse complement.
GGACGTGGTTGGCGTACAGACAAATCGACAACCCTAACGCAAACAGGACCGCACCCACTAAATATTTTTTACGGAAAGCCAGGATCATCCCGGCCGTCATTATTCCAAAAAATGCAAATACACGCAGCTTGGTCATATGCCCTGCCCCAAAAAGTACAATGTTGTTCGTCGTCAGTGAAAAGGCAACCGCACCGACCATACTGAGCCAGGGGTTGACCCCCAGCAACAACATCAGCACATAAAAAGTGGCCATCATGGCAAAGAAATACCCGATGGGACGGCCGATGAACAGGTGTGCCGCATGCTCTACATATTTTACCAAATTGGTAGGTTGGACCGCCCCGATCTGGTAAGTTGGCATGCCACCAAACATGGCATTGGTCCACAAAGTGCGTTCACCGGTTCTTTCATAAAACTGGCGCATTTCCTGAGTCATCCCTGCACTGGAAATAGTATCTCCCGATTCTACTCTTTTGCCTTGTAGCTGAGGGGTAAAATAGAGTACATTGACGATCAAAAAAACGATGACCGCTACAATGTGAGGAAGTGCTTTTTGGAAAAATGATTTATTCATGATCTGTAAGGAAAAATAAAATTGAGTGTAATGAAATTTTGAATTCCGTATTTCAATCAGCAAGGCAGGTATAAACCGAGAAGGAGTGCCTTTAAAAAACGAGCAAAAGTAAACTTTTTATAATACTACCATGCTTACCGAAGGAAGGGCTTAATTGTTACGTCTTTTTGAAAAAGAAAATGGTTGAACGGTTAGGTTATTATATTGCTTTACTGCTACAATGTGAAAAGCCACGCAACACGACAGCCATTCAACCATTTTCTTTCCGCCATTCTGCCAGTGCGTGCAGCTCTTCAAAAAAATCTTCTCCGTATTTTCGGATGATCGCCGTTTTTACAAATTGATAGATGGGCAGTTTGGCCTTTTTGCCAGCGGAGCAGGCTGCACTGCAAATGTCCCAGCGGTCGTAGTTCAAGGCTTCAAAACCGGTTTCCGCTTTTTTGGTGACCCGCACCGGGTACAGGTGGCAGGAAATCGGCTTTTGGAAATCAGTAGCTCCGGCCTCGTACGCCTTTTCAATTCCGCATTTGGCGATACCGTTTTCTTCAAAAGTCAGGTAGGCACAGTCCCGGTCGTTGATCAGCGGCGTACCGTATTCTCCGCTTTCTCCCTCGAACCGCACATAACGGCCCTGCTCTTCGATGGCCCGGATGCCTTCCTCCCGCAAAAAAGGTTTTATATCCTCGTAGATGCGATCCAAAGTTGCCCGCTCTTCTTTTTCCAGCGGTGCCCCAAAATCCCCTTCCCAACAACACGCGCCCTTGCAGGCATCGAGCTGGCAGAGGAACTGCTCTTCGACGAGGTCTTCACTGACGAGTTTTTCCTGAATAATAAACATTATAGGTAGAGGGTATATGTACTGATTGATAAACATGGGGACAGCCCGAGTCGCTGCTCCGCAGCGACTCGGGCGCAGTCTGGGGCCTGCGGCGCCAACTTAGCGAACATTTGACCCTTAGTTGATCAATCAGTACAGGTATAAGGTAGAGAATAGATTGACAGGGGCAAAAAGGTCTTCAATGTTTAGTCCTTCTGCCCCCTACCAACTACCATCTACCAATTACACGACATGTCGCCGTATAGATTTTCATTTTACCGTTTAAACAAATAACTTAGCGGCAAATGTATTTGAATCAATGATGAATATTATGAAAAACGCAATTTTATCCCTTGCCATGTTGTTGCTGTCCGTGGCAGCATTTGGCCAGTCCGAAAGAACTCCGGCCCAGCAAATGACCGATAAGTTGACAGCAAAATACAACCTGACGGAGGAGCAACAGGCTGAAATGTTGACCATCCAACAGCGCACCTTCAACGACCTGGAGGAAATAACCCATTTGAAAAAAAGCAACATCAGCCTTCACATCCAAAAAATGCGGGCCTTGAAAATGGGCATGGAAGGATCAATGGAGCGCATTCTCAATGAAGACCAGCGTGCCATCCTGGCGCAGGAAAAAGCAGCCTTCCGCCAACAAAAATCGGTTCTTTATTCCGACCTGAAAGCAAAGGGTGCGTCTGCACAACAGATTGATTACCAGATTTGCCAATTGGAAGAAGCCGCCCTGACCGGAACGCAGTGATTGGGTAAAGGGTAGATCTGAAATGAAAAAAGCAGTTGATATTGATTGTCAACTGCTTTTTTCATTTTGATATTTACCCCCTCTGCCTAAATCCCTCCACCAGCTACCTACTCCCCAAATCCCCTACCAAAAAAACCTTCATTTTTATACATTTGCAACCAATACAGAAAAACCTTCCACAGGTGGCTGTGTTAAATAAAACAAAGCTATTTCATTGACATTTTGGTATCGCAAGTTAAACGAAAAAGAAGGCTTTAAAACGATGTGTGCCTGCTTGCTTACTCGCCTACTTGCCTACTCAACAAATGTTATTTACCAACATATCCTAAACAGATAAAACTTCTCGCATTAATGGATCCACTTAAAGAGAAATTCCTAAAAAAATCAACTTCTGTCGGAAAACAGATCAGAAAAATCCTGGCTGAACATGGCGATAAAAAAGTCAGTGACGTCAACCTCAAACAAGTCTTCGGCGGTGCCCGCGGCGTCATCATGATGTTCTGGGAAACGTCCCTGCTCGACGCTAAAAAAGGCATCCGTTTCCGGGGCTACTCCATTCCACAACTGCGCGCAAAGCTGCCAACCGGCAATGGCGATGAGCCGCTGCCAGAAGGTTTGTTTTGGTTAATGCTTACGGGGAGCATTCCAACGGAAGACGAAGTAAAATGGCTGAGCAAAGAATGGCGCCGGAGAAGCGAAGTGCCCAAGCAAACTTTTAAAATACTTGATTCCTTCCCCAGAACTGCCCACCCGATGACCCAATTCATCACGGCCATTGCTTCCATGTCCACCGAATCAGTTTTTGCGAAACGCTATGCGGAGGGCATGAGCAAAAAAGATTACTGGGATGCAGCCTACGAAGATGCCATGAACCTGATCGCCAAGTTGCCAAGGGTAGCTGCTTACATCTACCGTCGCAGCTTCCACAAAAGCGATCACATTGAGCCAAGCCAAAGACTGGACTGGGCTGCAAATTTTGCACACATGCTCGGCGTTTCGAAGAAAAAAGATTTTAAAACGCTGATGCGTCTCTACACAACCATCCATGCTGACCACGAAGGTGGCAATGCCTCTGCCCACACCATGCACCTGATCGGCTCTACGTTGAGCGACCCTTATAACTCGTTCGCCGGAGCGATGGGTTCTCTGGCAGGCCCCCTGCACGGGCTGGCCAACCAGGAAGTCATCAAATGGATCATGGATATGCTGAAAGAATTGGGCACCAACGACCCGACCAGCCTGCAAATTGGCCAATACGTACAGGATACACTGGCAGCCGGAAAGGTCATTCCTGGCTACGGCCACGCGGTACTGCGCCAGCCTGATCCAAGGTTCATGGCCCAGAAAGCATTTGCGGAGCGCAACATCAAGAAAAGTGAATTTGTAAACGTAGTCTGGAAAATCTACGAAGTCGTTCCTCCAATCCTGCAAAGTCTTGGCAAAGTGAAAAACCCGTGGCCAAACGTAGACGCCCACTCAGGCGCTATTCTCGTTCATTATGGCATGACTGAATATAGCTTCTACACCGTACTGTTTGGTGTTTCCAGGGCCCTGGGAGTGCTGGCAGCTACCTGCTGGTCCAGAGCACTTGGCCTGCCAATCGAGCGGCCAAAATCAGTGAACCTGGAATGGATCAAGAACTACTTGAAAGAAAATGCCTGATTGAGTGATGAGCGATTAGAGCTGAGCGCATAGTGAAATAAAAACGGGCCGTCATCTGACGGCCCGTTTTTATTTTGTTCCAACTATCGCGGCGGAAAAACCTGGTACTGCACCTGTTGAGTATCCTCCCGCAAGTATTCCATGTCAAGTGATTCAATTTGATCAATCACCTAAGGTTTCCTGAAATGCTTTGATGGTGCTTTAACATTTCCGGAACGACCTTGGTGACACGCCAAATTCTCTTTGAAAAATTCTTGAAAAATAATTGGGGTCATTAAATCCGAGGGTATAGGCGATCTCGGAGATGTTCAAACTGGAAGACGTCAGCAGTTCCTGGGCTTTCTCCATTTTGATTTTCCGGATAAAAAGGTTGGGCGTAAAACCAGCCTCGCTTTTCAGCCGCCGGTACAATTGGGAAGGACTCAGATGAACGGCCCGGCTCAACTCATTTTTGCCATAGTCCGGGTCATCCAGGTTGTCGTGGATCAATTGTTTGAGCTGCCCAATGAAACCGGAAGGTGGAACATGCTCCTCTACCACTTCATCTTTTTTGATGAAATATAAAACGGCAAACTCATAACCCGCTGCTTTCTTGACTCCTTCGTCAGGGACATATAACAAATCGTATTGGAAGTGCTGGGCACCACACATCGTGGTATTAACCGACAGAAAAGAATTGACTAATGTTTTCATTTGTAAAAATTTATTCCCAAACCCACAGTACGGGATTTTGCTTCACTCAATTTGGTTTTTGGTTTTTGGTTTTTGGTTTTTGGTTGATAAAACACTTTTTCTATTCTCATTTCTCGGTCCTCTATTCACATTTTTACAAAACGCTCCATCAAATCCCGGCGCCGACTCCGGCTGACATTCAGCCAGGCACCGTCACTCATTTCAGCCTTGCACTGTCCTTCATTCGTATAGGACACCAAATGTTGCAGGCCGATGAAATGGGAATGATGGACCCGGACGAACAAATCTTCCGACAGGAGCGACATGACCTCTTTGAGGTTTTTGGTCGTTTCAACCTGCCGTCCATTTTCAAAGTGCAATTTGGTATGATGGCCATTGGCCAGCCCGTAAAGGATGGAAGCCTGGTCGATAAAGGAAAAACCTTTTTCGTTGGGCACTGCTATTTTGGTAGAAAGTTTCATCTGTCAGGTTATTACTGTTTTTATCAATGTTATGTTGAATGAGCGGCAAGTTATGCGCAACAACTTGCGAAGCAAAGGACAATTTCTACAGCTAATAAGTTTTATTTTAAAATTAATTTCAATCAAACGATTGATTGACAACACGTTACATCGTTTTATTATAACCCGGTATTTCTTGTTTTCATTAAAAAAAAGAGGTGCCAGCGCTTTCAGCGCTGGCACCTCTTCCGCGGAAATCATCGTTCCGCCCCTAAAACCACACGCCCGTTCCCATGGCCCAGTTCGCTACTCCCACTCCACCGACCTTGGTTCCCTGGTAGCCTGCATAGATCATGAACCGGTCGAGGTGGACCTGCATGCGAGCCTGGTGGTTGCGCGCATAGTTACCGTTCGGCCAGCCAATCTGCGCCTCCGTGTGCAACGACAATGGTTTTTTGAAATACCAGGTAAATCCGCCGGACAGGGAGGGGCTGGCATAAACTGGGTCGACATCGAGCAGCATCAGTCCGCCGCCCCAGAAGAAGTTGAACTTTGGATGGTGAATACGGTTGATCTGCACATTGAAATTGGTCATGGAGAGCCGTTCGATGCCTTTTTGGTCATCAAAAGTTTCGAATAATTCCAAGTGGTTGGCATCTATGATCCAGAAGCGGTCGGGATGGAACTTGGCTTGGAAATATGCGCCATACACATTGTCTTCATTGTTTTGGAAATGACCGACCAGTTGCAGCCGTCCAAGTCGACCTCCTTCTCTTTCCGGTAAATGAAGGCCATTGAACCCATCGGCATAAGGATACTCGTTGAAGTCTTTGTCGTTGGGCCGTGGTTCATCCGCAAATCCGAAAAACAGGCCATAGCCACCGGCAAAAAAGAAATCGAACGCAAAATCAACGAGGATCCACCAGTCGTCTCCGCCACCGCCGCCGGATTCGATACTGCCGCCTTTTGCGCCGCTTTTCATGTCCCCTACCTGGGCCGTCATCGCCATCGGCAGACAAAACAACAAGAGAAAAATAATGGGTTTGTAGGCTTTCATAACGTCTTGGTTTTATTGAATACGAAAATAAGGAGTTTTCTTTTCCGATGAAATGACTTCCATCAAATTAACGGATGTTTAAAGGTATCCAACTCCCCTATTTCAGGCGGCCTTATTTCGACTAAGTAAGTGGCTGTTCAAAAAAAATGACACTTTTCATCTTAATTAATATTTGATTTCCAAACCTTAAAGCTGTTTTTCAGGCAAAGGAAAAGTGTCATTTTTTGATTAGCCACACAAAGACTTTTGAGCAACTGATTGCAGGCCCTATTCCATGAGGCGCAGAACGCAATTAGCCGTAAACTTCAAACAGCAATAAAAACAGCCGCCACATCATTTTTAAAATAAACCGCCATTGAGGAGCGACGCCTGCTTTCCTGTTTTGTGGCCGTTGGGCGCGGCGGTACCGCCGCAACCGGAGACGATTGGTTTTAGTATTCATATTTGATTTCTTCCAAAGGCTTCCAGTCTGGATCATCAACTGCCCCCCCTTAAACCCCTCCTCCGCCCGGCGCTGCGGAGCAGCGACTCGCGACTTTAGCGATAACACCGTTTTGGAACGGTGTTATCGCTGGCGCTGAGCCTAAGTCGATAAATCAATACAGTTACTTCATTCCACTTTTCTTTTTGAAAATAATTGCCAGAGGTGATAGCCATGTATAAGTACGGCGATGCTGCAACCAATGATAAATGGCGGGGCATTTAATAAAATACCATACAAGATATAAATGGCATTGGCGATCAGGGAAAACAACCGCAACCGGATGACATCTTTCATCGCCATCGAAGTGAGGTTGAGCACCAGCGCGCCGTATCCTAATAGATGGATCATAGTGATTTGCACATGATTTTCTCCGTCCGGTTAAGTACGGCCATTTGCGGAGGAGCAGGCCGGTCCTCGAACCCCAATTTGTAATAAAGCCGATGTGCTTGGGGCATGGACATGGTCGTCTGCAGCCAAAGTTCTTCGACTTCATTTTCCAGGCACCGGGTGATACAGCGCTCGATCAACTTGGTCGCGATGCCCATTTTCCGGTAGTCGGGATGGATAAAAAGTTTGGCAAACTCAAACGACTCTTCATCCAGCCGCTTCAATACCACACAGCCGATGATGGCTTCCCGGTGCTTGGCGAAAAACAAAAAACCACCTTTTTCGATGTAAGCTTTCTCTGGATTTGACAAGGTAAACTTATCTTCTTCCTCCAGCTCGCCATCCAGCACATCCTTCAACCAGGGAGCCGCCAAATCATAAAAATGCTGCTTGAGGCTCGGCCGGTAATCAATCACTTTGACAACCTCCCGGTCTTCTGCCATGACCAGCTCATGTATGGGCAATTTGTCCGATGCACGGTCGATGCGGTCCAAAATATTGATTAAATCAGGGTGGCCGGTGTCGAAAAGATCTTGGAGGGCCCTGGTAAAAGAAAGCCACAATGGAGCTAACTTTTTTGAAAGGTTTTTTCCTTTTCTTGATAGAGCGGCCAGCTTGGATCGTTTGTCGGAGGGGTTTACTTTTAAGCTGACCAAACCTTCTTTTTCAAGCTCCCGCAAAACATTTTTTACCGAAATGTGAGAAAAAGCAATCTGCTCTGCAATTTCCATAATGGCCAATGGTTTTTCTGCCGTTGCCAGCACATAATAAACCGAAAACCAACTGGCCTTGAAATCAAAGCCCGCCCGTTTATAAATTTTGTCTCCATCCAGGTAAAGTTTTTCACTGATCCTTCTGAACCTGGTGGCCCCCGCCAGATGCCCCAGTTCCCTTAATTTATCTGCCATGATTTAGTTATTTTATGAAAGTCCTTTCACAAAATTATGAAAGTCCTTTTATAAAATCAACTTTAGGTACGAAATCTGTACTCCAGGAGAAATGTCAGCCAGGTATCGCCAAGGTCTCTTTCGGCGGTACCTAGCTGACATTTCCCCAACATCCCCCCTTTTTTAAATCCATTCCCCTGTTGAAAATGTTTTATTTGCAGAACGGTATGAACTTAGAAGGTTATTTGAAACAACCTCCTGAGTTGTTGCTCCCATCATTTTTTGCAAACCACTGACGATGAAAAAAATATTACTTTGCTTCTCCATCCTCTTTACTCTCTCCTCTCTCCATGCCCAGCTCAACATTGAGTTCGTTTCCCAGCTCGACTACGACCAACGGGTCAGCGACATCTGGGGCTATACTGCTGCCGATGGGACGGAATACGCGATGGTAGGACTGTTGAACGGGGTATCATTTGTCAGTCTGGCCGACCCCGAAAACCCGGAAGAAGTGGTTTATCTGCCGGGCGACGTGTCCCGCTGGCGGGACCTCCGCAGTTTTGGTGACTACGCCTACGTGGTGGCCGACCAGCCGGGCAGCCGGGAAGGGCTGTGGGCCATTGACATGACGCCGCTACCGGACACGGTGATCGTAAATGAAATATTGTTTGAATTCGACATGGACTCGCTGGGCATCGATACCTTGTTTACCTGCCACAATGTATGGGTGGATGAAAAAGGGTTTGCCTACCTGACCGGGTGCGACATCAATTCGGGCGGTGTGCTAATTTATGATTTGAACAACGACCCGATGAACCCCGAATTCGTGGGCATGGGCAACGACGTTTATTCCCACGACAATTATGTGCGGGGCGATACACTCTACACTTCGGAAATCAACGAGGGGCAATTTGGCGTGTACGATATTGCGGACAGAAGCGATCCGATTCTGCTGGGCATTCAGGAAACACCTTTCCGATTCACGCACAACGTCTGGCTTTCGGACAACAGCAAAGTCCTGTTCACAACCGATGAAAAAGCCAACGCCCCGGTGGGTTCCTACGACGTTTCCGATCCGAGCGATATCATCTTTTTGGATGAATTTCGGCCTGCCGCTACGCTTGGTACCGGCGTCCTTCCGCACAACGTCCATGTACTGAATGATTACCTCGTCATTTCCTACTATACTGACGGCTGTATCATCGTGGATGCACATGAACCTGACAACTTGGTGGAGGTCGGGAATTATGACACCAATACTGATTTCACCAATGGCTTTCATGGCGCCTGGGGTGCTTATCCTTTTTTCCCCTCCGGGCTGATTGCCATTTCGGACATCGAAAACGGGCTCTTCATTTTGCGGCCGGAATACAAACGGGCTAGTTACCTCGAAGGGCGGGTCACCAATATCAACACTGGCATCGGCATTCCCGGCGCAGAGGTCAACATCCAGGCATCGGCACCGACGTTCGAATTTACCAATCTTGTCGGTTTTTATAAAACGGGCCTCGCAACGCCAGGGACTTACAACGTAACTTTCTCTGCTGTGGGCTATTTTGACCAAACGGTTTTAACGACCATCAATACCGCAGACATTACGGAACTCGATGTTCAGTTGGTGCCGCTTCCAGCCCATACGGTGACTGGTTTGGTAGTGGATGAAATGAATGGGGCCGGCATTCCCGGGGCTGTGGTATTTATCGAAAATGAATTTTTCACCTACGAAGCAATGACCGATGCAAATGGCCAGTTTGAACTGCCGGATGTGCTGCAAGGCTCCTACGATATTTACGTTGGGAAATGGGGGTACCAGAACCTCGCCCAGATCGGGCAGCCCATCAAGGAGAGTGACGACTGGCTGTTTGAACTGCCACGAGGCTACGCCGACAATTTCAATACCGGCCTGGGCTGGCAAGTAGGAGGCGATGCCACCAGCGGCATCTGGGAGCGGGCTGTTCCGTTCGGCACCAGTTTTACAAATTCATCCGGAGTCACAACGGTCTACAACCCGCTGGATGATTCTCCCTGGGATGTGGGCGGCCGCTGTTACGTGACCGGCAACACCGAAATCAACGATATTTTTCAGAATCAGGTAGACGGTGGAACCACCCTGCTTGCCTCCCCGCCAATGGAATTGGCTTCCCGCTACATGGACCCTGTTTTGTCTTATGATACCTGGTGGTACACCGCTTTTTCCAATAATGCCCCCAACGACACTTTGCGGGTCTGGATCAGCAATGGGCAGGACACCGTGCTGCTGGAGGAATACGGTCTGGAACGGCGGCGACAGGAATGGGAACAAATACCAGAATTCAGGCTGAGCGATTTTATTGCCATAAATGACAACATGCAGTTCCTGCTCACTGTAAGTGATGAGGCGACCACACCAAATATCGTCGAAGCGGGCATTGATAATTTTTTAGTAACGGAAGCTGGCCAGGCGAATGCGGCGAACGAAAAAAACAATTTAGTTGCCGTCGATATTTACCCCAATCCGTTTTATGCTGACATTTTAATTGATTATAAAACAGTCGTTAATTTTAACATACTGGAATTGAGTGTCACCAACACACTTGGTCAGCCGATGGAAAATATTTTATTAAAAAATAAAAGCGGACAAATAAATATCGGCAACAATTATCCAAGCGGCACTTACTTTATTTATTTTAAAATAGACCGAGAAATAAGTGGAGTAAAAAAAGTGGTAAAATTTTAATTTCTTTTTTCAAACACAACTTGTCCCGCATTTTAATCGGGATCGGCACATAGGGCACATATTTTTTTTGGTTTAAAACAATAAAACTATGTGCCTTATGTGCCGATCTGTTTAAATAAAAAACAAAATGCAAAACCCAAACGAGCAATACGCCCCATATTTAAAAAAACTAAAAATTGATTCGTTGAATGAGATGCAGCTCGCCACCATCAAGGCGAGCCAAACAGCGGAAGATATTATCCTGTTGTCGCCCACCGGCACCGGAAAAACCCTTGCTTTTTTATTGCCATTAATTGCCAATTTAAAAGAAATAAAAAACCAGGTACAGGCCGTCATTCTGTCCCCCACCCGTGAGCTGGCCCTGCAAATTGAAGAGGTTTTCAAAAAAATGAAAACACCTCATAAAGTGACCTGCTGTTATGGCGGCCACCCCATGAAAATTGAAAAGAAAAACCTGGTAGAACCACCCGCTGTCCTAATCGCCACGCCCGGCCGCCTCGCCGACCACATGAAAAGAGGCAACACTGATTTGTCCAACGCCAAAACATTGATACTGGATGAGTTTGACAAATCGTTGGAATTTGGGTTTCAGGAAGACATGTCTTATATCATCAAACGTCTGTATTCATTGGACAAACGGATTTTGACGTCGGCTACAGAGAGTATCAAAATCCCCAAATTTGCCGGAGTGGAAAAACCAATCCGTTTACATTTCATCCCAAAAAAATCGGAGATCAAAAAACTGGAGATCAACATCGTCCGCTCCCCCGAAAAGGACAAATTACCCACCCTCGTCCAATTGATCTGCAACCTCGAACCGGCCGCCATGATTATTTTTTGCAATCACCGCGAGTCGGTCGAACGGGTCAGCGATTATTTATACGAAAATGAAATATTCCATGATTATTTTCACGGCGGCCTGGAGCAAAAAGAACGGGAAAAAACCCTGGTCAAATTTCGCAACGGCACCTATCAAATTTTAATCGCTACCGACCTCGCCGCCCGTGGTCTCGACATTCCCGACATTAAATACATCATTCACTACCACCTGCCCTCCAAGGCCGATGCTTACACCCACCGCAACGGACGTACGGCCCGCATGCATGCAAGAGGGTCGGCCTATTTAATATTTCATGAAAATGAAAATATCCCGGAATACATCACTGGTGACCCACCTGTTTTTTATTTAAAAGAAAAACCGGTCCCGACAGCTCCGGAGTGGGAAACTTTGTTTATTGGAAAAGGAAAAAAAGATAAAATTAACAAAGTCGATATTGTTGGTTTTTTAGCCAAAAAAGGGGCATTGGAAAAAGACGAAATCGGCCTGATCGAAGTCAAGGATTTTTTTGCTTATGCGGCCATTAAGAGAAATAAAATAAAAAGTGTTTTAGAAAAAATAAAAGGTGAAAAAATAAAAGGGAAAAAAGCGAAATTGGAAATTGCGCGGTAACTTTCTTTTTAAACACATAGGCACACAACCATTGATCCTCAAGTTAAGCAAATAATAAAAATGACATTTTTGCCATTGCCTGGAACCGGCGACCGAGCATTGAAAATCGATTTTCCGACAAAATAAAAATGACATTTTTCGCACCGCCATTTTTAACTTGAGCCATTTATAACTTGAGCCATTTATAAAAAAAGCACTATGTGTTCTATGTGCCTATGTGTTTCAAATAATTTATCTGTCCAGCCTCTTCCCGTCCCCACTGAGACGATAACTTAAATTTAAAATCAGCTTACCGGAAAATCCCTCCCGCTTCCCTATATTTACCCACCACAATCTTCACAAGTCACGCAAATCGAAAATCGAAAATGAGCAAGATCCTCAAGTGGCACAAAGTCCTCGACAATCCCGCTGCCCTGCCGGAAGGCCGGGTCATGACCGTCACCGCCAATCACAAGACTTTCTGCCTCACCCATCATGAAGGCCAATTTGGCTGCCTCGACAACAAATGCCCCCACCAGGGCGGGCCGTTGGGCGAAGGCTCCATCGAAAACGGCATCCTCCGTTGCCCGTGGCATGGCTGGGACTACCACCCCATCACCGGAAAGGTGCCGGGCTATGATGATTCCGTCCAGACATTTCCGATCGAAATCAGGGAAGATGGCATTTACATTGGCCTGGAAGAGGAAGAACCGCACGAAACCACGATCAGCGATGTAGTCGCCGAGACCCTCGTGAACTGGGGGCTGGACACCGTGTTCGGGATGGTCGGGCACTCCAACCTCGGTATGGCCGATGCTTTGCGCCGTCAAGAGGCCGCCGGGAAATTGCGCTATTTTGCCATCCGCCATGAAGGGGCAGCCTCCTTTGCGGCCTCTGCTTACGGAAAACTGACAGGGCGGCCCGCCGGCTGTTTTTCCATTGCCGGCCCTGGCGCTACCAATATGTACACCGGCATGTGGGACGCCAAAGTGGACCGGGCGCCGCTGCTGGCCCTGACCGGGCAAGTAGATACCCAGGTGATCGGCACCGGCAATTTTCAGGAATTGGATTTGGTGCAGGCTTTTAGCACCGTAGCGGAATTTAACCACCGGGTTCACCGAGACAGCAAATATGCTGAACTGGCCACGCAGGCCATGAAACATGCGATTTTGAAGCGGGATGTTTCTCACCTCACCTTTCCCGATGAAATACAGACCATGCCCGCCACCAAGAAAAAAGCAGGGTCCCCCAAAGGGCGCATCACACCACAAACCATCGCTCCTCCGCAGGAAAGCCTTGACCAGGCCATCGAAATTTTGAAAAATGCCAAACGGCCACTCATCATCACGGGGCACGGCGCTCGTTTTCACATGGAAAAAGTGATTGCACTGGCGGAGGAACTCCATGCGGCCATCGTCACTACATTTAAAGGGAAAGGCCAAATCTCCGATGCCCACCCACTGGCGGGAGGTGTCCTGGGCAGAAGCGGAACGCCCATCGCCTCTTGGTTTATGAATGAGTGCGATGCGATCCTGGTCTTTGGAGCGTCCTTCTCGAAGCATACTGGCATTACTTCAAAAAAGAAAACCATTCAGGTTGATTTTGACCCAATGGCACTGAGCAAGCACCATGAAGTAGACTGCGCCGTGTGGGGTGAAATATCCGTAACGGCAGATTTGCTAAAAGCTGCCATATCGGGCCAAACCAATACGATAGATCAACGTCCGGAAATAGCGGAACGGTGGAACATCTGGCGGGCAGAAAAAGAGCGCCGTTTGTCGGAAGAAAGAGGGCAGGGCGTTTCCTCCATTGCTATTTTCAATGCCCTGAACCGGCATGCCCCAAGCAATGCCGTAATGTGCGTCGACGTTGGGAACAATGCCTATTCCTTTGGCCGTTATTATGAATGCAAATCCAACAACTCTTTTTTGATGTCAGGCTATTTGGGCTCGATCGGTTTTGCCCTGCCAGCGTCAATGGGCGCGTGGGCCGCAGTGCGTGGCGAGCGACCGGTCATTGCCGTAGCAGGCGATGGTGGCTTTGGTCAATACCTGGCTGATTTCACGACGTTGGTTAAATACAATATGGACATCAGCGTCCTCATTATCAACAACAGCGAACTGGGTAAAATTTCAAAAGAACAAAGAGCTGGCGAATTTGAGGTTTGGAAAACAAAACTGACCAACCCCAATTTTGCGGAATATGCCAAATCCTGTGGCGCACTGGGTATCCGGGTGGAAAAAGCCGAAGACCTGGATGCTGCTTACCGGAATGCATTCGAGCACCGCGGCCCGGCACTGGTGGAAGTGATGGCTGATGTGGCATTACTATAAAATGACCTGCAAGTGCTTTTGAAAAAAATAAGGAGTACTAAAAATGACACTTTTATTTGGACAAATGTTTGATTTCCAAATCTCAAAACTCTTTTTCAGGCAAAGGAAAAGTGTCATTTTTTTTGACCACCTGCTTACTTCTTATGTGTTTAATCGTGAATTGTGTTTTTATATAAAAAAATTAATTCGCCATCAACATTCAATTTCTTCAACATGGTAATAGCCGAAATTTTCAGTACCGTTTTTTACATTTATTTATTGATCGGGTTCATCTATGGACTCTGGTTCGTTTTTAAAGGCGTACAAAAATTGGACAGCGGAATGAGTGGAGCAAAAGTCGGCCTCCGCCTTTTATTGTTACCGGGCACGATCGCACTGTGGCCTTATATGATTAAAAAAATGTTGGGGAGATAAAAACCCATTTGCGAAATTTCAAAGTCCAACGAGATTTACTAAATCTTTGGAGACTTAGCAAAGCAGGGAGATTTTCGAAAATCGGAAAATTTTAAAGAAAAATCATGACACCAACTTTAAGAAAACGTCACCGCATTTTCTGGATGATTTTAGCCATTGTTTTACCCATATTATTTTTGGCAGCCATCCTGTCCATTCCCGAAAAAGTCACCCAAGAAGAATTATATTTAGAAACAACAAAATAGTTGTTAGCTATTTAGCTGTTAGCTTTATAGAGTTGATAGCTAAATGCTAATAGTTACTTGTATTGACATATTAACTTAGGAGTACTCCGGTTTGGCGCCCGATTCGCTGTTGTGCGGCACCGGCAAAGCTCCCATCTTGAGTACAAGTTCTTGTGTCAGTATAGTCAATAGCTAAAAATGAGTGTTAAATATTCAACCGTCGGCTGGAACCGTCAAAAAAAAATATACGATCGGGTCATGCTCGGCTTTATATTATTGTATTTAATTTTATTCATTGCCACACAGGCCATATTTTTTCCTGAAATTACGGCAGAGACTTTAATTATTCGAGCCACGGGGACACTGGCTTTTTTAATGTTGCACATTATTTTATGCATTGGCCCTTTGGCACGGTTAAACAATTATTTTTTACCGTTGCTTTACAACCGGCGACATTTTGGGGTTAGCATGTTTTTAATAGCTTTTGTACATGGTGTATTTAATTTAATTCAGTTTCACATACTCGGTGATACAGACCCAATTGTTTCCCTGTTTACTGCCAACGGCCACTATGGTTCGTTCGTAAATTTTCCATTCCAGATCCTCGGCTTTTTTGCACTGCTTATTTTATTTTTAATGGCATCCACGAGTCATGATTTTTGGTTAAAAAACCTATCGCCAAAAGTCTGGAAATCATTGCACATGCTGGTTTACCTGGCTTACGCTTTTTTGATTGCGCACGTAATGCTCGGTGTCATACAATTGGAAAAATCACCTGTTTGGATATTGACCTATGGCCTCGGACTGGCAGTGGTTGCTGGCCTTCACGTGGCATCGGCCATTAAAGGAAACAAAGAGGCCAACATTTTTGAAAAAAATAAAAATGATTTTATCGAAATATGCGGGGTTGACGAAATTGAAGAGAACCGGGCCAAGGTCGTACTCATCAACGGCGAAAATATTGCTGTCTATAAATACGATGGCAAATTAGCGGCGGTCAATAACATGTGCCGGCACCAGCATGGCCCGTTGGGAGAGGGGAAAATCATCGACGGCTGCATCACCTGCCCCTGGCATGGCTATCAATATTTACCGCACAACGGCCAGTCACCACCACCTTTTACTGAAAAAGTAGAAACGTATGATGTAAAGGTGGAAAACGGAAAGGTGCTGGTAAACCCTAAGCCTTATCCGGAAGGGACAGAACGGCCAGTGGTGAGAATTGAGAATTGAAAACAATAAAAGCAATTTAATTTATGGAAAATAAAAAAAACGATTTTTATATCGGCTGGAAAAGTGAAGCACCGGATGCATTTGCCCAAAAAATTAAAAAATTTATTTGGATCATTTTATTTGTGGTTCCGATTGTAGCCATGTCATTGGTTTTGTCCCAACAAGGATTTGAGGATTCCAATTTCGAATTTGGAACTTTAACAGCGGTTGAAGGCACCTTGTTTTTGGAACCTGTCCCGATGATTAAAACAATGGAAAATGGAAAGATAAAAACTATTTTATTGGTGGGGTTTGGAAAAATCGGTGCAGAAAAAACATTCGAAGCATATTTAGAAAAAAATCCCGATAAAAAAACAGCTTTAAACAATGCAGATATTAAATTAAATGGCACGCTAATTTACCACGACGGCAAAACACTTTTGGAACTAACCGAAGGAATTAATTCCATTATTAAATGGGAAAATAAATCAGCTAAATTTAATACACAAACAAAAGCACTTGGCACCGCAACCTTGCGCGGCGAAATTTACGATCCTAAATGTGCCTTCGGCGTGATGAAACCCGGTTATGGTAAACCACACCGTTCCTGTGCCGTCCGTTGTATTTCCGGTGGCATTCCACCTGTTTTAAAAATAGAAAACAAAAACGGCGAAAAAAATTATTGCATTTTATTAGGCGAAAACGGAGATCCCATCAATAAAGAAATCCTGGATTATGTCGCCGACCAGGTGCAGGTTTGCGGCCGCTTGGAACAACAGGATGATTGGCTGTTTTTTTATACAGATCCCCGGTCAGACATTTTACGCTTACAGCCACATTTTATCGAAGGCGAACTGCCACTTTGCTCGGATTAAGTTATAACTCCTTTCAAAACCTCCACTGTCCTTCTCAACATCTCTTCCGTAAAATCCAGGTGCGTCACGAACCGTACCGTAGAGGGGCCGAACGGGGCGGCATTGATACCTTGCTCTTTTATCTTTTGCAAAAATTTATCGGCGGTCAATGGTGCTTGCAAATCAAAGATGACGATGTTGGTTTTTACCGGCCGCACCGAGGTCACCCAAGACATGGCCGCAAGTGTTTCACCCAAGACCTTTGCTCGGCGGTTGTCTTCTTTCAGCCGTTCAACGTGGTGGTCGAGTGCGTAGATACAGGCGGCTGCCAGGTAGCCCGCTTGCCGCATACCACCGCCCATCACCTTTCGTACCCGCCTCGCCTTTTTGATAAAACCCTGATCACCGATCAACAGAGAACCCACCGGTGCGCCAAGCCCTTTAGAAAGGCAAATCGAGATGCTGTCGAAAGCCATGCCCCAATCCCGGGTGCTTTCGCCGGTCTCTACCAGGGCATTGAACAGGCGCGCACCATCGAGGTGAAGCGCCAGCCCCTTTTCCTTGCACAGCTCGGCAATGGGCTGTACTTCGCGCAGTATATAATAGCTCCCGCCGCCTTTGTTGGCCGTATTTTCCAAAACCACCAGACGGCTGAGCGGTAACCAGTCAAATACCGGCTTGATCGCCGCCGCCACCTGATCAACGGTCACTTTGCCGTTGGTACCTTCGATCAAATTGATGGCGACGCCAGCATTGTAAGCGTAACCGCCTGTCTCATATTGGTACACGTGCGAGTAGTGGTCACAGATGACCTCGTCGAGTGGCTGTGTGTGGCACTTGATTGCAATCTGGTTAGTCATTGTCCCGGACGGACAAAACAAAGCGGCCTCTTTTCCAAACATTGTTGCGGCTTTGGCTTCGAGGGCATTGACGGTCGGGTCTTCACCAAACACATCATCACCTACAGCGGCAGTCATCATCGCCTGCAGCATGTCGGGCGTAGGTTTGGTAACCGTATCGGATATCAGGTTGATGTTCATTTAATTATTTTTTAGAGGTCAGGGGTCAGATCGCTTCGCTGTCAGAGGTCAGACCACTTTGTTGTCAGAGGTCAGACAATTTGTTTGCGTCCAAACCTCAGTCTGACCTCTGACAGCGAAGCGGTCTGACCTCTGACCTCTGACCTCTGACAGCAAAGCGGTCTGACTTCTGACAGCGAAGCTTAAATTTGCGAGTCTATTTTTGTTTCAAAAGCCAAAGGTAAAAACCTGAACAATCTTTAAATAGACCGATTCTAAAATTTCTATTTAAACCGATTTTCCGAAAAATGGCTTTGATTTTGTTGAACTCACTTTAATATATAGACACCTCCGTTGATCTTTTTTTAAGGTCAATTTCCCCCTCTCACATTTTATCTAAAATCCTCTTGTACGCACGGCACGATCGGCCTGACGACTGCCCTTTCATCCATTCAATCGTTTTTAAATATTTAAAATCATGAAAGTCAACAATTTAATCAAAATTCTCAGCCTGCTCCTAATTTTTACTGCATGTAAAAAGGATCCCGAGACTTCAAGCGTTACGGCACTGGACACGGCCCTGGAAGAAGCGCTTTTGGCGGCTTCGGACGGTATGGGCAAATCCCACTTCATGTTACCGTATTCGACCGAATTGGATAAAATACCCCAAGACCCTAATAATCCTTTGAATGAAGATAAAATTCAATTGGGTGCCCTATTGTTCCATGAAACAGGACTCGCATTGGCCCCCAAACACGTTGAAGGTACCGGCAGTTACAGTTGTGCTTCCTGCCACTTCGCGACCGCCGGTTTTCAGGCGGGCCGCCACCAGGGTATTGCCGATGGAGGCATGGGATTTGGCATCAATGGTGAAAGCCGTGTTCCAAACCCCACATACGACCTCACTGAACTGGACGTACAACCTGTGCGTTCGCCGTCTGCACTCAACAGTGCCTATCAGAAAGTGAACCTTTGGAACGGGCAGTTCGGCGCCACCGGCCCCAATGCCGGAACCGAAGCCCAGTGGACTCCCGACACACCAAAAGAAACCAACAACCTCGGCTTTGAAGGAGTAGAAACACAAGCCATTGCTGCCATGGGTGTCCACCGCCTGGACATCAGCCGGGAAATCTGCCTGGACCTTCGCTACCATGAGCTATTTGACGATGCGTTTCCGGAAGTTCCGGAATCAGAGCGTTATTCAACGGTGCAGGCTGGCCTGGCCATTGCTGCCTATGAAAGGTTTTTGTTGCCGTCACAGGCTCCATTTCAGCTTTGGCTGCGAGGAAGTGCCGGTGTGCTATCCGACCAGGAAAAGGAAGGCGCCATCCTCTTCTTTGGCAAAGCCGGCTGTGCCAATTGCCATAACGGGCCGAACCTGGCCAACATGGATTTTCACGGCCTGGGCATGAAAGACCTCTTCGAAACCAATGAACTGACCTATGGTGCCGATGCCGACAGCGACGCTAACCTGGGCCGCTACAGCTTCACCAAAGTGGAGGCTGACAAGTACAAATTCAAAGTCCCGCAGCTGTACAACCTGGCCGATTCACCGTTCTATGGCCACGGTTCCAGTTTCCGCAGCATCCGCGAAGTCGTGGCATATAAAAATGCCGGCGTCAAGGAAAACCCAAATGTGCCAGATGAACAACTGGCCGAGGACTTCCAACCACTTGGGTTGACGGAGAGCGAAATTGATGCAATTACTGCTTTCATCGAAGAGGGCTTGCGCGACCCAAATTTGCTGCGCTACCAGCCATTATCCATTCGCTCTGGCAATTGCTTTCCGAACAATGATGAAATGTCCAAGGCCGATTTGGGGTGCAATTAGAGTAGCAGGCAGTTGGCAGTTAAAAAAAAAGTGCAACGAGGTTTCTCGTTGCACTTTTTTATTTTATGAAATATATCTCCGACGAGTGGCGGCCGGTTTTCGAAATCTGTTCTTGCCAAAAGAACAATTTAAGCGGCTAATGGGATATTGAGCAAAAGCGATTTCGGAAATCTCCAGGGGTAAAAAATTCGTTTTTATGGTCACTGTTTAATTCAAGAAAATATTTTATTCTGTGTATTTTAAAAATATATTTCTGTTTATCCTGTCACAGTTCACCTGAAAGCGACCTATTTAACCCAAGCTGTAAAAACACTGATAAAAAACACTTCTTGTGACAGGGTAATTTAAAGACCGGTTTACGAAGACCCCAATAAACAAAGGGGTTTTGAACAAATCACCACTTAATGCGAATAAAAATCTGGGACATTTTTTCGGTAAAAGACTGGACAGGTAATATTTCTCCCTATATCTTTGCATCGTTATTTGTACATAATTTTCAAGTGGACTTTTTTCTCTCCTTCTCCTCCTTTTAATTTTCTTCCCCCTTCTCACATATAACTCTTCTACTCTCATTGTTTTTTTGACAAATCATTTTTAACCAATACCCAATCTGGCATTTTTTACGTACCGGAAAAACACTATTGACCAATCTTACATTTTTAACCAAAGCTTACTTACGCACCATGCACAAACACTTACTACTGACCGCATTTACATTTTTTATCCTGCTATCAACGAATTATTCCCAGCACATTATTTACGTCAAGCAAAATGCAGAAGGCATCGGCTCGTCCTGGGCCAATGCAACGGGCGACTTGCAGTATGCACTTGCCAAAGCCAAGCCCGGCACCCAAATCTGGATCGCAGAAGGCACTTACTATCCTACCGACTGTACTTCCTGTACATCAAACGACCGCTCCGTTTCCTTCAACATCCCTGACGGCGTCGAACTGCTCGGTGGTTTTGAAGGAACGGAAAAACGCCCAAGCCAGCGCAAATGGCAGAAGCACCCAACCCACCTGAGTGGCAACATTGGCCTGCCCTACTCCGATCACGACAACTCCTACACCGTCGTATTGACGCATGCAGTTAGCCCGGCAACCGTCCTGGACGGCCTCATCATCTCTGACGGCCACGCAGATGCCAGCAAACCGGCAGGTCACCCATTCCGTTCCGGTGGTGGCCTCTACAACGACGGTTCGGGCATCGGGGTCGTATCCAACCCCACGTTCCGCAACTGTTTGTTCCTCAACAATTTTGCCCTTGAAGGTGGTGCCTTTTTCAACAATGGTGACCACGGTGAAGCCAATCCGACCCTCACCGACTGTACTTTCACCAGCAACCGGGCCGTCTACGGTGGCGGCGCTTTTTTCAACAACGGCGAACATGGCCAGGCCAACGCAGTGATCGAATACTCGCAGTTCGTCAACAATGAAGCGGCCTTTGGCCCAGGTGTATTCAATGCTTGCTCCGAAGATGAAACCGACCCTACTATTTTTAACAGCACATTCGCTAACAACAAAGCCCAACATGGCGGCTGCCTCTTCTTCCTCGGCCTGTCCGAAAGGCCCAAAATGCGGACGGTCACGTTCGTCAACAACCTCTCCCACCATGATGATGAAGATATTTCTGTAATGGAAACGAAGGTGATCCCTAATGGTCTGATGGCAGAAATGCCATTGGACGATGGGGAGTATTAAGAACCCGGAAAGTCTTCAGTTAGTCACTTCACCAGTCAGCAGTCCTCCGTTCGTCAGACTACAGCCGGACAGTTCGTCTGCTTTTATCATTAAGAGAAAGAGACTCGTTAGTAAATAGAATAAGTTTTATGTAATCCTGTATTGATGATGCCGGGTGCGCCTGCACCCGGCATTTATTTTTTGGCAAATTCAAGTAAAATAAAATCCATCCGGCAATGCCGGATGGATTTTACTATTCAATTTATATTTCAGAAAAACACTTTACATTTTCACGATTCTCACCGCTTTACCCGCTTTACCATCCACCACGAGGCGAATGAAATAAACACCACTGTGAGTCAGTTCTTCACCGAGTGAGAGGGATCCACTGGCGGTGTTGATCGCACGGGTAGTCAGCTGTTCGCCGAGTACATTAAAAATGGCTACCTGAGCCTGGCCGAATGCCCCTTTCAGATCATAATTCAAGTTGAACTGGCTGCGGAACGGATTCGGAGCAACCGACAGCTGGAATGCCGTTTCGTCCAAAAATTTGGTGGCAGTTGCCTCGTCGATGACAATGTTTTGGGTAAAAGCCACAAAGCCACAATCACTTTCTACGGTCAACGTTACTTCGTACTCTCCTACGCCTGGGAAAGTATGGAAAGGGTTGAATTCCGTGCTTGTTGTACCATCCCCAAAGTCCCACACGTAGCTATCCCCATTGGCGGAGGTATTGACGAAAGTCACCTCCGGGCCATTGACCGTATAGTTGTATGCCGCCTCCGGGCTGGGGCTTACGGTAATCAATTGAGTTTCCTGAACCGTACTCTCACCCGCTGCATTGGAAACCGTCAGCATGACGCTCCAGGTTCCGGGAGTATTATAAGTGACGGTTGGATTTTGTTCGTTTGAAATAGCTGGGTCACCACCAAGGAAGGTCCAGTTCCAGGTATCGGGAGCCCCTGTTGATTCATCCGTAAATTCAACAACGAACGGGGTACAACCATCTGTTGAACTCACACCGATTCCAACTACTGGCGGAATGGCCAAAACGAGGACATCCTGCGAGTAAGTATTGGTCCCGCATTCATTGGTAACGGTCAGTGCGACCGTATAGGTGCCCACTGCATTATAGCTGTGGGATGGATCTTCTTCATTGCTGGTGGTGCCGTCACCAAAATCCCAGGTATACGTTCCACCTCCCATAGAGTTATTAGTAAAGGTGGCTACCTCTCCCGTGATATCTGCCGCAAAATCTGCAGTTGGTGCCATTCCGACAGAGATGTAATTAGGACGTTCAATGACGTAGGTAATACCACTGTTGGTTTCAACTTCGAGGGTGACGTTATAGACACCTGTTTGCGTGTATTCTACGGTCGGGTTTTGCTCGTTGGAGGTGGCTGGATTCCCGCCGTCGAACGTCCAGGTCCAGGTTGCGGTAGAATCGGACATATCAGAAAACTGAACAGTGTGCGGCAGGCAACCATTGGTTTGTGTAGCCGCGAAAGGTGGATAGGCCGCCTCATCAACAACGAGGAAAGCATCGACTGCTGCCTCTACCCAATTTCCTGACCCTGGCAGATCACTGGTTTCAAATATAACTTGTACGTTATCGGTCAAATCAATGTAATCGAGCAGGCGGAAGGAGGCAGTAGGGTTCCAGGAAGAGGCCGAATTGGTAATGATCTCCAAAACGACTTCTTCGATACCATTGCTCACACGGACTTCCAAAGCATCGTTTGGTGTGCCAAACGGGCCACCTTGCCAAAACCAAGTATTGTAACTGACCACCGGATCGCCATAAGTCGTCAGGTCCATTGGCGGGGAAGTAAGAATAACCGTTCCGTTATCGACATCAAAATCACTGACATCGCCACCTCGGTTATCGGTAACGTAGCACTGGTCGCCAAAGTCGGAGTCAATATCAAATTCAGGGTTGACAATGGCTCCGCCTCCGGTAAAAGTACCGATCGGTTCTCCTCTTTCCCATTGCCCTCTTTCTGCTGTTCCGGAGGTAGTCCAACCAAGGTCGGTGGCAAAATCATCCTGATATCCCCGGGTCAGTTCGATTGTCAACGGTCCGTTAGTGCCATCAACGGTATAGTTGTCGATGACTTCCAGCAGAAAGCCCCAGCCACCAGCATAAATGGTATAATCACCAATGATTACGTCATCAATGGTGAAATTTCCATTGGCATCCGAAAAGATTTCAAAGTCCTGATCGCCATCGAAAAAGACACTGGCACCCGCTGCCGGGGAACCATCCTCTTGCCGAATGGTTTGGCCACTGACGCTAAAAGAAGTCAACGGCTCTAATTCAACATTAAGGATCGTCAGTATGCCATTTTCCAAATCGGCAGAAACTGTTTTTGGATAGAAACCCGAAGCCGTAAAAGTCACATCAAAGGAGCCTGGCAAAGCTTGTCCTGTTTTGTATTCGCCGATAAAGTCAGTGGTTGCAAAATTCGCTTGTTGGCTGTTAATACTGACACTTGCTCCAAAAATCGGAGCCCCCGTTGCCATATTGGTAACTTTACCTTCCAACCAGCAGGCGCGCACATAATCCGCTCCGCAAACGTACAGCCCGGTACCGATATCTGTCAGCAGGACCAGCCCGGAGGGCAAAAATGGGTACGCCCCCCAAACACCGCTGAAGCCACCACTGCTACCGAGAAAAGTGTCCCAGTTGCCAACTTCAATGATATTGTCCGGACGGGAAGCATCTGCGATAATACCGCCATCGGTATAATAAGAAATGATGAGCCAATCCTCCCAAACGTGTACGTTGTGAGGGATGACCCCTTCACCTAAGGTTTCAATTGGCAGAAACTGGTCGAGCTCGACGATGTCACTGTAATCGGAAATATCATAAGCCGCTACGGGTGCGTTTGCCTTTTCATCCGTTGTGAATGCCACGTCACCTGCATCATTCAGCCAAACGTTGTGGGTAAAATTGAAAGGTGTGTTCTGCGTACCCAGTTGGACGATATTTTGTTTGTCCGAAACGTCATAAATAGTCATGTTGCCCACATAAATTTCGGAAGCAAACATTTTATTGTCCCTGACATATACATCGTGCGAATAAACCGGAGGGGCCGCTGATACATACTGCGGATTGCCCGGATCGCTGAACACATCTACAATCAACATTCCACCACTGTTAAGGTTACAGCCAGAAAGGTAACAGTAGCCAAACTCGTCAATGTAAAGATTATGGCACCTGGACAGGGTACCCAAACCCGGTATGTCCGGCGTCCAATCAAACCAGGTAATGTTATTGGGGGCATCCGTCATATCCACAACCAGGACTCCGTTGCTGGTTTCGTTGGTCACATAGATATGGTCTCCCCAGGTCTTGATGTCCCGCCAGGTTGAACTGGGGCCATCAATCCTGATCACCTCCTGGATATCGGTCGGGTCTGTCAAATCGACAATCGAAAAGCCGTTTACCAGACCAACCAGGGCGTATTCTGTGCCGTCATCAGGATCGACCCATCCCCAGATGTCGTTGGCGTTAGGGCCGTAATCAATCTGGTCGAGCAGGGTCATGTTTAATTGAGAGAAAGCCATGGTAGCCACCAAGGCAAACAAGCAGGAAAGGAAAGTTTTTTTCATCTAAAAGGAACTATTTTGCGATAAGTGAAAAGAAAAACGGAGGACGTAATAAGCAGTTACTCAACCTATTTTACTTTTACTTCTTAAATGCTGATTTTCAATAATATACATGGAGAGTGGCGTGATGGGTAACAAAGGGGCCAACCATAAAAACGCTCTAAAGAACTGTACCAAATGGCATTTGTTCAACCTGTTTTAATTTTATTACTGAACTTGTAATGGTTCTGACTTTGAATCCGATTTTCGTGGCGGCAAATATAACAGAATTGAAACGAGAACTAAGGACGGGTTCTTACTTTTGAAATGGCCCGGACAGGACTATCGACGGGAAATGTCCCGTTTAGTACATTGGCTGACTTGATGGCTGACAATCAACTCTGTCGCTGGGCTGCATTTTATTCTCCTTAACTTCAACTACTTCCTTCCGAACACATCGCCCTCTCCCCAAATTTCTACCCGTTCCTACCAATCAGCGAATAAACTTTGAAGCACACAAAATTGGTCCGACCTTGAAAATCAATTGATTGGTTCAGCACCGATCTTAGGTACATCAATCTTCATTTAAACACGTCAAAACCATTTCTCTATGAAAATCTCCTTTCGATCGGCCCTGACCTTCATCTGCCTCTCTTTTACACTGATACATCCTACTTTCTCTCAGACATACCTCGGGCTCAATGCCGGAGCCGGAATTACAAAAGGAAACGGACTGACAGGGCTGAATGGCTCAGTCGGAGCATTTGTCGAAACCCCGCTCGCTGAAAGGGTCAATTTGCGCGCAGGTGTCGCCTATGCCTATCGGGACCTGGCCCAACACCTTGGCATCGACCCGGAAGGTGACTTCTGGGACCTAAACCTGCTTTACCTGCCCGTCACGATAAAGTTCAGAATGCTGGAATCCAAAACGTACCCCTTCTTGAATATTGGAGGTGCTTACGGGCTGCTCGATTCACCCAGAATGGCAAGTGGCCACAGAGAACCCATCAGCGATATCCGTCGCGCTGAAGCAGACATGATCCTGGGGATGGGCTATAATTTCAAACTTGGCCAGGGCATCTTTTTTCTTGAAATGCAATACCGCCAAAGCCTGAACAACATTATTGGTAAGCAGGCAGGCGAAAGTCTGCAACCGTTTACATTCGATGTACTCCACTTTGGTATCGCATTTCCACTTGGCGATTGAAAGGTGCATCCCCTCTCCCGCTCTACCTTCCAATCAGAAGCAATAGCTGTCGCAAAACTCCTCTGCGAACCTTGTGGTCTCTGCGTGATCTGTTTTAAATTACACGCAGAGACCACACGGTTCGCAGAGAAAAAATGGCACAATGCAAGGGTCGGTCACGACTTCCGTTCAAACCAACTGGTCCTTCATCCGCTCCATCGACATGGTGATCAGGCGGCGGCTCAATTCATTCTCCATAGAAACATACTCACGCCACTCCTCGATACTGAAATGACCACAGATAAGTCCAATCACCCTGTTCCTGAAATTCAAATCTTTTTGCAGTGCCTGTTCGATGTAGCCTTTCTTTTTGCTTTTTGAAAGGCCATAAAACACCTTTTTTCTTTTGTTGAAATAATGATGGAACGCTTCGACAAGCAGTGCATTTTGCAGTTTTAAAATGGGCCTCAAGGTTTTGTTTTGAAATTGTTCAGCCGGATTGGTGGCAGCAGCGGGATCAATGCGAGGGATCTCCGGCCGAAGTTGTTTCAGTGATTCGTCTCTATTTAAGTCCATGTCGAGATTAACAATTTTAAGGTAGGAGTGTTGAAGGAGTTGGCAGGAGGTATTAACTGGCAGACAAACCGTTGGTTCTCTCCGATAAACTTTTTGTCCGCCTGTTAAAACCTTCTGTCAGCCAATTCAACCATCTGCATCAAATAATTTCGAGTAAATTTGAGGCGCTGAACACAACTAAGTCATTTATTAAATGCTCAACTACCAAACCCATATCATCAGTAAGAACCACCCCTGGCTGGTATTCATCCACGGGGCTGGGGGCGCGATTGCTTCCTGGCGCTACCAAACGGAGGCATTCAAGCCTTTTTTCAATCTGTTGTTGCTCGACTTGCGCGATCATGGCCTGTCCAAAAATGTAGAACCAGTATATGCGGTCTACAATTTTGACATTGTCTGCGATGACATCCTGGAGGTAATGGATCATTTGGGCATTAAAAAAGCCAATTTTCTGTCCCTTTCACTGGGCAGTGCCATCCTGCAAAGAATAGAACAAAAAAGACCGGCACTGGTCGACCGCATGGTGATGGCAGGTGGCATTTTCAGAGCGACCTTAAAGATGAAAGTATTGGTGCACGCTGCCTTATTGTTGAATAATTTTGTGCCCTACAAGTATATGTACTGGCTATTTTCACTGATTATTTTACCGAAAAAAAACCACCAGAAATCGAGACGGATGTACCGGATGTTTGCCCGGCGGCTAACGCAAAAAGAATATTTGAAATGGGTTGGACTGTACGGTGAATTCTTTCGGGTACTCGACGAATATTTTCATCGCAAACTAAAAAAGATGAGCCTAGTGGTCATGGGTGCCGAAGACCATGTTTTTTTTAAGGCCGCCAAACGGTTCGCCGAAAAACAGGAAAAAGTAACGTTGGTCGTTTTTGAAAAATGTGGCCACATCTGCAACATCGAGCAATGGCAAAAATTCAATCAGGAAGCCCTGCGGTTTTTGTTGCCCAAAAATGAACTGACGATGATTTCAGAGAAAGGATGATATTTTAGTTGGCAGTTAGTCAGTTTACTTCGTTTATTGTTACGCAGAGTTTAAACAGAGAACACACTGAGTTTCGCAAAGAATATTACTTTATCATTTTTATTAATTCCCCCAATATCCCAATATCCCAATATCCCAATATCCCAGTATCCCAGTATCCCAATAACGAAAGCAAAAGAAAAAAAAATACGTTCCACTCATAATTTCCTTCCATTTACTCAAGAGCACTTCGATTTCATGCCGCATGGAGAGCATATTTGTTTTATCAAAAAAATTAAAAGACGGTAGTCAGCTATTATTGAAGTGATGTATCAGAGATTATTGGAAAATTAGAAATTAAGAAATTGGAAAATTTGCTTTGTACGTAAGATCAAACGGTTGACAATTTCCAAATCCTTAGTTTCGAATAAAGCCCATTGTATCGCTTTATTTTCCTGATCGCTACGATAATTTTTCTGCCAATCACAAGATTCCAAATGAAAACGATGTACTCCACCACCACCTGGGGCATGGTCATTTTTTGCCTCTCCATTTTATTTCAAACCAATTTATCCGCACAAAAACTGTGGACCGGCGCGGTCGATAATGACTGGCACAACGCCAATAACTGGGACCCCGTCGGTGTACCGACCACCTCGGACCGACTGGATCTTTTCGTATCTCCAAATGATCCGGTCATTAAAAGCAACCAGAACGCAGTGGCCAAATACATCCAACTGGACGAAGATGTTTCCCTGACCATTGAGGACGATGCGATCCTGCGTATCGACAACCAGGATTTTTCAAATGGTGTAAACAGTTACGGAACGCTTCATAATTACGGCATCCTTTTGATTTCGAACACCCTCCAGCATGGTTACAACAATTCAGGCGATGGGGAATTCCACAACTACGATGGCGGCTTAGTAAGCATTGGGCACTACAGTTCCATCGGCGGCATTGGCTTGCGAAACGTTGGCCATTTCTACAACCACGAAGGTGGCATGATCAACATCGGGATTCAACACAGTATTGCCGAACAGGGTGTTGCTAATTATTACAAATTTGTCAATGAAGGCCTGATCCGCATCAACCGAACAGGCGGGGAACCCCTGTTCAACGATACTTCACAGGATTTCACAAACGAAAAAACAGGGGAGATCGAAGTAAACCACCTCGGCATTTCCTCACCCGGCGACGGCCTGTCGAATAACGGCCTGTTTGTCAACTTGGGGTCTCTTTCCATTGACTATATTGATGGCTTCGGCCTTTATCACCAATCCGGCACCTTCGTCAACCAGATTAATGCGAAGCTGCAGATCGGGCAGAACGGCCCCATAGGTGTAAACGGAATTTTAGCGACCTCTTTCTTTTTTAACTATGGTGAAATGTCCCTCAACAACATCGGCCGCGACGCCATCAATATTCCAAACACCGGGTCCATGAGTTTTGGCTCGCAGAGCCTGGTCAACATCGGTACCGACGGGCCCATTTCCGAGGAGGGTATTGAAAACGGTGGCTCGTTCTACAACAATGGCGAACTGAACATCGACGATATCGGGGGAGAAGCATTTAAAAACCGACCCACTGGCAAGGCCCGCAATGATGCAAACGGACAAATCACGCTCGGTGAAACGGGCCCCCTCCTGAAAAACGGAATCGACAACCAGGGCGAGTTCGACAATAAAGGAGCGCTGTATATCTCCAACGTAAAACTGGACGCCATCAACAATGTAGTGGACGGGGAATTTGAAAATTTCGATGGCGCATCGATCAAAATCGCTTTTCACGGAACCATAGAGGGGAGCGGCATTCAATTCGATAAGCTCTTTATCAACCAACAAGGTGCAACCATAGAAATTGGAGGCCATTTCCCGGTCTTTGACAAGGGCATTTCGGGCACTGGCGAATTCACCAACCACGGCCTCATTCGCTATAATGCCAGCAATACACTAGGGTTGTTATTGCATCAAAACGGCAAATTCCTGAACGGCCCTTCCGGTGTTTTCAACCTTGGCAACCAGATCAACAGCTCTGTAAGAGGCATATTTTCATTTGGTACAATTACCAACGAAGGCATCATTACGATTGACCGAACGACTGGACCGGGCCTGGTGATCAGTGAGGGTGATTTTTTTAACAAGAGCGGCGCAGCCCTGCATATCGGCGCCAACGGGGAAATTGGAGGGGATGGACTTCAGGTAAAAAGCTACTTCAAAAGTACCGGCGGACTGATGACCATTAATGCAACCGCTGGACATGCCATCAAAGTGGAAAACAACGGTGCCTTTGAAACACTGCTCAACAGCGAAACCTACGTTGGCAATTCAGGCCCTGTCAGTGGAGCTGGTGTTGCCTTGTTGGGAGAGTGGAACAACAACAGTGAATTTTTTATTGACAAATCAGCCGACGATGCCATCGGTACTGCCCCCACTGGCATTTTACATAATCTGCCGCAAGGAAAAATCACCGTTGGTCTATTTGGTTCCATCACGAGCAAGGGCATTTCCAATACCGGCGAGGTGTATAATGAAGGAACGATAAACGTGGACCAAACCATTGGTGGCGGTATTTACAACCACACCGCGGCCGATTTTCAAAATAAGCAGGGGGCCTCGCTGAAAATCGGGGCCAACCACCCCATTGGCAACAATGGTGTTGAAAACAAAGGTACTTTCTTCAATGAAGGAACAATGTTCGTCGATCAAACCAATAACGATGGCATCCGCAATGTCGACGGCGAATTTCATAACAAAGCCGATGGCAGTATGACCATGGGTTCCTTGTTTGCCCTGGGTGGAAACGGTGTCGACAACACCGCCTTGTTCAAGAATTACGGGTTTCTTGCCATCGTCAATTCCCAGCAAGATGGCATTTCCACGACTGGCACGGGCAATAAATTTGAAAACTTTCCCGGCGGGCATATTGAGATCGGTGTCGGCGGTAATATCGACAGCGATGGTTTTTGGACCAGTTCCAGCGTGGTCAATCAAGGATACCTGAAAATAGAAAACACCTCGATCAAAAAGCTGATGGTCAACTCCGACGGTTCTGTTCGGAACTTTGGCCGCATCGAACTGGGGCCAGTGGCCAGTTCATTCCACGCTGCCCTTCGTATCGACGGCAGTTTTTTCAACGCAGAGTGTGGCGAGCTGTACCTGGAGGATTATTTTAACAACAATGGCTCTTTCGAAAACCATGGCTTTGTGGACCTCAACACCGACGAAGACTGCATGGCCAACACCAGCACCCTCAATTATGGGCTTTTCAACAATCGCTTCGGCGTGGATATTCCCAACTACCAAAATATTCGGGCAACGGTAACGCCGCTCCAGGGAGAATGTGTGATCTCTGATGCTATCCAGATTGCCAGTAACCACCCTTTCGACTTTGAGCAAAACTGGCGCGATGTTAACACCAATGAGACCAAGGGAACCTACGACCTCAATACCAACTCCCTGACCCTGGTCAACGATCTGCCCCCCGGTATTCATCATTTGGTTTTTGAAACTACCCACCTCGGAGCCGGATGCACCTACGAGGTCTTTGTAACGGTCAATTACCAGCCATCGACCCCTCCGACAGTGCAATGCATGAATGCACAAATCGAACTGGATGCCAATGGTATGGCCGCCCTGGAAGTGGCTGACGTTTTATCTTCTTATGTGCTTAATTGTACTGGCAACGTTGAGTTTAGCCTTTCGCAAACCGATTTTACCTGTGCTGATCTCGGCACGAATACCGTAACCCTGACCATCGATGACGGACTCGGCAATACCGCTGACTGCACGGCTGAAGTCGAAGTCACCGCCCCTGATGGCGACTCCGACGGGTTCAATTTATGCGAAGATTGCAACGATGCGGATGCATCCGTTCATCCCGGCGCTACCGAGCTATGTGACGGCGTTGACAACAACTGCGACGGCGTAGTGGACGAAGTCTGCTGTACACTTGAAATCACCAACCTTGAATTGACCCACGAATCTTGTCCCGGTGCGGCCGATGGCATGATTGAAATATCGACCAACGGTACAGGACAGGTTTTTTATTCCATTGATGGAGGCGCTAATTTTAGCCTCTCCGGTACGTTTGAAAACCTCTCGCCCGGTTTTTATCACATCGTTGTGAATGAGCACCCAAACAACTGCTGGGATGATGCAATGGTAGAAATAGTGGCCGCTTCTCCAAGCGCGTTGCAAAACTGGTACAAGGATACCGATGGTGACGGATATTCGGATGGAATGTCCATCACTGCTTGTTCCCAGCCAGCAGGCTACTACCTGGCGGGCGACCTCCTCTCTACCAACGGAGACTGCAACGATAACGCCCCCAATGAATATCCTGGCCAAACCTGGTATGAAGACCTCGATTCCGATGGTCATAGCTCCGGCAACTGGCTCAATGCATGTTTGCGGCCGGCCGGCTGTTTTACTGCTGCGGGATTAGTGGGCACCAGCGGTGACTGCAACGATAATGACGAAAATACCTATCCAGGTGCCACCGAAACCTGCAACGGCATTGACGATGATTGTGACGGGCAAATTGACGAAGGCATTACCGGCGCTGTTTTCAATGGTAACGTCAGTTTCTACACCCAGGCCGAAGTGGATGCCTTCGCCTCCTGCTTCTCGGTTATCAACGGATCGGTGATGATTTACGGCACGAGCATCACCAACTTATCGAACCTCGGAAACTGGACAGAAATCACAGGTGGCCTGACCATTTATTTTACCGGGTTGACCAATCTTGACGGATTGGAACAATTGGCTGATGTCGGTCAGCAATTAATGATTTATTACAATTTCAACCTGGCGAATTGCTGCGCCATTCATGATTTGATCAACGGTGGTGTGGGCGGCAGCATCATGGTTTATTTAAATGCTACCGGCTGCAACAGCACCGCAGAAATCAACAGCAATTGTGCCCCTTCTCCCCTGATCACAAACCCAACCAATACCATTGTTGGGACAACGTGGGAGCGACACCCAACCACTTCCAGGGAACGGATCAGTGATGATTTGAAAATTTATCCGAACCCTGCTACGAATCAATTTTTCGTGGAAATGAAAAACGAAACCGCACCAAAGAAAATCGATTTATACGACTTACAGGGACAGCTGGTAAAACAACAGACTTTATCTGGCAGCACTGGCCGGCACGCCATTAATGTGTCAAACTTAAAAACGGGAACTTACTTTGTCTACGTGCATACGGATCGAAGCATGGAAGTACAGCGCCTGGTTGTCATGCGATAAATTAGATTTTCATTTGGGCAGTTGTCAGGGTGCGCGAAAGTGCGCCCTGATTTTTCTGCTCCTCTCATACCCGCAGCCACTTCACCACCTTCCCGATCGACAGTCCCTGCACCAATATGGCAAACAAGACCACTACATAAGTGATGAAAACCAGCACGTCTTTCGACAAATGTTCGGCAAGAGAAAGTGCCAGTGCAACGGAAATGCCCCCGCGCAGACCGCCCCAGGTAAGCAAGGCAACCGTTTTGAGCGGATGATGTTCCGTGTGTTTCAGGATCGAATAAGGCAGCCACACCGAAACAAACCGACTGAACAAAACAATCCCGATGGCAAGAAGGCCAAGCCACAAATAGGCATGCTGATATTCCAGGATGTGTATGACCAGCCCCAGCAGGACAAATAAAACAGCATTTAATACTTCATCTAAAATATGCCAGATGGACACCACCGTCTCCCGGCAATGATGATCAAAACCGGGATGGTTGATTTTATTGCCAATGACCAGGCCCGCCACGACCATTGCCAGAGGACCAGAAACATGGATCAGTGAAGCCAGCGTGTAACCGCCCATGGCCAGTGCCAGGGTCAGCATTACGGCGAGGTGCCCGTTTTCCCGAATCGAATTAATGAGCCACCAGCCGAGGAATCCGATCAGTGTTCCATAAATCAGCCCTCCGATGGCTTCCTCTCCAAAAAGAAGAAGGATTTCCATCCCGACGGAATGACCTCCATCGCCCATGCCCTCCATTTGCGTGAGCAATAAAATACCGGTAAATACTACCACCCCTACCCCATCGTTGAACAGGGACTCGCCCTCTATTTTTAATTCAAGGCTTTTGCTCACCCCAGCGCTTTGTAAAATGGCCAGCACGGCAATGGGGTCGGTCGGTGAAATCAGTGCCCCGAACAACAAGCAGTGAATGAAAGGCAGGCCCATCCCAATGCCCTCGGCAACAAAAAACAACAGCCCACCAACCAAAAAAGTAGAAATCAAAACCCCCAATGTCGCAAACAGCAGAACGGGCCATTTCTCCTGCGACAGCTCGTGAATATCTACGTGCATGGCACCGGCAAAGAGCAGGAAGCTCAGCATGACATCCAGTAAGATGGTCTTGAAATCCAGGTCGAGCAGCAACTGGCAAAAAAAGGCAGATGTGCCGGGAATGATGAATTCTGAGAGGAACAACAGGGTTGAAACGACCAGTGCCATGATCATCAGGCCGATGGTTTTCGGCATCTTCAACCAACGATAGTTGATATAGCTGAAAAGGGCCGCCAACGTGAGTATGAGGGTAAAAGATTGGAACATGACAGTTGGTTTTTTACGGATAAAAGTAGGGAAGCATCTTGATGATTGCTATGCCAAAAAAATATTAGATGTCCTAACGGGGACTTGTCATAAAATTTAAACGGTATGAATAACTTTGCAACAGTATTCAGACCTAACCAAGTTACATGAAACAAATCAAAATCGTTAAAAACCGCTCCGATATTGGGGCCGGTACCAGGGGTTCTGACCTTGGAATTGACGCCATCGAGGTGGCCGCCATCAATTTGGGCAATGATTATTTCGCCCGCTATCCTTACCTGGACGTGGAAACCGACAATGAAACGGTGTACAGCAAAGTAAAAGCTGTTTTTGCCAAACGAATCGGCTTCGTTTACGAGCAATGCGAACGCGTAGCTGCAGCGGTCAAAGGCACTTTGGAAGAAAATTATTTCCCCATCGTACTTTCGGGTGATCACTCCTCCGCCCTGGGTGTCATGAGTGGCATCAAAGCCCAACATCCCGACAAAAGGCTGGGTGTGGTGTGGATCGATGCACACGCAGATCTCCACTCTCCGTTTACCACCCCTTCCGGCAATGTGCACGGGATGCCGCTTGCCGCAGCTTTAAGTGAAGACAATGTGAGAAACCGGACCAACAGGGTGTCGGGCCACACAGAAAAAATTTGGACCCAGTTGAAAAACCTGGGTGTAGAAGGGCCAAAGCTATCGTCGGAAGACTTGATCTTTTTTGGTGTACGGGATACCGAATTCCCTGAAGAGCAAATCATCAAGGCTCGGGGCATCCGCAATTATATGGTCGCCGAAATCCGCCACCGCGGCATGGACAAATGCATGGACGAAGTCGTGGAAAAATTAAAACACTGCGATGTCATTTATATTTCTTTCGATGTGGACAGCCTCGATTGCGATTTGGTCTCCAGAGGAACGGGCACGCCTGTTTCTAAGGGGTTTGATCCGGAGGAAGTGGTCTTCATCATCCAGCATTTACTGGACACCCAAAAAGTAGCCTGCCTGGAAGTAACCGAAGTCAACCCACTGCTGGATACCAAGGGCAACAAAATGGCGGAAACAGCATTTGAGGTACTGGATAGGGTGACGGCCTACATGGCATAAAAAACCTTGTTTCAACTCTGTTTTGATTCTCTGCCTCAACGCTGTGTTATTTTTTGTTGCACAGAGTTGAAACGGAGAATCAAAACAGAGTTGAAACAGTGAAAATTAATTTAATAGCAAAAATTATGAGCAGAAAACTGATCACCTCCGGCTCCACTTTCGAAAATGAAATCGGTTATTCCCGCGCCGTCGTCCTGGGCAATACGGTCTATATGTCCGGCACCACGGGTTACGATTATTCCACCATGACCATTTCCGAAGACATCGTGGAACAAACAGAACAGACGATCCTGAATATCCAGTCGGCACTGGCCGAAGCCGGAGCAACTTTAAATGACATTGTGCGCGTCACCTATATCTTGCCCGACGCCAAAGAATTTCCCAAATGCTGGCCCGTGCTCCGAAAGTATTTTGGTGAAATAAAACCAGCGGCCACCATGATCTCTGCGGGCCTGGCGAACGATGAAATGAAAATCGAAATTGAAGTGACGGCGGTGAAAACGCAGCGTTGACACCAACATGAAAGAATGCAGTACAACCTTTAAAAGTATTTTAGCTCGCGGATCCGATCCTGATTTATCTCTCCGGTTTTCCAGGGTGGTTCCTCCATTGATTGGAAATGCCCGTTATGTAACCACTACCGACGACAATGACTTTATCAAAAAATTGAAATCCCGCAAATGGTCTGTCATCTATTTTGCCCCGGGCGCTTGTCGTTACAGTGCCGCAAAACGGCAAATTCCGGGTGGCAATACTAATACGCAAGGCTGGACATTGGAAGAATACAAAAAGCTCATTTTTATCCATATGCCGGTAGATACTGACAGTGAAATATTTTAATTGCAGGCAGTTCAATGTGCTGTATTCGCGCAGAGGGTGCCAAGGCCGCAGAGGTTGTTATTGTACACGCTGCGCCCCTGGCGCCCTCTGTGCGTAATATTCTCAAAGCCCTTTATCAATTGTTCGTTGAATTCGCTAAAATGTGCCTCCCAACGCAATTTCTAAATCCTATTTTTATCACTACTTTTGATGAACAAACGAACCGTTTTTGAATACTAAACGAGTCTTTAAATGCGTCTTTTTTACATCTCTCTCCTTTCCCTTTTATTGAATCAATCCGGGTGTGATGGAAATACCGAACAATGGCATTGACGAGGTTTGTGCCGGCCAGTAATTATTTTCTAATTGAAATGATGGAAAACAAACCTGTATATATTTCCATTTAAAAATATACAGGAGAAATTATTTATGAAAATAAAATACAGTAATCTGCTCAAATAATTTCTATAACTGGCCGAGCGGAATTTATTTTATTGAAATAAAAACGGATGGCGGGACGCATACCAAGCGCATAGCAATACTGTAAAAATCACTAAAATAAATTTCACAAGAAATGAACTTCGCACTTTTAAAAGAATTCAAAGAGTTTGCCATCAAAGGTAACATGATAGACATTGCCATCGGGGTAATCATCGGAGCTGCTTTTAACAAAGTAGTGGACGCACTGGTAAAAGAAGTTTTCCTGCCACCACTTGCATTCCTGACAGACGGCGCAAGTTTTGAAAATAAAAAAATTATTTTACGAGAAGCCGTGGTTGAAAACGGAACAAACAAACTGGATGAAATAGCCATTGGGTATGGAAAGCTGATTGAAGCGGGCGTGGATTTTTTGATTATCGGTTTTACCGTTTTTTTAGTGGTCAAATTTATGAACGCAACCAGGAAAAAAGCGGACGACCCGAAGAACAGAGCAGAAGTAACACCAAAAAACATTGAGCTACTTCACAAAATGACTGAACTGTTGGAAAAACAAGTCGAGCTTTTGGAAAACTCGGAGAAAAAAAGCAAACCATGAAGAAAAATCAAACTTGGTTAAACCACTTACTTAATTTGCTTTCCGTCATACTGGGTGTATACCTGGCTTTTTATATCAACGACCGGGCGAAATCAGCGGCCGAAAAAAAAGAAGGTTTATTGCTGATGCAGTCCATGGTAAATGATATTGCAGCAGATATTAAGACCTACTCAGAATACCAAATACCAGCCAACAACCAACAACTTGAGGGTATTGACAGTTTGCTGGTTTTATTATCAAACAATGACAAAGAAAAAATCAGCATTCAATTGCCCACTATTTTTCAGGTAGAAAATTATACGCCAAGCTCTTCCACTTATAATTCAATAAAATCATCGGGTAAAATAAAATTGATTGACGATTTAGCCCTGCAAAAAAAACTAAGTGACTATTATGATGGATTGGCAGTTGAATGCATGAAAAAAAATGAACTCCAGGCAAATTATTTCATAAACGAATTAGTAAGCTGGCTCACTGTCAACGCGGATTTAATGGAGATGAAATTATTCAAGGAAGGTGAATGGACCGTTTTAAGCAACAAACTATTGATTTACCAATCATTTATTAACCAAAAAGTAAATAACTATGAAATGATCGTTGAGGAATCAACAGCATTAAAAGTGCAGCTCGACTCTTTAATTCACGTAAAATAATGAATAAAACCGTTGACAATTATTTCTTGGATGGCTGCGGGCGTTGTCCACTTGGCGGCACACCCGATTGCAAAGCCCTTAAATGGATCCCTCAATTGGAGTTATTGAGAAATATTGTGCTGAGTTGTGGATTAAAAGAAGAGTGTAAGTGGGGTGTTCCCTGTTATACATTTCGGAACAAGAATGTTTTGTTGGTCAGTGCATTCAAAAAATATTGTGCCATCAGTTTTTTCAAAGGTTCGTTAATAAAAAACAATACTGAACTCCTGGAAAAACCGGGTAAAAATTCACAAGCTGCCCGCTTGATTAAATTTACAAACACGGAGAAGATCAGGAAAATGGAAGCCGAAATAAAAGCCTGTATTTTTGAAGCAATTGAAATTGAAAAAGCAGGATTGAACATAAAATTTAAAAAGCATCCAGAGCCGATCCCTCTCGAATTGGAAGAAAAATTCAACCAAGACCCTATTTTAAAAGGTGCGTTTGAAGCATTAACCCCCGGACGGCAAAGAGGTTACATTATTTATTTCTCGGCCCCCAAACAATCGAAAACACGAGAGTCCAGGATCAATAAAAGCATTGGAAAAATACTCAACGGAGTAGGCTTACACGACAAGTAAGTCCTTGGACAAAATAAGGGGCGCTAAAAATGACACTTTTCTTTTGACAAATATTTGCTTTCCAAGCCTCAAGACTCATTTTCAAGCAAAGAAAAAGTGTCATTTTTTTTGACCACCTGCTTATAACCGTAAAAAATAAAAAGATAAATAATTTCATTAACGGTGCATTAAAGGAACAATTGGACACATAAAACTCCGACCGTCATTTTTAAATAATTTTAAAAAAATCCACCAAAGCGATCATGCATAAAAGCAATTAAAACGCAAAAAATATCGGGCACCTTAGGTTTGTTAAGTGTCATTTTATTTTTAGCATCATTAATAATTTTTGGAAATTTAAA
Organism: Bacteroidota bacterium; assembly: GCA_039819485.1. Taxonomy (GTDB): domain Bacteria; phylum Bacteroidota; class Bacteroidia; order Chitinophagales; family Saprospiraceae; genus UBA6168. The sequence continues at coordinate 124,487 of JBCBRY010000004.1, read as the reverse complement.
TGCAGATTTCAACTTTATTGAAGACTTTGTAAGCAAACCCGGAGCAAAAGGAGAACCCTATTCATTTTGGTGGAACCTGACCGGATTCGGATTAGTTGGCACCATATTATTCGGGTTCGGGATTTACTACGGAAAAACCCTAAATGACAAATTATTTTAGCGCTGTTTGGAGTGAGGCTCGCATTTACGTCTTTTCCAATGGACATGGCGAAATCAGACTCACCTGTTTCCAAAGCCCCTATTGTAGCCATATGCCTGGCACTTGCTTTTTGGCTATTTGGGTTGGCAAGAATTTCTTATAACCAGTTGGTCGGAAAAAGTATTCAGAAAAGTGCAAATATAGCTGCGATATTAATAGTAATTTCAATGGTCGGTGCGGTAGTGGTTTTTTGGTCGATGCCGGTTACCCACAGATTGGTATTTTTAACTGTTTTTGGCTGGACTGCCATTACGTCAATTGATTTATTGTTGAAAAAACAATGAGCGCTGATTAATTTTCAATATAAAAATAATGCAATCCAAACTGCTAAACAAAGATGAACTGGCATGGTCACCCGTTGTGGCCAACAATTCGATGAACCGGGAAAGAAATGCGTTTGGCATTAATAGTTACGAAAAGGACATTCATTTAAATCCAGTTGATTTTTTACTCAATTTAAAAGAGCAAAAAAACGTTCGGTGGTTGGATCTGTGCTGCGGAAAAGGAAACGCCCTCATTCAGGCTGCCCAATTTTTAGAAGAAAAAAAATTATCAAATAAATATGAATTAGAAGGGATTGATTTGGTCGATTTTTTTACTCATGCACCCGGTTTCTCCAATTTAATTTTAAGTGTACAGAATTTAGAAAACTGGACACCCGAAAAAGAATATGATTTAATTACCATCGTACATGGACTGCATTATGTGGGCGATAAAATTGGCCTGGTTTTAAAAGCGATAGAAGCATTAAAAACAAACGGCCATTTCATTGGAAATTTAGACTTATCAAACATACTGGTACAGAATATTAAACAAAGGAAAAGAGCAACGATGAAATTTTTTAACGAAAATAATATTGAAATCAACCTTCGAAAAAAACTAATTTATTCTACTGGCAAAAAAACAATCAAATCTAAGTTTGCATATTTGGGTGCAGATGACAAAGCCGGACCAAACTACACCGGGCAAGAAGTTGTCAATTCCTATTATAGATTTACAGGTTCAGAAAAATAAAAGTGGACGGCGTTATCCCAGTAGGCGGTTCGTCAGTACGAGCCGCTGTGCCAGCACCCGCGACAAATTCCGCCAGACGATCATTTTGTCACCCTCGTTCAACGACTCGATGGTCTTGCTGCTGAACAGCACAATTTCTGTATCAGGCCCGGCAGCGATCACCTGGGCCGAGCGCTTCGTATTGAGTATAAATGCAATTTCACCAAAAATATCGCCTTCGCTCAGCAGCACCACCGTCTTTCCGCCAATGACCACATGAACGATCCCTTTCTCAATGTACCCGATTGCTTTCCCGGCGTCGTTTTCCGAAATCAATACCTCCCCCTCCCGGCATTTGACGACCATCGCACTGTCCAGAAATCGTTCAAGGCCTTTGGGGCTCAGTCCTTCCGTAAGGGCACGGTGTTTTTCAAAATCCTCCTGTTGTTCCGGGTAAAAAGCAGAACCAATCTGTAGCTCACTGTTTTTCCGAACCAACTGATAGTACCATTCGCAAATATCCTGATAGGGCGGGAAGTGCCGGCTCTGGAACAAATCCAATATCGGCGAGTGAATGAGCGACAGATATTCCCAGTCGGGCAGCAAGATCATGGGAATGGAATGTCCGTCGCCCAGGTCGTTGCGGAGCGAACCGATCGGGCGCAGGCCGAACCGTTTGTAAATGGAAAAAAAGCCTATATCGCAGGGAATGATCAAGGCCTGTCCCCTCGCTTTCAGAATTTCAATAAAACAGTGACTGATCAACACCTGGGAAATCAGAGTTTTTTCTTCATTCGTCCGAAAGTAGACAGGGGAAAGAGCCGCTATTTCAGACAGCCATTCTTCTTTAAAAAAGGAAAGATTATATGCTTCTTTTTTGGATAGGTCTTCGTTCAATTCCACCACATCACACAGATAAAGGCAGGCCACCACCTCATTGGTGCGGGTATCTTCACAGATGGCAAATTGCCTCGAAACCTCATTTTGCTGCACCTGCCCCATCCTACCTTTTTCAAGACCAATCGTTTGTACACAGTTCCTTATTTCTCTTTCACTTTGGGCAAAAAAGGCGCGATAGGGGCCGAGCCGTAAATCCCATTGCAGGGACAATTTTCCGATCAGGCTTGTTTGGATCATGTGTTTTTGGATCGTTTCCGGTATTATTTGTTGAGTGCCTGAGAATTCCAAAGATACACATGGAAGGTCATTGATTAAAATCTAATTTTCATCATGGGCAATAAGCGCGAATATCAGCCAAGGGGGGGCTATATTTTAACACATTTGACATAGACCCAACAAGACTTTTTACGGACAATTACACTTATTTGAAACCTCACCTGACAATTGATGAGGAGGGTTGATTTTATGTAAATCTTTCTTGAAACATAAACATTGCCGGCAAGTTGCTCGGATTGGCAATCCGAGTTACATGGAAGTTGCCCGGATTGGCAATCCGAGTTACATGGAGCGTTACGACACACCGGCATACCGGATTCCCGTCAGCCGGTGCATGTCATAATTATAGGTGCTCAGGTCATTAAAATTAAACTTCCCGACATCGTCGTGCCCGCACGCGCGGGCCACTACTTTGATGAGTTCATTGGTGGCATGGAAATAATTGTAGAGCCGCTTTGCGGATTTCTCAATTTCCAAGCGTGCGCGCAAGTGGTCTTTTTGCGTAGCGATGCCGACTGGGCAATTATTGGTATTGCAGGCCCGCATACCCAGACAGCCGATGGCCTGCAGCGCGGAATTGGAAACGGCGATGGCATCTGCTCCGAGCATCATCGCTTTCGCAAAGTCTTCGGCTACCCGCAGACCGCCGGTAATGATGAGCGTCACATCCGTAGCCCCAACTTTATCGAGGTGGCGACGGGCTCGTGCAAGTGCAGGTATTGTTGGTACGTTGATGTTGTTGCGGAGAATGGTGGGAGCAGCGCCCGTTCCACCCCCTCTTCCGTCGAGGATGATGTAATCTACTCCGACTTCAAGGGCAAAGTCGATATCTTTTTCAACATGGCTTGCCGCTATTTTATAGCCGATAGGAATACCTCCGCTGATCAGGCGCACTTCTTTAGCGATTTCACGAAAATCATCAGGCGTTTTCAGATCGGGAAAAGCAGCGGGCGAAATGGCATTTTGTCCAACTTCCAGGCCCCGGACAGCAGCAATTTCCGCGGTTACTTTTTTGCCGGGCAGGTGGCCCCCCGTTCCGGTTTTGGCCCCCTGCCCCCCTTTGAAATGGAAAGCCTGAGCCAATTTCACTTTCTCATAGCTGAAGCCAAACTGGGCAGACGCCAGCTCATAAAAGTAACGGGAATTACTGGCTTGTTCATCTGGCAGCATTCCGCCCTCTCCTGAGCAAATACCGGTTCCAGCCAGTTCAGCACCTTTCGATAAGGCTATTTTGGCTTCCCTCGACAAGGCACCGAACGACATATCTGAAACAAACAAGGGAATGTCAAGTTCCAGTGGCTTTCCAGCTTTTGGTCCAATGACGACCTTGGTAGAGACAGCCTCATCATCGAGCAAGGGACGGTAATGGAGTTGCGCCGGCAGAAACTGGATATCCTCCCATTTGGGAAGGGTATTCCTGTCCACGCCCATTGCGGCAGAAGGGCCGTGGTGGCCCCAGTTTTTCAAGCCATTTTTTGCCAGTTCATTGATGTAGCGAGTGTATGGCTCGGTACTTTCGGGATGGGTATCGGCATATTGGCCGAGGTATTCATCCCGTTTGAACGGTTGTGGGTGCAGTTCCTCGTAAGCGATGACATCCGCTTTGTCCACGTACACCATGCCCTCATGGACCGCAGACCTGAATTTGTACAAGACCTCGGAGTTGTTGTATTCACTGACACCGGTATCCACCCGGTAGTCCCAATGATGAACGCCACAGATGAGGTTATCCCGCTCATCGACATGGCCGTCGGACAGCATCGCTCCACGGTGCAGGCAGCGCCCGTACAGAACGGATACTTTTTCATCGTAGCGGACGATCACGAGATCAGTGTTTTCAACGAGCGCAGGTGTCGGCTGGCGGTCTTCTAATTCGTTGAAATTGGCAATTTTGACGGGATCAATGAGATCGGCGTAGGTTTTCATTTTGTATTTATTGATTTTAGATGCGAGGTGGTTGATCAGTGTTGGTATTGCGTGGTTTTTACTTTAAGCAGGTGATCAAATTAAAATGACCGCCTAATTTTTCTCTGTTTAAACGCCGTGTCTTCTTCGCGCAACGCTGCGCAACAATGAAAAACACATTTTTACGCAGAGCCTAAACAGAGAAGACGCAGAGACCTATTCTCCCTTTTTATCAGGAACATCTACTAATAATCCACTTTCGTCAAGTGTTTAAAACCATCTGTCAAACGACAACGCAACTTATGTTTATTAATAAAATAACGGGACAAAATAGGTAGACAACCGGGGATATTGGTAATGATATGGAGAGAAGATTTTAAAATGTCGCTGTGCCACCGGGCGTCCATTCTTTTTAATAAAATCGGCCCATCTTTTCGTGGTTCACAATCACCCGTTTCAATTCCAGAAAATCAACTTCACCCTGGTGCGCCCAAACGACACTGCCGCCTGGTTCCACCAAAACAGTGTAGGGCAAGGCACCGTTCCAGGTTTCATCAACAGCTTCGATGAGCGCATATTTATCGTCTTTGTCAAAAAGGTAATTGGTGAGGGCCGACTGTTTTTCCTGTAAAAATTTCAGGACACTCTCCTCCTTCTCCGGTTTATCGGCAGAGATCGAAACAAATTCAAAATCCCGGGCACCGTACATGCGCTGCAAGACCACAAATTCCGGATATTCCAAAATACACGGGCCGCACCAGGTGGCCCACACGTTGATGAGGCGCAATTTGCCAGAGTTTTCATTTTTTAATAGTGTTTTGATCCCCTCCTCATCAATGGACGCGACTGATACGGGTTTCGTGGCCCATTCATCATTTACCTTCTTTTTCAATTCCGTTTTCCAGCCCCATTTAGTGGAACAGCCAAAAGTTTTGGTGGTCTGTACTTCAGGGATTCTTCCGGCCAATACTGCATCAATTGCCGCCCTCACATCTTCCGCATTTCCGGTACCGGGCTTTTCTGAGTCATCCAACCGGCCGATGTATTGCAGTTTTCTTTTTTCATCAAATACATAAGTATGCGGCGTGGCTGCCGGGCCGTATTTCAGCGAAGCGGACTCGTTGTCACCGTCATACAAATAAGGGAAGTTAAAATGTTCGCCTTCAGCACGCAGCACCATGCTGGCATAATCATCATCCAGATCGGAATAACCCAATTCCTCATACAAAAGGCCCAGGGGGCTGTTGGGAGAAATGGCAACCAGCTGCACACCTCGCCCCTGGTAATCGGTCGCTATTTTTTTTATTCTTTCCTCATACGCCTGGGCCGTTGGGCAGTGGTTGCAGGTAAAAACCACAACGAGCACCTTCGCTTCCGCAAAGTCATCGAGCGAATAAAATTTTCCATCTGCTCCCGGCAAATCAAAATCGGGTGCAGCGGCCCCAATGGCCAGGGGCTGTACTTCCTGTTTGGCCACCAGCAGTGGGTTGGCCTTAAATTCTGAGAAATTATTCCCTGTACTATCTGTTGATTTTTTTTCTGGTTCTTGACAGGCAACCAATGCCAAAAAAAATAATGCAACAAAAAACCGGCTGGTATATTTACAATAATTCATCTTTAATTAATTCATTAAAAAATAAAAACTCAAGTTAATCAATAAGCCCGATTACAGGGCAAAACTTTAAAAACAGTAATTAATTAATCAGGTTCTCCAACAACAAAACGTCGACCCGATCATTCCGCCAGCGGTCGATGACGGACTTATATTTTTTCCGGTTAATTGGCAATAAAAAAGAACCCAGCATAATGTCCACATCCCCATCCCCGTCGTAGTCGCCCTGTTCCATTACCATCCAACGACCGGACTTTGCCTGATCAAAGACGTACGGTTTAAAAATATATTCTGCCGAATTTTTATTTTCCAGATAGACAAAACTTTCCTCTTGCGCATTTTCAAAATCGGGGAAAAATGCCATCACTGCAATATCCACATCTCCATCCAGATCATAATCGTTGCACAACACCCTGGTTGCACCATAGATCGGATAAAACCATTTTTGAAAAAATTCATTTTTACCATTATTGAGAAAAAGGCGGACACCGTGAAATGGTTTTAAAAAAACAGAATAATCTGCATTGTCACCATTGGCCAACAAAATATCCAAATGACCATCCTGGTTATAATCTGTTAATTCGAACCAACTTGTCCCATACTCCGAACCCATGCTGATGGCTTGCTCCGTTTTAAATTGCAAATTATTTTTTTGGTATAAAATATAAACCCCCTCTTTGCCCTGTGAAGCCAAGACGATGATGTCCTTTTTCCCGTCGCCGTCCATATCCGTTACCTGAAGGGTAATGGTACCGGGAAGTGGCAGTAAAGTCTTCTTTTCAAATTGTCCATTTTCTTTTACCAGCATGGAAAGCTCACCAGTCAAATTTCCAAATTCGCAAAGGAGTATTTCTTCCTCTCCATCTTCATCAAGGTCTATTATTTCTGTAAAAACAGGCCGGTGCAATTGCTTCGCCAGGGTATCGACATTCCCATTGTTTTTTTTATGGACAACACCCAGCGGTATTTCACTGGGGTTCATATATCCTATCTCGGTTGTATACAAACCACTCTTTTTATTTAGAGAAGAAATGACGGGCGAATTAAAATTCATGGAAGAATTAAATCTTCGGGGCCACTGATGAAAACTTCCGTACACGTCACCAATTACAAATTGGCTGGCCGCTGAATCAAACTGAACCGACATGACGGACACTAATTTATTTTCATCCAAAGAAATCAATTGAGGTTGAAACTGGCTCAATTTATAATTACGGGTGTTCCTTAATGTATCGGGAAAAATATTTTCAGGAGCTGCGTCTAAAATATACTGTTGAATAAGTTGCCAGGAAGCGCTATCAATAACGGGCTCTTTTGGGTAGGTTCCGGTCATCCGGATGTACAAATTCTCTTTCATGGTATTTCCTGAAAAAGGGTTGTAACCATTGTATTTATAACCCAGCCTTGCCCCCATTTCAGGCAACACGTGATCTTCCCAAATCGATTTTGGAATATTGGCAGGATCTGGCTTCAGGTGACAGCTACCACAATATGCCACATACAATTCTTCTACATCTTTAGGCTCTTGCTCAGGCAGGTTACAAGTTGAAAAAACCAACCCGATCAAAAAGCCCAAATAGATTATTTTTTTCTTCAATTTACGAATAATTAAGGATCAGTTTTTTTTTTGCTCCGGCAGATCCTGCCATTTTATTTTAATTGACCAATGCCGTTTTTTTCGCAATTGCTTTTAACACATTATTATTGTTGGCAAACAAATAGACCGGACCGTTCGGTGTATTTATTTTTTCCAAGTTTTTGGTGTCGTAATTTAAAAACAAACCGCTTTGATAATTGGGGACCGATTTAAAATTTCCTTTCCCATCTCCTTGCAGGTAAAATCCATATCCGGCGTCATTGCGGGTCGTTTCCACTTCCGAGGAATACAGATTGCCCGCCAGCAACAAATCCAAATGGCCATCCATATTAAAGTCTTCCGCAATGATTCCATTGATGGAAGTTATTTGGACGGCGTTCGGTAAATCCTTCACGACGAATTTTTCATTCCCTTTATTTTCTACATAACTACTGGCAAAATTCCAAGCCTGGTAATGCAGGGCATTTTTTAAATCCCCTTCCGAATACACATCGGCCAACGAAGCGGAAGCAAAAGAATTATAATCTTTGAATTTATATTTAATGGCAGGAATTTGTTCAGAAGAACATTGGCGGCCGCGCACCGGATATTGCACACCTTCATTATAATAGCCAAGCACAATATCGAGCGTACCATTTTTGTCAAAATCGGACGCATATACATCAAATGATTTATTGGGCGAAGCCTGGTATTTATAGTTTAAACCTAAATTACCCGCGACCAGGTCCACATCTCCATCACTGTCAAAATCATCGGCCAGAATACTGTACCACCAGCCGGTGGTTTTTTCCAGTCCGTATGCTTCTGTTTTATTAATAAATTTATTTCCGTTATTTTTTAAAAAAGTAAGCGGCATCCATTCGCCTACTACAATTAAATCCAAATTATTATCCTGGTCGTAATCCACCCACACCGCATCGGTCACCAGACCAGCCTCTAATAAATTGGGGGCTACATTTTCGGTGACGTCCGAAAATTTAATTGCACCATCAGCACTTTCGTTTTTTAAAATAAAACTTTTTGCCGGCAAGGGATATTCCTGTGGCAGGATGCGGCCACCCACAAACAAATCCAGATCACCATCGCTGTCATAATCAGCCGCTTTAACCCTTGATCCACTCGATAAAATGTCTGGCAAAGCATCTGTTGATTTTTCAAAACCATTACCGGTATTTACATATAAACGGTCTTGATAAGTTGGATGATTTTTTTTATTTTCATTTCCTCCGCTGACTACGTACAGATCCAGATCGCCATCGCCTTCTGCATCAAAAAACAATGCATCAATATCCTCGCTTCTTTTATCAACCGCCCACGGGTTATTTTTTGAAAGATTAAATTGCCCGTTTTCGTTTTGTAAAAACAAGGCACCGCTTTTTCCAGCCGCGCCACCGACAAAAAAGTCCTCCAATCCGTCACTGTTCACATCACCGACAGCCAGGCCTGGCCCCATCATTGAATACCCGTGCGGCAATAATACTTCCTTGATATAATCGTTGTACGCATTTTCCATATGGAAATAATCAATTCCCAGCGCGTCTGTTTTATCTGTAAAAATGGCATCAGCCGCCATTAAATTTTTATAGGACGCGTTCTCTAAATTATTTTTATAATCAATTTTCAACAACTGGTTCGTTTCAACATTTTCCAAAGATTCAGTTTTTCCGTCTGGCCAGGTAACAGTTACTTTTTCGACCATGGTCAGATCCCCCAAACCGAAGTGAACGACGGGGTCCACTGAGGACTGGAAGCCCCGGCTCAGCGTTTGGTGCTGCAAATATTTTTCCCCATTATTTTCAATCAAGATTTTTGCCCCCAACGCCATTGTATTTTTTTCAGCCCCCTTTAACTGGACGCGTAAATAATTGCCCATTTTATTATCGGCAGTTTTATTTTCAAAAATAAATGCCGGGTCATCAATATTATTAATAATAATTTCAAGGTCGCCGTCATTATCCAGATCGGCATAAGCTGCTCCGTTCGAGTAGCCCTCAAAGCTCAGCCCCCAGTCTTTGATGACGTTCTCAAAACGGAGGTCACCATTATTTTTAAACATGTAATTATCCACTTTTTCTGCGGGCATATTTTTGGTCAGGTCCAGGTAATTAAATTTTTGTTTTTCCTGATGGGTGGCTTTATCAATTTTATTAAAATAATCTTTATTGTTGATATCGCGGCGGGTTCCGTTGGTAATAAAAATATCTTTCCGGCCATCGTTGTCCAGGTCAGCGAAGAGCGTTGCCCAGCTCCAGTCAGTGGATGAAATGCCGGCAAAACGAGCGACATCACTAAAATGCGGCAAGCCATCAGGGCCGATGCCGTTATTTAATTGCAGGACGTTTTGCATATATTGAAAGTGCATGCCCATGCTTACGACCTCCCAAAATCCTGCAATGTTCATACTGGCCATATTTGCTTTGTTCCTGCGGTTATCGGCAGGGGTCATATCCATTTGCACAATGTCCAGCAAGCCGTCATTATTGAAGTCACCGACGTCGGCCCCCATACCGAAAAAAGCAGTGTGTTGCATCGTCTCTTTCATTCTTTCGGAAAACGTTCCGTCCCCATTATTAAAATAAAAATAGTCGGGCGTGGCAAAATCATTGGACACATAAACATCTTCCCAGCCGTCGTTATTAAAATCGCCCACCGTGGCACTTAAGGATAATCCAAAATTCAATACACCAGCTTCTTCGGTTACATCCTCAAATGTTCCATCACCTTTGTTTCGATACAATTTATCTGATTTTTCTGGTAATTTTTTTTGGATGAAAGCTTGATAAGAAAAATTAGGGGTCTTAAAACCGGTTGGTGGATAATTAGCTACATATAAATCCAAATCTCCGTCTTTATCGTAGTCAAAAAATGTCCCTTGTGTGGAATTGCCTTCATCGGCAATGCCGCTTTTTTCCGCACTTTCCGTAAACGTTGGGACTCCGTTTTCATCCGTTCCATTATTTATAAATAATAAATTTTTTTTAGAGGCCCATTTTCCCGAAACGCTCACATATATATCGAGCCAGCCATCTGCATTTACATCTGCCATCGTCACACCCGTAAACCATTGGTCGTCACCCGCCACTCCTGAATCATCGGTAACATCCTCGAATTTTAACCCTCCCTTATTTAAATACAGTTTATTGTCCTCCATATTGGCAGTAAAATAAATATCGGACAGGCCATCATTATTAACATCGCCAACGGCTACCCCCCCTCCCATATAAATATAGGGATAGGTGAAATAATTTACGGTGGTATCCTCGTGGAGATTATTGGAAAAAGTAATTCCGCTTCTTTCTTTGGGCAGTTGATTAAATATTTTAGGAGCGTCTTTTTCTGTATTTGGATCAACTTTGTTTTTTTCTGAAGTGCAGGCAAAAAAGGATAACAAGAAGGAAAAGGTCAGCAGGTTTGTCAATAGCTTGTTTCTCATATTAAAAAATAGGAATTTAAATTAGTCGAAAATTCAGTCTATATTTCCTCGAAGAAAACATATCCTTTTTTAATTTCCATATATTCCGACTTTGCTGTTTCTTCTTATAAAATTACAAAAAGAAAGGGCAAGAAATAAAATTTCTTGCCCTTTCTTTTTGTAATTTTATAACAAAGGAATTCTTTAAGAACAAACTTAAAAAATCAAACATTAAATTATTGCCAAGTCATTCCGAAGTATTGATCAGCAAACAGTATAAGTAATATTCGTATCCTTAGTGATGGGTGTACATGGCCATGGCGGTAAAAGTACAAGTCTAAGCGTAACTGTTTGGCTGCCAGTTCCTGATGCTTTACATACATCAAACCCTACGGTTGGAGACAGTGTCCAAGAATTAGAAATAGAGCAAGCTTCACCACCTGGCACGGTCCATTGCAGGTTCCAACCAGCAGGTAAAGTGGAAGACCAATTGACCTTCGCTGTTACCAAAACCCCACGGCATCTGTTTGATGAAGATTCACACCCTGAGCCACAATTAGAACAAGTGTTGCAGTAACCGGGGGGAGTGCTTGTATTATAGGTTACAGTAACATAAGGGTTGCAGGTAAATGCATCAATGATTTCGTTTTCATCAATTTCAACTTTAATGTCAGAAATTTCGGTAGCATTAAAATTACTTGAATCTGTTGTAATTCCAAGTAACATCAGGAAGAATACTGGTACAAAAAAAAAGGTTTTCATGATTTTAACTATTTAAATGTTAATAAATATTTAATCGACCAAATTGGCCATTTTAAAATGGCCGATTCAAGTCATAATTAAATTATACCACTAAATCAAATAAAAGGAGTTTTGTGCCTATTAATAAAAAAAGGAAGGGAAAAAAGTATTAAGCTAAAAATTCTATAAATAAACCCCATTGAGGGGCCAGGTTTTTAATAAGCAATTTTTATTACCTTAAATGTAGTTTATTTGAATCTTTTAAGTGCTTGGACAAAAATAAAGAGCGCTAAAAATGACACTTTTATTTTGGCAAATGTTTGATTTCCAAGCCTTAAAAATCTTTTTCAGGTAAAGGAAAAGTGTCATTTTTTTTGACTATCTGCTTACTTCCACAACTTAGAGGTGCCAAGATTTAAAATTGTTCATTTTACTTAATAAAAAAAGCTGGCTGAGTATTTAAGTTGGTCTTTAAATCAACCATTTACAAAAATACTCATCCAGCTTTTAAGTGGTATATACAGTTAAACCAAATTTAATGCTCAGGCAAAATCAATACCCAGGGTTTTGAATCAAAACATCTGCACCTTGCAGGTCGATCTCACTCTGTGGGATCGGTAGGTACTCATCATTGTTTGAAGTAAAAATAGCGCCTCCATACGGGTCATTAAGAAATGGTCTTTCGTATGTTAAATAGGCATTGAGTACATCTTCTGCGATACCCCAACGAACGAGATCATACTTGCGGTGGCCTTCACCGGAAAGTTCCAATTTACGCTCAAAGCGGACAGCCGTTCTTGCTTGATCCTGGCTGGCAAAAGAACCATAAGGTTCGATCACATAATTGGCAGCAGGATCACCGTTAGCATCTAAAAGAGGTGAGTTCTTAGCTCTTTCCCGAACTTGATTAATTAGGCCAAGTCCCGCATCCAGGTTATTCAATTCGATTTCTGCCTCAGCAGCCATCAATAATACATCGGCATAGCGGATAATGTTGTAATTGACGGCAGTATAGCCAGGTGTCCAAGAACTTAAATCATTTTCCACACCGTTTCCTGATAGATAGTAGATAAACTTCTTAGGGGAATATGGGCCAGCATAAGGTTGGTCCCGAATCCAGCTTTGCCCGGGATGGATGCCCCAGTCAAGGTAAGGGATGCCCCTACGACCAATAGAATGGTCAATCCTTGGGTCAAGGTTGCCCGCGTCCGGTGTAAATGCATCCCCGGAAGCAATACCCTGATCTTGAACTACTTCATTTCCTGGATCATTGTAAGAATTGTCGAGCAAAGGCAAACCATTTGCATCAGTGCGGAAGGAGTTGCCCAATTCAATACTTGGTTGGAAAAAACCACAGCATCCAGGGCCAGTGTCACCATTTGGAAAATTGAGCACAAATGTGGGGTTTGCATTTTGAACACTTCCCGTACCTGCTGCAGCTTGGGACGCAAATACAGATTCGAGGCTGTTGTCATTGGTCGAACGGAAGGCCTCAGCATAATTGTCATTGAGGCCATAAGTTTGACCGTTGGCAGTCACCCCTTTGGTGATCACATCATCAAACATGACCTTGGCCTCGGCCCATTTCCCTTGGTACAAGAAGGCTTTGCCGAGATAGGCTGCGGCAGCCCATTTATTTGCCCGGCCAGCATCGCCTTGGGTCTCTGGCAAGTTGTCGAATGCAAATTGGAAGTCGGCTTCGATGAAAGGCCATAAATCCTGGTCGTTGCTCACAGTGCTGACCTCGTCCCAAGTTTCATCTACGTAAGGCGTATTATTGAAGTTTTTCTTCAGCTCGAAATAGAAATGGCCGCGCAAGAAACGGGCCTCAGCCGAAATCCTAGTGAGGTCAGCCGACGATACAATGCCATCTGCTTCTGCTACACCTATCAATCTCAAAGTAGCGTTGCACCGGGAGACCCCTTCATAACTTGCTGCATATTTTTGAAATACGGAAGCATTGGTAGTTTGTGCAGCATAGATTTGAATTTCATTGACCTGTCCTTGGTCACCAGCATTGGTGCCTTTGTTGGCCTCCCCACCCAATACACTGCCCCAAAACCAATTGGAAGCATCAGCGTAAAATCCATCGGCAAAAATATTATTGCCATTGCCATCTTGGCCACCACCACGGCCCAGCAGTATGCTATAAGCGGCGATCAAGGAGCCTTCAAGGCCCGGCAAGGTAGAAAGTTCTACCGAACTGAGTGACCCGGTTGGAGCCACTTCGAGGAAGTCATCCTTACAGGCTGTGATCAAAACCAGCATGGCTAATAAGGATGCTATAAATATTTTTACTTTTTGCATAATTCTATTTTTATAAGTAAAATTTTAAAGTTTACACAAAGTTATGCGTTAGAAACCAACATTAACACCAAATGTCCAACTACGTGTAATTGGATAGTTACCCAAATCGACACCAAAGTTGGTATCTGCAGCACCGCCGACACTTGGGTCAAGCCCACTATATCCAGTAATTGTGAAGAGGTTGTTGACACTTGCAAAAACACGAAGTTTTGACATGTTCCACCCATTCACAACATTCCTAGGAATGTTGTAACCTAATGTGAGGTTTTGCAACCTGAAATAAGAGCCATCCTCCACATAAAATGAATTAGACTGAGTGTTTGTACTGAAGTTGGAAGCAGTCTCGAAAATAGGTATCTCACCAGTTGGGTCGTCAAAAGTCCAAGAATCTTTCACCCGTTCGCTGATGGCAGCACCGGGGAACAATGGATAAAAATCAGTAAAGACTTTGGATACATTGAAAATTTCATTGCCAATGGAAGCAAAGGAATAAATTTCAAGGTCGAAATTTTTATAGTTCAACAAAATGGTCAATCCACCTGTGAAATCAGGGACTGGGTCACCCAATGTAGTACGGTCGTTGATGTCGATAACATTATCGCCATTGATATCACGGAAACGGAAACGACCGGGAGCAGCGCCTTCTTGAGCAGCAGCGCCATCTACTTCAGCCTGGTCGGCAAAAAGCCCTTGCACATCATAACCATAAAACGCAGAAAGAGGCTGACCAACCTGGTTCAATACAGGAACGATGCCCCGGTAATCAGAACTGTTGTTAGGCAGACTTTCTACCCCTGGTGACAGTTCTACAATCTCGTTGCTGAGGAAGCCACCATTTAAAGTGATTTCATAACCAAGGTCACGAACCCTGCCTTTGGTGATTATTTTCAAATCTATCCCTTTGTTCTCCATTTTACCTACATTGACGGAAGGTGCGTCAGCGAATATGCCCGACTGGACAGTTATAGGTACCTGGAACAACAAGTCTTCGGTTTCTTTTCTCCAAAATTCGATCCCGACATCCAATTTACCATTGAACAACAAGGCATCAAAACCGATGTTGGAAGTGATGGCCTTTTCCCATTTTGCTGATGGGTTACCGATTCTGGTGCGGTAAAAACCTCCTGCGGCACTGTTGTTGGTACCGCCGATATCATAACTTGAATTGAGGATACTTGTTCCGAACAAACTGAACTGGTTGTTTGGAGCAACGTTATTTGAATTACCCATGATACCGTATCCAGCACGTATTTTCAGGTCGTCAATAAAATCAATGCCACCCATGAAATCTTCAGAAGAAATACGCCATGCAGCAGAGAAGGCGGGGAAAGTACCATTACGGTTTTCCGCACCAAAACGGGAAGAACCATCCCTTCTGACCACCGCTGAAATGATGTATCGGTCATTATAGGTATAGTTGAGCCTTCCAAAATAAGAAGAAAAGTTGATCCCGTCCGAATGACCTCCTTGTGGGGGGTTGGTAGAGCTAAGAGTGGATAAGCCTACAAAGTCAACACTCCGGGAAAAAGGATCGATACCTGAACTCGACATACCTCTGCCTGTTCCCACGTTCAAGGCTTCTTGACCGACCAATACATCAACGGCGTGGATGCCAAAGTTCTGTTTATAGTTGGCGGTGTTTGTCCAAACCCAAGAAGTATTAAAGCTAGAATTTTGAGAAAATCCAAAGGAACCATTGTTCTCTTGGTTTTCGTACTCCCTACGGGTATAGTTGCGGGAGTTGAAATTTTGGTAGCGGCCACCGTAACTGGTACGGAAGGTGAGGCCCTCAATGGGTTCGAACTCAAGATATATGTTTCCAAAAACTTCAGCAGCAAAGGCTCGATCGTTTTTGGCTCCGTCTAGTTGAGCTACTGGGTTGTCCGGGTTGTTGAAGCCATTTGCACGGGTACCTGCGTAACCGCCAAACTCATCTTCCAATGGAATGAGAGGAGACATCCGGGAAGCATCCAAGATCACGTTTTCATCATCAGAAGAACCCGCTCCCCCACCATCACCTAAGAGCAAACGGGCGGCGCGGTAAGTCCCTTGAATGTTCTCTCCGAAACGCAAGGTTGGGAGGATGTCAAATTCGGTATTGACGCGGAAAGTGTAGCGGGAGAACTTCTGGTGGTTGATAATACCTTCTTGCTCCTGCATGCCCAAGCCAGCGAAAAAGCGACTTTTTTCAGTGCCTCCAGAAAACCCAAGGCTGTGGCGGTTCAGCAGTGCGTTTCGAGTAATCGCATCGTACCAGTCTGTTCCTTCTTTATTGGCTCTGACCACTTGATAAATAGGCCCCGCAAAAGGATCGGCATTGTAATTGGCTGCCTCAGCGGCCAGGTCAACGGTGCCGATCACCCCGTCTTGGTCACCTACTTTAATATAATCAGGGAGCACAGGAGTTTGGCCTGTACCGTACTGAGGGTGGTCATAGTTTGGGTCTTCCCCGTTTTGGATGGCACCGTTGCGGATGGCTGCCCAAGTCCATTCAGCCTGTTCTTGCGGATTTAAAATTGGAGGGGCAGAACCCGGGGTGGTGACCCCAAACATGCCATCATAAGTTACTTTCAAAGGTTGTTTTCCTTTTTTGCCTTGTTTAGTAGTGTAAACAATTACACCACCAGCGGCACGTGCACCATAAATAGATGCTGATGTGGCATCTTTCAATACGGTAGTCGTTTCGATGTCGTCCGGTGAAAGAAAATCAGTAGATCCAACAGGCACACCGTCCACTATATAGAGTGGTTCGTTACCTCCCAAAGCACCAAAACCACGTATCCTTACTTGGCTGGTGGTACCAGGCTGACCGTTTGTAATGACAGTTACCCCAGCTACCCGTCCCTGCAATTGCTGCTCAACATTACCGGAAGGCTGCACGGTCAGGTCTTTGGCATTCACCGTAGATACAGATCCGGGAGTACTCCTTCGGGTATCAACCGAATAACCAGTGACTACGACTTCCTGTACGGTAATCCCTTCTTCAAGGATAACGATAATGTTGTTTTCCGCACCAACAGTAACTTGCGTAGGAGCATAACCGGTGTAGGAAATATCCAATACATCGCCGGTATTGGCTTCAATAGAAAATGAACCGTCAATATCCGTAACCGTTCCCGTCGAAGTACCCTGGATGACGACTGTCGCACCGATCAAAGGACCAACATCGTCGGAAACAGTACCAGTTATCTGCCGCTGAGCAAATAGACCAGTTCCACAAAGGATGGAAAGCACGAAAATTGACATCGTCCTAAATGTCAGAATTTTACGCTTCATACATTAGTGATTTTAGTAAGTTATCAAAAAAGTGGTAATCAGTGATTTCACTGAATGACCAATGAGTAAATGTTTTCTAAAATGTCAAATTGAAACAACGGGCAGTCAAATTCTTGCTGATGGAACGCCCGTTGATAAGGCAGGTCAAACGAAATGTGGTAAAGGGGCAAGCCCCTTCACCTAAGAAATCCATAATGTTAATGTATGAATCTTTACTTCTTCATCCAACCTTTTAAAAGGTCTTGCCTATCCGACTTTTAGCGGATAGGTGAATTAATTTGGTTTACTCCTTAATTAGCAAGGGAATTCGAGAGCAATGGTCAGGTAGAAATAGTCGCAAAATCTTGTGTGTTTTTTGGATATTTTTCGATGGGATAGTTTTGCCGAACAAACTTTTTGGTGACTGAGTCTTTTTTGTCGCTATGCTTAAATTTTCAGATTCCGCGCACAAGGTATATAATTGAAATAAAAAACCAAGTGTATATTTTACACTTTCCAAAAATTTGAAGGAAAAAAATCAGTCAAAGGCGTTTTACCAAATATTATTTTGTTTTCAAACATAGAAGTTGTTTAAGGATAGAATGGCGATTCTTCGACAAACCAAAATCTTTGATATTTCCACTTTCGCGCTTCCCGTGCATTTTAAGTCTGGAGTCTCAACTTGTACCTGCAAACTGGTCATCCTACAGCACGCGGCTCCCTTGATTCAGCACCGAAGGGCAAAGTGTTATGCAACGGGAATATCCACACCTGTCTCTAATTTCGAGTTTACTTACCTACAATTCCTTGTTTTTATAATTGGATGTTTATACTTTACAGGCTCATTTGAAAATCCCACTAAAAAGTATGCATACCAAAAAAACAACCCCATTAACGGATCTCATCGCCCACCTTGCCACCGACCTGGTCGACATCCAAAAAGCACTGGATGCCCAGTTTGAAAAAGATATTCAACAGTTTGAAATGCTCCTGTCTCAAACCCCGGCAACCACCAGGTCTTACCTTTTGCCGCTGGCACCAAGAAGACAGCGGGCAAACAAACATGAAGTAGAGGCCCGAATTCACTGGCAGCAGGAAAAATCGTCTTCCGGAGGCTTGACGATCGGCACCCAACTGCTAAATTTTTCGGCTGATGTGCGCTATCAACGGAATACAGAAAATGATTGCAGGTTAAAAATTGAAATAGTCCAGATTCCTGTGAACGGGTAGCTGGCCAGTTCTTCAGTAACTTTAATCGTTCAACCATCATTTAACAATCAACCATCACCAAAAAATAATCGAAAAATGAGTGCAAAACCCAGTCAATTGATCGAAGACCTATCGAATGTTCCCAATATCATCAGCAGTTTGGGACTTGGCATCGCTGCCGCCCAGAAAGCGTTCAACCTAGACTATTTGAACGGCCTCGAACGCCTCTTCGCGATTGCCCAAAAAATTCATGGCGAAAACAACGAAGAACGGGACAAATTCAAAGACATGTTCATAAACATTGTACAGACAATGGCCCCTTACCGTTATCAATTCGCTGAAACAACGCTGGCGGTTCGGCTGGACCTGGCGCAGGCCATCCAGAAAGGCAGTTCCGCTTCTTTGGGAGTGAGTGTTGGTGCCGTGACACTGAATGCCGCCATGACCGAAGGGTTTTCCTCCAATTACCGCGCCGCTGCGGAGGTCAAAACCGTTTTACAGGCAGTTCCTTTTGACCCGGCTCAGGTGGCGTCCCTAATCGCCAATGCCACCGCTTTGAGCAATAAAAAGCTGGACCTGCCCGACCAATCAGCCGTCGACCAGGCATGCATGGAAAAGAGTGCAGAAATCTTAGGTAAGATTACCGCTCCGGCCACCTAAAGACCTGGTAGGAGGACAGCCATGTTTGCTTGGCAATTCCTCTGTGGGCTCTGCGTCCTCTGCGCGACCTTTTTTCCGCGCAGAGGGCGCAAAGTTTGCAGAGAGCTGGGCGATATCAGTCCTTCGTCATCCAGTTTTTCAATTTCTAATTTCCGATTAAACCAACCATCATTTTTTAACAATCATCATCATGGCTTTGGACACAGGACAGACAGATGTAGTATTAGACAAGATTGCTGAAATCAGGAAATGGGCCAACAAAAGGCTTGCAGACAATAAAAAGAAAGTGCTCCTGGGTCAACTGGACCTTCTGGAAAACGCTTACAAAGCAGGTCCTGCTCCCAAAGAAGGCGAAGTGGATTTCGCCGATTTCCTCGCCGATATCGGCGACTCCGTCGTGGATACCCAGCGCAAACTCGACCAGCAATCGATGGCCTATCTGGAAGAAACAAAATCCAATAAGCAGATTACACCGGCCATTTACCGCATTCCCAAGGTGAAAGCCAATATTAAGTTTGGGATGCGGAGCATCAAGCAAAAAGGCTTCAACATCATTGTGGCTCAACAACGGCAGGAGGACGAAAGAATGCTCAACCAGTCCCTCGATTTTGAAATCATTTCCGTTCCTCCCCCACCCGATTTCCAGCAGAGCTTATCGGCCGAGGTACCGGGGATTGGTTTTATCTTTTCCATGGCCCTGCGCGATGCCATTTTCGATGCCATCGATGTTTACCAACCGACCCCGGCCCACCCACAACCCGGGCTTAACAAACAATTTCTCACCACCTCCAGAAAACAGGTGCTGATCTTGCAGGTCGGCCCGCCGATGGTAGAAGGGATGGATGATTACCTGCTACTGGCTGCCAATGATAAAGCGGCTAAAAATGTCGGTATCTGGTACCTGCGCATGGATCCGACTGGTGAACAAAAAACTGTTTTGGAAATTATCCTGAAGTTTTCGGCCGACGACCGCAAAGGCGAAAACTACCAGATGCTACAAAAACTTATTTTAGCGCAAAGCGCTAAACAAGCCCGTTTGATCAGGTGAGTGAAATCAATTTAAGAGCATCGCCTGAACAGCTGGGTCTTCTGGACGACCTGGCTGACGAGCTGGCAGCAAAAACTGCCCAAATCCCCGCTGCTGCCCAGCGGGTCTTCCTCCGTTCTTTTCCGCACATTTTAGAAAAAACCAACCGGCAATTGTTGCCCGCCTATTG
Organism: Bacteroidota bacterium; assembly: GCA_039819485.1. Lineage (GTDB taxonomy): Bacteria > Bacteroidota > Bacteroidia > Chitinophagales > Saprospiraceae > UBA6168. The sequence goes on along the minus strand of JBCBRY010000004.1, from coordinate 104,204 downwards.
GCAGGCAGGAAAGGTCAATCTGCACTGGCAGTTGTTTTTGACGTCCAGAAACAACCAAGTCTTTTTCCTGTTTTTTAAAAGAAAAAACACCTTCGACAACTCCCTCGCCACGGATATTCGAATGACCTTTTCCCCGTGCCGGCAATTAGCCGCCCTCGCTACGACAGCATCGCTGGGCTATTTCTGGTCGCCACCTTCTTTCCTAGAGTTGAACCCATCACCCGATCTGATCAAACTACCGGCAACACAATCCTTTGAGGACCTGTTGTGGGTACGGATCGGACCAAATGGGAAAGACCTCCTAGCCGTCGACCTGACCACTTTTTCGAAAGGCAACCCCATGTATTATTTTGCCGAAGGCGAAAAAAAGCCGAAAACAGCTAAAGCCAAAAAAGCTCCGTTGGAGTGGTTCGAAGCACTGCTGGACGCCATCCGCCCCTGGGCCAATGGAAAAACGGCTGCCCCCATCCCAATTGACCTCGCAGCATCAGAGGGGACGATCAAGCGCATCCTGCAAATCCTTTCGGAAAACTTTTTAACCATGTCTCACCAAATGCAGATGGCCCAATCCGTTGTCCGGCGCCATCCCATTGAAACATACCACCCTTATTATCAGTTATCGAAATACGAGGTGAGTGTCCGTTTCCGCCTGAACGACGAAGGCCGGGTCATCGGGGAGGAAGAAGGAAGGGTAATGGTGGAGGGGCAACTGCAGGAAGAAGATTTGTTTCAATTGGAAGTCCTTCTGAGAGGCCATTGGTCCGATGGGCAGCCCAACATCCATTTTAAGATCCTGCCCCCTGATTTCTTGACCGGAGGCCCCCTCCACCTCGCTTTTTTGGAAAAGCTCAACGCAGCCATCACTGGAGACGAGGGTACAAAACGACTGGAAAAAATAGTCGAAAAACTGGAAATCCCCGACGCCAAAACTTTCTTGGATGCCCTCAACAAACGACCCAACAAAACTTTCATTTTCAGGATCAAAAGAGGTCGCAACTGGGACAAAAACGTTTTTGTAATGCCTGTTTCAGACAGTGAAGGGGAACGGTACCTCTGGTTTAATATCAAATGCCGGGTGGACGTGCAGCACAACGCCGTGGCCTACAAGCTCGATTCCCTGGAAAACCTGTTGAAAAAAGGGGAGCCGCGAAAGGAATGCGTCCGCTATTTTATGCGCCTGCTTTTCCAGATCAATGAGTGGAAGAAGAAGGTGGTTTGAGGAGTCCGCAGTTCGTCAGTTCGACTGCCAGCAGCCGGTAGCTCAAAAAATGCGGGACTGTCCAACTTCCCTCGCCCCTCTCCTTCATTTGTTTAAAATTCTTCGTTATTTCGCAGCCAAATTTCAATAGCTATTGATTGCATGAAAAACGACCTGCAATCAACAACTAATAACCAGCAATCAACAATGAGCTTATTAAACGTTGGAACCGTCGCTTTCGACGACATAGAGACCCCGCTCGGCAAAGCTGACAAGATCGTCGGTGGGGCCAGTACCTATATTTCCCTTGCCGCTTCTTATTTCGTGAAAAATATCAATCTGGTGTCCGTCATCGGTGATGACTTCCCGCAGGACATGCTGGATTTGATGAAAAGCAAAGGCATCAACCTCGATGGCCTGCAAGTAAAAGAAGGGGAAAAATCATTCTTCTGGGCCGGCAAGTATCACGACGACCTCAACAGCCGGGACACCCTCGACACGCAGCTGAATGTCCTGGCAGATTTCGACCCGGTATTGCCTGACCACTACAAGGACGATCAGTTTGTGATGCTGGGCAACCTGACACCAGCCGTACAGATGCGGGTCATCGACCAGATGAACAGCAGTCCGCGGTTTGTGGCCATGGACACCATGAACTTCTGGATGGACAACGCCCTGGAGGAACTGAAAGCCGTTTTGAAAAAAATAGACTGCCTGATCGTCAACGACGAGGAAGCACGCCAACTCAGTGGTGAACATTCCCTGGTGAAAGCAGCAGATTCCATTTTGCGCATGGGCCCGAAATATTTAGTCATCAAAAAAGGCGAGCACGGCGCTTTGCTCTTCTATGATGGTGATATTTTCTTTGCCCCTGCCCTTCCCCTCGCCGAAGTGTTTGACCCCACCGGCGCGGGCGACACCTTCGCCGGTGGCTTCATGGGCTACCTCGCCCAGTCCGGCGACCTAACTTTTGAAAACATGAAACGGGCCGTTATCTTCGGCTCCGCAATGGCTTCTTTTTGCGTGGAAAAATTTGGCACCGAACGGCTCGTCGAACTGACCAATGTGGACATCAAGAACCGGGTAAGCAAATTTGTGGAACTGGTGAACTTTGATGCGAAGTTGTGAGAGAAGGGTAAAACCGAGGCTCTTTTTGATTGAATGGGGGGCCTGATGCGATTCCGGGGCAGACTGTCGATTCCCCATTCAGTCAATCAATTTGCTTTTAAAGGCCGGCATCATTTGTTCGTATTCGCCACTTGAGCTGGATTAGCCCCTGACTCGCATGACTTATGCCTGTTTGTTGTACAAAATACAGAACAACCCGTGTTTCTGTATTCAACTATCCTTCATTTGTCCTTCTTCCTCTTTATCTTCGATGTTATAAACACAATTATGAACTGGTTCATCTCCTTTTTTCATTGGTTTTGAATCAATGATTAAGAACACCTTGGACAAACCCTTTTGCGTCAACAGTGGGCAGATCTATTCTCCAAACCCGGCACTGTTACGGTTTGCTCCGTTGGATTAAGAACTCATTGAAATGGGCAAATTACACCAAACCCTTACTTTTTTATTTGTCTGCCTTCCTTTTGTTTTAAGCAGTCAAAACGACTATATCATTGATGTTCAGCACTTTACCACAGAGGACGGATTATCACATAGAGCTGTAAAAACAGTTTTTCAGGACAGCAGGGGCCTGATTTGGATCAGCACCCGCTACGGGCTGAACCGTTTTGACGGTCATAATTTTAAAATCTTCTCAAAAGAGAAACAAGGGCTGTCATCTAATGACCTCACCCAAATACTGGAAGATGAAGATGGCTGGTTGTGGGCCTGTTCAGCAATACAGCCTGGGAAAAGCACCAACTTATCCTTTATCAATGTAAAGACAGCTGAAGTCCGGCAAATTGAAGAACGTTTTGGCAACACTTTCCCTTTCAACATCGATTCATTGAGCGGCATGGTGGCAGGCCCGGACAAGTCCGTGTACCTGAGTGCTGGCAGGCAAATTTATCAATACAAGTCTCAACAATTCAAGAGCATATATCAATCTGACCAACGAATTACCGTTGTTGCCAATACCCCTAACGACATGCTGTTGGGATACCAATGGGTAAGTCCGGAATTAATCGAACCTTTTGTGTTTGATAGTACAATGCATGCTTCAGGCCAGTCGATTCCAATCAAACCAATGCCAACCATTAAAGGAGTAGGAGACCGATCTGGAAATTGTTGGCTATTGATCCTGAATAACCTTTACCTGCTTGAGGCTAATAAAAAGAATTGGAAAAAGCAAAATATCGCTGAGTTCCTGGGTACCGATCAATTCACCCGGCATTTCATGATGCAGTTTGAGCATGATGCTAACTCAAATGCATATTGGTACAAAGATGGGGCACATCTGCATTTATTTCATCCCTACGAAGGGATAAGACTGGATATGAATGAACATTATCCTGAAATTACACAGTCCAGTATTATTGACATCGTAATTGACCAGTCAGGAAATATCTGGGTATGCACAGATTTTGGTGTATTTAAAATTAGGTTGTCTAAAAACTCATTTCAGAACTACCTTTCTCAACCAACGGAACAGTACGATATTAACACCGCCTTCAGTACCCGGGGGATTACCCTTAAAAACGGACAGTTATGGGCCAACAGCAATTCTGAAAAACAGTATTTGGTAAATCTAGAGGATGGGCAGTACGAGCAACTGCAATTGCCACCGTCTTACCAGCTCGATGACGAGCCTTTTAAAAAGCTGGCGTTTCGACCAATTCTCAAGGTCAGTGAAAATGAGTTTTACACAGATGGTGGCCCGGGGTTGCTGCTACAATATGATAAGAAAGGACCTGGCAAAATTCGTTACTGGAAAAAGTCGGCCCACAATTCAATGGCCTGGAGCATATTTAAAGAAAAGGATCAGATATGGCTGGGCTTGCTCGATATAGGCCTGGGGATAGTGAAGGAAGACAGCATCACCAACTACCAAAAATACAATGGGTTTGACGCCCTGTCCCGTTCATCGGTCTATCATTTCTTGCAATGGGACGAAGAGCATGTGCTGTTGGCCACTACGTCCGGCATTTATGTGCTGCACCTTCAGAAAGGCATCGTCAAAAGATTTTGGACAAAAGGTGGTGAAGCGGCGCAATTACCTTTCGACCTATTTTACCATTTGACCTGGGACGTAAAAGAAGAGAACATATTGTGGGCAGCCTCCGGGGGCGGTGGGTTGATCCGGTTGTCACTGGACAAAGAAAAATTAGACGTCCGGCAATACGAACAATATACCATTGCGGATGGGCTTTCCAACAATGTGCTGTATGCCGTTTATCCAGATGATTATGACAACCTTTGGCTGCCCAGTGACTATGGCCTGATACAGTTCCATAAGCGAACCAAGTCCTCAAGAGCTTTTACAGTGTTGGACGGGATTCCTTTCAATGAATTTAACCGCCTGGCCCACTTTGCAGCACCTGACGGGCGATTGTTTTTTGGTACCATGAACGGGATTACCTCTTTCTATCCAAAAGCGCTGTTGAACATAGAGGAAAGCTTCGACATACCGCTCCGCGTCATCCGTTTCCAGCAGTTTAATGGAACTGAAAACCAATTGGAAGACCGCACCACCGACCTGGTGACCAACAATAAGATTACCCTCCATCCCGGCGACAAATTTCTCACCCTCGCGTTTGCCTTGTTGGAATACAAAGATGCCAACCAGATCAAGTACAGTTACCAGCTAAAGGGACAGAGCGATGAATGGGTTTATCTAAACCAGAATGAACTCCGCCTGAGCGGGCTGCCTTACGGCAATTTCACTTTAAATGTAAGGGCGCAGGGAGTTTCCGGACAATTCTCCGAAAGCAGGCTTTCCATACCGATTGCAGTCTTGCGCCCTTTTTACCTGACCGGATGGTTCTTTCTTTTTGCAGGGCTGATTTTGTCGGCAACGTTGCTCGTGGGATACAATGTCAGAACCCATGCGCTCAGAAAACGACAAGAAGAACTAGAAGAACAAGTAACCAAAAGAACCGCCGTCATCGCTGCACAGACCGAAGAGCTGCGCAACATGGATGCCATAAAGTCCCGATTTTTTGCCAATGTTTCGCACGAGTTAAGAACTCCCTTGACGCTTTTGCTTGGCCCCATCAATTCCGCACTGGAAAAAGGGGATTTGAACAACCGCAATTTCACCCTGCTGAAACTGGCGCAGAACAACGGCCAGCAATTATTGAAACTGGTCAATTCCATCCTCGACCTGACCCGCCTCGAATCGGGCAAACTGGAACTGAAAGAAGAAACCGTGGCCTTCCACCCTTTAATAAAACGGATCATTTCTCAATTTGAATCAGGTGCCCAGGTGCAAAATATTGACCTAATCATTGATTATCAGCCTGATCCTTATCTTCAGTTGCGTTTGGACACGACCAAATTCGAGACCATCGTCAATAATTTATTATCCAATGCCCTCAAGTTCACAGCAGATAAAGGAACCATTACAATGACCATTAAAGACCAGGGCAATCAAATTCAATTGGAGGTAAACGATACGGGCAAAGGCATCCATCCCGAGGACCTGCCGCACATCTTCAACCGTTTTTATCAGTCCAAACGACCCAACGCCCCTACAGAAGGAGGTTCCGGCATTGGCCTGGCCCTGAGCCGGGAATTGGCACAGTTGTTCAATGGAGCGCTGGAAGTTGAAAGTGAACTGGGGAAGGGCAGCACCTTTTTTTTCCGGTTCCCCAAAAAAGAAGTGATGGGGTTTGCAAGTCTGGAAGCGACCGGGCAAAGCCCCGTACCTGTAAATCCGCTGCCCGCGCGCTCGTTCTCCCAGGGAGCGTTGCAGCTAAACTCCCCGGCTGAAACGCTTGCCGGCATCAACCGCCCTACCATTCTATTGGTAGAGGACAACCACAACATGCGGGAATATTTGAACATCGTTTTAGGCGAACAATACAACTTGATTTCAGCGGAAAACGGACAAGTAGCCTGGAGGATACTGGAGGTAGAGGGGCCACCTAAATCCAATGTTCCCCTATCTTCTACCTTCTATCAGGAACCGTCCCTCATCATTTCCGACATTATGATGCCCGTCATGGACGGTTACCAATTGTTGGGCAGGCTCAAATCGGATGACCGGTGGCGGCAGGTGCCCACGATCATGCTGACGGCAAGGGCAGAATTGGACGACAAGTTGAAAGCCCTGCGGATCGGTGTAGATGACTACATGCTAAAACCTTTTGGAGAACAAGAACTCTTATTGAGGATTGAAAACCTGCTCAAGAACAGTCGGGCACGGCAAACCGCCACCCAGAAAAAAGCACCCGCCATTGACCCCCAGGTAACTTCAACTGACAACCTTCCGCTGACACCCCTCGATCACCAATGGTTAGCCGAGCTGGAAACCCTGGTCAAAGATAACCTGGACCGATTCGAGTTCACCGTTGATGACCTGGCCCACAAAATGGCCATGAGCCGCCGCCAGTTTTATTATGAAGTAAAAAAACTGACCGGCCTGACGCCCAATCAGTACATCCAGGAAATCCGTTTTGCCCAAGCTCGCCGGTTGCTGGAATCCGGCAGCCACCGCAGTGTAAAATCAGTGGTGTATGCGGTTGGGTTAAAAGACACGGCTTATTTCTCCCGGCAGTTTAAGAAGCGGTACGGGAAGTTGCCGTCGGCGTTTTTTTAGGAATTATTTTTCTAAACACGCCGCACTACTTTGTCGCTCTATAAAACTCATATTTTCTATCAACACCCCCCAATTGATGTACTCGTTTCAAAGTAGGGCCTGCTGGCAAAGTAGCTGGGCAGCGGGAGCGGCGCGGTGGGAAGCATTATTTTATCAGGCATTTTTGAATTCTTTTTTTGCAAAAAAAATCTGTCCTGAATTCACTCCGGAGAAAGTCCTCGCCAGGGAAAAGGTAAAATAGTCCTTTGATCAAAAGTCATTTCCTTTCATTTGCACAATCCTCCTACCATTCCTGCACAATTTTCCCATTGTCGGCACAATTGTCCCTCTACTTTTGCACATCCATCCTTGTTTGGATCTCCCACCTTTATGCCGTGCAAAAAACCAAATGAAGAATTTCATTCCTGTCAAATTAAAAACAGCCGCCTGCCGTTCAGCTCTGCAATGAAGGCGGTAAAATAACCCCGGCTCAATCTCAACATTCAACTTTGGAAAACCTTATAGGCCCTGTTTCACAGGGAATATATTTTTCATAACCATCGAAAACAATACGAAGCTTCAACCCATTCGATGATCCATTTTCAAAAAAGGAGGAAGCCGAAAATCCTGTAAAGAGTAGGCAACAAACCAAACGGGACAGGGCTTAGTTTGGACTACCCCCCTTCCCTTCAAAAACTACCTAAAATGAGTGGATATTCAGGTCTCACAGGTGCGTCTACCTTTTCCGATTTTGGCAAGGCATGCACCGATGCAGTCAAAACTTTTGCGGAAGCTCAAAAAACAGCAGCCGAAATAGCCGAATCAGCGAAAGACATTTCCAACATAACCAGTGCCATCAGTACTTTAGGAGAACTTTCCGGCGTATTGGGAGTCGCCAGTGCCGCATTTGGGCTGATCAAGTTCTTTTTGCCCAGTCCGACATCTGAAATTTTAGATGAATTAAATACCATTTCAAACCAAATTACGGCACTGAAATCTTACATCGCACTAGAAGACAGTCAAATTAAAGGTGAAATCATCGAGGGAGATGAGCAGAACACACTACAGGGCCACATCGATAAAATTACTACCGCAAATACTACATGGATTGCTTTTACCGGCAAACTGAACACCTATTTGACCGATGTCAAAAATGGCGCGGATTCAACCACACTGACCAAAGACATAAACGACCTCGTTTCCGATGCAAAGCATATTGCAGGCTTTAACTACAATGACCTCAGTGGAGCTGTACAGGGCATTTATAACCTATGCAATGAAGACGGTAAATACAACAGCTATGGCGACCCTTATTTTGCAGCAGTCTCAAGAGTAAACAACGGAGACATTGCAAAGATGCAGGAACAAACAAGCCTGATCATGACGATTGCCAATATGGGCAGCCATGCTTTGATGAATTACCAATTTTTCCAAAACCTGGGCATCCAGAGTACCAGCACCAGTGATGAGATTCTGACCATTTTGACGAAGTATAAAAAAGTGATCACCGACCAAAGCAATGGTACAACTACTGATACAGTCACTGATTCGGGCACGAATAATTATCTGATGCAATTGCAATCAGCCATCTCTACGATCATGGGAACAAATGGAGACATTACAACAAACATCAGCGGAATCCAAACGGCAGCCATTGATGCGCTCAAAAAAGTACAGAAGGATGTGATGACCAATGCCAAAGATTACTACTCGGTTTTTAAAACAGAAAACTCGTCCCTGCCCCAAAACCAGGTAGCCCAGCTCCTCGTGAGTAGCCTAGCTGCCAAATACCCCACCTGCGCGTGGACGGTCTTTTATTATTCTCCTCTTTCTTCCTTTGACCGGCATAAAATGGACGGGGCGTTGGTTATCGAATTCAGAACAACCATCTGCGGGACGAACGCCAACCTGGCATTGTATGGACATGTAAAAACATCAAATTATTGGAGTCCGTTAAATTATAACAGCCTGAAAAGCGCAATCGATGCCTGGAACCCCACCACGGTTGTGAGCGATAACACTGACCAGGGTTTTGAAGACGCCCCCTCTTCCATTTATGCTAATACTTATTATGACAAAATATCATCAGACTGGAGTCATGGGCTTTGGACGGCCTTATTTAGTGCAGATTATGTCGACAACTCAGGGTTTGAAGCTGATTTTTTCTACCAGGCCCATAGTGTTCCCGGGACATATTACCCTTTCAATATAGTTTCACTTTCTTATAAAGACCTTAACGATAATATTGATCCCCTTCCACCATATACCACAGGCTATGCCATGGGTTTTACACCGGGTGGTTTCTTAAACAGTTCGAGCCTAACCAATCAAACCACGCCGAACACACCGGCCATGGCCGTCTTCAACAATAAACTGTACGTCGCATTTTGCTCCAACGACAGCGAGCAAAATCTACTGTACGTGACGTATGATGGAACAAGTTGGTCAACCGACATCGCTACCGGCCAAACTATGCAGGGTGGCCCGGCCATGACCGTTTTCAATGGTAAATTGTACATCTTTTTCTGTTCAAAAGACAAGAATAACCGGCTGTTGTACATCAGCTCTGATGATGGGACAAACTGGTCGTCCTATGCAGACACAACACAACAATTGAAAGGCAGCCCTGCCGCGACTGTTTTCAACAGTCAGCTTTACGTCACCTTTTGCTCCAACGACAATGATCAAAACCTACTGTACATGACTTATGATGAAAAGTCGGGCTGGTCTTCGGATATACCGACCGGACAAACGATGCAGAGCAGTCCTGGCATGACGGTCTTTAATGATAAACTCTACGTGGTATTTCACTCCCACGATAATTCCGACAGTTTACTATTTGTAACTTACGATGGAAAAAACTGGTCGTCCGATCAAAATACCGGGCAGTCGTTGAAGAACAATCCTTCCATTGCGGTTGGAAGTAAAAATTTTATCGGCGAGCTAATCATTTACTTCCCGTCACATGATAATTCCAACAGGTTGCTGTCTATCAGTTCGACCGATGGGTCAACCTGGACCAGCGATACCTATGGCGGGCAAGATTCTCTACATGCCCCGGCCCAGTGTTTCTACAACAAGGTAGCGTACACAGCTTATACAGACCTTAGCCATAACCTGCTGTGCACAACAGACCAGGAGGAGGGAGGGCTACCTCCAAACATTGGGCCCATCACTCCAAATATCGGCAACTGATCTGAAAAGCAGCTAAAGCCCAACTCAATTCGCCTCAGACAGATCGTTGTTTTTCTTTTTGGACAGAAAAACTGCATTCCGAACGCGAAGCTGAAAGTCCAGCCAACCTGGCTGGGCTTTTTGTTTTTTCAGCAGAATATCATATCTTGCTTTTCTGACATATTTGACCATATCTTTCTAATATACTTCGTTTCCATTGTTTACATAGAACCATTGTATCCACTCCTTGCCGTCTCTCCACCCGAACTTTTCCCAGATACATATTCTAAGACAACTCATTTTTTCACCCAAAATATTTCAAATGAAAAGCACCGACATTCAAACCATCATTGCCGAAGGCAAATCCTTGCTCGAAGCTGGCAAGACCGATGAAGCCATTGCTTATTTCGAACAGCACAGCAGCAATGGGCATTCGGCCAGCGCAGAAGCTCACGCCGGCCTTGGCAAGGCTTATTTTTTAAAAGAAAAATATGGTAAAGCTGCGGAAGCGTACGCGGCGGCCCTGAAAATTGAGTACCGGAAAGAATGGGAGGAACTGCACGCCATCAGCCAATCCAATGCCATTTCCGCCGTCCATGTGCCGATCCCCGAAATCTATCATTTCAATAAAGAAACACTGTTGCAACCGGCAGAAGTACCGGCCGGGGCACTGCCCACGGCCCCACCCGACCTGCCGTTGCCCAATATTTTCAAACGCATCGGCAACGCGATCGGCGACTTTACGGGTCATTTCCTCACGAAAATCATGGAGTTTCTGGCACAGGCCGTCGGAGGGCTGTTGGGCTACCGCGACAGGGTCTGGACCAATTGGTACCGCCGTCCTTTCCTGTTGGCCATCCTGACCCTCGCCTATATGCGGGAAAAGCTGAATTCCAACAACCTGCTGACCACCTACCCCAAAGACGAACTGATCGGCTTTCAGCCAAAAGGACAATCCCCGCCGGCGGGCACGAGGCATTTCCGCACCGCCGACGGCACCTGGAACAATCTTAAAAATCCAAAAGAAGGCGCTGCCGGCACCCGCTTCCCCAGAAACTCCCGCAACAGTGCCATCAAACCCGAAACGGGCGAACAACTGATGACCCCCAATCCGCGACTGGTCAGCCGTACTTTTTTGACCAGGGAGGATGAAATGAAAGAGGTCCCTTTCCTCAACATGCTTGCTGCCGTCTGGATCCAGTTCCAAAACCACGACTGGGTCAACCACGGAGAGAACCTTTTAAATGACCTCTACGAAATCCCCCTGGCGGAGGACGACCCGGCCCGGAAGAAGTATTGGCTCAGCAAAATGTTCATCCCCAAAACCCAGCCCGACCCGACCTACGGGGCCGGCAAAAAAGAGGAGACCCCCATTACTTTTATCAATGAGGTGACGCATTGGTGGGACGGATCGCAGATTTACGGCAGTGATCAAAAAACCGTAGACCACCTGCGGAGCGGCGTGGATGGAAAAATGCGCCTGAACGAAGATTTTACCTTGCCGATGGGCAAAAACGGAATCGAAGAAACAGGTTTTGTGCGCAACTGGTGGCTCGGCCTCAGTATGTTGCACAACGTGTTCACCCGCGAACACAACGCTATCTGCGACATGTTGAAAAAGCACCATCCCGAATGGGACGACAACCAACTGTTCAATGTGGCCCGCCTGATCAACGCCGCGGTGATGGCTAAAATCCACTCGGTCGAATGGACCCCTGCCATCCTCCCCAACAAGGTACTCGATGCTGCCCTGAGTGCCAACTGGTACGGCATGCTGGCCAACTTGTTCAAACACGGAGACAAGCGCAAAACTGTCTCCGGGATCAATATCGAAAACCCGGAACTCGGCGGTGTCGTTGGCAACCCAATCAACAAACACAATTCACCTTATGGCCTGACGGAAGAATTTACGGAGGTGTACCGCCTGCACTCCTTGTTGCCCGAAAACCTGCACATCAAAAAGATCAGTGATGAAAATACGGTGGAGAAAATACCATTGCCGGAAACCCGCCAGGAAGGTTCCCGCAAAGTGACGGAGCGGATTTCCATGGCCGACCTGTTTTTCTCTTTTGGCAATCAGGCTCCAGGGCAATTGGTACTGAACAATTATCCGCGTTTCATGCAGGAACTCAGCATTCCGTTTTTCCCCGTGTACGACATGGGGGCGGTTGATATCCTCAGGGCCAGGGAGCGGGGCATCCCGCGCTACAACGAATTCCGCCGACAATTGGGCATGAACCCCATTTCGGCTTTTGAAGAACTGACCGATGATGCCGAGGCCGTCGCCAACCTGAAAAAAGTTTATGGCGACCAACCGGAAGATGTCGAAAAACTGGACCTGATGATCGGTACCCTGGCAGAAACACACCGGCCTACCAATTTTGGTTTCGGTGAAACGATGTTCCAGATTTTCATTCTGAACGCTACCCGCCGCCTGCAATCCGACCGCTTTTACACTGACTGCTATACCGCCGAATACTACACCAAGGAAGGCCTTAAATGGATTGACAAGACCAGTTTCAAGACGGTATTGCTACGACACTACCCAGAGCTAAAAAATACCGGACTGGCCAACATCACAAACGCCTTTGAACCCTGGGACACGGATAAACAACTGGACCCGTCCCGCCACCCACTGCGCCAATATGAGAAATTCCTCAAGCCCGATCCGTGGCTGGGGGATGCTTACCGATAAAAAAGAAAAACCTCAACCCTCTCCGTTTCAACTCTGTTTGCTGCTCTGTTTAAGCTCTGTGTCCAAAAAAATTGACACAGAGTTTAGACAGAGCAGCAAACAGAGTTGAAACAGAGTTTTTACACCAAAAATTAAAAACCCTACCAAATGAGCTTCGCATGGAACATCAAAAAAGGCTTCTGGAACTGGATTGCCATTACCAAATTTAAGGGCAACAAACCTGCAAAAATTGCCGTGCCCCGCCGCGAACCCGATGACCTTGCCGCAGTTCCGTTTATTTCAAAATTCAAAAAAATACCAGTCGGCAACATAGTCGTACCGAGCCGGGTCCCTAAAGATGAAGCCTCCAGGCTCAAATATTATTTCTATCAATTTCAGGTGGGCATGTATGCTGTTTTATCGCCGATGAAAAAAGGAATGCCGCCCATTGATGCCGATGCCATCAAAGCGTTGGACCAGGTGTACACCAAGAAACACCGCAAATATTTCCCCATTCCTACGCTGCCTCCACAACTGGCAGGCACCATCGACTTAGGTGAATTTACCGTAAAAGGCCCTTTCTCCGGCTATCTGCAAAAAGCGCCCAACGGCGACTACCAATGGGACTTTTCTTCCCTGGCAAAATATGAACACCATCCGGGCCTGTATTCGCTGGGAGTGAAAGTGCTGTTCCGGGCCGACCAAGACAACCGGAAATTGCGGGCCTACCAAATCGAAAGCGAACTGGGTGTCACCAGACCCGGCGACCCCGAATGGGAACTGGCCAAAAAGATTGCTCTCTGTGCGGCCTCCAACCACACTTCCCTGGTGCGGCATTTCAATTGGGTGCACCTGGCAGGCGGTGCCCTTTCCGCCTTGATCACCAGAAATACGTTTCCCGGCGGCCACCCCATTTGCCGATTGTTGTGGCAGCATATTTATGGCTCGCAATACAGCAATGAAATCGTTACGCTGGGACAGATGGCGAAGGGAGGAGATTTTCCCACGACGTTCTGTTTTACACATGCCGGCATGTGCAAGTTATTTGAAGAAAAATACCTCGATTTCTCCGTGCTGATCCATGACCCCGAAATGGATGCCGGCGAAAGAGGCGTCAATGGCGATGATTTTGACAATCCGGCACAGGACAACCTGGAAGCCCTGTTCAACGTCATTTACCGCCACACCCACCGGTATTTGCAACATTATTATACAACCGATGATGCTATCCGCCACGATGCCCAGATCAGGGAATGGCTGGAAAAACTGGAAAAGCACATGCCGAACGGCATTAAAAAAGCCATTCCCAAAGTGACCGTCGCAAACGTCGCGCGGTTGGCGGCCAATTTCATTTACATCGGCACGGTACAGCACGAAGTGCTGGGCACTCATCAATGGAACTACCAGTTATGGGTACACAAAATCCCGGTACGGGTTTATAAAAACGGGCAGCGCGTGCCTATCGACGTGTACGCCCGGCTGGTCAATGCCAATTTCAACCTCAATGTCCCCCGCAAACAACTGACCGATGATTTCTCCTACATGGGCCTCGACGAGGCAGGCGTTGGGTTTTTCAAACAGTTTCAGGCCGAGTTGCTGGAACTGGACGAGCAGTTGAGGAAGGAACCGGCCATGTGGAAAATCTATCCAACGGTGCTGGAGGCGAACATGAACGCATAGGGAAATGGGACAGCGCGTGGCACCGAACCATGTAAAAATAAGGATGCCCACAGAGCATTGATCATATCAAGATGACATGTAGCAAACAGGTAGTGAGCCTTCTGTCCTTACGATACTAATATTATTTACGGTTTCACTATTTTTAGTAAATGTCACGCAGAACTACGCTTATATCTTTGTAATACATAACACTTAATTCTTTTTATTATCATACAATAATTATCATCATGAAACCCTCAGTACAGCATGCCATCAATTTAATTGCAAATAAACAAAATGGAAACTCAGCTAGTCAGCTTGACAAGCTTCATGCGTTTTGCGAACTCAGCAAACTCATGAAGCTTCCTGAAGAAAAATTAAAGGATAATGATGCACTAGCCGAGGAACTAAAAAGATCACCATCACTCGAAGACGACCGAGAAGAAGCAAACATTGTTCTCAAAGCCTATAAGGAGATGTATGGTTCAGTAGAGGCGAACAAACTACAACGAAGTATTCGAAGCACCGTGATAGTCATGCGGAAGGAAGATCTAACCAAGCGGGGCAGGAACGGAAGGGCATATTATCTAAATGCTATTGATTTAGGAAAGAGAGTTATCAGCCTTGCCGGCAAGAAGGTCCAATTTAGTGATAAGCTCAAACTGAGAGGGCAACGAGCTGCCAAATCTCTTGGTACAGGGTTTCTGTACAGAAAAGGTGACCGCTTTTTCGTGGTAACCGCAGGCCATGTATTGCACCCAGCATTTCTGAAAGTGCCATTAAAAGATATAAGGTTTGTTTGCAATTTCATCGTCCAGGATGGTCGTCAACAGGATAGCTTTGCCACGGTGGACAGGAAGGATGTTTTCAAACCTGCAGTAATGGCACTGGAACCAGGGAAAGACTTTGAACTATCAAGTTATGGAGAGGACTATGCTGTGGTAGAGATCGTGACGGAAGACGGAAAGCCCCCTGCAAAGGATTATTTTTTGTCCAGTGGTGATGATGAAGGGGACTATGGTGATCTATGGGCAGGAGAACTGAAAGATAAAAATGTGTACGGCGTCGGCCACGGCCTGGGTCTTCCCTTAAAGGTATCGCCATGTGGTAAAATCATTGACCTTGAAGAGTTCAATGGTGATTCCCGTCTCTTTGAGTGTGAACTGGACTTCTTCTCTGGAAATTCAGGTTCTCCCCTGTTCGAAACCAACACACACAAACTGGTGGGGATGTTGGTTCGCGGCAAGAAGGATGTCTATTTCAAAGAAAATGGAAACGGAAATGAAAACGGAACATTAGCTCCAGGAGTATTATCAGGCGAAAATGCCGGTGAGGTTTTCCAAAAATTGGATTTTCTAAAGAATATAAACCCAACTTCGCCGAACACCAAATTGCTGCCATCATCTGGAGAAGCGGATTCCGAACTGCAGCCCCACCAGATTCCTTTGGAAGGGTTAGTGCCATATGTCCGGATGGTCAGACATACTGAAAACAATTATTTTCTGTACATCAATTTCAACAACGAAAATAGAATAGTGCTCTTCCCCGCCCATTCTTTTAAAGAAGGGGATATCACGGTCATAGAATGCTATTTATGTGATATTAAAGGGCAGATCAACTTTAACGACCACTATAAAAAATATTTATTGAAGGGGCCTTCCCAAGAGAACCTGGGCACCTCTGCAAGGACTGTAGAAGTAAGGGTATTTGACAGGGTGACAGGCAATTACCACATATCTGTATTGGATTTTAATAATGCGAGCCCCTCCAATGAAAATCAGATATCCGAAGATTACGTGACGGATGAAATTTATTGGGCAAGTTGCCAAACCAAGAAATCCTACATGGAAAGCAAACTAAAAGATAACCTGATCGGCGTTAGCTTGGGTTATTTCAAAGAAGGAAATGACCATCCAGTTTTCGTCAAATCCGAAATACACGACTTTCCACGTCTCGAACTAGAAAATACGACCCTGTTTTTTGTTGAACAAAATGGCAGTGGCATCGTGTCAAAAAAATGTCCGGACGGGAGCTGCAAGCAGCTTGTACTTTCACCAAATGGGGATATCAGGAAATCCACCTCACTGGGTGGACGTAACCCAAAACCGACCATGTTTATTGAAATAGAAGATGTAGCTTAAAGAAGGCAGCATTCTCAAAAAAGATTAAAAAACCATGAGGAAGATCATTGCTTTCGGCCTGTTCATTTTTTTAACCCCTGTTTTTCTTTTTGCCAATACCACCATTACTGCATTGGTGGACAGCCTGAACAAGCGTGCCTGGGAAGTATCTGAAAACGACCCATCGCTCGCTATAGAACTTGCTAAAAGAGCGTACAAATTATCCGATTCCATTGGCTATTCAGATGGGTCAAGCCTCAGCACCAGTTATTTAGGCGTTTTCCATACCGATTGCCATTTGTTCGCCAAGGCTCAGGATTACTTTGAAAGATCGGTCGCGATCAGGGAAGATATGGGTGACACGCTGAGGGTCGCTTATGTCTATGACAACCTTTGCAGGTTAAAAAAAGAAGAAGGAGACTATCTTGAAGCCATCAGATATGGACTCATGGCACTACGGATTCTATCTCATTACGGAAAGGAAAACGAAGAGCCGACGGTCTTCCTCAACTTAGGCATCGCCCACCAATTCAACAACGATACTTTAGCCGCCATCGACTATTATAAAAGAGGGCTGCGTGTTGCAGATCAATTAAATGATATAGGCAACAAAGCCCGGATTCATTATAACTGGGGGCTGCTTTGCAGAAGATTGACGAAGAACTACCTTGATGCACAGACTCATTTCCAGGAAGCATTGGATATTTATGAGCCACATGACTATAAAATTGGAATGGCCTCCATCTATGATGAAATAGGAATTGTTAAAACCGAACTTGGAGACGTAGACGAAGCAGTCAACATGATTACAAAAAGCATTGCTATCAACAAGCAAATCAAGGATTCTCTGCACCTGTTCCACAATTACCTCAACCTTTCCAGATTAAATATTAAAACCAAGAACTGCCTGACGGCTTTATCTTTTTGTAAACAGGCCGAGAAGATGATAACGAACATAGGCCGCATAGAAGAACTAGAATTGTTGAACAGGGAATTCGGCACCGTTCACAGCTGTCTCAAGAATTATGAAAAATCTCTTCAATATTTCAAAAAAGCAGAAGTCCTGAAGGATTCAATGTTCAATGAATATAAAGCGAGGAGCATTCAAAAATTACAAAAAGAACAGGCCGAAAGGGAAAAAAAGGAAGCCGAAATATTAGTCGCAAAGGAAGAAGCAAAAAGCCAAAGACTTATCATCGCAATTGCGATGATAAGTCTTTTGGTCCTGGCCTTGATATTTGGATTATACTATATCAACCAACAACGCACTAAAAAAGAAGCCGAGTACAAAGCTTACAAACAGCGGCAAGAAACCACAATAGACCGAAGGATCATCGTCGCTACCCATAAAATACGGAAGGAGCTGGCCCGCAACCTGCACAGCCATGTATCCACCCCACTGACCCACATCAAGCGGTTCATCGAGCCAATTTATAAACAGTTTGGCTTTGATCCGGAGTTACAGGCCGACCTCCTGAGAGTTATTCAGATTGCGGACCAGACCCACACAATTTCCCGTGAGGTGCTGTACGACCTCAGACCTGAAAACATTATTTGGGTTGACCGCATAAAGTTGAGCCTGATGGCCCTGGAGAGAAAAGAAAACATTAAGACAAAATGGGAAACGAGCGGACTGGAAAATGACCTTTTTTCAAAAAAAGATGGGGAAAAAATCAGCTCCATTGTTTGCAACCTGCTGAGCAATATAGATAAACACGCAAAAGCAGAAAACGTAGAAGTAAGTATCAAACGAACAGAAGCGGCGCTCAGTGTAAAAGTGGAAGATGACGGATGCGGTTTTGATCCCAAAAAGAAAGGGGTTGGCCTTGAGAGCATTGATGATTATATCAATGAGTTAAAAGGAGAAATAGACATAGATACCAAAATTGGTGTGGGCACCCATGTCACCATAAAAATTCCCGTAAAAAATGGACTCTAAGATGTACACTGATATAAAAGTCCTCGTTGTTGACGATGACAACCTAACGATCGACCTTCTGTTAAAGCCTTTTAAGGAATCTGGATTCATAACCTTTGCAGGAAGGGCCAACACCGGTGAAAAGTGCATCGAGATGCTGGAGAAAAAAGATAATGTTGACCTTATTCTGATGGACATAAACATGCCCGGTAAAAATGGCATCAAGACCGCCGAGGAACTGAGGAAAATGAAAAAAGACAAAGCACCCAAGATCGTATTTCTTACCGTGCACAGTGACTTCTCCTTTGCCCAAAAAGCTTTTGACATGAGGGCTTCCCTCTTGGGAAAGAACATTGGCATTGACTATCTTCTATCCACTTTGAAGCGGGTGATGATGGGCGAAATAGTCATTAACCCCAACCCTAATGGTATCCCACTGGAGGATAATAATGCTAAACTTAAATTTATCCTGAAAAAACTGCTGAACACAGAACAGATCAAAATTGCCTGCATGGTGCGGGACGGTAAGACAACTGATGAAATAGTCAGTGAGCTACTGAAAGACCTGGAAAACAAAACAGCCATGGAGCTGAAAAAAGTCAAGTACCATGTCGATAATCAGAAAAAAGAAATTTACAAATTATTAAGGCCTATCAAAAAAAATATCAATGCAGCTTCTTTAGGTGCCATCATGGAGCGGAGCGGCCTTTGCGGGCCCCTGGAGTTTGAAGACCTTGATGAATTCTTGCCAAAGATCAAACTGGGTTAGTTTTATGGTTCATTCCTAAGCTTAGTTTAGCGACTAACTGAACCACAGAAACTGGCCCTATTCCCAACCTCATATCTATCTACGAATTATAGTAAAAAACGAGCCGGTAATAGTAATCACTTCACAAACATTAGTTATGTCCGGCCTCACTATTTCCTTCAACTTTGCCTTGTAATTAATTACAACACTAAGCAGTATTTAAATAGGCTGCCCGAGTTCTTTGACGTACAAATACAAAGCTATGAATCCATAGGTTGCCACGGGGAGTGGCTACACTCTCTGTGGAGCCGATTTTTTTTGTTAACTAAAACTATTGACTTATGTGCAAATGCAATGAAAGTGTATCGTCCGAGCAAGTTTTGGACGTACACGAATCCGACCCAGCGGCAGAGGACAACCTCTACGATTCTGTTTCCAATGAAGAGGCGGATACCGGTGCGCCGGCCGACGACGAGCTCGTCGAAGGCGGGACGGAAGAATCTGCCGAAGGCGGCCTTGAGGATGTGGAAGGATTCAGTCCTACCCACGCACTGAACGAAGGCCTCAAAACAGAAGAAGTACAGATCAGCCAGGAACTGGCCGACCTCCCGCCTGCGGGAAAAATCGAATTTGGCGCTGAGTTCGCCGAGTCAGTCTGTGGTGCCGATGGCCGGATACGGATCAATGCCACAGCTCGCTATCCCTGGCGGGCCATCTGCCAATTGATCATCACTATGGCCAACGGCCGACGGTCCCGCTGTACGGGCTGGTTCATCGGCCCCCGGACGGTCATGACCTCCGGACACTGTGTTTACAGCCACTCAGCCGGCGGCTGGGCCCGTCAGATTGAGGTCATTACAGGCATGAATGCTGGTATTCGTCCTTATGGCTCCCAGGTCTCCCGATCTTTCAGGAGCGTAAGGGGCTGGACCAAAAGCCGCAATTCCGACTTTGACTACGGTTGTGTCGTGTTGCCCAACAAAGTACTCGGCAACAGGGTCGGTTGGTTTGGCTTTGCCAGCTACAGTAGTGGAAAACTCGACCACATGTTGGTCAATAACTCTGGCTATGCTGGTGACAAGCCCTTCGGTACCCAGTGGTACAATGCGGGCAAGATCACTAAAGTTACTTCAAGGAAATTGGAGTACATGATCGACACTTATGGTGGCCACAGCGGTAGTCCCGTATGGCGCTACATCAAGGGCAAAGGACGCTATGCCGTTGGCATACACGGCTATGGTGGCTGCCCCAATAAGGCCGTCCGCATCGTAAAGCCAGTCTTCCGGAATATGCTCAAATGGAAGAACCTGTAAGGGCATTTCCAAAAAACCAAGCTAGGAGGTCGGGGGTTGCCCCCGGCCTCTTTTTTATGCTTTCACGTCACGCCGGTTTTCCCTTCACAAGTAAGAAACACTATTGATCGCAGCGTAGCTGTAGTTATCCAGCGTATGCCTGCGACGCTCAACTTTTTAACACATCATGGGCTCACCCCCATTTTATTCACTTTTAAAATCTAATAGCTTATGAAACACTTATTTTTCCTGATGGCAGGGATGGCCTGTACCGCTTTGCTGTCAAGTTGTGGCCAGTCAAGCATGAAAGCATACTTCAACAAACCTGACCCCAACAAAGAATTTACGGTTACCGAAGAAGAGTTCAAAGAGTATTTTGAATCCCTTCCAGAAGTCGAAAAAATTGAAACAGGGAGTCCATTTCTTGAGCTGACTCCCAACCCTGATGGGGGTTATACGGGCCAGTTCTTTTGCGATGGGTTTGGTCCCTGCAAAAAATGCCGCATCATCACCTCTCCCCAACCGGACACCAAAGGCCATTCCAGCATCGTTGTGGTAGATTGTATCTGTATCCATGATCCGACCCGGCCAGGCTGTAAACCTGCCATCGGCAATCCCTCGACCCCGGTGACAGCAATTAACAAAGGCTGTAAATTGTTGGTAAAGACGAACCCGTTCCGCTTCACCTGCGACAATGAATGTTGCGGTGGAAAATGTAAAACGGTCAGGTTGCTAACAAAGGTAGACCAACAGCTCAGATGGAGAATTGCCTGTAACTGTGTGGACAACCGCCAATGCCCCGACCTGGTCGTGGAATCAGTACAACGTCCAGAGTGGGACGCTGCCAACAACCGCTCGGTCATTAAAGCGGTGATCAAAAACATTGGCAATGCTCCCGCAGCGGCAACACTTGCCCGGGTCATTGACCCGTCCACCAAGCAGGCTACCGGCGCTCCTTACAACGACGTCGCTAATACCCCTGCCTTGGCTGCAGGAAATTCCGTCACGGTCACTTTTTACCTGCCTTATTGGGTGTACAACCCTGATGCTGAACTGGAAGTAACGGCTGATTACAAGAGTACTTTGCAGGAATGCATTGAGACGAACAATTTAAGGAATCTTTAAAGAAAAAGGATAAGGCCTTCCCGAATTTTCGGGGCAATACAAGTGAAGGCGGCATCGAGCCGCCTTCACTTGTAAAAGAGGGTTTTTAGGGGGCAGCAAAAAATTCGGGATGCCCCATGTTTACTCGCCTACTAAATATTATCTCCCCGCAACCTTCTAAACCTTTTCCTCGCTTCCACTGAAAAGGTACTGCTGGAATAATCAATGAAAATCTTCTCATAAAATTCCATGGCCTTTTCCTGGTTTTCCAGTTGGTTTTCATTGAGTTCGGCCAGGGCAAAGAGGGAGTTGTCGGCACGGATTTCATCGGGGTATTTTTCGACGATATCTGCATATAATTTGGCAGCAGTTTCGTATTCACGCAATTTCATGTAAATGGCTGCTTTGGCATAAAGCACATCGTCTTCCAGCGAATGTTCGGGGAATAGTTGCATCAGCGAATCGAGCTTGGCGAAGGATTCGTCAAAGCGGTTTTGGAAAGTCAGCAGGTCAGATTCGGCGTACAGGCGGAGGGCCTGGTCAGTGGTATCCAACCCGAGGTTATCCATGATAAAAACCGACAGGTCGAGGGCATCGTTGGCGATCAGCTTCGAAGTGGATGCCTTGAGCACATCGAACTGTGACTGCGCCCACTGGAAATCGCCATTGTAATAGGACAGCTTGGCATTTTTAAACCGGGCCACATGGCCAAGGTGGTCTTCCGGATAGATTTTGTCCACCTGTGAATAGAGCAGGGTCGCTTCCCAGATTTCGCCTTGCATGAGGTAAAAATCACCGAGGCTGATTTTACCTTTTGACTGGACTTTAAGATTAATCCCCGGATAGTTGATCATTTCATCCAACAGTGAAATGGACTTGCCCAGATCATTTAAATAGAAAGCTTCCAGGTCGGCCAATTCGGCAGTGATGGTAGCCGTGGTTTTTTTCCTGCCAAATTCATTCAGAAAATCCTCGTATGCTTTTTCAATTTCCCGCAGGTCTGCCTCCGTGTAAGTGTAACCTTCCGTGAGCATATTGCGGCGAGAACGCAATGACTGTTTTTTTGCATCGAGATAAAAAGAAGAAGTGGGCCCTTGCTCTTCCACGATATAATCATAAGCTTTGATGGCGGCGCTGTAGTCTTTCCCGTTGTAGGCAGTCGTCGCCAGTTGGTACACCCGTGCGCCATTTTCATTCAGGCGTTTGTCGAGTGCTTTGGCCTGGCGCAGGGCATTGCGGTAATCTTTCTTTTGGATAAAATTCCACTGCAGTAGTTCCATGAATTGCACGGCATCGGGTTTGTCCTGCAAGCGGGCATAGAGTTGCGACTGCAATTCCAGGTAGTCTTCCTCCGAGTGCAGGTAGCGCTGCATCTGGCGTTCTACCGTATTCAACCGTTCCGGGTAAGCCCCGAGGGTACTGATATAATTTTCGATCATTTTGGGGATGTCTCCCTTTCTGCGGTATAGTTCGGCGAGGTTGAAAGCAAAGACCTGTTTGTCCCGGATGAGTTCACCACCTTTTTCATACGTCTGAATGGCGAGGTCATATTTCGTCAGTTTACTGAAAGTGCTGGCGAGCCGGGTCACCTGGTACTGATCGGAAGGCATCTTCTTAATGGCTTTCTGATATTGCTCTTTTGCTTCCGCTTCGCGGAATTGCCGTTCGTACAAATTGCCCGTCAATACGTACATGCGGATATTTTTGGGGTTTTTCTTCAGTTCTTGCTGCAACGCATTTTCCGCTGTACCATAAGCCTCCGTGGCGATCAGGCACTCAATGTATTTATCGAAATAGTAGTCGTTCCGGTTCTGAGCGTCATAGAGCTTCTTGTAAATGACCGCCGCTTTTTCGAATTCTCCGTCGCGGTAATATTGCTGGGCAAGTTTAGCATTTTGCCCAAAGGCAAAAACGGGCAGAAGGAAAACGAGCAGGGTCTGAAATAAATATCGCA
The DNA here is from genome assembly GCA_039819485.1 of Bacteroidota bacterium. Classification (GTDB taxonomy): domain Bacteria; phylum Bacteroidota; class Bacteroidia; order Chitinophagales; family Saprospiraceae; genus UBA6168. The sequence goes on along the minus strand of JBCBRY010000004.1, from coordinate 80,677 downwards.
TTATGTTGATGTTTGATCGGGATGATGGTCATGAGTTGTTAGCAAAAATAGGTTGAAAGCTATTTGCTAAAAGCTTACAGCCTTTAAAAAACGCAAGTATTGTGCAAAAGTTGTTTTTTGGCGAAATGGACGTTGTTCTTGATGGCAAATAAAACGCAAGGTTAAATGAAAAAGACAAGAAGGGAACAGAAAGGTGGGATGGGATTAACGATTAAGGGATTAACGATTTTTGATTTTAGATCAAAACAGATCACCAATCAAAAATCGTTAATCCCTTAATCGTTAATCAAAAAAAGGCCTCGTCCCAAAAGCGGGACCGAGACCTGCGAGAATCAAACATCACGTATCTTCCTACGATACTTTATGTCGTGATGCGTGCTCTACTAAAGAAATCAGTATGAAAAAACCCGTTTATTCTTTCATTCAATCCGATTAGTCAGAAACGTTGGGCCTTCTTGACGATCTGTCAACTGAAGGCGTTACCAGTTTTAAAAAAAGGGGGTAGAGCGGTCGTTCATTGTTGTGCTTGTTGTTGGTGCTCACTTTCGGTGTTTTCATAGTGTGAGGAGCACCGCACAGATTTCTTCGAGATAAGGAGAAACTATCAAATAAAAAGTAAAATTGAACCTTGTGAAATCCCGCATTTTAAATCGGGAAGGTTAAAGTAAAAAGTATCTACCCGCTGAAAACTGGACTAACCCAATTGAATGTCAAACAACTTAAGGAAATCGCCTGTGTACTGGCCAACTTGCCTACTGGCGTACTCGTACAACCTGAGTAAAAGCTGGTACTTGGGGATATTGACGGCAAGCCGTACAATATCCCCAGCCCAGTTCCAAACTATTTCCCATGGCTATGTTAAATCTTGCGGTCGTTGGGATTGGTGCAGCACGTTTGCCGCCCTGTTTTTTTTTGATTTGAGAAAGAAGCTGGCGGCTTTTTGTCACCGCCAACCTTTATTATAATAGACACACGCTCTCTCAAATTGTTAGCTCATTGTATGTTCATTCTCAGTTGCAAAAATGCTTTTCGAAGATGCATTGAGGATGATCTTATTTTTAGTTCATTTTAGTGTTCACTGCACCGTCCTGCCGTTCTTTGTATTTGCTGAAGGTGTACATACCTTTCCCGGCGACAGCCTTGTTGTTCACAAATTGGCAGTCATTCACCATTGGTTTCGTAGTTCCGTCAATATCCATGTTAAAGATGGCTCCACCCCGCAAAAAGGCCTCATTGTTCCTGAAAACACAGTTGTTGATCTTTGGGCTGCTCTCGCCTCCGCCGCCATAGTTGCACAGTGCCCCCCCATAATTGCCTTTGTTGTCGTTGAATGTGCAGCTGCTGAAGGAAGGGTTGGCGACTCCGCCGTGCCTGCCATCGCTGAAAACAGCTCCGCCATCGAGATTGGCTGTATTGCTGACGAACCGACAGTTTTGGAAAACCGGCGTGCATTCGCCTTTTCGGCCGTAGAGGTAGACTGCGCCACCATCACGGGCATAATTATTTTTGAATTCGCAGTGCTGGATCAATGGACTACCGTTCTGGTGGCCTTCCGTGATCCGGATGTACAAGCCACCTGCACACCGCTCCCGGTCACCGGATGGTCCGGCCCCATCGGCGTAACCATCTGTGATGAGAAAGCCATTGAGCTGATTGGCTGCAGTGGCCCGGTTCATTTGAACAACCGTGTAGGAATTGTCCTTTTGATCCGATTTAGAGCCAATGTTTCCGCTCAGTACCGATTTGTTGCTTTTGATATTCCGTTGTTGCGGTGAGGTTTCACTGCCCGCAAAGCCGCCAAATACCTTGACGCCTGCGGGTATGATAAATGAAGTTCTCCGGTTTCGGTCTTTTGTTGGATAGTAAGTCCCCTGGGCCACCCACACCTGATCACCGGATTCAGCTTGCTGAAGGGCTGCCCTCAGGTCGCCCATAGCCGCTGACCAGGACGAGCCGTTCCCATTTCCGCCCGGCTTGACATAGATGGTAACTGCAAACAGCTGCAGCGCCGCCAAGCCAATAATGCCCGTGAGTAGGACTTTTTTCATGTTCTAAGTTTTTGTTTGGTAAAAGTGTTGTTATTCAAAGCGTGGTCTTAAAAACCAACTCACAGGGGGAAAGTATCTTAAAAAGTTTTGGTTGATTGGGGTTAAAGTGAACTGTTCAAGTTTTTGTCTATGGATTAATTTTAATTTATGTAGCCCATAGATGTAATGAAAATAGGTGTGGTGCTGTTAGTTCAACTTTAGGTTAAAAAATAGGGTCAGTGTCTGTCAAAGTTTGTTTGAGTTTTGTTGTTCGTTTGTGTGGTACGCTCAATGTGTTGTTAAAAAAAATCGTTAAATTCAAGTAAAATTCAGTTCATAGTTTTTGAAAAAACCGTCGTTCAAGTTTTTGTCATGGTGTTTGTTCATTATTTCAAAAAAGCATAGGGTCTTAAGTGTTTTATGAATGGAACTTTGTTCAAGTTTTGTTTAATGTTTGCCAAATGTTTGTCCCTTGTGTTTATGTTGCGTTAAGTGTTTTTTGTCTGCCAGATTCTCTTGTTAAATGGTTAAAAAGCAAGACAAGCAAAACCGCTTAAATTAATAATCAAATCAAAAAAGGGGAATTTGTCAGTAGGGAATTTAAAGTGGAGGAATTTATCTGAGGGAATGATAATGAGGAGTACGATATCGAAATCGTGTCACAAAACTACAGGCATTCCGAACACTTGTCAAGGGTTGAAACAAAAAAAAATAAAAATAAAAAACACATTTAAAAATAACTTAATTGACTGGTTTACAGATTATTGTGAAATTATTTTAAATTGTTTTAGTGATACTGTTCAATATTTTATACGTGCAAAAAATTAGTCATCTAAACGAGAAAAAAAATTGATTTTTTTGAAAAAAAATTTATCCCAGGCAAAATAATCGTCACGGCCTTTCATTTTTATTCAAACCATCCCAATTAAAAACAAAACCTGCGAAAACCTACCATTATGTGACATCAAAAACATCCAATTATTTAAATGAAATATATCGACAAAAAGAAATTAAATTTTTTGCTGTGACATTTTTTTGAAAAAAACACCATACCGATTCAGTTTCTAAAAAACACCCCTAGTATATCTTAAACAAGTGATCAAAAAAATGACACTTTCCCTTTACCAGAAACAGCTTTTTCAACTATGGGAACGAGGCATTTGCCAAAATAAAAGTGTCATTTTTAGCGCTCCCGGTTTGTCGTTTTATGTCAGAGCCCTTCTCCCATTTATCAGCCGTTATCCGTTGACCATTATCATTTCCCCAAAAATTATTTTTATCTCTACCTTCGCCAAAAAAAATAAAGACATGAAAAGCATACTCCTCAAAAATGGATTGATTGTCAACCGGGGCACCATACGCCCGGGCGATATTTTCATCAATAACGGGCGCATTGAACTGGTAGCCAACATCATCAACCTGCCGGCCGACCTCGAAATAGATTGCACCGGCAAGCATATTTTGCCAGGCATCATCGACGACCAGGTGCATTTCCGGGAACCTGGCCTTACCCATAAGTCTGACCTGTACACAGAGCCACGGGCAGCTGTGGCAGGCGGGGTAACTTCATTCATGGAAATGCCCAACACCAAACCTCCCGCCCTTACCCAGGAACTGCTGGCAGATAAATATGCCATCGCTGCCAAAAAATCGCTGGCCAACTACTCCTTTTTCATGGGGGCATCCAACGACAACATCGAGGAAGTGCTGAAAACCAATCCGAGGGATGTTTGCGGCATCAAAATATTCATGGGTTCCAGTACGGGCAATATGCTGGTCGACAATGAAAAAACCCTGGAGGGCATTTTTTCGCGTTGCCCAATGCTCATTGCCACACATTGTGAAGATGAGGCAACGGTGCGCAGCAACATGGCCACGTACAAAGAGAAATATGGAGAGGACGTACCCATTGAATGCCACCCCGATATTAGGAATGTGGAAGGCTGTCTGAAGTCTTCGACGCTGGCCGTTGGCCTGGCCAAAAAGCACAACACCCGTCTCCACATCCTGCATATTTCCACGAAAGACGAACTCGACCTTTTCCGAAATGACATTCCGCTCAGTGAAAAAAGGATTACCTCGGAGGTCTGTGTCCACCATCTTTATTTCAACAGCGATGATTATAAAACCAAGGGCACGCAAGTAAAATGTAACCCGGCCGTAAAGAGTGCCGAACACCAACAAGCCCTCTTCCCCGCTCTACTCGACAACCGCCTCGACATCATTGCCACCGACCATGCACCGCACACCTGGGAGGAAAAACAGGGGACTTACTTCAAAGCCCCATCCGGTGTGCCGCTGATACAGCACACCCTGAATGTGATGCTTGAATTTCACCAACAGGGGAAAATATCGCTGGAACGCATTGTGGAAAAGATGTGCCACGCCCCGGCCGAATGTTTTCAGGTGGACAGCCGTGGTTACCTCGATGAAGGGGCCTGGGCCGATGTGGTCATTGTTGATTTGGAAAAGGAATGGCAGGTTGCCAAAAACAACATTCACTACAAGTGCAACTGGTCGCCGTTCGAAGGACATACCTTTAAAGGCTTTGTGGAACAAACCATCGTCAGCGGTCATCTGGCCTACCGAAACGGCGAATTTTTTGAAGATAAAAAAGGAGAAAGGCTGTTGTTCAAATAAAACCTGGCAGTTCTGATTTCTATACTTTTAAACCTCCGGAAATGACCGTTCCCTGTAGGGGCAATTTCCGGAGGTTTATTATTTTTGTGCCCTCTCCGTTCAAATATCCTTTAATCAGGCCAAGCCCCTATTCTACATTCCCAACAAGCAAAGCCCAGCACCAAACCACTTAGAAACCACCTCAATCAGACACCTTTAAATTGAAGACTGTGATGAAACTAACAATCTACTACGCTATTTTCCCATTTCTTGAATTTCCCAATTCACCAAAGAATCACCGACCTCGCAGTCATTGCCGGTGAAGCTGAACGTCTCCCGAATAGTCATTAAGGTTATCCGTTTCACCTCATCAGCTTCCCTTTCATGCGAGCAATCATTCTGGTCGTTTCATTTTGCTTTGTACCCTTCCTGCTGCTGGCACAGTCCCGGCAGGTGTATACTGCCAATGTCACCCATTACGGAACAAAAGACGGCCTGTCGCACCGTGATGTGTTCAGCACCTTCCAAGACAGCCGGGGGTTTATCTGGATCGGAACCAAGTATGGACTGAATCGTTTCGATGGCCATCGTTTTAAGGTGTTTACCAAGGAAAAACATGGGCTGTCCTCCAATGAAGTCGATCACATTTTGGAAGATGGCGCCGGCTGGTTATGGGTATTTCAGAGCGATGTTTCAGAGAAATACAAAATTCAGTTTTCACATATCTCGCTGATCAACATTTATACACTGGAAGTCCAAAGTTTCCGGCAACGGTTTGGTGAAACTTTCCCGGTAAAAGCCAACCAGGTCTTTTCAGCGATCAGTGACCCGAGCAGAACTATTTACCTGGGCAGCAATGATGGGCGAATCATTAAATACCACCCAAAATTTGGCGTTCAGGAACAAACGGTAGAATATGCAGTGCCTGTTTGGCTGAAATACATCACCCAGGAAGGCAACCTGGCCATAGAATTAAAAAACGAATTTCTGCAAAATGCCCATTTCGAAATAGATTCCCTTGGCAACAGGTTGTGGGACCTGGGTAAGTCTGCTGAAATCAATCCGATTTTTCAGGACACCTCAGGGGCCAGGTGGTTTTGGGAAAAAGGGGGAATAAGACAGAATAAATCAATCCGGTTTTATATTTCAAATAAAAAAAAGGAAATCAATCCGATCGATTTTTCACACATCCCCGTTCCGGGAAACTGGAAAATCAGGGGTGTTCCGATCATTCAGTACCAACCCTCCAATAGCTCGTTGTGGTTGGGCGACGTCGATCACCTTTTCGTTTTCAACGCAGAAGAAGGGCTGCTGTACGACATCGGCAAAGACTATCCCCAAATTGTCAGCAACGTCGTCAAAGACATCTTTTTGGACAAACAGAACAATGCCTGGATAGCTACCGCCAATGGCATTTACCAGGTCATCTTAAAACCGAGCCCTTTCCGCAAATACCTTTCTTCCCCCAAAGGTTCCTACAATATCAAGACCGCCTTTAGTGGGCGTGGAATGGTCGTGCTCGACAGCATACTGTGGGTCAACGGAACCAAGGATGCGTTCTTTCGGATAGATTTAAAAACTCACCAATATGAAAAGGTCCCACCGTTTGATCCGCACGTAAAACATATCAAAATCCGTTATAAAAATTTCCGGCCAGTCGTGGCAATTGACGAAAACCGGTTGATTCTGGGAAGCGACTATATGATAGAATACCATATCCCTGACCAGACCTACCGGTTTTTCCACCAGGAAAAACCGGAAAAAGTAAAAAACCTGTGGTCCTTTCACATTGATAGATACCGGAAGGTCTGGGGAGGGACTCAAAGTGGAGGAATCGCGTATGTAGACCTACGAGGCGAAAGGAACGTCCAGTCATTCCAGCTTTACAATGAGTTTAAAGAGCTACGCAAAAGTACCACTTATTCAATTTTGGAATGGAACAAGGACCTGCTGTTGCTCGGCAGCTCGTCCGGCCTGTACGTACTGCACCAGCAAAAAGGCATCGTACAACGGTTTTGGGATGGAGGCCAAGACGGCACTTATTTTCCTCACAATGAAATCTACCACCTCCAACGGGACAAACGTCGCCCAAGCACGATCTGGGTAGCAACGGGCGGGGGTGGAATAATCGAACTTTCAATTAAGGAAGACCGCTCAGACCGAAACACCTTAACCCTTAAAACAGATAGTATTCGACAGTTCACTATCACAGACGGCCTGTCCAGCAATATGGTTTATGCCGTTTACGAAGATGAACACCACAACCTCTGGCTGCCCAGTGATTATGGCATCATACAGTTCAACAAAAATACCCTTTCCTCCAAAGCTTTTTTGGAGGAAGACGGCATCAGTCACAATGAATTCAACCGTATTTCCCACTTTCAGGACAAAGACGGAACATTATATTTTGGTGGCATCAATGGAGTTACGGCCTTTCACCCAGATGATGCGCGCCGTCAACAGCAGGTTTTCAATGCCCCCCTGAGAATTACCAATTTTCAGCAATTTGACGGTGCCAAAAACAAAATGAAAGACCGCACCGCCGGCCTGATTCAAGAACGGAAAATCGAGTTGCTGCCAGCCGATAAGTTTTTCAACCTGGAATTTGCCTTGCTCGAATACCAGGATGGCAAGCAGGTTCGGTACAGTTACCAAATAGAAGGACAGGACGCAAACTGGACCATGCTAAAACAAAACTCCATCAGGATCAGTGGACTGCCGTACGGCCATTTCAATTTGAAAATAAAGGGACAGGGGACCGATGGCCGATTTTCCAATCAAGAACTGAACATTCCGATCCACGTTGTCAAGCCCATCTACCGGCAATGGTGGTTTGTGGTGCTGTCGGCTTTTGTTTTGTTTTCGGGGGCCTATTTGTTTTTTCGTTACCGTACCCGTCAGCTTCGCCGGCAAAAAGACAATTTGGAGCAACAAGTGGCCGAACGGACCCAACAAATCCAACTGGACAAAGAAACCATCGAAGCACAGGCCGAATCACTCCAACAACTGAACAAAGCCAAATCGCGGTTCTTTGCCAATGTCTCTCATGAATTGAGAACCCCTATCACCTTGATGCTTGGCCCCATTGATTCCGTATTGCAACGAGGCCTGCTGGACGCAAAAGACCAGGCCTTTTTGTACCTGGCTCAGAACAATGGGAAAAAACTCCTGCAACTGGTCAACGAGATCCTGACCCTGACCAAACTGGAAAGCAGTAAATTAAGCCTCAACGAACAACCGGTCCAACTTTACCCGTTGCTCAGGAGGATTGTGGCCTCATTTGAATCGCTGGCAGAACGGAAAAAAATCAATTTCTATTTTCATTGCCAAACCGACCAGGGCCTTTTCCTTTTACTGGATGAAGGGAAATTTGAAAAAATAGTCAACAACCTCTTGTCCAATGCTTTCAAGTTCACCCCGACCGGGCAGGAAGTCACCCTGGAATTACAGGAGTCCCCGGATCATTTACTGTTATCGGTCAAAGACACTGGCATTGGTATCCACCCTGATGATCAGGATCATGTATTCGATCGGTTTTACCAGTCCGAACGACCGGAGTCATCACACGGGGGCGGTTCCGGCATTGGGCTTTCACTCAGTCTTGAATTTGCCAAACTGATGAAGGGCCGTTTATGGCTGCAAAAAACTACTGAACCAGTCAGGGGGAGCCATTTTTATTTCAGGTTTCCCAAAAAGGAAGTCATCCATGCAGCAACGAATGCTGCTCCGAAAACCACCGACAAAACGACCAAACAAAGCACTTCCATGCAAGCAGTCCCCGACCCCGCATTCCGGCCCACCGCACCAACTACTCCCCTTTCCGGCCAGCCCTGTTTGCTCATCGTTGAAGACAACCCTGATATCCGCCGCTACCTGGGCACTGTATTGGGCGAAAAATGGAATGTCCAATTCGCCGAAAACGGACAAGTGGCCGTGGACCTTCTTCATTCAACGACTGCCCAGCAGATCGATCTGCTGATCACCGACCTGATGATGCCGGTCATGGATGGATTTCAATTATTGGAGCAATTAAAGGCAAGTAAAAAATTTCAACAACTGCCGACCATCATGTTGACTGCCCGTGCGGAAATGGAAGACCGGCTGGCAGCTTTCCGGTTTGGAGTGGACGATTATATCATCAAACCATTTTTGGAAGAGGAACTAAAAGTTCGGGTCGAAAACCTTCTGAACAACGCCCGCAACAGAGCCAATTGGACAGAAAACGAACAAAATAGACACGAAGAGGCCGCCGATCCGCAAATCAGTCGGGCCGAATATGAATGGCTAAAAGAACTTGAATCCGTCATTCTGGAACACGCCGGAAAATTTCAGGTGACCTCCGATTTTTTAGCCGCCCATCTGTACGTCAGCCGGACACAACTTTTTCGCCAGGTAAAAAAATTGACCGGCATGACGCTCACGCAGTACATCCAGGGCATCCGACTACAGCAGGCGCGCCGGCTGCTCGAAACAGCTTCCTGTACTTCGGTCAAATCCGCCGCATATGCGGTAGGCTACAAACAATTGGACAAATTTTCCCAAAATTTCAAAAAGCTCTTTGGGAAGCTTCCCTCCTCCTACCTTTCCTAACGGTATTGGACTTCATTCCAACATGTCAGCGGTGCTACCGCTGCAAGCGGTAACACCGCCTGCCCTCGGAAAAAATTTAGAACAAGTGCTGTTTTCCCAAGGGTCTTAAACAAATCAACCCCGTTTGGTACGGTTCGGTACGCTCAGGTGGTATCTAAAAACAAGTTGGTACACTCAGAAGGTATAGCTGGTACACCCAGGAGACCACCAACACCCACCTTTGTCCTATCATTTTTAATTCACCGGCCTGCTTAAGGAAACCTAAAATCCAACTGACCCGGGAGCTCACCAAACAAGGGTCTTCTCCTTACTCGCCAAGATTTTTTACCCGGTACTGTTCTGGAATGAACTGCATTCCAGAAAGACCTCAAACCTATTGTTCAAATGAAAACTTTTAAAATTTCTTTCTGCATTTTCATCACTTCCTTTCTCCTGTGCTTGTTCACTTTGACCGGCTTCGGGTATGGTTCTCCTGCCCCTGTGTTCTCAGACAACGCTTTCGAGGAATGCCCGACAGCCAGTTTTTCCGTAGCGAACAACGGATGCGATCATGCGACACCGGTTATCTTCATCAATCAATCTACGGGTGCCGATTCCTACCATTGGGACTTTGGCGACGGACATACTTCCTGCGATGAAAACCCTTCCCACGTTTACGCTGCTGCCGGCCCCCATACGGTAAAACTGAAGGCCCTTGTGAACGGTTGCTATCACGAGTTTATTGGTACCGTGGAGACGGTGATACTCTGAAAGAGAGCATACGATTCCACATAAAGCTCTACTTTTAGAACAGATAAATAAAGCCGGCCCTCTGGTTCATTGCTGGGCCGGCTTCATTTGTGAAAATTGCTGCTTAAGGGAACGGAGCTTTGCGCCTCATTAAACGATCAACTTTATGGGCCAGCTATGGTTACAACCTTAAAAGGCGATTTGTCGCTCATCATATGAGAATTTTCTAAAGCTGAAGTTGATTTTCGCAGTTAACTCATTTCCTTTACTTTAGTCATCTACGATTACGGACTGTTGCATTAATCAAGAGGTTAGTCACAATTAAAGAGAAATGAAGAACAAAACCCTGTTCGAAAATATTATCCAATGGCAAATCAAGCATGGCAACCTAAATTCGAATTGCTTGAGAGAACCTATCGACGCTGATTCAATTGATGAGATAGAAAAATTACTTAAAGAAAAATTCCCTGATGACCTGCTTGAACTATACACTTACTCGAATGGACAAATTCGTGATACTTCTATTTACGCATTTCTTGGTTTAGAGTTCATGGACAGTTTGGAGATGATAAATCATATAAAATTCTGTAAAAATTTAATTAAAGGTACATTCAAAAAATCGAATAAATCAGCGTCACTCATTGAGGAAATCACAGCATTTTACATACAAAAAACCCCTCCTAAATCTTTCCTCGGCTTTACTAAAAAGTGGTACAAGATAAATGCTAAATTTGGAGTAGGACATTTTGAGGGCCCTTATCTTTACAAGACAAAATCTTCATCAAAATATGATAAGATACCAATTAAGATTGATGATTATTCACCCATCAAAGCAATTGTATTAGAATTGCAAAAATTAGAAAACAATTCATGGGACATGATAGATATGACCATCTATCACAATGAAAATTATGAAGTGGAGAGAAAAGTTTATTCACATGATCTACCTACATCAAACCCTCCAGGAAAAATCAAAGAAATAAACTTTCATGATAAATGGATTCCATTCTTGCATGACTCAACCGGAAATTACGTGGCATATGATTTAGACCCTGATCATCTTGGGAAGAAAGGGCAAATCATAATTTATGGAAAAGATGAGTATGAAAATTATTTGATAGCACATTCACTCACCAATTTCTTAAAATTGATTTATGATGAGATTTATTCAGGAAATATAAAAAACTTGATAAATGAAATTCACCTATTTGAAAATCTTAAAAAACTAAGAAAGCTTTAATTAACGAACCGTAAAATACCCATCCGCCTCCGTTGTTTCAAGTTTAGCGCAGCGTAACTTGAAACGAAAGGAAGATACCGTTCTTATCTGTAGTAACGCCTACTCAATCACTGCCCAATCATTTCCATTTTTTCCAACAACCAGTTTTTAAGGGTCAAATTCTTCTTTGCCTGAATTTCCAGCAATAATTGCTCGTGGCTTTTTTTCTTTTTCGCCCCCAATTGATGGTCCGCTATTTTTTTCAGGATTTTTAAAAAATCAGCGTAAACGTTTTTCTTCCTTTTTTCCTGGAGGTCGTCCCGTCGCAGGAATTTTTCGAATGCCTCGATTTGTGAGATCAGGAATTCATAATGCCTGTTTTCTGAGAGGAAATTTTCAAAAATGGCCCTCACGGCCAACAGCCTTGTCCTGACCTGGTGATAGGACGAAAAACGGTGCTGCATCAACAACAGAATGGTATTGTCAAAATCACCCCGCGAATAACTGACGAAAGCCCTGCTGTAAACCACGGTCCCCGCACGGACCGATTCACCAAGGTACGGGCTGTACTCCCCAATAAACCATTCGACCCATTGGTGCTCATTGGCATGGCACCCCAGCGTGACAATATTGCCAAAAACGGCCTCCTCGATCTTACCCTTTTCGACGATCATGTCAATTTCCAAAGAGATTTTATACAGGTCTAAAGCATCTTTTGTAAACCTGTAATTGCCGAGGTTGATCTGCCAAATGGCATAATTGATCAGTTGGGTCATAAAAAGCGACCGGTCAATTTTCCGCAATTCTCTGGCCGCCGCCGTCACTTCTTTTTTTAATCGCAAAAAATGACCGGTATTTTCTTTTTCAGCATACAGGTTGAACAGCAGTTCAAACAGCCGAAAAGATTTATTGTCTGACAAGAGTTCCCGGAAACGTTTGTCAAACAATTCTTCCAAAAAATCTGCCTGGTATTTTTTCGATAAAATACTTTCCCTGTTTTTCAGCTCGCTGCCGATCCTGAGCTTTGCCAGGGCAAATTGTTTGTCGATACTCCGCATCAGTTCGAGCAGCGTTCCGTCGTCCAGCGTATGTTTATTGGTGATCGGGTGAAAAAAATAATCGAAATGGAGGCGGGTTTTATCCATATAGTACTCCGTGTCGCGGAAGGGTTCGGTGGAGCGATCATGGAGGTACCGGAGCGTTTCTTTTTCGAACAAGTCATAGATATTCCGGTTGCCCAGCGCCCGTATCAGGATTTTTTTTTCTTCGTTGGGCTCTCTCTCCAACTGGAGGGCGACCAGGAACTTTTCGGCCAGTTTGGTGAAATTGGTGCAAAGCCGCCAATATTTATTATCGCTGAAAGGTTGGCCCGGGTACACCTTATCCCAGATCCGCTTTTTATCCAGTTTTTTTTCAGGAAAATCAGGGTGGCAACGGCGCAGATAATCAAACAAAAGCACAAGGGGCCGGGAGTAGTTGAAAAACGGGGACCGAACGAATCTGCCAAGCCGGTGCAGCTCTTCTTTTTGCAGGCTTTGCAGTAGTTTTATCGTTTTTGTTCCAATCAAATCAGTTTGTTTTTAATTTACGAAATGCAAGAATATAAATTTAGTAAATATTTGATAATCAACCGTTAAAAATAATTATTTCCAAAAAATAACACTCTTAAACTGCAGGAATTGAAAAAACCGTCTTTGTTTTATTTTTGGCCCTCCCCTAAAATTGCATCATCATTTAAAACAAACTATCCAAGGCTCTTATTGAAGATTACTTTTTATCGAATTCATTCCTTTCTGTATCCAGCTACACTAACAACGATTTAGACTTTTCAAATCAACAACAAGGGAAAGGCCATCAAATTCACTGGCACGGCCCAACGCCACGCTGCTTGGGCGATGGCATCGCCATTCCCTCATTTGATTGTCCGAACACCACCAGGAAATAACTATTGAAGCTTCATCATTATATTTTTTCAACGGGCGTCTGCAGCGCGGTTTGAAAGCCAATTTGCAATACAGCCCATCACCCATTCAGATTGCTGCTAATGTTGGATTTGAACATCGAATATTGGACCTGATCGAATGGAAATAATTTACTAACAATTAAAACATTTTATCATGGCAAAAAACACCTTTATCCTCGTTAACAACCTGACTACAGGCTCTATTTCCGGTTCCGTCGAAATCGGCGGGAAATCATACAGTTTTTCCAACCTGGCTGGTGGTTCCAGCAACGATGGAGGCTATACCTTGATCGCCGCGTCGAATACCAATCTATCTGGCAGCCAATCGGTTACCGTCACCTCCAACGGAGCATCCGGCTCAGGCACGATCGATGTGTACAGCAGTGGCACCAACACTTACGTAAACGTCAGTATCACCCAAAATGGCTACGCGAATGTTTTTGCAGCCGGCGCCGCAGCCAACATTGCGCTCTGACGTCGTTTTCGAGTTCCCTACTGATTTTTGGCATCGGCAGCTACACCCTGTGCTGCCGATGCCTGAATCGGGCCGCATCCTGCCCCACCGATCAGTGAACGATTCAATCGTCCTGACCGATCTGCTATCCTGCATAAGGTGCAGCTTACCTTTCAAACATTTAAGTGAATGGAAAAAAATATGCACGTGGAAAAATGACATTTTTCTCTTGACGCCAAGGCCTGTTTTCCATGCCGCAAGATTCTTTCTCAGGCAAAGAATAAATGTTCTTTTTTGCCCCAGTCACTTATCAATCAATTAAAGAAATGAAAAACCCATTCATCGTTTCAATTATTCTGGTACTGACTGCTTACAGCCTGGCCGCTCAGGTTACACCGGCCAACACCGCTACCGCAGTCAAGACCTTTCATTATGAACTGTTGGTAGAAGCTCCGATCTACGAATGCAACATCGTTGGCCTACAGCTCGATACTGCGGCGCAAGTCGCTCCAAAAGGTGCCGTTTTTTCTAAAATAGACACCAAAGGGAGCAACGTCATTATCCGCTTCTGGCTCTGGCAAAAAGACGACGACAAAATGACGGCCCTCAATTATACCGACAGCACCAAGACCCAGCGAAAATATTTTTTACTGAGCCTGGATGAATTCAACGCCAAGGCCATTCCCCGAAACACGGAAAAACCATCGTTTTCATTGGGTGCTACGACCATTCCGTTCCGGGTTCGTACCAGTCCATTCGATTTTTCGCCGGCTCTTTCGTTCGGTACCAGTTTTGGGGTACAGTTCCCTTTATCTCACTACCAGGACATCTCGTTGAACGTAGTAGGTGGCCTCCACATCACTCATGTAACACTCGATAGTTTTAGTACTGAAGGGACGGTACTCGATTTAGGAGGTGATTCTGAACCGGCGCTGTCACCCGCATTGGGGATTGTATTTGAGTACAAAAATGCGCAGGTAGGACTTTACATCGGGTGGGATTACCTGTCCAGTGAAGAAAAAAACAACTGGATCTATCAGGGAAAGACCTGGTTTTCCATTGGCGTCGGTACCAGTATATTTAACTCCAGTGCCACGGCCAACCTGTCCGGGGCAGCCACGGACAGTCAATAGTTTTCCATGCGCACTCACTAACCACTTTCCATCATTTAAAATCAAAACAACTATGCTGTATAAAATTTCTTTCTTCATAGCTGGGGCGATCATTATTGTGGCGATCATCCTGGGGGCAAAAACCAATATCTTGAAAGCCAGCAGCACCAACCTCAATGCTCCATACAGTTTTTCCAAAGTCCAATTGATGTGGTGGACAGTCATCGTCAGTTGTTGTTTTATCATCTTATACGGCCGCATTGGTGACTTTAACCTGCTCAACCACAGCACCCTCATCCTGTTGAGCATCGGCCTGGCCACCACGGCCAGCAGCAGCCTGATAGATGTGGGACAAAAACAAAAGGAGGTGGCCCGACATCAGGACGGGGCCTCGGTCGGTTTTTTCCGCGATATTATGTCGGATGGAACAGGCATCAGCATGCACCGATTTCAAGGCGTTTTGTTCAACGTCCTGTTTGGGGTCACTTTTGTCGTGACCTTTTGGACAAAAAAAGATTTCCCGGATTATAATGCAGCGGAATTATCATTGATGGGTGCCAGCTCAGCCGCTTACCTGGCCTTGAAGACCAATGAAAACAAATAGAAATCTGACTGCACAAAAGGCGCCGTTTATGCAGGGCACATTGAATCCCCAGATCCACCGCCCACCTTCCAAAAATTGAACGGACCTGGGGATTCGCTCCACATTAGCCAGCATCTGAATTGATTCGACAAAGCCACCATTTCTCCTTCCTTTTTTATTTCAGATTGAATTTATAAGTTTGTCCTTTACTCAGAAACTTGTACTCTCTATCAAAAAAATATTCCCCACTTACCATTTTTTCTCACAAATATTCACATATACACTTTCCAGCTCATTTAATAGATGAATGATCTTTCTGTTAAATTGAAAGAGCGATTCCCGCTGTACCTGAAAAATTTGCGTGCCAATGCACCACAGGAGTGGCACTTGTTGGTAGTGAAATTCAGGAAACGGCTGATCCCGTGGTTGAAGAACAAGAGCCCACAAGCCTACGCGGGTATGGTACAGGGGCGGGACCAATTTGTGGAAATGGTTTTTGAGGACTGCCTATTCAAGTTTGCGGAGCTGTTGCAGACGGGGGAGTTCCATAACTATGAAGACCTGGAGGCGACCATCGTATCTGTTGCCAAGTTCAAATTGAAAGAAGGTTACGCGCGTTTGAAGAAGGAAAACCGCTATTTAGTTATGGACGCCGCCGAGCTGAACACCCTCCGGGAAGAGTCACACTTTGCGGACGGAGAGGAAGACCGAAGAAGGCAGGCAATGATCGATGAAGTAAAAGTACAAATGAATAAATTGAGTGCAGATGAAAAAGATCTGCTTTCGAGGTTTTATAATGGAGAAGAATTGAGGGACATCGCAGAACGGTTGGGCATCAGTGCAGCTGCTTGTCGGAAAAGAAAACAAAAAGCCCTTGACCAATTGAGAGAATTCGTATTTCATGCGCTAAAAACAGTATCGCTATGGCTCTTAACAACGATGACGTAAAACTCATAGAACGTTACCTCTCTGGCCAACTTTCCGAAGCAGAAAAGGCCAGTTTTCAAACGCGCTTGATCCTCGATAAAAACCTCAGGCAAGAATTGGATTTTATGCGGGCCACCCAACTGGAATTAATTAGCAGGAAAATGAAGGCTGATGCCAGTTCTGGTAAAAAAAAACACTTCAATTATTTATTCATAATAGGCGCCATTCTCACAATTAGCCTGGCCGGTTATTTTTTATTTAACAATTCCAAACAAATAAAATCAAATAAAAACAGCACGCCAACGACCAACGGTGACCGCACAAACCCGGAGAAAAAAAACAGCCCCTCCCTTTTAGAAAACCCCAAAAAAAATAATTCCCCAACCGAAGCTCCCCCATCACAAAACCCGAATGAAAATAAAAAAGCACCCGCAGAAAAAAAAGAACCGTCCCGTCCAATAGCAACCGCCGACCCTGCGGATTTTAAGCCCAATGATTATCTCGAAAATTTTATCAACAGGAGGAGCAACCCAACAGCCGATCAGATCAAGATAGAACTGCCGAATAAAAATGCAGAATTAAAATCTGAAAACGGAAAAATAAATTTTGTATTAAAAGGAGCATTGTCCACAGAAAAAAACAGGACACTTCAACTGCATATTTTTTCAAACCGGCAGGAAGCATTTGATAATTTCCAGCCAAGTTTTTCTTCTGATTTACCAACCTTAAAAAATGCAGCAAACGAGTTGGTGTTTGATTTCCAAAAAAACATTGCCCTCCAGCCCGGACTTTACTATTTCACCATCGAAACAACAGCAGACGGAGAGATGTTAGCCCTGGAAAAATTCTATGTCGATTTTATAGCGGATAACGGTTAACGGATAACGGTTAATGGTTAATGGTTAATGGTTAATGGTTAATGGTTAATGGATAACGGTTAACCATTAACCGTTATCCGTTATCCGTTATCTCCCGACAATTAAAAAGGCGCTCCACAAATTAGGCAGGTAGGTGCTTTCACCGTCGAGCATTTTTAATTTTGCTTTTCTCAGGGCGGCAGGGTAAGAATGGCCAGCCAATATTTCTTTGTAAAAATTTTCCATTAATGTGCTGGTGGTTTTGTCACTGACTTTCCAAAGTGAAAAAATCACATTGGGCACACCTGCAAAAACAAAACTCCGGTTGAGGCCCAGCAGGCCTTCCCCTCCTGCCAGTTTCCCGATGCCGCTTTCACAACTGCTCAGCACCAGCAAATCTGCCTGAACTTCTAAATTATAAATTTCTCCGACATGAAGGATTCCATCTTCAGCATCATTTGTTGAAGTCGGAAAAGCACAGGCAATCCCAGAAAAATTTGGCTGATCAATGTGGGCAAAACTGTGGCTCGCAATATGCACATAACGGTATTTTTTTCCCAGGTGTTTTTTTAAGACCGCCTCGGTTGCTTCCTCATTCAACAGGACCATCGGTGCGGGTTGCGCATTTTGTTCAAACAGTTCCGCAATGGCCCTGACTTCTTTTTCTGAATGATACAAGGGGGTAAAATGTCCGTCCTCATCAAAAGCCCTCAAAGTAGTATCGGCTGCCGCCCGATGATAGGACTGTTCGGAAGAAGGGTCTTTCTTTTTGGAAAATACCGGAGCGAAGGCCAGCAATTTATTTTCATGGTCCGGATATCCTTTTTCCCGGCCGTACTTAAATAAAGTTGCAGAATAATGATAGGATATTTCAAAGTTGCGCAGCAAATAATTTAATTCTTTAAAATTCCTGTCTTCTTTGTTGTTCAACAAAATTTCAAAAGGAATATAATTGGTATATCCTTCTCCAATAATAATTAATTTTTCTTTGCCAATTAATTTTTTTTCAATGGGCCGGATAAAAAACTGATACAGTTGGTGACTTATTTCGATAAATTTCCGACGGTTATTTGGACGGGACAAAGTAGGCGATTGACACAACCTGATTAATTGCTGGCACAGTGCTGGCACATCTTCATCTATACTAATAATCTGTGCATCTTTTTGGCCATCACTGTCGGTAGTCAGCAGGTACCATTCTTTGTAAATGCGATTCCGTACCAATTCGACCAGAAGGGTTTTTTCGTCTAAAATATTTTCTACGTCTTTAAAACTCGAATAAGTAATATTTTGGCGCAATGAATAATAGGATGGATATTGCTGCTTCAACACTTCCTGTAATTTATACAAGGCTTGTTTTTGCTCAAACAATTCCTGTCCCTCCATTTTTTCCGCAGACAAATCCTCTCCTTTTTTTCGATAAACAAATATTTGGGTTTCTAATTTATTGACAGAATCCTGGATGGCTTTTTCCCTGGCCAGTATTGCTTCGGGAACATCTGAAGTGAGTCGTATGGATGATTTATTATAATTTTCTAACAGCAACAAGGACTTACCTGTTTCAGCCCATTTAAAAGAGACATCCAAATAGGCCGGATCTCCCGAAGATTGATATAATAAAATGGCTGCGCGGACCGCGTGGTCATACAATGGCTTGACGGAAGACCAAAGAGTCGACTTGGACATATGCTGAAAATCAATGGATTCTTTTTTATACTGGATCAATTGATTGCCGAGTACCGTATTGTCCAAAACCGTTTTCAGGTAGGCATTTCTTTTCCCGTCATTTTTATTTTGCGATGCGCTCCTCAATAATATTTCGGATTTTACCTGAAGGGTATTTAAAACAAAATCGTCCTTGCCTTTTAATTCTGCCAATGCCGGGTTTTGGTGAAAATCACTTTCAGGATCAAAATCATCGGCAAATGCCGCCAACGATTTTTGGCAATAAAAAAGAGCCGTATCAAATTCCGTTAAATGAGCCGCATTGGCGGCAAAACTCGCATACGCCCCGACCGTTCGCATGTTTTTATTTCCAAATGCATTTTCATAAATAAGAACGGCATTTTGTAAAACAACTTTGGCCGAATCATACCTGCCTACGTTGAGCAGGGCATTGCCCAAATTGA
Source organism: Bacteroidota bacterium (assembly GCA_039819485.1). Taxonomy (GTDB): domain Bacteria; phylum Bacteroidota; class Bacteroidia; order Chitinophagales; family Saprospiraceae; genus UBA6168. Next base: position 61,468 of record JBCBRY010000004.1, on the reverse strand, counting down.
GTTTGCTCTGCCCGGTTTGAGGGTGTTTTTCACCGTAGGTGTTCACCCTGATTTTAAGGGCCTTTTCGTAATGTTCCACGGCCTTTTCAAAGTTCTTGCTGGCTTCGTAGGCGGTGCCAAGATTATTGTACGCTGAAGCCACAGCAGGATGGCTGCCATGAAAAGCTTTGGTAAAATACTCTTTGGCCCTGGCGTAATACGCAATTGCTTTTTCATACTCAAACATCCGGTAAAAACAAATGCCTTTGATATTGCTGTTAAGTGCTTTGATAGAATATTCCTCCGTCAATGTAGACACCAGCACCGCTTCTGCCCTGTCCAGCCACCCGACCGCTTTATCATATTCGCGCATCCTTACCAAAACGGCCCCGAGCTGATTAAATGTTTTGACGCGCTGTGTCGCGGTTCGTTTACTTGAATCCTGCATCGACTCCAATCGTTCATGAATTTTTTTAAACTGGTCGAGGGCTTTTGCCAGGTCTCCGATCCGAGCGCTTTTTTCCGCCAGTGCAATTCCAAATTCAATTTCCAGGTAAGTGGCCCCGGCAGTTTTTTTACTGGCTTCCCAACCTTGCTGATGATATTCAATAGATTTTTTCAGGTTGGCATTTCGGCCGTGCGCAGCGCCCAGCATCAACAATATTTCAAGGTGCAGTTCGGTAAAAGTTGCTGAGTTTGCCTCGCAGATGGCCAACGCTGATTCCAATTGTTCAATAGCCTTCGGCTGATTTCCTCTCAGGCTCCAGCTTCTGCCACTTTGCCATTTTAACCGGGCCATGACCAGCAAATCTTCCAATGCTTTTTCTTCCGCCTTTTCAGTGATTGATACAAATAATGAATCTGCTTTTTTTAACTGGCGGGTTGCGAAAAACAAGGCCGCTTTTTCTGTTTGTACTGTCATCCATTTTTCCCAATGCCCCTCTTCCTGATAAATGGAAACGGCCAGGTCATATTCTGCCAGTGCCAGTTCAGGGTTTTCCTGCTCGACGAATTTTTTTGCTTTTTCTGAATGGGCACCTGCTATTTGCAATGGTCCATTTTGGGAAAAAGCCCCATTTAATTCAAGTATAAATATGGATAAAAATAGGATCGCTTTGAAGACCAGTTTGCAATCAAGGGTGGTCGGCCGCGGAGGTAGGTTTAAGTGTTTGTTCATTTGATTTTAGCTAAAGCAACCTGTCATTGGTCATACCAGCCCGAAAAGCTGTTCTACTTTATTTATATCCCAGTTCCCGGCATGTCGGTATGCATTAAACGGTGCATTTAAAATAATATTCAAAATAAGGGTTTTTCAAAAAAATCTAAAAAAAATCCCCTTCCTGTTCACATCTCTTTTTTTCCTTTCATTTTATCAGTAGAAGACCAAATGAAAATTCTGGTTGAATTAGAAACTTACCAAAGCTTTTTGATTTTCAAAAAGTTGTATCACAATCATAATACGGATGGCAAGAAGCGCCAGTTAAAGTCTTCCCAACCCTGACTGCCCTGAAATACGGGCATTTCGATAGCCAATCTTTTCTAAAACCCGGACTGTTGCGAGAGTTCATTCATCCCGCAACAGACCACTAAACCTTTGTACAAATGAAAACTCTTAAAATCTCCTTCCGCCTTTTCACCACTACTTTGATCTGCTGTTCGCTGGCTTTATTCAGCATGAGTTTTAAATCAGCGACTGCCGATATCCCCCAAGATGAATGCCCAGGTGCGAGCTTTACCGTGGCCAACAACGGATGCGCTTATACGACAGCCGTCATTTTTGTCAACCAGTCCACAAGCGCCAGTTCCTATTACTGGGACTTTGGCGACGGCAATAGTTCCACTGCCGAGCATCCCTCGCATACTTATGCTGCAGCTGGTACTTATACAGTTAAACTGAGAGCGATGATAGATGGCTGCACTCAAGAATTTATTGGCACAGTGGATACGATAATGATCTAAGATCCATGACCAAATCCAGTGGTGTTACCGTTGAGAACGGTAGCACCGCTCAGCTTCCAAAAGTTCCGTTTTCAATATTTAGTCACCTTCTGCACCAACCAGCTCCTGAACACTAAATATTTTTCATTTTTGATTTTATCTAACAGCAGTTCTGTTTCTCTTTTATGCTTTTTGCCCAAAGAAATATTGGCCGCTTTTTTTAAAAATTGCAAAAAATTCAAAAAGGAAATCCTTTTAGTTTCTTTCTGCAATCCATCCCGCCGCAGGAACTTTTCAAACGAATCAATTTGCGAAAGCAAAAATCCATAGTTGTTCTCGTTGGTGATGAATTTTTCAAAAGCTGCGCGTACGACCATTAACCTGACCCGCGTCTGGTGGTAACCGGAAAAATGATGCTGGGTCAGTAGAAAGATGGTCTTGTCGAATTCGCCTTTGGAAAAATGAATGGCGGCATTGCTGTAAATGACTGTTCCGCCACGGATCGACAGATCAAGGTACGAGCTGTAATCGCTGACGAACTGCTCTACCCACACGTAGTCTTTGTTGTAACACCCCAATGAAACAATATTGCCGAACACGGCCTCTTCTATCGTCCCATTGTTCACGATCAAGTCAAATTGCAGACTAAGTTTATACAAGTCCAGCGTTTCTTTGGAAAAGTTGATGTCTCCCGTGTTGACCCGCTGAATGGCATAGTTGATCATTTGGGTCATCATGAGCGACAGGTCAATATTTCTGAGCGTTTCCCTGGATGCAGATAACGCATTTTTTAAATCAAAAAAGTGGTTGGTTTCTTCTTTTTCAGCATACAGTCGAAACAGCCTGTCGTAAATTTTAAACAATTCATTATCGGATAAAAAACCTCGCTTGGACTCATTAAAAATTTCGTCCAAAAAACGCATTTGATATTTTTTTGCCAGGATGCTTTCGCGGTTTTTCAACTCGCTCCCGATCCTCAGTTTAGCGAGGACAAATTGTTTGTCGGTACTCTCCATCAGGTCGATGAGTGCCTCGTCGTCGTGGGTGAGTTTTGGAGTCAGCGGGTGAAAAAAATAGTCGAACTGCAAGCGGGCTTTGTCCGAATAATATTCGACGTCCCGATGTGGTTTTTCCGCAATTGCGTGGAGGTAGGAATGGGTTTCTTTTTCATAAAGACCATACAGGTTGCGTTTCCCCAATGAACGGATCAAAATCTTCCTGGCTTCCCCTTGTTCCGACTCCAACTGGATAGTTACCAGAAATTTTTCCACCAGCTTGGTGAAATTGGTACAAAGCCGCCAATATTTATTTTCGTTGAATGGCTGGCCAGGGTAGATTTTTTTCCAAACCCGTTTTTTCTCCAGCCTTTTATCTGCAAAGTCAGGAAAATCTTTTTTCAGGTATTCGTAGAGCTGCACTTGCGCACGGGTATAGTTAAAAAATGGAGAACGGATAAATTTTCCAAGGCGCCGAAACTCTTCCTGGCGAAGGCTTCGCAACAACTTCCTAAGTCTTGAATTTTTCACCCCGAAAATTAGACATTTTTTTTGCAATAAAACTACTTCATAAAACATTGTTTATCAATAAGATAAAAAACATACACAAGAAATTTGTGCTTTTTTTTCTACAGGGTTGGCGGATTTTGTCCTTTTATGGCGTATCGGTGCGATTTATATTTGCATTGTGCTGAACAAACAACTGCTCAAATTCAACTTAACTATTCTATCCGGCCTGTATACAGCTTATTTCAACTCCTTTGAATCCACTTCTGCTGACACAGTTCACAAAATGACCAATCAGCTTTAACATCTGACTTTTTTGAACGAAGATGGCGATCAAATTCTAAAGCTTCTCACATCTTCGATGTAGATATTTCTAACTCGTTTTGCAAAGGCAAAACGCCTAAACCAATTGAAAAAATGAACACAAAAATTGAAAGCAGTTTCCCATTTTTCATGGATGCACCAGCAAGTAAACACAAAAACAAATATTTTCGACCTTTTAGTCAATTCACCAAAAAAGACCAGATCTCCCTCATCATCATCGATCACATCAGCGGATGATGGGAGTTCTCCCCAACAATCTAATACCTGTTCAAGGGCCCGCAGTGAGCGGGCCCTTTTTACGTTTTAACAGGACTGTATTTTTTGAAGATCAATCTAAAAGGAGCTAAAAACAGATAGAATAAAATATAATTATAGTAAAACAATTACATTTTAAATTACTTAAAATCAACATTTTATAAAATTATTTTATTTTAAAAAATGTAAATTCAACATAAAAACAAACAGATATTGTCTTTTGCCTTCTTTCGGATAGCGACGAGCTTTGCAAGCGACACCTCATTCCTAAACAACACAACAAAAAGTTAAAACATGAGTGATGTAATTCTATGCAGAGATAACTTAGTCATGGGCGTCAACAGACCCGGTCATCCTGACTTTGATACGTACACCGTTCAAAACGGAGACCAGATTGGTTCGACTACCTACACTCCTACGAAAACACAAAACCCTTCGGTTCCGGCAGGCAACAGCTACAATTGTTTTATGCTGACCCAAAGTGATGGTACACAGGCATTTTTGCAGTGGTCGCCAGACGATCCAAGATGGCAGGACCTGCTGAAGCCAATGGCAACAGTAGTGAGGGGAATCGGGTCGCCGGGTCCAAATACGTTGAAAGAAGGGGATAGATATACGCTGAGGGCCGGGGGCAACCCACTTGGTCTCACCTGGGATGTTTACCGCGACGGACAGCCATGCACAACTTTTTCTTGCCTTGTGCCTGGCAACCCACCCCGGCCTGAATAGCGACAACCAAGAAGACTACACTTCATTGCACCTAAAATCTATTCTCAAACGGAAAACATATACAATGGAGTTTATACCAACGATTGAGACTTTTACGGCAGCTTTTTTAATGAGTGCATACATTTTACGGAAAAGCCACCCTGGAGTCTCTTTCGTTATTTTTTTATCCCCTCACAAGGTTTCCACCTTTTCCCTTAGCCAGTCCTTTACAACCACTCTTTCACGGCTGGCAATTTCTTCTTCCAGCCATGAGGCCAGCGTTCCTTTTTTAGGACGCTCCAGTATTTTATCACTTAATTTTTTGATGATCCGGATACAGTGAATATGTGATTCGATTTTTGCGTATGAAAAATATTTGTCGCGGGTAATGTATTTTTCAAATGCTTCAATATTGGACTGCAGCACCTCATAGTATTTATCATCAATTAAAAACTGTTCGAAATTATTTCGGATCATGGTCAACCGAACCTTGGGCTGAAAATCTTTGGAGAAAGAATGTGCGCACAATTTGACCATCGATTCCTGAAATTTTTTTTGATGGAACAACAACAAACTTTCACTAAATAAAATGGTGTCCAAACGGGTGCTTTTACTTAAATATTTTCCATAATTATGGATGAAGTGATCGGTCCAGACAAATTCCTTTTCCCGACAGCCCAACAGGACGACATTGTTAAATATGACATTATTGATTTTCCCGCGTTCAATAATCAATTGACTCGAGATGGATAGCTTGTACCACTCCAACGCCTCTTTATAAAAACTTTCCTCTCCCTGGTTGATCTGCCCGATGGCGAAGTTTAATCCACTGTAAAAAAGCAGTTCTTTGTCGGTGCTTCGCAAATCATGATAATGTTGGAACATCTTTTTTTTGAAGGCAAAAAAGGTATCGTGTTGTTGCCCTTCCATCAACTCGAACAACAATTCGTATAATTGAACCAGATAATGCCCTTCCAGCCAACCCTCCTGGCGGTTTTCTTTTATCGTACTTAAAAAACGGACAGGATATTTTTTTGACAATATTCTTTCCCTGTTTTTGAGGGCCGTGACAGCCCGGTACTTGCCAATCACAAAAAAAACGTCCAGGTCATCAGAGAAAGATTCCAGCGAATCATCCTCCAGGTCATATTTATTATTTAATGGATGAAAATAATAATCGGCGTGGAGCTGTAATTTTTCCTGGTAAAATTCCAGGTCGCGATAAGGCGGCTGTTTTAATTTTTCAAGCATCCGTACGTAGCCCCTTTCATAAAATTCGAAAAGATTCCGTTTGTTGTATATTTTCAATAAATGCCGCTGCCGCAGCAACGGGGATTCCTGCATATTTATCCACAGCATATAGTCTTCCACCAACCTGGTCATGCTTTGGGTAAGGGCCGCAAATTTTGCGTAATTAAATGATGCTCTCGCAAAAATCTTTTTAAAAACAATTTCTTTTTCCAGCTTTGGCGAGTCATAATCCGGGTGATATTTTCTTAAATATTCATAGAGTGCCAACAGGTTTTTATTTGTGGTAAAAAAAGGAGATTTTAAATATCGGTGAAAACGCCGAAACTCTTCATGGGAAAGAGTTCTGATCAATTTAACCAGTTTACTGTTTTTCATATTGGTGTAATTTCGCAAGCATAAACAACAAAACAATCACACCACAAGTATACTGTTTGTCAGTTGTTTAAAAAATAACCTCTATTTATTTTTACTAAAAAAGGTTCTCCAAAATCAATGAACGTACCCTTTATCGAAAAAGAGGAATGGACAAAATTGCAGGAATCATAAAATAAGGTTTCAAGGCAGACAAAAGCAGGCAAATATTTTTATTAACGTCCATCATTTACAAAAAATAAACAATTAAAAATGTCCATAAAGAATCAAGAATAAATGGATTTCTGTCATTTTTTTGAACGGCCATTTCAGCTGGTGACCAAAAATAAGGAGCGCCAAAAATGACACTTTTATTTTGGCAAATGCTTGGTTCCAAAAGCGTGAATTCCTTTTTCAGGCAAAGGAAAAGTGTCATTTTTTTTGAACTTAATCTTAGCCTTACTGGCTCCTGTTCACATAACGTGTAATATTTCACGGAAATATTTTATTGAAATAGTCTGAAAAAAAAGAAAATATTTTTTTTTGCGCTATAATCTCTGTAAAATGGCTTTTATTGAAAATTGGCAATTAATTTCCATTTTCTGATTTTTAAGACAACATGATTAAAAACAAAACCAGATGTTTCCAACAATTTCCTTCTTCATTGCCGGTTTGATCATTTTCGCCGCAGTTTATTTTTCCATCACCACCGACATCATCCGCAACCCAAGTGATGTTAATTCGGCCACTGCCCACAAGAGATACAGTTTTAGCCGCACCCAGCTAATGTGGTGGACCGTCATCATCAGTTGCTGCTTTATTATCATGTTTGGAGAAACGGGTGGTTTCGAATTAAATTCAACTACGCTCATTCTATTGGGCATTGGCGCCGCCACGACGACCGGGGGCAGCGTGATCGATGCGAGTCAGGCCCAGGCAGCCAAGGCTACTGGAACCGTCCGCCACCAGGACAGTAAGTCGACCCATTTCTTACATGATATTCTTTCAGACGGACATGGTGTCAGCACCCACCGGTTTCAGGCCCTGGTGTTCAATATTCTTTTTGGTTTTATTTTCGTCGCATTCTTTTTCAAACATGGCTACCAGTTCACCGAATTCAATCAATATGAATTAGGTACTTTGGGCATTAGTTCCGGTTCTTACCTGGCTATGAAAACCAACGAGAACAAGTCACCCGCCAATCAGGCACAACAAGAAAAGCCCCCTTCCAATAATCAATCATCATAATTATGACCATCAGTAAAAACTCTTCCCATTCACTTATCAAATCCTGGCAGACATTCCTTTATGACCAGGGTTTCACCGAAGTTGGCACACCGGATGGCTACTGGGGCGCACACACGGAAGCGGCCTCCAAAGCCTTTCAACAGGCCAACGGCCTGACCGCCGATGGAATTGTCGGTTCAGGCACGATCGCTACTGCTGAGAAAAAAGGATTTACGCTGCCGGAAGCCAAGCCCTTTGCACCAGCAGGTACACTGAATGCCATTTTCGATATCTCGCACTCAAACCCCTCGGCTGATTTTGTCAAAGCCAAAGCAGCGGGCATGCTGGCCGTTTTCCACAAAGCCACACAATCGGCCGGGAGAACCGCCTTCAGGGACAAAACGTATGCTTCCCGGAAAAAAGAGGCTGCCGCCGCAGGCCTCTTGTGGGGTGCCTATCACTTCGGCTCCGGAGACGAAGACGGAGCAACGCAGGCAGACTTTTTTCTGACCGTAGCCCAGCCCGACGGAAACACACTCCTCGTCCTCGACTTTGAAACCAACACCACGGGTAGCGAAACGACCATGTCATTGGAACAAGCCAAGGCGTTTATCAGCCGTATTTATGAGCAAACGGGCAAATACCCCGGCATTTATGGTGGTTCGTGGCTCAAAGAGCAGGTTCGCTCGGGGGCCGATACAGTACTCTCCAAATGCTGGTTGTGGATAGCAGAATACGAGCTACAGCCTATCCTGCCCAATGGCTGGGACAAGTACACTTTCTGGCAGTACACTGACGGCACGCACGGGCCGGGCGCACTGCCCGTCGATGGCATCGGTCACTGCGACCGCGATCTGTTTAATGGTACGGCGGAGGAACTGGCTGCGTTTTGGAAATCGAATAGCGTGTAGTCTGTTTTTCATCGGGTCGATCAAAAAACAATTTTGTTTCAGGGAGCATTTGAAATGCCCCCTGCACTTACTACGTAAAAATTTTTATTGCTTTGGCTTAGCGGTAACACCGTTTTAGAACGGTGTTACCGCTGGGACTGCCCCTCAGTTGGTAAATCATCACAGCTAACCATTAAAAATCACTTCTCCCCTTTCCCAAAATAAGTCAGCGCTACAATCACCAGTGCGATCCCACCTCCCAGGTAAAGTATTTCTATTCCACCTTGCCATTTGACCACTTTACCCAAAAAGATCACACCAAGGATCACAATAATCACATCCAGTAATTTCTTTTTTAGATCCGCTAAACTTCTAATGTTCAACCATTCCGGCATATCAATTTCCGGATCGATAAAAAGATCGTACAATCCAATCGCTATGATATACAAGGCCACGGCCAATAAAAACAAATCGGCAGATTCAATAAACCCCACCAACATATCTTTATCCTGATACGATACAACGAACATGGAGGCAATGACTTCATAAATCTTAAATACACCATTGATCAATAAACACAAGCTCGCTACCAACAGACCAAATACTGCAACGATGATGGAAAAACGCGATGTAACCAGTAGCTTTTTGAACATAATTTTTAACTAAGAATTGAAATGGAGGATGAAGGATGAAGAATGAAGAATGAAGAATGAAGAATTATTAACAAAGATCATTTTTCATTCTTCATTCTTCATACGCTTTAATCCAATCAATTTCCATGGAAAAGGAGCCAACTTGTTTATCAGCGATCAAAAAACCGAGTTGGCGGATCTTTTCACTTTCGATCGGTTCAACGTTTTTTAAAATCCTTCCACGGAATGTGGGCAGGAAATTGTGAAAGGGCAATTCAATGGTCGCCCATTCGTCTTTGCGCGTGGTAAAACTGAGGGAATAGGCAGCCCCATCAAAATAAGCATCGGTCCGGATGCGGAATTTATAGGTTTTACCGTCCCCTTTTACCCGTAACAAAATGCCTTGTTTTTTGACTAAATCAAATTGCTGTGGCACCGTACGCACGGATGCAAAACCACCATTATTATCAAGAGAAACATCGCCGGAAAAAACAGCGGTGCCTTGCTCTTGCCATTTGAGCTGACTGGACGAAAGGCCGCCCATGACCCCATCATTGACAATACGCCACACCTCCGTGCTGGCGGGTTCGCTGAAATCAAAAATGGTTTTTTCTTTTGGATCGGAAGACAACATAAGCAGCAAAGTCATTAAAGTATAATACATCATACAATTATTTGGCTTTGCAACAATGATCCTTGGGTTTGGTTTTCAGCCCCCGGTCATTCCATTTCCTCCAGAAAATGCCTGATCACATCCGTTGTGGAAATGATGCCCGCTATCCGGTCTCCATCCAGTACGGGTAACGCATGAAACTCATTCTCGGCAAATAGGCGCGCGGCCTCCACCACCGTTGCACTGGCCTGTACACTGACCGGGTCGGGCGTCATTACATCCCTGACCATAAGTGGCAGGATTCCACTGCCGGAGGAAGTTGTCTGCGTGTCCTCAAGCCCCGTTCTGGTTTTCATATCGACCAGGCTGAGCATGCCGACCAACTCTCCATTGGCCATGACGGGAGCATGCCGTAAAAAATGGTTGCGGAAAGTATTCTCTGCCTCACGGACTGTATCGTTCATGTTCAGGGCCATTACATCCCGGTTCATAATCTCTTCAACAAGTGTTCTGTTTTTCATAAAAAATCGATTTTTTAATGCACATGATTTGAATGATATTCTTCCGGAAAGGTGTTGCACAAATGTAAACAATGAGGCAAAATAAAAAGGACTGGATTTCTTAAATATTATGTGCAATGATTCCTCAACTTGAGGACAGCAGGAGTTTGTTGCATTGCGCTCCAAGGGCAATACTGCCATTGATTTGGATGGGAGCAAGGGAATCGGCATCTCTTTGAATTTCTGCCAAGCCTTCGAATCGTTCCATTTTCAACTGGTTTTTAATTTGAGGAAGGGATGCATCCGGCCACTTTCAGCGGCGATTGATTCAGGAATTTAAATGCGGCTTTCCCTCTCTTCTTTTTATTCCCCAGGCAGCAATGGTCATGGCCAGCACAATGATCATCCCTCCCAAAGCCACCATTGGTAGATAATGATCAGCATCTCTATTTTTCATGTAAGTGCCAAAATAACCCCACGCAAGCACCAAAAGGAACCAATAATCTTTGTTGAGATAAAATACCAACAGACAACCGAAAACACCAAGGACGACCAGCGATGCTGCCCAACTTTCAGGGGACAATCCAAAAAAGCCAAAATCCAAATCAATGAGTAAAACATTGAGGTTGGCAAGGGCCGTCAACGACACCCAGGAAAGGTAAATACTAAACGGAACCGTGATGCTCCAGTGCGCTTTTCTGTACATCGTCAACCGGTAACCGACGACGATCAGTGAGATCCATAAAATAAACACCAAACCAAACGCCCACCCAATGTACAGCGATTGCCAGGTCAACAGCCAACTAAAATTTAAAAGGCAAGTGATAACAAACAAATAGCCGATCTCTTGTACTTCGGCCATTATTTTTTCCTCTTTTTGAAAAATACTCCTCGACTGGAAAATGATGAACACCCCCAGCAGCACGTAGATTGCTGACCAAATTTTAAAGACAAAATCCGCAGGTGTGAAAGGGTTAAAAAATAGGTCGGCCACGTCGCCAGGCGTTCTGCCAAAAAAAGGAAGTTGCAAAGCTAAAATATTGACGATGACCAAGCCAATGTAGGCCACTAAATTGATGGTGGGCAGGTGCCTGTTCATAATGTGGAATTCAAGGCCACCCAGTTCAACTGACCGAATGACCCATCATATTTAGACAAGATTTTCATTTTTTTTTAAAAAGTGTCTTATATCTAAGCCTTCATGAATCGGGAGCAATTTATATTTTTTCTTTTATCCTGACACAACTTAGAATTATAAAAATTTTCTCCACAAACGCAGCCAAAAACAAAAGGTTCAGCCACCTCTATTAAGACCAGTGTTTTTGTCCGCTATATTCAGTTAATGGACTTCGGAGACAACGAAGCCAAAGAAGGCAGGCGACAGGAAGATGTGGCCAAGTTCTTTTCCGGTAGGGCCTCCACTTTGCTGGCCATTTTTTTAAAGACCAATGATCATTGCCTCAGTTGGGAGTACCTGGTATTGGTGGAGGCGTTGTGGTAGTAGTTGCCCTAGAGATATAAATGGTCGAAGTCCCCTTCGGCGAGTATTCGCCGAAGGGGACTTCGACGGTACTTACCGTATTAACGTCACATCCCCCCGCAACAACTTTTCATCTGCCTCTACCCCCACCGGGCAGCCGACCAGAATGTCATAAATATAGACGTCCTGCCCGGCCGGTTCCCCGTTGTAAGTCCCGTCCCACGGGCCGTGGCCATCATAGACCTTGCGGCCCCATCGATCCCAGACACGGAGCTGTAGGACCTGTTCGGAGTTCGGAGCGACGATACTGAACTCATCGTTGACGGTATCGTTGTTCGGCGTGAAAACATTGGGAACCTGGGCCTGGTCGGGAAAGCACTTAATGATAGCTTCTACGCGATGGGTATCGACGGCGACACAACCGTTTTCATCAACAACGGTCACCATGTAGTCAACCTGCTCGCCGAGCATGTCGAGCGAATCCATGCACGACGGGTCATTGAGGCAATCCTCTCCCATGCCCCCTCCTGACCAGACGATGGAATCGAAAGTGCTTGGGTCAATCGTCAGGGTGAAAACGCTGTCGACCTCAACCTGTCTGACACTGTCGATTACAACCGATATTTCAAAAACTTCAACGCTCAAATAAATGATGCTGTCACAACCATTGACCGTCGACAAGGTGATCGTGTCTTCAGTGGCTTCATTATAGAATTCTCCAAAAATTTCAACCGAATCACCAATACAAATACTCGTGTCAATAGCAATCGCCGACGGCACCGGATTCACGACCAAGGTAACCGAACTGATACTATCACAGGTAACTCCCGGCAAATTAAACGTCTCTACATAAGTACCGGCATCCATCACCAGACTGTCATGAATCATTACCGATTCACCTTCACAAATGGGAGGCAGCGTATCAAACGTCAAGATGTCATCATCCGTGACTGTCACCGTCACCAAAGCTGTATCCAAACATCCATCATCCGTAGTGGCAATGGCAGTGTAAGTCGTCGTCGTGGCCGGTGAAACGGTAGCAGAAGCACAAGTCGGATCAAGGCAATCGACGGCCGGCGCCCATTCATAGTTATCGGCCCCGTCGATCGATAAAGTCACGGACGCCCCGGTACAGATAGTCACGTCGGGCGAAACCGTCAGGTTGATCGCACCGGACTGGCTGACAAAAACATCGTCAGTACCGATACAGCCCGTATTCATATCGGTTACCTCCAGCATGAAGGTGACATCTTCAGGTGTCACTACAGTGGGGTTGTGGATGGTCGGGTCATCGAGCGCCGGCTGCCCGCCAACGATAGGCGGCGACCATAAGTAGTCCCAGTCAGCATTGAAGGTAGCGTCGAGCTGTGGCACATTTCCGGGGCAGACAAAAACATCTTCTCCTGCATCCACTTCTGGCAATGGATTGACTTCGATGAGGACTTCTTCCGTGCCCACACAGTTGAACGCATCGGTCACCGTCACCGAATAGGTGCTCGACATACCGGGCATCACCGTTTGTATTTGGATGGTAGGATCCCCGATGCCGGGGCCCTGCCACTGCCAATTGACACCATCCGTGGCTACGATGTTCGCTGAGCCGCCTGCGCAAATGGGTGTTTCGGCAAAAGCAATACCTGGCACGGGCTGCACTGTGACATCGATCAGGTTGTTGATCTCACATGCATTGCCGTCGCTTTCAGCGAGGGTAAAACTGTAGTTCACTGGAACTGGTGTGTCATTGGTGCAGCCAAATGTCGTCGTCGCTTCATTCGCCTCTGCGATACAATCATCCGGCAGCCATTGATAAGTAAAACCTGCCTGTGCTTCCACCCCGACGGTGATCATATCTCCGGAACAAATGGTCAGGGACTGGTCGGTCTGATAAGTGATCGGTGAAAAAACGTAGGCCGAATCCAGCGAACAGAGGCATTGGTCGGCATTGATGATCGCTACCAGGTTGCAGAGGTTGCCGGTCGGCATCTGGAAGTTGCCCGTCATGGTTTCTACCTGACCATTGGAAATAATGGCTATCAGGTTTTCAGTATGCACCAGGTCGTCGCCGATGCCGTCGCCGTTGTTGTCTATAAAGAAATCGACAGTGATGGGCGGTTCGTTTTGACCGCCGTCATTTTTGATATCTAAACTAAAATCTATTTGGTCATCACCCGCCGTTTGCGTAGCGGAGATCATGAAATTATCGAGGGTAAATTCAGGTCGCTGGATATCGTATTGAAACAGCAGCGAACCCGTATTCACTTTGGTGCTGCACGAATCCCCCGTTTCGGCACAAAATGCCTGGGTCTCATTCGCTGTGCGGAAAATGACCAGTCCGTCTCCGCAAGGCAGCTCTGCCCACCCAATGGTATTGAACTCAAAACAAATGATCTGGTTGGAAGGCACACCTTCAGGCAACGTCCAGGTGTAAGTATTGCCGTCGATGATCGGTGTGCAATCGAAATCGTCCTGACAGGCCGATTCGCAGGAATTCGGCACCAGCGAAATGCCTTGCGGCAAGGTGGCAATCACGCAGGCCCCACTGGGCAATGTTTGCGAAGCAGTCATTGAAAATTCAAAAACCATTTCGTTTCCACAAGTGAATTCGGTCGGCGTTTCCACTTCTATATTCGTGGAATAAGATTGTGTAGCACCGTTGATGCAAATGGGGTCGCCAGGCTTGGCAACCGAATTGGAAGGAATGCCGCAATTCAGTTCGGCAGCAATGGTGAACAACGTGAATGCGTCTGCTACAAAACCACATTCGGTCGTCGTTTCAAAAAACAAAGTGATGGAATTGAACGGCATCGAATTGACACCTGGCAGGCCGCTGCTCAGCGAATCGAAGTTCGACAAATCCCATTCTGCCAGGGTGCTGTTGATGAAAACAGGGTCATCGATCGGGAACAAATTCCCGCTGCCTGTCGGGTACTCGACCTGAGAAGAACCGGACACAACGGTCTGCCCCGGCGGCATCTGCGCCTGGGCAATCAGCTCGTATACCGAGCCCAGCTCACCGTTAAATATTTCCAGGGCATAAGGCGGAATGTCCTCGCAAAGATCGAAGCAGCCAGTGGGGCTCTCGACCAGGAAGTCAATTTCACCGGGAGGCGAGGTTATCGACAAAAGGGTTTCCTTGGAGTAGCAGGCAGTTTGTACCTGACTCGTGAAGGGGTCGCAATTCCAGCCGTAGTGAATGGTAAAGAGTTCCGTTTCACAAGAATTATTGGTGCCGCAAAGCAGCAGCGTATCGATGCCGATCGGCAAATCCTCTAATTGGTACACACCGTTGACCGATGGAAAAACATCCCCGGTCGCGGGGTCGACCAGTTGGAAGTTTTTCACCAAACCCGTCTGCGAAGTGATGTACAACCAGGTATTGGGAGCAGCGCCACTGGACTGGGCAGCGACTTCAGTCGGATCATTTTCAATGAACAAGTCCACCTTCAACTGGTCGTCGAAACTAATGATGGTAGAACCACTGGTGATCGGCTGCACATTCAAGTTCGGGATCAGTGCCTGAAGGGCATTGGCCGTCAATTCGTACTCCAGCGGGTCTTCTTCTTCCGGCAGGCTGTTGAGAAAATCCAAAGTGGTGCGGATGGTCATCGGCCGGGAGCCAGTCACATCACAATCCATTTTAAAGATATATTGAAACAAGGCCGCCCAGCCTTCCTCAACGGGTGGGTCTTGGTAAGGTGTGAGGTCAAAAACATGCTCTCCGCCAATCAGCTCAAAATCGAGTATTTCATTGTTCACGACTTCATCACCTCCCTGAAAACGGAGAAAGGTCAAACGGGCATTGCAGAGCTGGATTTCGTCCGGCAGCGTCAGGCGCCAGTCCTCAGCGAACATAAAATTACGGTGTTCAAAGGGAAAAAAATTGGCGCTCGCAATTTCGAACCGCAACAGACTCCCCCCAATAAACTGGGAAGAATCGCAGGGAGGCAATCCATAAATGCCCGGCAGCAAGGTATATTGATAACCCGTCAACTGAAAGGTTTCCTGGTCGCATGCGCAGGAAATCGGCATGTAGTTGTCCGTGAAGTCTTCATCGAAAATAAAAAGATCGGGCCGCAGGACGATGGTTCCCAGAAGCGGAGTCCCGTCCGGTTCCAAAAACACGTTGTGCAACACCCGGTAATGGCTGATAAAGAAAATGGAATCGCCTTCGGCAAACGCAAAACCTGCCGGGGCACAACTACCAAGGGCCGACGCTGAAATGTCATATCGGTAATTAAGAAATCCGCCATCCGTCACCTCCGACATGGGGTCGGTGCATTCAAAAAAGCTGTCGGTAGAAGCATCGTACACCCGCAGCGTAATGCCGGCTTCCACAATCCCTGAGCCATCAGTCAGCAGGGCTTCTTCATTGGCCGCAAGCAACTGGCTGGTGGTGAAATTCATATCAATAAAACCGTCGGGCAATTGAACACCGAGCGAATCCATGCGCACTGCCGCAACGATGGCGGCCCGAATGGTATCCCCGGCGATCAGGTGATGGGTGGCGACCAGGTTCATATTATTGAAGTCGGGGCCGTCCGGAAACTGGTCGTTGTCATTATCGGGCAGTCCCAGGTTTTTTCGGGCTGCCGTAAATTCAAATTCGGCATAGCCCGGTGGCGCATTTACACAGAGGGAATCAATGGGACACTCATAAGCCGTAAAAGCAAAATCGCAGGTCTGGATGTTACACGGCAATGGAAAACTGGGGCATTTACGGATCGTGGCCGCAGAAAGAATGCTCAACTGTGGCGGCGGAGGTGGCGAACACGGAACCGCTTCGCAGGAAGTGATGATGGTATCCCGACACTCCACCCCATCGATGCATAAACTATCACAAAGAAATTGAACCTCAAAGGAAGTGTTCACCATATCAGCGGGAAGCGGCAATTGGTATGTCGCCGAGACCACGGTAAAGGTGGAATCGGGAATCAGCTCAACGCTGAGGGGTGCCTGCCCCCCCAATAACAATTCATTGTCCTCGTCCCACACCAAACCGCATTGTAACTGAAATTGCACCACCAACTCATCGGTCAATGAGGTCAGGTTTTCCTGGCTCAACTCATAATTGACGGTGATCTCGTCACCATCCTGAAGTTGCTGAACGGTATCGTACTGAAGATTGGAATCAAACGGTATCCCAAAATCGGATACATAAATATAGCGTACTTGCGAAACAAAGGGCAGTGGTGGACAGGGTTTGAAATAACTGTACCGATACTCCCAATCGACTCCCGGCTGACTACAGCCAAGAACATCGCAGAAGTAGATATCCCAGGTGATGATCACGGACTGCGAAGGCCCCAGGTTTGGGATGGTCAGGATCATATTCCCCGCCAACAAGCTATCGGCCCCCTCACACGGTGCAAACTGTTCATAGGTAAATGGAAAAACCGGATCGACATCCAGCGCAGTGCCGGCACTGTCCACCACCACGCTCGTCACATCAATTCCCCCGATGACCGAGCTTGCTACCTTCATGTCAAAAACAAGGTTTTCAGCAGCCCCAGTACCCACGTTTGTAATCTTCATGCCTTGCTGGTAAGCATCGGGCCCGCAAAAACATTGGGAAAAATTGGTGATTGGTTCCCAGACAAGATTAGGCTCTTTATCAGATTCCTGGATGTCAATGAGGGCTACGGCCGCTACATCCTGGCAAATTTCTCCGCCACACCCCCAGCTCGCTGTGAGATTGGACACGGTCGATGAAATATCCACCCCACAATCGGTAATGCGGATGTATTCTGTAATCACAATGGATTCGTTCAGTTCAAACAGCTCATCGTTGTCACCAATGTTCATAAAATCCGAGCCATCAAGCTCTATCTGATGAATCATGTTGCCGGACATAGTGACCGTCCCGACACTCTGTGTGGAAATGGTCATGCCGCCCTGGTGACTATCGGTGAAAATGAACCCTTGCAAGGCACCAGGGCGGGTGTTGACGATGGTGATTTCCCGCTGGATCAAATCACCTTGTGAACCCGTCATAAAGGCATTTTCAATTTGGGTGATGACCAACAATGCCCGTTCGATCACATATGGGTTGGTCGTCGTAGAGGTACTGCCACCTGTCCAGTTTAGATTGATCTCATTGACAAAAAACTCCGCCCCGTCAATACAGTCCACTACGGAACAAGGAGCCTCTGCCTCAAAAGTCAGGGTGACTGCCTGGCCAGCATCAAGGTCAGCTACCGAAAAGATTGGAGCCCCCAGATCTGACAGGTCGTTTTCAGTCCCGTTCATCACTGTGCCGGGAAGATAGGCCACCCCGCAATCGGTACCGTTGCTAGTGGTAAAATTGACTTCTACCGTCACGTCGGGCAAAGGGGCGCCAGTGTTGTTCGTTATGGTCAACTCAAAAGGAGCTGTTCCGCAGACAAAGAATTCGTCCGGGGTTTCGAAGCTGATGGTTTGTGAAAAAAGGGAAAGTTGGCAAATGAGAAATAATGCCAATACAGAATAAATGCGGCCAATGGTAGAGCGATGCATGTTTAAGTGGTTTTGGATGTTCTTTAATGGGCCATTATTGAACGGGGTCGAATAGTGGTTCAATAATGAATGTGGGTTAAAGGTAGGGAAAACATTGGCTTTGGGAAAAAAGGAACCAAATTTTGAGTTGATTTTTTTACGATTTGATTTACCGCATAAATTACTTTGTCTTTTAATGCTGCCAAAATAAAAACAATAATCCCTGTTTCCACTCCGGCCTGTTTCTGGATAAGCGTTGTATCATAGATTTTAAAAAGACAAGTGCCTGTTTTTATTTAATTATTTTGTGTTCTTTATTTTTTCTAAAACGGTGTCAAAAATTTCTTCAACATCCGTTGGTTCTTCACAAAGAGAAAAGATCATCAAACGGCTTATATTATCCCTACCTGTTTCATTCCTGCTGTTAAGATAAATATTGCATTTCGTTGAAACATCAATATTATATTTCTCCTGGGTTTCTTTCGTTAAATAAACCAGTTGGTTATCCGTCTCAATTTTTATTTTCCGATTAAACGGGAACGCCCTGCTGGCTGTAGACTCTTCCTCTTTCTTTTCTACATCGACTACCACAAATGATTGCACTCCTGCCGCTGGCTCAATAATTAATTTACGGTTATTAAAATTCACTAAGAGTATAAATAAAGGAACAGTAGCCAATTCAAAGATCACCAACTTTTTTTGTTCCCATTTCCTCAAAGCAAATCTATCCAACAAAAGAAATGCAACAGAGCCCAATAAAAGCATAAATAAAATTGGCAGTGCTACGACCTCATCCTTGTTCCAGGCAAAAATGGAAGTAATATAAAAAGCAGTATAAATAATTAAAAAAGAACAAATAATCAAATAAGGAGTGAGCTGTCTAAATATTTTCATCAGTTTTATTTTTTTCTCATTGTCCCGAACGAAAGGCTTTACTTCGTTTGAATTGATCAAAAATAAAAAATGCAAATCAAATCCCCAGGTTAGGCACCAACTACTTCCTCCTATGGCACACCGTTGTTGATTCCAGAGGTAAAAAATGTTAAAATCACCATTTAATACTACAACTGTCGTTTTTAATTACTACATTTGTAGTATTAAACAATTTACGGCATGGAAAAAATAAAACTCGACGAGCTGCAATTAAAGATCATGAAAGTGATCTGGGAGAAAAGAGAAGCATCTGTCAGCCAGATTCAGACTGCACTGATGCCCGACAGGGAATTTGCCATTACGACCATAAGTACGGTTTTACAGCGTCTGTATAAAAAGGGCATTGTGGATTTTCACAAAGAAGGCCGCCAATATATTTACACGCCTTTAATTACTGAAAAAGAAACCCAAAGCTCTATGACCAATAATTTGGTTTCACAGTTATTCGGTGGAAAATCTTCTGTGCTTGTCAACCACTTACTCCAGGAAAATGCATTTGAAAAAGAGGAGCTGGAAGAATTAAAAAAAATGATTGAAGCCGCACAGAAAAAGAAAAAAAGTAGAGAGTAGAAGTTATAGAGTAGAAGTATAAGAGGGGGAAGAGCTTTTAAGCAAATGTTGTCCCTTTACTCTCTATCCTCTACCCTCTACCAACAATAAAAAACAACATGCTAACATTAATAAATAATTTTGAACCCACTTCCATTATTGCTTTTGTACTTACTTATTTATTGCACAGCAGTGTTTGGGTTTTGCTGGTAACAGGGCTGGTCAGGCTCCCTGGATTTAATTCTGTCCGGTTGACCAACCATTTATGGAAAGCTGCGTTCATCGGCGGGCTGATGACGAGTTTATTCTGCTTTGAATTATTTGCTATTGAGTTGTCGCCTGCCTCGGAAAAACAATTTATTTCAGAAAATATTTCGCCGGAAAATACTGGCACAGAAGAATTATTATTTGTTGATAAAAACAAACCCGAATTAAACGAAATAAAAGAAATATACTCAGAACCCAAAACCAAACATTCATTTTCGTTTTCTATAAATGCTATTTTTTCGGGCTTGGTCATCTTCTGGATTTGCGTGGTGCTGATTAAATTATTAGCCGCTTTTTTTCAGCATATTCTATATTTTAAAAAAATAAAAAACCGCCCACTCATCAATCACCCGACTGTTCTGCAAATTTTTCAAAACCTGCAAAAAAAAGCACAGCTCCGCCACCCTATTATCTTTAGTCAATCAGCGGAACTGGATGCCCCCATCCTGATCCGCAACCGGGAAATTTGCTTACCGGAAAAAGCAGTGACAGAAATGGACGCGCAACAGATGGAAGCTATGCTGGCGCACGAACTCGCACACATTGTCCGCAAAGATTATTACTGGAATTGCCTGTTGTTGTTGTGGAACACCATTTTCTTTTTTCAGCCCCTGCACCAATGGGCAGTAAAAAAAATAAATGCCACCAACGAACTGTTGTGCGACGAGTGGGCCGCCAAAGTAACGGGCAACAATCTGGCACTGGCCAACTGCCTCGTTACGGTGGCAGGCTGGATGAAAAAACACCCGGTTCGCTATGCCCTGGTAGCGGGCATGTCTGTGCAAAAATCTGAATTAAATCACCGTATTCAATCACTAATAAAATTACCCGACATGAAAAAAGAACGTTTTAATTTTTTGAAACTCAGTCTCGTTTTTATTCTTTTCCTGACGACCCTGTTTTTGGTCTTGCCCGGATTTACTTTTTCCAAAGCCGTTATCCACGAAAGTGGCACCAGCAACTGCGCGGAGCTGCTTCGGGCCGTGAAAAAAAACGACATCGAAAAAGTCCGGAAGCTGGCCGCCAACTCCGATGTCAATTGTGAATTCCGCAAAGAAGGCGAGCCCCGCTCCCCACTGAATGCTGCCGCCCGTAAAGGCTATTTGGAAATCGGCAAAATATTGCTGGCTGCCGGTGCCGATGTAGAATACCGCACTACCGGTGACGAAGGGGCCCTCATGGGAGCCGCTCGTTATGGCCATTTGGACTTTGTAAAACTAATGATTGAAAATGGCGCCAATATCAACCGGCAGGTAAATGGTGACGGCACGGCACTCATCAACGCTGTGCGCGACGGCCATTATGAAGTGGCTAAATATTTACTGGAAAATGGCGCTGATCCGGAACAAAATTCACCGGGCGACGAAAACCCGATTTACCACGCCAGTCAACATAGTAAAAGAATGCTGAACCTGGTCATGAGCTATATGGAGAAGGAGTGAGGAGAGTTATGAGTTATGAGTTATGAGTTATGAGTTATGAAAATTATAAACTTATAATTTATAACTCATAACTCACAAATATTTTCTCCACCCCTAATAAATCACCTTTCATATATTTTAAAAAATAAATCCCGCTCTTTATTTCTTCAAGTTCAATTAGTGATCCATTTAACTTTCTTTTTTTATAAATAGTCTTCCCGTTTAGGTCAACTATTTCTATAGCCACATTTTCGGTACTTTCAATAAAAAATCTTCCTGCGTTTGGATTTGGAAAAACGTGGATAATATTTTTTATTGGATTAAAATTAATTGAATTTAAAACTGAATTAAATTCATCCGCACCAATATCTGGCAGGCCATCCATTCGGTCGTGACAGTCAATGTCAACGCCAGTATGGGCCAGCATAGTTCCGGCATTTGTGATCGATGGGTTTTCAGCAATTAAATGATAATCGTAATTATTTGCATTCACAAAAATAGCATCGTTCAAAAATAAATAATTGAACTCCACGGTGCCCGTTCCACCATTTCGGGAAGCGACGGCTTCATTGGTGAGATTGTTGGCGATGTGAGCATTTACGGTTCCGGCAAAACGGTATTCAATAGAATTAAAATAATTATCCGTAACCACCGTATTGTGGTAAATATTTACATCCGATGCGTTTTCCAAACCAATTCCGACATCGCGACTGGTGTGCACAAAATTATTGCGAACGGTGCCACCGACGTGGCCACTGTTACCGAGGCCAAACCCAATGCCCCGGTCACAATCAATAATGACATTATTTTCTACCAGGGTATTTTCCGAGTTGCTCCAAAAATGAATGGCATGTTCCGCCAATGAGTTGTCGGGGCTGCGGATATGACGGAATGTGTTAAAACGTACTTCCCAGTCTTTGGCGCGATGCGCATCGATGCCGCCGGTGTAATATTGGTATGCCACACCATCGGGAAAAACAAATTCGCAGCACTGCACCACTCCGCCGTCTGAAAAATCGGAAGAGGCGCTGCCCGATACCTTCAACATCTGTTCCCGCACATTCACGAATTTGACATTTTGAATCAGCGGAAAATCAGCGTCATGCTCGGCATGCACCTGGATGGCATGGTTACCGACCCAACCAATGGTCATGTCGGCCACGGTAAAGTGATCAGCCGCCATATTGAAGATGTATCCCACATTACCGCCCATACCTTGTCCCTTAATGATGACTGCCTCCCTGTCGCCAGAGAGGCTACGGATAGTGAGGTGATCCATGCTTTGGTTGATGTAGAGCAGGTTGTTGGCCAATTCATAAGTGCCGTCTTCTAATAAAATCGTGTAATGACCACCATTCTGATTGGCTGCCTGGAGAGCGGATTGCAACTCGCCAACGGAACTGACGGTATCAATAATTCCTGTCGGATCGGGCAATGGTGGGCATTCACACTGAGCATTTAATTTTTCTGTAAAAATCAACAGGTTAAGGCAGAAACAAAGGCAGTGGATCGCTTTCATAAGTCAGGCTTTCAGAGGTTGTCTGAAAATGCGTTTGGAATTTAAAAAAGAGATTTTGCAGACACACTCTAATTAAGGAAAAAACAGAAAGAGCTGGCATTTTTGTCCGATGAGACAATTTATTTAATTATTCTAATAAATACCATCAATTACCTTTCCACCCTCTATTTCCAGCTCCGTTCAGCATGGGGTGACAAAATAAATGAACACTGCCTGGAAACAGGACGTGGACATTTTTTTCATAACGAAGAGCAACAATGAAATACTCATATAATTGCTAAATGTTCATTTTAGACATTGTTACTTTCTTTATTTAGAATAAAGAATAACAGAGTCTTTTTCCCTAATTTTAAAATAATTAATTCAAATTGCGATGTAGAAAAAAAAATGGACAATAATGGTGGGTTTTGCGGTAACACCGTTTTAGAACGGTGTTACCGCTGGGGCCGTACAAGTTGTTCGCAACTTGAATTAATTAATACCATTTCACTTTTTTCATTATTTGTCTAAAGTGTTGTAAACTCAACTTGGCGACACCTGACATATTTAGTTACTTTGCGGAAAAATACGCCCGGCCGAACAAACAATATTCGAAATAAAGAAATTGGAAATTCGGGAATAAAAGGCCAGATGATTTTCAAGGCACAGTTAATTTTTCAATTTCTTGATTGCCAGTTTCTGATAATTACTTTTATTTTTTTGTAATCACTTTTCACATGAAAAAAATAATTTTCGTTTCTTCTTTTTTCCTGTTGCTGATCGCTTGCAACTCTGACAGCACAAGTTCAAACAATGCTGTTTTTGAATTATCCACCGTGCAGGACAGCATTTATTATTCGATTGGGGCAAAATTTGCTCAATCCTATGTCCGTAGCAATATTGACATTAATGCAAATGAATTAGTGAAAGGATATCAGGAATCCAAGGCAGGAACATCTTACATCAATGAACGAAACCATGTAAACGTGACCAGTGCCTTGAGGAAAAAATACCGCCAGGCACAATTGACCAATTCAGAAAATAACGTTTCCGATTCTTTGTCCTATGCCTTCGGGAGCAACAACTATCATTTGTTGCATTCGCTTGGAGTGGACATCGTCCATGAAGCCGTTTTGCAGGGCATGGTCGATAACTTGGAAGAAGGAAAAGGCCAGTTGGACGATCAACAGATCCGTAAATTGCAGGCGCAATTCAGAAATATTTCGGAAAAAGCGCAAGCGGAAAGAAATGTGGCATTATCCAAAGAACACAAAAAAGCAGGCGCTGCATTTATCGCAGAAAAAGCAAAAGAAGCGGGCGTCAAATCTACCGCCAGCGGGCTGCATTATAAAGTGATAAATGCCGGCTCCGGTGCATCCCCAAAGGCAACGGACAAGGTCAAGGTCCATTATGAAGGCCGCCTGATCGACGGTACCGTTTTCGACAGCTCTATTCAGCGAGGCGAACCAACCGAATTCTTTTTGAACAAGGTCATCAAGGGCTGGACGGAAGGGCTCCAGCTGATGAAACCAGGCGCTAAGTATCAATTCTACATCCCTGGCGACCTGGCATACGGCGACCGGGGAAAAGGTCGTGATATCGCCCCAGGCGCCACCCTGGTCTTCGACGTAGAATTGTTGGAGGTTAAATAACGAAGAATGAAAAATGATGAATGATGAATGATGAATGATGAATTATTAACAGAGATCATTTTTCATTCTTCATTCTTCATTCCCCCACTTTCACTACCAATTTCCCGACGGTTCTTCGGGTCTCCAGTTTTTGGTGGACTTCCGCTATTTCACGGACCGGGTATTCAGCTTCGATGAAGGTCTTTAATTGATTTTTTTCCAGCCAGTTTTTTAGCAGCATTAAGTCCGAAGTATGCGATTCTACGACCACCAGTCTTGACTTTTTTAATTTTAAATAAGAGAGGATTGTATCGCCGATATTTTTGGCATTTGGCACCGTGGTGATGTACCAGCCTTTGTTCGGCAACAGGTGCCTGACCTTCCTTGAACTCTGATTGCCGTACACATCGAAGAAGACGTCAAAGTGGGAATTCCATTTTTCAAAAGGCATCGCTTTATAATCAACGTGTCGGTCGGCCCCCAGGTCCAGACAGAACGCTTTGTTTTTTGCACTGGAAACAGCGGTCACTTTTGCGCCCAGAATTTTGGCGATCTGCACGGCAAAGATCCCTACTCCACCCGAAGCACCGTTGACGCACACCCGTTGGCCCGGTTTTATTTTGGCAATGTCCTTTAACGCCTGAAGGGCTGTTTGCGCCGTGAGCGGGACGGAGGCCGCTTCCGCAAACGATAAATTTTCCGGCATGTGGCAAATTTCGTTGGGCAGAAATTTCACATATTCCGACAGGGTGCCGTTGTTGTGCCGGTTGGTCATGCCATAGACATGGTCTCCCTTGCGGAAATCTTTCACCTTTTTACCTACCTGCACCACCACACCAGAGCAGTCTTGCCCCAAAGTGAGCGGGAAAGAGATGCTCAGATAGGCTTTCAGTTTCCCTTTGCGCAGCAGGACGTCCTTGGGATTGGCGCTGGCGTATTTCACCTTCACCATAACTTCCCAATTGTCGATCTGGGGGTTCTCGACTTCGACGGTTTGCAGCACCTCGGGGCCGCCGTATTGGTGTACTTGAATTTGCTTCATATTGACGGTGGCTGGGATATTGGGGTATTGGGATATTGGGATATTGGGATATTGGGATATTGGGATATTGGGATATTGGGATATTGGGATATTGGGATATTGGGATATTGGGATATTGGGATATTGGGATATTGGGATATTGGGATATTGGGATATTGGGATATTGGGATATTGGGATATTGGGATATTTGAAAAGTTATTGAAAATTAAAAAACTAGTAATATCCTAATATCTCAATATCCCAATATCTCAATATCTCAATATCCTAATATCCATTTTCCATTTCCCAATAAAGTCAGGTTTGTTTTAATAGATTTGCAAATATAAATGACGCGCCGAACGTTGATTGGTCAAATTTAATTTTTCCGTCAGCCATCAGCCGTCCACTCCCGGAGTGAATTCGGGACAAGCTGTCAACCGTTGAACCTACCACTTAAAATAGCCCGGCGTTATTTGTTCGCCAAAAAGTCTACGAATGCCATCAACCTCATTACGGGAATCTGCGTCTTTGGCGTGGGTATCGGTACCGCTGCACTCATCATCGTGATGAGCGTTTTCAATGGATTTGAAGATTTGCTCATGGGGTTGTTCAGCCAGTTTAATCCAGACATTAAAATCTCCGTGGTGGAAGGCAAGACCTTCACCCCCGAACCAGAACAACTGGCACAGTTGAAGGACTTGGCGGAAGTAGCAACCATATCCGAAACCCTGGAAGAAGTCGCTTTTTTTGAATACCGGGACAGCCGTGACTTTGGCATCATGAAAGGGGTCGACGATAACTATTCTGCGGTGACGGGCATTGACTCCACCCTCTTTGAAGGGGTTTATCAGTTAAAGCAGGGAGACCGCTTCCTGTCCATATTAGGCAACGGCATGCGGAACAAACTACAGGTCGATATCGAAGATCCTTTCGAGCTGCTCAATGTGTACATGGCCAAACGAAAAAATGTTGGCCCTATGGAGCAGCCCTTCAAACGACGATTCACCTACCCCGCCGGTTCGTTCAGGATTCAACAAGACTTTGATGGTCAGTACATTATCGTCAGTATCGATTTTGTGAGAGAACTGCTGGGGGCATACGACCAGGTCAGTGCCCTGGAAGTGCGCCTGACTCCCGGTGCCGACCCTTCTGCGGCCATCCGAAAGATAGAACAGGTCATGGGAACCGCATTCAAAGTAGAGGACCGTTATGCGCAGGAAGCTTCTTTTTTGAAATTGATGAACCTGGAAAAATGGTTGAGCTTCATCATTCTGAGCCTGACACTGGTACTGGTCGCCTTCAACATGATCGGTTCTTTGTGGATGATCGTTTTGGAGAAGAAAGGTGATATTGCCATACTCAAAAGCATGGGCGCTACAGACCGTACCATCCGCAATGTATTCCTTTATGAGGGGCTGATGTTCTGCGGAGTGGGGCTGGCCATTGGTTTTATCACCGGCCTGTTTCTATATTTTATGCAAAAATGGTTTGGCATTGTATCTATTCCCGATGGTTTTGTCGTGGATGCCTATCCGATCAGTGCCCGCTTTCTTGATTTTGTGGCAGTTGCGGTGATTGTCCTTTTGATCGGGCTGGTTGCATCGTTTCCGGCTGCTAACCGGGCAATGAAAGTACCGGTCTTGATTCGGGACGAGTGAGCGGTGAACGATAAACGACAGATGTGTCAAAACTACATTATTGGATTTGTTCTCTTTATCGGACAATTTTTTTCTAAAAAATCAAAATCATGCGCTGTCTTCTATTTTTATCCTTCCTCTTTTCGTGTTCATTTCTTTCAGGTCAAAACAATGCTCCCATTAAGTTTGGAAAAATTGCACCCGCGGATTTAAAGATGGCCGTTTACGAACCTGACTCTACCGCCGAAGCAGTCGTGCTTTGTGATTTTGAAACAGTTATCATCAGCATAAATGACAACGTGATGGTCCGCAAAAAGAGGCACCGGCGCATCAAGATTCTGGACAAGAAGGGGTTTGACTACGGCAATGTCAACATTCCCTTTTACAGCTATGGAAAACGGGAAAATTTTTTCTTTGATGAGGCGATGATCTTTCTGCCCAACGGCAATTTTCAAAAACTGGACAAAAAGGATATTTTCATTGAAAAGATCAATGAGTACTGGTCACAGGCCCGCTTTACTTTCCCAAAAATAGAGGTTGGCTGCATCATCGAATATTCTTATTTCATCAATTCAACCAGCTGGTACGAACCCGAAGATTGGTTTTTTCAGGAAGCCATCCCGGTGCGGTACAGCGAGTTGAGGTTCAAGCACGATGACCGGCTCGAATACATCTTCTTTTTTCAGGGCAATGAAAACATGGAAAAAATAAAAGAAGAACCAACACTTACGGTCCTCGAAGGCCAGAATGGCAGGTGTACCATCAAGCCGGGTGTTTATGTTTTTGAAAATGCACCGGCCATGCGAGAAGAATCGTTTGTCACCACAATGGATGATTACCGGGCCAGGATCAGGTTTCAATTATCAAAAATCCAACAAGGGGACGGGCGGATCGAGGAGGTCACTTCCACTTGGGAAGAGCTGAGGAAGGAACTGGTGGCCTCCCCTTACTTTGGCTTTCATTATTTGAAAAAAGGATTTTACAAAGACATTGTGGAGCAAGTATCACCCGCCCTGGCAGGCATCTCCGCCCCGAAAGAAAAAGTCGACTTTATTTATAAATACATCACTCAGAACGTCCAATGGAACGGCGGCTATTCCATTTATGGCGGAGAAGATAAATTGAAGGCCGTTTTCGAAAAGGGAGTCGCCTCCAGCGGGCAGCTCAACCTGATGTTGCTGGTGCTGCTACGGGCGGCAGGCATTGCTGCCGAGCCGGTCCTGACCAGTACCCGTACTCACGGAAAGATGTACGAAGACTACCCCCTGCTGGACCAGTTCAACCATCTATTGATCTTCGCAGAAGTCGATGGAAAGCCCCTGATCCTGGATGCCACCGACCCGTTGCGGCCCATCGGGTACCCCGACGTGGAAGCCCTCAACAAGCGGGGATGGAACATTGAAAAGGGATGGATTGACATTGAAGCCCCCAAGCAGAGCATCGATCTCTTTTTATCCGAATTGGCGCTTACGGAAGAGGGCCACTTAACCGGGCAAATGATCGGGGTCTACCGGGGCTATAATTCCGTTCCGGAAAGGAAGCAGTACTTCGAGGACCCGTCGGGCCAACACTGGGCAGAAAGGCTCGGTCAAAAATACGCCGAAGTAAACCTCAAGGAAGTCCGCGTCAATGAATACCGGGACATCGGTCAGCGGCTGACCGATACCATTCATTTTGAAATACAGCAGGCGGCCATGGCGGCCAACGATTTCCTGTACTTCTCCCCTGTTCTTTTTTCTTCTTTTGATGAAAACCCGTTTAAACTGAAAGAACGCAACTACCCTGTTGACTTCCCTTACAACATCCGGGAGCAGCATAATATAAAAGTGAAACTGCCCAATGGGTATGTGACGGAAGAAGTACCCAAAAGCATCCGTTTCATCTTGCCCGACAAAGGCGGTTCCTTCACTTACGCCGTCAACGACAAAACACCGGGAGAACTGGCATTCAACATCTCTTTTCAGGTCAAACAGCTCAAATTTTACCCGGAAGAATACCGGGGCATCCGGGAGTTGTTTGATTTGTTTGTGAGCAAACTGGATGAACAGGTGGTGTTGAAGAAACAGGAGTGAGATATTGGGATATTGGGATATTGGGATATTTGAAAAGCTATTGTAACAGTCTCGTAATATCCTAATATCTCAATATCTCATTTCCCAATTTCGGATAATCCAGGGTGAGATTTCCATGTTAAAAATTATCCACTGAGAACCCTTCCATTCGCCAAAAAACTCACCTGCCCAATCGGCAATTCTTGATATTAATTTCATGTAGCAGAAACCTGCCAAAACAATCGTTGGAAGGACAATTTTTCGTTTACAAAAATTTCATTTCTAATTAACTCATTCCTTTGGTGAACCCGTATTTAGTAACTAACTTCGCCGCCGAAACCCAAACACGAACAGCAAATTCAGCTGGGCTTTTCAAATTACAATCCCTCAAACTGGAGAAGCGCCTTTTTTAAAATTTGCTTATGAAACAAGTGCTTAAACCCACTTTCCTTTTCAGACCACCTGTTCAGTATTTATCTAAAAATAAGTATCACCAACTGTAATACCGCCATGCGCGGAGCAAACACCTTTTTCTTTAAACCATTGTTCACGAATCATTTAAACATTAAAGAGTTACTTATGCATTGGTCTCGACCAATCGGCATATCTAACATTTTGAACTTTCTTAATTAAAATTTTCCTACGATGAAAAATCTTTTACTCTTGATTTGCTTTGTCCTTGCAGGATTGACTGCATTCGGGCAAGGTAGTACTACCAGTAGCGTCAGAGGTGTGGTCACCGACAGCAACAGTGGTGAGACCCTGATCGGCGCTAGCATCATAGCGGTGCACCTGCCATCTGGTACACAGTATGGTACTGTATCAGATATTGATGGATCTTACCGTATCCCAGGCATGCGGATCGGCGGACCTTATAAGATCACTGTGACTTATACCGGGTTCGCAGAAAGCATCCAGGAGGATGTATATCTCCGCCTGGGGGAAAGACAAAACTTTGACTTTGACATGACCGAGTCCGCAGTGGTCCTATCTGGAATTGAAGTAACGGCCAGTGCCCTGAACTCCGGCCAGAACTCTGGCGTGAGTACCCAAATCACAGAGGACGACATCAACCTGATGCCTACCCTGAACCGGGATCTCAACGATTTTACTCGTCTGACTCCACAGGCCAAAGGGACTTTTGGTGGTGGCTTTTCCATAGCAGGTATGAACAACCGTTACAATGCTATCTACATCGACGGTGCTGTCAACAATGACGTTTTCGGTTTGGCTGACAACGGTACCAATGGTGGACAAACCGGCATCGCTCCTATCTCCATTGATGCCATTGACCAGATCCAGGTTGTTGTTTCTCCATATGATGTTACCCTCGGTGGTTTTGCCGGTGGCGGTATCAGTGCCGTTACCAAGAGTGGAACCAACAACTTTGAAGGAACGGCTTACTACTTCATCCAGAATGAAAGCCTGGCCGGTAAGGACAACAAGACCTTCGCCGACCGGATTGGCCTCGACGAAAGAGAAAGGCTGGATGAATTCAGCAATGAGCTCTATGGTTTCTCATTGGGTGGCCCTATCGTAAAAGATAAGGTGTTCTTTTTCGTAAACGCTGAACTGCAAAATGACGAAACACCAGTGCCTTTCGATTTTGAACAATATCGGGGTAACTCCACAGAAGCAGAACTGCAAAACCTGAGCAATGTCCTGACCAATGAGTACGGCTACAACCCAGGTGGTTTCCTCGGCAAAACCGACAAATTGGAAGGTACCCGCCTCTTTGGTAAAATCGATATCAACCTGAACGAAAGCCACCGTTTGACCGTGCGTCACCAATATACCAAGGCAGAACAAACGAATGTTTTTGGTAGCAGCAGCAGCACCATCAACTTTGCGAACAATGGCGTATTCTTCCCGTCTACTACCAACTCCTCTGCGATTGAATTGAACTCCATGTTCGGTACAAAAGCATCCAATAACCTGATTGTTGGCTACACGGCTGTTAGAGATGACCGGGATCCGCTTGGTGGTGATTTTCCTTATCTGATCATTGAAGATGGAGAAGATGGCACCATTCGTATTGGAAGCGAACAGTTCTCCACGGCAAATGCGCTTGACCAGGACATCTTTACGAT
Organism: Bacteroidota bacterium; assembly: GCA_039819485.1. Classification (GTDB taxonomy): domain Bacteria; phylum Bacteroidota; class Bacteroidia; order Chitinophagales; family Saprospiraceae; genus UBA6168. Next base: position 30,248 of record JBCBRY010000004.1, on the reverse strand, counting down.
TACCAATAACTTCAAATTGTACAAAGGTGCCCACACCTTGACCTTCGGAACGCACAACGAATTCAACAGTTTCTACAACTTGTTCATCCGCCAGAACTACGGTGTTTATGAATTTGATTCAGTCGCCGACTTCCTGAATGGCAATCCAGCTACTGCTTACAACCGTTCCTATTCATTAGTGGATGATATTTCCGGTGACGGTTCTGCTGCTGCCGCAGAATTCAACACCGCTCAGTTAGGTTTCTATGCACAAGACGAATGGGCCGTTAACCGCCAGTTAACTTTGACCTATGGCTTGCGCCTGGACATTCCATTGTTCAATGATGATCCTGCTATCAATAATGGATTCAACGATTCGACTGCTGCAAAAATTGAACAATTTTACGACCTCCAGGGAGCACGTTCCGGCCAGGCACCTGGTGCTCAGCTCATGTGGTCACCCCGGGTTGGCTTCAACTATGACCTGCTGGGCGATGGCAGCACTATCTTGAGAGGTGGTTTGGGCATCTTCACCAGCCGTGTGCCTTTCGTATGGCCTGGTGGTATGTTCACCAACAACGGCCTGACCGTCGGAAGTGTTGATGAAGGCGACATCAGTGATGATGACCTCGTTGATTTCATTGCGGACCCGTTCAAGCAGTATGAAAATGAAAACTTCACCGTACCTTCTGGTCAGGTGGATTTGTTCGCAGAAGACTTCAAGTACCCACAGGTATTCCGTACCAGCCTGGCATTGGACAAAGGGTTTGGCAACGGCTGGAATGCTTCCATTGAAGGTATGTTTACCAAAACACTCAACAACGTACGTTACCAGAGTGTCAACTCCAACCCAACTGTTGATTTCAACTGGACCAACGGTGGCGACGATCGTCCGATCTACGTCAACGATGACATTGACCCAACTTACTTTGCTGTTTATTTAGCTGACAATACCAGCGAAGGCTACACTTATAACATTACTGGTTCGGTTGCCAAGAACTTCCCATTTGGACTTGGCTTTAACGCTGCCTATACTTATGGCGACGCCGAAGCTATCTTTGAAGGAACTTCTTCTCAGAACTCTTCTCAGTGGAGGGGTGCTTTCAACGTAGACGGCCGTAACAATGCGCCACTCGGCCGCTCTGATTTCTCTTTGGGCCATCGTTTGATCATGGGCCTGAACTACAAAATCGACTGGAACCAAAACAAGAATGCTGCAACGACTATTTCCTTGTTCCTCGAAGGACAGTCCGGCGAGCCTTACAGCTATGTCTACGGACGTGGTGCCGAGCGCGCTGACCGTTTCCAGGGTGAGCGTGGTAGCAACAGCCGTAACCGGAGCTTGGTCTGGATCCCTGAAAATCAATCAGATATCACCCTGATCGACAATGGTGACATGACTGCTGCTGAGCAATGGGCTGCTCTTGACCAGTTTATCGAAGACGACGATTACCTGAGCGAAAACCGTGGCAGCTACGCTGAAAAGAATGCCAGCCGTACGCCTTGGGAAACTCAGATTGATTTCCGCTTGCTGCAAGATTTCAGTGTGAAAGCAGGTGGTAAAAACCACACGTTGCAATTCTCTGTAGACGTTTTCAACTTCACCAACCTGCTGAACAGTGAGTGGGGTGTCGTTTACAACAACCCGTTTGCTTTCGAATTGCTCAACTTTGAAGGTTACGACGCAGATGGTACTACTCCGCTGTTCACTTTCACTGAAGACCGCCTGGGTGATGATCGTTTTGACATCAACAACTTCGGTTCACGCTGGAGAATGCGTTTAGGTTTGCGTTACATCTTTAACTAATACTGCAACACGGACAGTCTGTCCGTGAGATACTTGCCCGAGACGGCCAGTTCGTGGATTTGCACGGACTGGCCGTCCGTGTTACATTTGCGACATGAAAACACTCATCATCGGCTCAACGGGCAACATCGGCACTCAGATCGTTCAAATACTGGCATCTGAAAACCATCCGGTCATTGCGGCTGGCAGGGATTTAGAAAAAACAAAAAAACATCATGGCAACGAAAACACCGAGTACCGACGCTGCGATTTAAATGATATCAGTACCTGGGAAACAGCTCTTGAAGATGTCCGTGAAATATTTTTGGTCGTCCCTCCCGGCAGTGCTTCCGAAGAGCGGCAACAGGCCTTTTTTCAAAAAGCAAATGAAGTCGGTGTGCAGCATATCGTATACAGCTCAGGGCGCACCACGGGGCCTGTCGCAGGTAGCCCCCTCAACCGGACGGAAAGTTTTGTGAAAAACAGCGGCTGCAACTGGACCATCCTGCGGCCGGGCTGGTTCATGCAAAATTTCTTCGAATGGATCGGCTTTACCATCCCCTCCGACGATGCTTTCTATTTGCCGGCAGGCCATTCTAAAACCGCATTCATTGATGTAAGGGACATCGGCGCCACGGCCGCTGAAATATTGAAAGCCCCGACCGCTCATCACGGAAAAACCTATGACCTTACCTGCCTCAAAGCCATCGACCACTCCGCGGTGGCCCGGCACATTTCCGAAGCAGCCGGAAGAACGATCCATTATGTGCCAATGCAAAATGAAGATTTTATCGAAAAAATGATAGCCAAAGGCCGTCCCCGCAAGGCCGCAGAAAAAATGGCCTGGTTGTATTCTTTTGTCACCGCAGGAAAAGAAGCTGACGTCAGCCTGGACGCCAAGCACATTTTGCAACGACAACCCATTGATTTTAAACAGTTTACGATCGACCATGCCCACAAATGGCAGAAATAAGAGCTATTTTTCGGATATATCAGTTCTCGCTGTTATATTTACCATCTGCCTCTATTTAATGCGTAAGTAAGATCCAAAAATCAATCGATGCGAGTACACTCGATTGAAAGCGGTATCGGGCCCATCAGATTTGTAAAAAAAGATTAGCCTACTTGCGTAAGTGTTGTTTAAAGAAAGCGATACGTAACTACCAGTCATTCCAATCATATCCATTCGATCCCATTGTGGAGTAATTGAGCAAGTCGAAACTATCCATAAAAATGCTCGCTTTCCAATAAAAGATAATTGTTGTAACTACTCAGCCGTAGCTGCAGAGAATGAAACAGATCCTCCTTTCAAGCCACCGCGCATTGAAAGAGGTATACGCGATCATTTCCAAAATTGATTGTACATCGAACTTTTTTCCTCACTAATTAAAATTGTTTATTATGACTGAAAAGAACAAATTATTTGATTTCATTTATCCGATCCTATTGGTGTTCCTGTTCAGCTCCTCTGCTTTTGCACAAAAAGGAACCATCTCCGGTACCATTAGCGACGAGTTGGGGCCACTGATCGGGGCCTCTATTTTTGTAGTAGGCACCAGCAAAGGAACAGTAACCGACATCGATGGCAGTTATTCCCTGTCGATCGATCCGGGCACCTATACCGTTGAAGCCAGCTATGTAGGATTTCAGGCCATGACCGCCACCGTTACGGTAACCGACGGGGGAACAGCTACGGCAGACTTCGTACTGCCAGAAGCTGTGCTGATCGACGAAGTGGTGATTGTGGGCTCCCGTGCGTCCAACCGTACCAATACGGATGCCCCCGTTGCGATCGATGTAATTGATGTCAACAAGCTCAGGGCCGCAGCCGGGCAAACTAACCTCAATCAATTGATGCACAATACAGCTCCTTCCTTCTCGTCCAACACCCAGACCATCTCTGATGGAACAGACCACATCGATCCGGCCTCCCTGCGCGGCCTGGGGCCTGACCAGGTATTGGTTTTGTTAAATGGAAAAAGAAGGCATACTACCTCGCTGGTCAATGTGAACGGGACATTTGGCCGGGGCCAGGTTGGAACGGACCTCAATGCCATCCCCACCTCTGCTATCAGTGCCGTCGAGATCCTGCGGGATGGGGCCGCAGCTCAGTACGGTTCCGATGCCATTGCGGGTGTCATCAACATGAGGATGAGAGAAGATGTCAACAAACTGACCTTAAACCTGACCACAGGTGCCAATTTTACCAGCGAAATCGGACCATTTGAAGGAGAAGAAAAGAGCGTCGATGGTGAGGTCGTCAACATCGGGGCCAATTACGGCCTGCCATTGGGCGGCGAAGGTGGATTCATCAATTTTACCGGAGAATTCCAGTACCGCGGAGCCACCAACCGCATGCAGGAATTTGAGGGCAGCATTTTCCATGCCTTCAATGCCGTCGAAAGAGTAGCCTCGAACGACAAAGCAGACATCGACAACCTGTCCATGGCAGACATACAAAACTACTCCCAGCAGGTGGGCCATTTTTCATCAGAACTGAAAAGCCAAATCGCCAACGCGGCCGATATGGATGAAATCGTTGCGCTATTGGATTTTGATGCCACGGATGCTGAACTGGCTGCCAGGGGCCAGGAACGCAGTGATTACAACATGCGGGTCGGCCAGTCCAGATTGAGGGGCGGTAAGTTTTTTGCCAACATGGCACTGCCCCTGGGTGAAGACCTCAAGTTTTACAGCTTTGGCGGAATCGGCTACCGCGATGGAGAATCGGGCTGTTTTTACCGCTTGCCGGGACAAAACAGGACAACGACTTCCATCTACCTGGACGGCACGGTACCCCGCATCAATTCCAACATCCTGGACCGCTCCGTTTCGACTGGCCTGAAAGGGATGATCGGTGACTGGAATGTTGACCTTAGCAATACTTATGGATTCAATTCCTTTTTGTTTTACATGACCAACACTCATAACGCAACTCTGGGTTCGGCATCGCCCACATCATTTAATGCCGGAGGGCACTCGTTTGCACAAAACACCGCCAATTTTGATGTGTCACAATATTTTACGGAAACAGGAGGAATGAAAGGCGTCAACGTGGCTTTCGGTGCGGAATACCGCTTTGAAAACTATAAAGTCATTCCGGGCACTGAACTATCTTTCGGAAACTACGACGTGAATGGCGAACTCGTAACACCAACCACCGACAACAGTCGTTTGACTACCGATTTTTATGGCAGGGCCCGGCCGGCCGGCGCGCAGTGTTTTGCGGGATTTCTGCCTTCCAACGAAGTGGACGCCAACCGTTCCAGCGTAGCGGGCTATTTTGATGTGGAATTCGATTTTACGGAAGAATTCCTGCTCGGCGCAGCCGTTCGTTTCGAAGACTACTCTGACTTTGGTTCCACCTTCAATTACAAATTGGCCGCCCGCTACAAGTTGACGCCCAATTTCAACATCAGGGCTGCGCACAGCACCGGTTTCCGCGCGCCTTCGCTCCACCAGATCCACTTCAGCCGTACCTCTACTATTTTCGTAACGCTCGACGGTGTGACCACCGCACAGGAAGTAGGGGTTTTCAACAACAATTCAAGGGCTGCCCAACTGCTTGGAATCCCCACATTGCAGGAAGAAACCTCCCAGAACTTCAGCGCCGGTTTTACCTTTAAAGTACCGGAGGCCGGACTGCGCGTAACCATCGATGGTTACATCGTCAATATCGACGACCGCATCGTACTGACGGGACAATTCCAGCCAGGTGGAGACCCTGAACTGGAGCAGATCTTCAACCAGGCACAAGCGACCCGTGCCGCTTTCTTTGCCAACGCGATCGATACAGAATCGAGAGGGGTGGAAATTGTAGTGGCCCACCGCGCCCGCCTTGGCAACGGTAGTTTGTCAAACGACCTGGCGGCCACCTTCGCCAAAACGGAACAATCGGGTGACATCAATGCCTCAGAAATCTTGGAAGCCAAAGGCCTGACCGAAACTTATTTCGATGAAACCAGCCGCATCTTCCTGGAGGAAGCGGTACCGCGCATCAAGGTCACGATGAGCAATACTTACGATATTCAAAAATTCAGCTTCTATCTGAGGAACACTTTTTTCGGAGAAACGACCGAGGCCACCAATATCTCGGCCCTCGACCCGGATGTTGATTTTACCAACAGTGGGCAAGTCTTGACCGACCTCAGTGTAGGCTACCAATTTCAGCCCAATCTCCGCCTGACGATCGGTGCCACCAATTTGCTGGACGTTTATCCGGATGAAGTAGATGATACATTCCGCTCCGACGGACGTTTTGTTTATTCCAGACGGTCACCGCAATTTAGCTTTGGCGGAAGGCACTTGTTTGCCCGGGTATTGTTTACGCTGCAATAAGAAAAAATACAGCCTAATAGCTTAAAAAATGAAACGGCGCTTCCTTTGAAGTGCCGTTTCTGTTATTACCCATGTGTTGAATAAAGTTTTTACAAAACCAATTTGAGAGAGTCATGTCCTGCTTTTCATAATCAATCTTTGCACAATTCTATCTCAAAACATTCAGAAGTATCATAATGAAAGCAGACATCAAAACAGACCCCTTTGACCAAGATCCTGTACTTTCCTGGCAAGGCCCCTTTCGTGACCAAAACAAATTCTCTGGACACACAATTCTTTTCGCTGCCGCACGGCCCTATATCGCCAAAGCAATAAGGCCCGACCGGGTGCAGCGCTACCGACGGAGACCCATCCGGCAAGGTTGGAACCGGATTGCCGTTTTCATCAACAACTTCCAGCATGCCAATTTTAAAATCTTTGAAGGTTACGTTGTCGTAACAGTTGCAGACGGTTAAGCAAAACACTTCAAAATCATTGGTCTCGAAACAATCGCACTCACTGTCTCCCCATTTCATGGTAATGCAAGGCCGGATAGGCGTGATCTCTACCGTTTCGCATTTGCCTTCAAGACAGGTACACCGTCTTCTTTCTTCACAATAATCAACATAGTTGACCTTTTGTTTGCAACGTTCAGCAAGTGTCTCATCAACTTTATCGCAAATTTCCTGACAGTTCTCGACGCAAGGACTGTTCAATAAATTGGGCAGTCCCATATAGCAAAACGAATTGCCCAAAAGGGTGATATAGTTCAAATCAAGGTTGCTGGCAGGGCCGATGGCATTAGGGTTTACAATGGCGCCAAGGCTGTTTTCACCATCTTTTGCCACATAAATTATTCCGTCGGGGCCCAACTGGAGCGCACCCAGTGCATAGCCGTCCCTCTTGGCAGGATCAGGGTCACTGTCCTCGTGGGTACCGATCAGCAGGGTACTGTTGTTTTGCAGATCATGCTGGTAAATATATCCCCGGTTGACAGGAACAGATTGGCCTGGTCGATCCCCCACGACTGAAAAATAAAGCAATTGGTTGTTCGGCGAGAATTCAACTCCATAGGTTCTCCGGCGGTGGTCTATGTTATTTGGATCTGGTGGAGCAGTGATTACCTGAGCTGCACTGACTGCAACAACACCGTTGGCATTGTCAAAAGGGAAATGCCAAACATCAGATAATTCCCAGTTTGCAAAGGCAAGCCTGGAGCCATCCGGGCTGCCGCGCAAATAGCCTTTGCTCTGTGGCAAGACCGGCCTTGGCAGGGGGGTGATATTGGTATCTCCTATATACGTCAGGCCGGCTGCTTCGAGTTTCCATATCCTGAAATAGGCTGCCTCCAATCGGGTAACGACGGTCAGCACCCAAAAGTCCACGCAATTGGCATGTTGGACCACGGTCAGTTTATCGGTGGGTTCGTACCCTGCGGGCAGCGGGGTCACTGCCGGGGTAGTTGTCCAGGAAGGATAGTCCAGTAAGACCCCATCGACATGGCTGTCGCTGCCATCACCGCGCCCATCTACCGTGAAAATATAGAATTGGGTCGTACTGCCCGGACGGGGCACAATGATGGCAGACTGCGTAGAGTCGGTATTCCCCATCAATCCGGTGATGGGCGGGTTGCCCCTGGTGTCCCAAATGGAGCTGCCATCCGTATAAAACAATAGTTGTCCGTTCTGGTCGCTGATCGACGCACACCCTTCATTTGTATCCATTTGAAAACCACTTGTTGGTGTCGGAGGGGTGGTCGTAAAATCCAGGCCGGCATCGTGGCCAAAGACCCAGTTGTTGTTAATTGGATTCATTGTTAAAGTTTTTATGCAGTTAAAAAGTGATAGCAAAAAAACCTTTACGGCCTAAAAGGAAAGAAGACATTTATTTAATTATGTGAATAGAACTAATTAAATTTGTCGAATAGCGATACTCTAAATTATTATTATTCAAACAGTTAGTATAGGCCAAGCTGTGAACAGAAAACACCCAAATTATGAACACCACCAACTCAGTTAAATTATTAAAAACACTCGCCCCTGCGGAATTCAAACAATTTTCCAAATTCATCCGCTCCCCTTATTTCAACACCAACCCTTATTTAATTAAATATTATGACCTCCTGAAAAAATACTACCCTGCGTTCGATTCCCCTAAACTGGAGAAACAAGTCATTTTTAAAAAATTATACCCTGACCAAAAATTCAATGATACCCTTATGCGAAAAGTCAATTCGCTGATGAAAAAACACATCGAAACATTTTTGGCATTACAAAACCTGGAAAGGCGTTCTTTTCTCAAAAAATATTTATTGGCAGATGAATATGGCCAACGAAATGACTACGGGACATTCGAAAAAAAAATAAATCAATTGTTGGAAGAAGTTGAAAAAAACAACCATAAAGACAATCATTATTTTCTCAAAAAATTCTGGCTGCACAAAGCCATACATTCACGACCGGAAACTTTTAAAAATACCAACCAAACAATTCACATTAAAGAATTGGACAAAAACCTTAACTACTATTTTGCTGCGACCAAACTGAAATTCGGCAGCGAATTGTTGAACCGGGAGAAAATATTATCTGAAGACAATAAAGTCTTGTTTTTAAATGACATAACTTCCCAATTGGAAAAAGGCTGGGGGCTGGAACACCCACTGTTAGAAATTTATTATTTGACCATAAAATTATTACGGTCGAGAGAAAAGGATAAATTATTCACACAATTAAAAAATAAATTTTTAAAGCACATAAATTTCATCACAGCTTCCGACCAGCAAGCTATATTACTTATTTTAATCAATTATACGATGTCTGTTTATTATGAAGGCAAAGGACATATTTTAAGGGAACAACTGGATTTATACAAAAACGGGTTGGCCCAAAACCTATTGGTAAAAAAAGAAAGAATAACCGATCAAAGTTTTTTAAACATCGTCACCAATGCTGCCATATTAAAAGAATTCAGTTGGCTGGAACAATTCATTAAAAAATACAACCAATTTCTTGAAAACAAGAACAAGGCTGACATTTTACAATTATGCGAAGCTTACAAAAATTTTCATCAAAAAAAATATATCACCGTCAACAAAATCCTACAAACCTTTTTAACGAACGATTCCAACCTCACGCTCCGCAGCCGGTTTTTATTGATCATGAACCAATGTGAACTGCTGTTCGAACAAGAAGACCTGTATGAAACACTCGAATACCAGATCAGTGCGTTTGAAAAATACATCAGGCGAAATAAATATTTACCGGAAAGCAGAAAAAAACAATTTTTACATTTCGCTAAATATACCAAAAAAATTGCCCAGCAAAAAACATCCATCCACAAACCCGACTGGGGATCACTGTACTATGAAATAAAAAAACAAAATGAATTAGTGGGCAAACACTGGCTTATTCAAAAATGCATCGTCCTAAAAAGATGAAAGGAGCCGGTATGCCCGACTCCTTTCCAAACGGATGGTTTATCCCACCAACGTGTCTTCGGTAATAATTGTGTCGCCGTCCCCACCGCCTTTAATTGCGTTTAAAAATGGGGTTTGAATTTCATTTTTTTGAAATTCTGAGAGGGATTTCTGAATTACTGTTTTCATCGCACAAATAGTTTTATGATTAAAAAAAATGGTTACAAGCAGACAGTAATCGGTCTGGTGCCCAGGTATGCACTTGGGCAAACAATCATTTTTAGAAACAATAGGTGTAATGAAAAATCACCAAACCTGATGGTTCAGCAGTGGCTCAAACAGTGGAAAGCAGTTTTTCCAACTTGGCCAAAACAAGCCTTTCTAAATAAATATTAAATACGTTACAAATTTAGCGGTAAGGTTTACGAGAGGATATAGCACTTTAGTTTTATATATGGAAGTTAAGTACAGGATAAAACTCAACATTGATAATTTACGCCTGAAAACCCTCCCCCCAGCCGCCTCCAAAGGGGGAAATTAAATCCGTTTTTACCCCCTTCCGGAGAGGGAGGATGTACTTGTTTTGTTTTTAAAAATTAAATTTTATCCTGTAAGCAGGTGGTCAAAAAAAATGACACTTTTCCTTTGCCTGAAAAAGAGTTTTGAGACTTGGAAATCAAACATTTGTCCAAATAAAAGTGTCATTTTTAATGCTCCTTATTTTTGTCCAAGCACTTACTCAGATATTAAAGTTATTTAAAAACCTCGTTGAGAATTAATGCTACAATTGGCCTTCTAAATATTTTTTCACGGCTTCCGTTCTGTTATTTACCTGAAGTTTTTTATAAATAGCATTATTGTGTTGTTTAACTGTATTTTCTGAAATGCCCAGCCGGCTTGCTATTTCTTTATTGAGAAGACCCTGAACGATTTGTTCCAGAATAATTCGTTGTTGCTTGGTGAGTGATTCGAAAGAATTATTTTTTAATTTATTTTTTTGATTAAAACTGACCAGAACTTTCCTGGCAATTTCACGGCTCATCGGAGCCCCTCCCTCCTGGTATTCCTTCAATGCCTTTATTGCGCCCCTTGTGCCCTCACTTTTTAGCACATAGCCCAAAGCACCTGCTTTCAGGGCCTCAAAAACATTTTCATCGTCCGCAAATACCGTGAACATCAGAAAATCCATCTGCTGCGATTGTAGTTGCAGACGGATCATGCATTCGATCCCGTTCATGCGGGGCAGCCCAATATCCATCAGGACAACATCGGGCTTCTGCACCGGAATATTTTCCAATGCCTCTTCGGCGCTTCGATAATCGCTGACAACGATCATTCCCTCTGTTCGGTCAATGTTTCGTACCAAACTTCTTCTTACTTCCTCCTTGTCTTCTACAATACTGACTCTTATCATGATTTTTTAATTTAATGGTACTTTCAAAAAAACAGAAGTCCCTGATGAGGGATTGGATTTTACATACAGTGTACCGTTAATTAAATCGGTCCGGCTTTGCATATTAATCAGCCCATCTCCATTCCCCTGCTGATCAGCGATCTCAAAGCCAACGCCATTATCAACAATTTTAATCGATAAAAAAGAATTTTCCAGCTGAATAAAAACATGTACATTTTGTGCGGACGCATGCTTGACTATATTGTGCAAAGCCTCTTTAATTATAAGGTAAATGTTCCGTCGTTGCCGGCTACTTAATTCCAGTTCAGGGACAGCTTTTTCGACAAGATCAACATTGACCTGTATTTTATTATCATTTAAAAAGTTCACGATATAAATTCTTAAATGAGAAATTAAATCCGATAATTTATTTTTCCTATTGTCCAAGGCCCAAATTATTTCCCGCATATTTTCGAGTGATCCGGCTGCCAACTGAACGATACGGTCTACTTTTCGTTTTTGGTCTTTTTTAAAATAACTATCACTTTCCAATAAAATATCTTCACCTATAAATAAAATGGTAGATAAGTCGCCACCGAGGTCATCGTGCAGTTCTTTTGCGATACGGTCTCGCTCTGCATTGAGGGCTTTTTGCTTTTCCAGCAAGCGTTTTTGTTTTATTAATTTTCTTCGGTAAAAAGAGGCGACAATTCCGCTGAACAATGCCAATAACAGGATTAGCGAAACGGCTCTAAACCAAGTAGTCTGCCAGAAAGGAGGAGGGATGTTTATTTGCAGCGTCTTGGGTTTTCCCTCCAATTGGTTGGCGTTTATCGGGACTACCTGCAATTCATATTTACCGGGAGGGACTTTGGTGAAACGAGCAATACCTCCGTTAACTGTAAATGCCCAGGTTGTATCATATCCCACGAGCCTATATTTTAACTCATTTTCATCCGATGAAAACGGACTGACCGTTTGCAATTCAAATTCGAGGGTATTTTCATAATAATTTAGGTCCAGCTTATTTAATTCCCCAATGGCGAATTGCGTGAGATACTTTTTGCTGTTCACCCATAGCATCTCAATGTGGGCATTCGGCACAGGATACGCTGTGCTTACTGAGTCCGGATGAAAGACGATGAGCCCTTCCTCTGTCCCCATCCATATTTTACCTTCTAAAGCCAGGAGAGATGAGTTGGGTGTAAAGATTTCACTTCTCAGGCCATCCTGTTTACCAAACCTTACCAGTTGATGGTCGGAGGAACGCTTGAGCCAAAGACCATCGGTTGTCCCTATCCATAAATTGCCTTTTTCATCTTCAACGATACTAAACGAACAAGTGGTGAACTCAGAGCCATCGGGAAATACATAAGGGGCTACCACATCTTGCACATAATAATAAATGCCCTTTTCGGTGGCCAGCCATACCGTATCCGAAAATTGGCTCGGTGTGGCTGCATACACATCACCATTTAATTCCGTATATCTATATTCTACACTCAGGCCGTTCTCTTTTTCACGTGCGACCCATAGCTCGTAACTATTCTTGGGTATAAATATTAGATCAGTATCCCCTCGAACAAAATAATCGAACTCAAATTGGTTAAAACCTAAAAAGTCATCACTTATTTGACAATCAAACCTCCCATCCTTTTCTGTTAATTCAAACACACCGTTGGTGCTAATGACATAAATACTTTTTTTTCCAGAAAAAATGGATTCCAGTCGATAGTCAATCTCACATACGCTGTTGCAAACAAAACCAGTCCCATCTGAGCGGCCGACAAATTGAAAGATGGTTTTTCCAAGTGCTAAAAAAACATGGCCCGCACGATCACGGCACAGGAAGGCCGGACTACCCGGAACGTAGGCGGTATTACCAATTTCGGTTTTGTGCTCAATCAATTGTCCATCTTTATCGAAGACCATCACTCCTTCCTCTTTAGTGAGTACCCAGATCCTGCCGTCCCGGTCTTCAAGAATATTTTTTACTCGCAATCCAGAAAATGAGTGGGGCTCAAAAGGGTCTGTAAATGGGCTCTGTTCGCCCTTGACCAGGTCGAGTCCTTGTTGGTAATGGCTGATCCAAAAATGGGGAACCCCAAAAGAAGAAGCATAAATTTCCTTGGGGTTATCAGAAGTTATCGAATGAGCGACCGTTTCATTTGGGACCCAGTTTTTTACAAACTGCTGGCTCGAAAGATCAAAATACCAAAGCCCCCCTCCTCCGGTGGACACCAAAATCCCCTGATCATCTTGCGCCCATTCAAGGTCCCAACAACTCATATCCGAAGTACCTGGAATGGCGTATTTTTGGCTCCGGCCGTTTTCCCCAAGGATTAATTTTGTCAACCCTCGGTTGGTCGCCAACCACACAACCGAATCGTTTTCAATCAGCGCGCCGGAAGCCCTGATTTTACCCATCCAGCCTTTGTCATAAATTTTTGACCTCCACGTTCCTTGGCCATCCACCTGCCAGACCTCGACTCCCTTTTCGTTGTCCCAGGGGCAGGCAACGATTTTCTTGGCCGTCCCATTTGAAAACGTGTCGACCCTGAACCGTATTCCATTCGTCCTGAATGCTGGTTGAATCAGACTGCTCGCAGTTACATCGAATCGGCACACAGCGTTTTCTATTAGCAGCCAAAGTATGCCGTTCGATTTTTCGATATGGAAAGCATGGTATTGTTCAAGGTTGCTCTTACCATTTATGGTCAGTGCAAAGCTGATAATATCATCTTTTTCCCGGACGTAGCAATGCAGTGCGTCATAGGTGGTGAACCAAAGGTTACTTTGCAAGTCCTCATAAAAAGAGCTTTGCGCCATTTGGTTGTACGAGACTTTTCCCTCTTTTGGCTTGATCGGATAATGCTTCGCTTCATCGCCATTATAACGGTAAATGCCATTCAATGAACCGATCCAGACGAAGCCTTTACTGTCCACCGCGGCAAAGGCGTTAAACCGGATATCATTTATTCCTGCCGCGGTGCCTATTTGCTTGAAATCCAAATCATACGATTGGGCAAACGGCCCAGTTGGCAAAAAAAAATTTAAAAGCAGAAAGAGAAGAATATTTAAGTGTTCCTTTTTTGGCATCAATTCTTGATTAGTAGACAGAAAAACCAGAAAAAAACGCCTGTACGATCATTTAACGATCACTCAATAGTCATGACTCATTCACGTCCCAACCGGATCAATAAATTATGCAGTAGAACCTGTTTTCCTTTCCTCGACCGCCTTGATCCATCCTGCCCGGATTTTCGCTGCATTGTCATTTTTGTTGACATAGTCTTCTCCAAATTTGGCGTGCGGACAATCTACACTTTCCTTTTGTAATTCTTCGCGCAATACGTTGCTGGCTATCTGTCTCAACAAATCGGAAGTATGGTTCCATATTGGTGGGCACGGTTGACCGTATATGATCATAGGAGAAGGGGCAGGCGTGACATCTCTACCCCTCTCATCTACTAGCTTAGGGAATACAGGGTCCAGAAGTTCCATTTTCATAGTAAAAGTCGGGACCGCGAATTCAACGTCTTCCGGCAAATGTGGCTTAGTAATGATGCCAGGTTCTATACTGGAACCAGACAAAATTATCCGGGTGGCCTTCCAGGAAGACACCAACGCCATGATGGCATCTCTGGTAAAAAAGACAAAATCAGTCTTTAATTCATTGAATTGAAGTTGGAAAGACCCGTGTCTTTCTCTGTCATTAATATCCACTGGTTCATTCCAATCTGACCAATACCCTCCGGGAGAAGCACCTGAAGTTCCTTTTATAATATCATGCAAACTTGAACCGTTAAATTTTTTTTCGACACCCAAAATATAATCTCCCTTTATACCACCATGAAAATCGAAAACGTGGCCACTACTGGTGTATGCTACTTGCCTTACTTTAATCTTCGGTTTTGCATGGCCCTTGGGGAAAAACTCAAAAGCAAGTCCAACTATCAAATTTTTATCTACATAACTATAATCTTCATTATGTCCTCCTTTTTCTCCAAGTAGATATAAGATATCTTTTACGGGGATTTGAAAGGCTACCCCCAAGATATAGTTTCTGATTTCCTGACTAAATTTTTCAGGTTGTTTATTCATTCCTAATCGTGGCATTGACATAAAAAAAGGTTTTAAGTGTTTAAAAATTAAATTAAAAATGGTCCCTATTTTTTAATGAACTAATTATTTCAAATAATTTTTTCAATAATTAAAACCAAAGTTATAGGCGACCAATTCGCAGCAGCTATTTTATGCATGTTTGCACATGACAAAAAATGATGCTCGATGTTGTGTGTCGAAATAATCAGTTCAATAAATCAGAAAAATAATTTGGAGAGGACTTAATACAGGAAGCATTAATCACAATAGGCAGCATTCCAAGTGAGGGTAATAATGCAGTAAAAATGTTGATTGGGGTTAATGCACTCAATTGTAATCATTATGCTTTCCAATAGAGACACATCCATAAAAGTAAACCGTTCCCGGCAAATGCCAGTAAGACAAATTTTGCCACTTGTGAATTGTACAACTTATATTTTAAAAAAATTTAATTTCATAAATTACGATCAAATGCAATTTTAGTATTCCAAAGTTTATTGATTTTTGTGAACGAAAATTGGCCGTTGGCTGACCGTAGCACTCGCGGTAGGCCAGTAAAACTTCCAATGTACAATCCCTATCTTGCACCCTCATTCAAACCAGATTCAATGAACAAAACTGTCCTTTTTATTAGTGTCCTTTTCCTCTTTGCCTGCAAAACCAAAAACAACGCCCCTCTCCCCGACGACCTCGTCTACGAGAACATCGCCCTCACCTGGAACGACGCCAACTCCCCCGCCTTCCCTAAGATCAGTGCGCACCGCGGTGGTATGGATTATGCCGGGTACCCCGAAAATGCGCTCGAAACCATCCAGTATGTGTTCGCCAAAACAGGGGCCATCATCGAGTGCGACATTGCAGCAACGGACGACGGCCAGCTCATCCTCCTGCACGACAGTTCGCTCGACCGCACAACGACCTGTGATGGCAAGGTCTCTAGCTACGACTGGGAGCAGATAGACGACTGCAAACTGAGAGACCCGAATGGCCAGGCCACCAATTTTGAAATTCCGACCCTCGACGAACTCCTCGATTGGGCCGATGACAAAGGGGTACTGTTTACCCTCGACATTAAGCGGGGGGTGCCTTTTGAGAAAGTGGTCGACCTGGTGCGCCGTTATGATTATTTCGACAAAGCCGCCATCATCACCTATAATGTAGGGCAGGCACAAAAAGTCCACCGGCTGGCCCCGGAAGCGTTCCTTTCAGTGACCATTCGCAACGAAGAAGAACTACAGCGCATGCAGCAATCGGGCATTCCTATCGACCGCATGATTGCCTTTACCGGCACTCGCACCAAGTCCCCTGCATTTTATGAAAAACTTGACCAGCTCGGTATTCCAACGATCCTGGGCACACTCGGCAACCTCGATAAAAGAGCCAAAGCGAGGAACGATAATATTTATCAAAATTATATTGATGATGGCGTGGATATCCTGGCGACCAACCGGCCATTGGAGGCATTTGCTGCCACTTATCAACCTGCAAAGTAGCCCTGGACAGCCAATCAAAAAAACCTGATGCCCGGACTGACCATCCGAGTAACTCTAATCATTATTTTGCCCTCCCCCTAAAGAATGGTTTGAAAATTGGATCAAAAACGACGGCCGATCAACGTATTAAGGCAATTCGACATTGTTGATTAAAGAACTATCTGCTTCTCTCTTTACAAACAAAACCCCTCACCCTTTCCTAAAAAACTAAACGAACAATGTACCTTAGCCGCCTAAAAGAAACCAGCCGACGTATTTACACTCTTATTCAGAGCTCCCCTTTAGGTTAAAATATTCAGCGTACACGTAAAACCTGTTAGATCAGTTACCACTAAACATCATTTAAGTATGAAACATTTCTACCTTTTTAAAAAAGAAATCTCCATCTTGAAAAAAGGATTTCAGCTACTGCTTTGTTCTATGATCTGGCTTTTCAACCCTGGTGCTTTATCTGCCTGCGACACTTCAGGTTTCCAGATCGATGCCTTCACCGACAATGGGGACGGAACATTCACGATTGACATGACCATCCTCGTAGCCGGCGACTTATCAACGGATTGTGGCAGCACATGGGGATTTTGGTGGATGATTGATGCTCCTATTATCAGTCTTGCTCCCGCTGACCTGACCAGCGCCAATGGAACCACCCTGACGGGCATTATCACAGGAAGTACGATTACCTGGGGCGACCCCCTGGGAACCTGGCCAACCATTCCTTTCGTAGACGCTGAAGCAGGTAGCCTGACCCCGGATGAAAATTTTCAGGTATCCATCATCGTTGGCAGCCTGCCTTCGGAATGGAACGGTGGCGGACAAGAAGCCAACACCTGCCCCGGTGGAGGCTGTGGTGCCAACCCGACCAATTACCAAGGGTTCCCTTGCCTGACTCCATTTATTGTAGCCAACCCGGTAGCTCCTTCTTGCCCGGGCGCCCCTATTGAAATTTCGGTAAATGCCATTCCGCCTTATTTGACGGAAGAGGTCGTTTGGCAGCCCGGAGGATTGGTAGGGACTTCTGTCATCGTTTCACCCACAGAAACCACGGAATATACCGCCACTGCTTCGAACAATTGTGAAGAATTTTCCGTGACCGTCCTCGTCGAGGTGATCCCTTTCCCGGAAATTGAAGCCATAGAAGAAGACATCACGGAGTGCGAAGGCTTCCCGGTGGTTTTGGAAGTAGTGCCCCAAAATGAATTGACAGTAACCTGGGACCCTCCAAGTGGTGGAATCGGCAATGTACAGATCGTTTCTCCCTCTGCTTCCCCAACAATTTATAATGCAACGGCCAGTAACCAATGTGGCGAAGCCAATGTCATGATCGTAGTCAATACCATCCCGCCACCAACGGTTGAAATCACCAATGACCCAGAAGTGGTTTGCGGAGGTGAACCAGTCGACCTCGAAAGTGAAGCAACGGATGCGGATATCGTTGAATGGCTGCCCGGCAACCTCACGGGTGAAAACGTTACTGTCAACCCCGATTCTACAACCACTTATATTGTGGTAGCTTCCAGCAGTTGCGGCGTTGGATTTGACAGTATTTTAGTAAGCGTAGCATCGACCGATACCATACAGGTCGACCTGGAAACTTGTGATGGAGAAAGTGTAACGTACAATGGCATTCCGCTCGCCGCCGGCACCTCTAGTACTTTTACTTTCGGAAACCTGGCGGGCTGTGATTCCGTCGTCAATGTTTCTGTGGCAGCCCTGCCGACTTTTGCTGTGCCGGTCGAATTAGAAGCCTGTGAAGGAACGACCGTAACTTATGAGGGCCAACAGCTTTCGCCCGGTGATATGGAAGAATTCATGTTCACCGCCATCAATGGCTGCGACTCTGTCGTAACGGTTACCGTGCTTGAATTGGAAAACTATGCATCTTCGCTTGCGCTGGAAGCCTGTGCCAACGAGACGGTTACTTATGAAACGGAGCAATTGTCCCCCGGCGATGAGATGGATTTTACTTTTACCGCTTTGAATGGCTGTGATTCCATAGTGACCGTTACGGTAAGTGGCTTCCCGACCTTCGATGAAACGGTCATGCTGCAGACCTGCACCGGCACGACGATCCCCTACCTGGGCCAAGACCTTGCACCAGGCAGTACGACTACATTTGACCTTTTAACGATAAATGGCTGTGATTCGACCGTTACCGTATCGGTTGAAGAACTGACAAATTTCACCACGGCCATTACCCTCGAAGCCTGCACAGGCACCACAGTCACCTATAACGGTGATGAATTGATGCCCGGATCTGTAACTGATTTTCCCTTTGTCTCCTTGCTTGGCTGCGATTCCATTGTTACCGTCACAGTGAACGAGGTCGCCATAATCCAGGAATCCGTCAATCTGGAAGCTTGCTCGGGCGAGTCCGTCGCTTTTGATGGTCAAATGTTGCTCGCAGGGACAACCATGGATTTCAACTATGTCACCTCTCAGGGATGTGACTCCGTGGTGACGGTCACCGTAGATGAGCTTTCCACCTTTGCCCTGCCGCTTACCCTGGAAGCCTGTGTTGGTTCGTCCATTATGTACAACGGGGAAGAGCTTTTTGCCGGAACGACCACGGACGTAACGCTCACCGCCACCAACGGCTGCGACTCCGTCATGACGGTCACCGTAGATGAATTGATGGACGTTACGGCCGCTCTCAGCCTGGGCGCCTGTACCGGGGAAACCGTCACCTTCCAGGGGCAGGAACTGGCCCCTGGCGACGTGATGGATTTCAATTTTATTTCTTCGCTTGGCTGTGATTCCGTTCTGACGGTCACGGTCGAAGAATATCCTACCTATGGATATCCGCTTATTTTACAGGCATGCACCGGTTCAACCATCACCTTCGACGGCGTCCCGCTGCCACCCAATACGTCGGTCGATTTTACCTACCAGACGATCAACGGCTGTGACTCGATCGTTGCTGTGACGGTCGAAGAAGTGGAAACCATTTTCAACGAACTGGAATTTGAGACTTGCGAAGGTACTGTTATCATTTATGAAGGTCAGCAGCTACCGCCCGGTTCGGAGACCGATTTCCCTTTTACTTCCGTAAATGGCTGTGACTCGATCGTGACCGTTACGGTCGAGCTTTCAGACGAACTTATTGGTGCCGAAGAATTCGATGCCTGCGTGGGCACCACGGTGACCTACAATGGACAGGAACTTGATCCCGGCACAGTGACCGACATCCCATTCGTAACGGCCGCTGGCTGCGACTCTATTGTAACGGTAACCGTTAATAGTTTTCCCACCTTTGCTTTTCCGGTCGACCTGCAAGCCTGCACCGGTTCAACAGCTGAATTTGATGGGCAGCAACTCGATCCCAATACGGTGACTGACTTCGACTATCTGACCATTGATGGTTGTGATTCGATCATTACGGTAACCGTCGCAGAGGTGGATGTACTGACCGGCACCGAGCTGTTGGCCGCCTGCCCTGGAGAAACCGTATTTTACGCCGGAGAACCCCTGGTGGCAGGTGATATGGCTGATTTCACTTTTACCTCGACCTTGGGCTGCGATTCTATTGTGACTGTCACCGTAGAACCATTGGCCCCAACCACCGGACCTGACCAAATATTTAATGCTTGTGCAGGAGAATCTATCACTTATAATGGGGAGGTCTTTGAGGCTGGCACTACCAATGAAGTGACCCTCACAGGGTCCAACGGCTGTGATTCTGTCCTTTTTGTAATCGTAAATGAACTGACTGCGACCATCGGTTCTGTGACCCTGCAAGAATGTGAAGGTGAAACGATCACCTTCAACGGCACTGTCATCGATCCGGGCACCAGCATGGATTTTACTTTCGTCAACAGCGCCGGTTGTGATTCCATCATCACTGTTACGGCACTGGATCCCATTCCTTTTGTGGAATCGAGTGATACCATCGAAGTTTGCGAAGGGGAATCCGCCATCATTTTCGGGCAGGTCGTTTCCTCTGCCGGCACTTACTCAGAAACATTTACCGGTTCGAACGGCTGCGATTCTATTCACCGTGTTACATTGAATATCGCCAACGAGCTGTTGCTTGAATTTGCGGACAGCTTAGTCGTCGGATTGGGCGAAGCGATCGTCCTTGAGCCACTGGTTCCGCTCGGCGCCAATCTCAGTTACCTCTGGGACGAAGACCCGACTCTTAGTTGCTGGGATTGTCCCAACCCGGAGGCTTCTCCTCAAACTCCAACGACCTACTACTTAACCGTAGTCAACGATCAGGGTTGTGCAGCCAGTAACAACGTGCTCGTCTCTGTTCGCAAGTCGAGGGATATCTATATTCCAAACTCCTTCAGCCCTAATGGAGATGGTGCCAATGAAAGATTCCTGATCTACAGTGATCCCAGTACGGTAGAAATGGTCTCTGCTTTTAGAGTTTTCAGCCGCTGGGGAGAATCTGTTTTTGTAGCAGAAGAATTCCCTACGAACGATCCAACCTTTGGATGGGACGGCACTTTCCGGGGCAAGCGACTGGACCCGGGCGTTTTTGTTTACATGGCTGAAATAGTTTTTATCGATGGATTCAAACAATTGTATAAAGGAGAAGTGATTTTGATGAAATGATTTTTAAATAAAGATGAAAATGAAAATCAAAAAATTTTGATTTTCATTTTCATCTTTATTTTTTTAATTGCTCCATGAAATACCTGTCCCTCATAATACTTCTTTTTCTCTCCACCTTTTTACTGGCCCAAGATTTTCAGACATTTAATATTCCCGTTTATAAAAATGGCACAAAAATGCAAAAGCCGTGGGTCGGTGGCATGAATGCTCCACAGTGGTCCAGTTTCGACATCAATCAGGACGGTAAAAAAGATTTGTACGCATTTGACCGGATGGGCAATGTACATTTGTTGTTTATAAATAAATCGGAAAACAATGGAGAAATAAATTATGAATATAATCGGCATCTTTTAAAGTACTTCCCTCATGTACAAGATTTTGTTTTAATGCGCGACTTTAATCAAGATGGCGTCATTGATCTTTTTGCAAGTGCCAAAGACGAAAACCTGCAAGGAATAAAAGTTTTTAAAGGATATTTAGAAAACGGATTTATAAAATTTAATCGAATTAATTTTCCTGATTTCACCGATGATATTATTCCCTATTATGCGTCAGACACCATTGTTGATCAAGTGAGAATTTGGATACAGGTGCATTATCCCGCAGTGGAGGATATTGACGGTGATGGCGACCTCGATATTTTAGCGATGGATATCGACGGGAGCAAAGTCCATCTTTATAAAAATATATCCCTTGAAAAAGGATGGGACACCGACACTTTAATTTACGAATTAGCAGACGACTGCTGGGGACGATTTGGACTGACAGCCGATACGGCAGCGTTGATTACCAGTTCGGATATGAATATGTGTGCATTTTTTAATGACCCTGATTTATCTTCCGAAAAAAACAACGTTCACGGCGGCACAACGCTTTGTCTTTTCGACAATGACAATGACGGTGACAAAGAATTATTAATGGGAGATTTAATAAACAATAAAATTGTTTTCGGAAAAAATAATGGGAATAGCGAAACAGCCTGGATGACAGAACAAGATATTATTTTCCCCAGTTACAATACACCCATTGAAATTTCTGATTTTCCGGCCACTTATTTTTTAGATATAAACAATGATGGCGCAAGGGATTTAATTGCGTCCCCCAACCAAACGTGGAAATCACCCGATATTGAAACTGCCTGGTTTTATGAAAATACAGGCAGCGATCAGTTCCCTGAGTTCGACCTTGTCCAAAAAGATTTTTTCGGCGAGCAAATACTGGACTTTGGAACGGGCGCAAACCCTGTATTTATTGATGTTAACGGTGATGGCCTGAAAGACATTGTGTGTGGCAACCGGGAATTTTGGGCACCTGACAAATTTGTTGCCCCGTTAAATTTATTATTAAATACCGGAACCGCGGCAGCTCCCGAATTCGAATCAACGGAGGAAGACTGGCTGGGCCTCAGCCAATATTCCCCTGAATTAAATTCCCTCTCCCCTGCATTTGGAGACCTGGACAATGACGGCGACCTGGACTTATTAATTGGAGATTTCGACGGAAGACTTCATTTTGCAGAAAATATTGCCGGGCCAAATACTGCCATGCAATTTGACGATTTTATTTTTAATTGGAAAAATATCGATGTTGGGCAAATTGCAACCCCATTTATTTTTGATGTAAACAAAGACGGCTTACCTGATTTAATTATTGGCGAACTAAGAGGAACCATTAATTATTTGCCCAATATTGGCACACCCGAAAATCCCGAATTTCACCCCAACCCAGATGAAGCTCCCAATAACTTCTTTTTTGGTGCCATCAACACACAGCCTTTAAACAGCTCCGTTGGGTATGCCCAGCCGCAGGTATTTGAAATTAGCGATTCCATGTATCTTACCTCCGGCTCGCTAAGAGGATGGATCAAAAGATATTTAATTAATCCGGACAGCCTTGATGGAGGCACTTTTGTAAAACTGAACGACCGGTTGGGTAATTTGCGGGAAGGGGCAACTACACGTATTTATTTTGAAAATATAGATGATGACCATTATTTAGAAGCTATAATCGGAAACGACCGGGGTGGGTTGAGTCTATTTAAGTCATCTATTCAAATGGATAGTCTGGTCAACAGCCGCGAGATCAGTTTTACAGAAAACAAACCTTATAAATTATTTCCGAACCCAAGCAATGGAATCATTTATTTAAATGTTTTTGATAAAATTGATATTGCTGTTTATGACGTTTTGGGACGGGAAATTTATTTTGAAAAAAATGTTTATTTGCATAAAAAAATAGATTTAATAAATTTTGACAGTGGCATTTATTTTATAAAGATCAATAAAGCCAATAAATTTTATACTGAAAAAATAATTTTAAAACCACAGTAACTCGGATTGTTGATCCGAGCAGCCGGTTCTCGGATCAACAATCCGAGTTACAAAAAAAGCCGGAGCAACTAATTAATTACTCCGGCCATTGGTTTTCTTTTTAGTAGATGCCTGCTTAATGGATATCCCTGATGCGTTGGCCATCTTTATATTCTACCAAAAACGCATCACTGAAATCCCGGTATTTTCTGATCCTCGCCAAATCATTTTTAGCCTCAGCAGGAGAGTTGTAATCTGCAATCAGGACCCGGTACAAACCTTTGTTGGGGACTTTCTCCGTCTCAAGTTCTCCCATTTGCTTGGGCAGATTAAAGCGAGACTGTTTTTTATTCACATTCGACAAAGCAATGATCTGAATTTTATAATAAGTTTTTCCTGCACTTGGTGAAGGTGAAGGAATGGGGTTTTCCACGCCGCTTCCAGTAGCGGTCTTACCGTTCGCACTGGCCTCCGGGTTCACCACTTCGGTAGGGGTTGTTTTAGCTGGTGGTGGGGTTGAAGGAACAGTGGTTTTAACGGGCACATCTGTCTTAGGTTTTGCCACCGCGACGGTCTCACTTGTTCTCACTACATCTGGTTTTTCATCATATGGTTTTGTCTTGACCGGCTCTTCCCGCTCGTTCTTTTTTGGGGCAGGTGGAATAGCCGCCGTAGCAGGTTTATTGGTTGGAGAAACATTGGTCTGCGGCACGTTATTCTTCACAGAAGTTATCGCTTCTTCCTGATATCCCTCATAATGTGGCTCCAAAAAGATCGGGGCTCCAAAATCATCGTACTCCGCGTAGTCGCGGGTGTCAAATTCATATGTTTTAGGAAAATGGCCGTCTTTTTTTACTTCTAATTTATAGCGCTTGGCCGGTTCTACTTCCATTTCGTACATGCCAGTGGCAGAGAAAATTTTATCCACAAACTGGCTTTCTCCAGCCATATCCACTTCAAAAAGAACCACCTCTACATCATTGAGGATTTCTTTGGTCTGCTTGCTGTAAACTTCGCCTTTGGCTACCCAGCGCTGTTCCCTTGTCTGATAGGTAAATTCAAAGATATCTTCATCGGTAGTCGTCACTTTTTCCATTTCGTGCAACCGGTTGGAAACGAGAAAACCACCTTTTCCCGAAGTCGTTTTCACAAAGAAAAAATCATCGGCGCTGGAATTGATCGGCCTTCCCACGTTTTCTGCTTTAGCCCAGCGCGACTTAGACCCTTTGGATTTAAAGATATCGAATCCGCCGATACTGACCTGGCCATTGGAAGCGAAATAAATGGCATCGTCAACCTTGTTGTAATAGGGAGTGATTTCATCTCCGATGGTATTGATTTTTGAACCGGCATTGATCGGCAAGGTAAAATCATTGGCCGTGCTGTTGATTTCGCGGGTCGTATACCAGATATCCATTCCACCGATACCGCCTTTGCGATTGGAAGAGAAATATAAAATCTCAGTTTTGTCCTGATGAATGACGAACGGGTGGGTAGTAGTGGTGTTGACCTCGTTGAGGTAGTCGGGCAGGCGCTCTGGATTGGTCCATGCTTTGCCCAATCTACGACTGACGTAGAGGGCGCATTGGGATGTCCGGCCGCCCCAGCTTTCCACATCATTGCAGATGGTGAAATAAAACCGAGAGGCATCGGGCGTCAGGGTACCGTTGCAAAAGTGGTCATCCAGTTTAGGAAAATTTTCAATGGGCGTGGCCTTCCCCCAAATGTTCCCACTCTTGATCGAGCGGTAAATTTCTGCCTTTTTTCCCATGGTTGAGGAGAAGTAGAGTGCTTCATCGCCAAACGGCATTGGTGCAAACTCCGTTTCCGGCGTGTTGATGTTGGCACTCAGGTAATCGATCTGGATATTTTCATCGTCCCCTTTGACGGCAAACTGCGCCGCCAGTTCACACCCTCTCAATTCATTCTGAACAATTTCCGAAACGACAGCTTTGTCCGCTCCCTGGTACTGGCCCAGGAAGTTGACCAATTCGCTGCTGGCCGCTTCATAATCACCGTTTTGTTTCAGGCTGCGGGCATATTGCAGGCCGATCATCGGATAATCTTCGAAGTCATTTTTGACGTGCTGCCAGCTATCGGCTGCGTTGCGGTAGTCGCGCACCAGAAAATAGCATTCTCCTGCCTTATAGATGTATTCTTTTTTCTTGGTTTTCTTTTTCCAGGCAGCCTGGTAGTGTTCAGCTGCATCTTCAAATTGGCCGTTGCCGTAAAGGGTTTCGGCAAGTTTGACATGTTGTTTCCAACTCATCTTGTCCTGGCCAAGGATGTGGGAAGAAAAAATCAGGGTTAATAACACGGATAAGAAAATGGGATTTTTCATAAAGCCTTAATAAAAATGAAACGTGAAGAGTGTCTGTCAAAATGGGAAGCAAGGCTAAAAGCAAGGTTCAAATGTTCATCGAGTTTTAAGTTTGTCCTTTATACTTTTTCCTGGCCCGGAGGGCACCAATCACGAATTATAAATTATGCATTAATTTTTCAACAATGATGGGGAAATAACGGTGTTCCAGTTGTTGCACTTTTTTAGCTATGGTGTGCGGTGTATCGTCACGGGAAAGGGCACATGCTTTCTGAAAAACGATCTGGCCATCGTCATATTGCTCATTGACAAAATGAATGGTAATGCCACTTTCTTTTTCCCCAGAATTTTTGACAGCCCGGTGGACGTTCATTCCATACATTCCTTTGCCACCAAACTTTGGCAGGAGGGCCGGGTGAATGTTGACCATCCTATTCTCGTATGCTTTTACGAGATATGTTGGCACTAACCACAAAAAGCCCGCCAACACCACATAATCAATGGAATATTTATTAAAAATTTTTAAAATATCTTCATTTTGATAAAACCCCTTTCGGGAAATTACCAAGGTAGGTACACCTTCCGATTCTGCCATATCCAGCACTTTTGCCTGTGGATTATTAGTGACTATGAGACTTACGTTGATTCCTTCCCTATGTTTGGAATGGTCAATTATTTTTTTTGCATTGGACCCCGTACCAGAAGCAAAGATGGCGGTATTTTTCGGCATGTATCGAGTTTTGAAAAACAGGTCAGACTTTATTCGAAAATAAGAAACTGGAAATTATCAGGCGTTTGATTTCCACCGTGGGCCAACCTTTCAATTTCTCGATTCCTATTGGCTTCTTCCGAATAAACTTAAAATGAACAGCAAAGATAAAATATCAGTCAACCAAAACGAGGCCCTTTTTGCATGTTGGTCAATGTACCATCCAGACCTTAATAATCTTGCGTCAAAGATAAACTTTTCATTTGCTTAAATTTTTACAACCCCTAAAATCGGAGTATCTTTGCGCTTCTTTTTGAAATACCGGCTAATCAAGTTAAAACAATTGATTATCAGATATTTACAAAGTGATTGTACATCCATTTATCCACTTACAAACCAACTCCGAGCCATAGGTACACTTATCGCTACGAGGTACGGTGAAAGCCTTTTGAAAGATATACTGAAATGAAGTTCTCGCTCAACCATTCAATCCAAAGCTATCCTGATTTACTCATTGTTCCTATTGCCAAACAAGAAGCCTCCCTGCGATGCCTGGAATCGATCGGTAAGATTACCAATGTCCCCTTAGAGGTACTCAAAACTGATTTCGAAGCAACACATAAAGAATCCCAAACCTTATATTTTCAGGAAAACGGTACCAATAAGCGAATCGTATTGCTGGGACTTGGCAAACAACCAGGTTTCAAAGAGATCATCAGCGCATTCAGGTCGTTCGGCTATCGGCGGAAATCTTCCCTGCCTGCATCAACAGGTGTAAGTTTCATCTTTGGAAATGTTGAAGAAAATGCGGCACTTTGGGTAGAGGCAGCAGTGAACGGGCTGGAATTGGGCAATTATGAAATTGGTCTTTATAAAACCGATACAGACGAAAAAGCGACCCCAGCAACCGACTTAGCCGTTCAGGTTTTTGTCGCACAAAATGAAAAGGAAGCAGCACAGATCGCCATTGACAGGGGCATCAAAATAGCGGCTACCCAAATGGAAATCTTTGACCTGGTCAATGCCCCTTCCAATAAAAAAACACCACAGACTCTTGCCGACTGGGCAATGAGATCGGGTAAAAAACATGATTATGCCGTTCAGGTTTTAAATCAAAAAGAGATCGAAGAACTCGGACTCCATGGCTTACTGGCCGTAAACAGGGGAAGTGAAAACCCGCCTACGTTCATTATCATGGAATATAGACCAAGCAGCCCTGCAAAGAAGAAAATTGGCCTGGTCGGAAAAGGGGTAACTTTTGACACGGGCGGCCTATCCATCAAACCATCCGCCAACATGCATTACATGAAATCGGATATGGGAGGAGCCGCTGCCGTTATGGGTACCCTTGAAATGGCGGCCAAACTGCAACTGCCTTTTCACATCATGGGAGTCGTTCCGGCCACCGATAACTCTGTTGATGCCAAATCAGTGAAACCCGGAGACGTGATTGGCTCATATGACGGAAAAACCATCGAAGTAATTGACACGGACGCAGAAGGCCGGCTGATCCTTGCCGATGGGCTGGCCTATACCGTAAGGCATTTTAACCCAGATATTCTGATCGACCTCGCCACCCTGACAGGTTCTTGCATTAGAACACTGGGTACTTATGCTGGCGGACTTTTTTCAAATAACGATGAGTTGGCTAATGATTTGCTGGCCTCCGGCCAGTCTACAGGTGAACGCCTGTGGCAATTGCCAATTTGGGAAGAATACCGGAATGAGATGAAATCGGACGTTGCCGATATAAAGAATTTCAGCGGGGCCCCATCTGCCGGAGCAATCACTGCTGCCAAGTTTTTAGAAGCCTTTATCCAAGATCATCCGGTTTGGGCACACATGGATATTGCGGGTGTTGCGGTAAGCGATTCAGAATTTTCATCACAGAAAAGTGCAACTGCATTTGGCGTTCGTTTAATGACTCAGTATTTGCAACAACTAGCAGAGAAAAAGGCCTAAAACGCCGCACCACGGTTTATTTTAAAGCCTAAAAACGAATTATACTTAAAACAGTAATAATCCCATCAGTTTTATTACAAATTCAGCAAAACCCTTTTCTTGCCCTCCGGTTAATAGCACAACCAACATTTCCACTATTATTAAACTATGAAAAAACTCGTCACTGCCAACGACCTGACCTTTGAAACATTTATTACCAAAGAAAAAATTGCTGAAAGAGTACAAACCCTTGGGCAACAAATTTCACATAAACATGCAGCCAATAAACCTTTGTTCATTGGTGTGATGAACGGTGCATTCATTTTCATTGCCGATCTCATTCGCCATTTTGAATACGATTGTGAAATCGCATTTGTCAGGCTTTCTTCTTACAAAGGCACCCAATCTTCAGGCAAGATCGAAACCGTTTACGGTTTGGAAATGGAAATAGAAAACAGGCATATCATTGTCGTTGAGGACATCGTAGACTCAGGGAGAACCCTACATTATTTTCTCGATTATCTGAAGAAGCAGAAGCCTGCATCCGTCGAATTAGCAAGTCTGTTGCTAAAACCAGACGCACTCCAGTTTCCTGTAAAGCTTGATTACCTGGGTTTTGAAATTCCAGAGAAATTTGTGATAGGATATGGACTTGACTATGATGGACTTGGCAGAAACCTGGAAGATATATACCAGCTCAAAAAAAATTAAAATGAACCATACAGGCTTAGAACACTTGACTTCAAAAGGTTGTGAAATTGTAAAGGAAGTTGGCAAATTCATCAAATCGGAGCGGGGCAAAGTCAGTTTTGACCAAATCGAGGAAAAAGGGCTGAACAGCCTGGTCAGCTATGTTGATAAAACAGCCGAGGAGAAACTGGTCAGTCAATTAGCAGCACTTTTACCGGAATCAACTTTTCTGACAGAAGAAGAAACTGTTGAACAAAAAACAGGGAAATTCAGATGGATCATAGATCCGTTAGATGGTACGACCAATTTTTTGCACCAACTTCCATGCTACGCTGTTAGTGTCGCCCTCGAAATTGAAGGATCGATGAAAGTTGGAATCGTATACGAGCCGAATAATGATGAATGTTTTTATGCTTATGCCGGTGGAGGAGCTTATCTGAACGGGCATCCAATAAAAGTATCAACTACTGAAAAATTAGAAAACGCATTGGTCGCTACAGGTTTTCCATACCATGACTACCGCCGGGAAACTGCTTATTTCAAAGCATTCAACCAGTTTATGAAAAACACCAGGGGTATCAGGAGATGGGGGGCAGCGGCAGTGGACCTGGCTTATGTGGCATGTGGCAGATTTGATGCATTCTATGAATATGGATTGAATGCCTGGGATGTAGCAGCTGGAACTTTGATCGTGAAAGAAGCGGGAGGGAAAGTTGCAGATTTTAATGGAGGAAAGAATTACCTGTTTGGAAAAGAAATGATCGCCTCAAACCAAAACTTATTTGAATCTGCTAAAAAGATAATATCGGAGGCGTTCCAACCCTAAAACTTAAAAAGATATCGAAAATAAAGCAAAAAAAAACAGGCCATTGATTAATCAATGGCCTGTTTACTATTAAAAAGAAAAAAATGTTGGCGGCGACCTACTCTCCCAGCGGATGCCAGTACCATCGGCGCTGAGGGGCTTAACTGCTCTGTTCGGGAAGGGAAGAGGTGGGGCCCCCTCGCAAGGGCCGCCAACAGGTCCTTGGCCTATGCGGCCTTTTCTTGTTGGCAGGGGGTGGGAGCGGAAAGCACGGCGGGGCGTGCCCCGTTGCAGGGCCGCCGGGCCGCGGGGTGCGCTGCACCCTTTCCCGGCGGGGAAAATGAAAAACGGAAGCCTTCGGGCAATTAGTACCGCTCGGCTCGAACACATTGCTGTGCTTCCACCTGCGGCCTATCGACGTGGTGTTCTC